>JAITSV010000073.1 GCA_031287575.1 Desulfovibrio sp.
TGGCTGATCAACATCTGGCTGATCAACTACTGGTTCATGGACAACTGGCCCGGCTGGACCATGCGCATGAAGACCGCCGACGAACTGGCGGCGGAAGCCGCCGCGCGCGAGGCGGAGCACACCTGGAGCCCCAGGATGCTGCCCGGCCTGGCCGTGGGCACCGCCGTGGGCGTGGCCCTGTACTTCGTCATCGTGCGCGCGCTGCCCGTGGTTTCCCAATCCGTCACCCTCATTCCCAAGTAGCCCAAGGAGGCCGCCATGTCGGACAACAAGACGTCACTCAGCAGGCGAGACTTCATAAAGGGCGCGGCACTGGGCGTGGGGCTGGGAACGCTGGGCGCCATGGGCGCGTATTCGTACTCGTCGCGCCGGTTCGAAGACCTGCCCAAGGTGCAGCGCAAGATGCAGTCCTTCGGCACCTGCCGCAGCGTGAAGGCCAAGGTGGTTTCGGAAACCAGCTGGTTCGACAACGGCAAGCTGATGGCCGACATCAAGAGCGCCGGGGGCCTGCTGGTGGACCAGTACACCTACAACTGGCCGCCCTTCGGCGACGGCACGGGCCTTGGCAAGGGGTCGTACCAGAAGGGCATCGCCCAGATCCGCGACCTGCTGCCCAACCGGCTGGACGAGGCATGGGAAATCACCAGGGCCAAGAGCGTCAACCCCACCAACGCCGGGGGCTTCGCCGCCCTGGTGGAGGTGGAGGACATGGACGGCAAGGTGCGCAAGTACCTGCTGGACTCCGGGTGGTCGTACGCCTGGATGGACGAATGCTTCAGGCGCGAGGGCATCGACAAGATGCTGGCCAACGGCGAGATCGAGGCGCTGATCCTTTCGCACGAGCACTTCGACCACTTCTGGGGCCTGCCGGTAACCCTCAAGTACGCGCCGGGCATCAAGATATACATCCCCGATTCATTCTACGCGGAAGGGTTGCAGTACATCAAGGACGCCGGACACAAGGGCGAACTGGTCAAGGTGAAGAAGGGGCTGCACCCCATCGAGCCGGGCATGGCCAGCTACATGTTCGACGTGCCCATCATCTGCCGGGTGTTCGGCGAACAGTCGCTGTACTTCAACGTGGCGGACCTGGGGCTGGTCAGCATCACCGGGTGCTGCCACCAGGGCATCATCCTGTTCGCGGACACCGCCTACCGCGAACTGGCCTACGAGCACGACCGGTTCCACGGCCTGTACGGCGGGCTGCACATCTCGCCCTTCGAGGACTGGGACCCCAAGTACGACGACCTGGTCATCGGGCTGCGCAAGTGGAACCTGGAAAAGGTGGGTTGCAACCATTGCACCGGGATAGTCACCGCCAGGAAGTTCATCGACGCGGGCTACCCGGTGGTGGAGGGCACCGCCCGGTTCCGCACCAAGGACAAGGCCTATCTGGGCAATGGGGATACCATCCGGTTCGCCAAGGTGTAGGGGCTGTTTCTAAATTGTCCTTTCGCCCGTTGGCTACGTCAAACTTCACCTGCCATGGCTTTGCTGTCCTTATCCGCGCGTTGCGGTCCCTATCCGTAAGGTTCGCTTCGCTCACCCAACGGCTAGGGCAAGATTCGCGCTACGCGCTCACCTGACGGCTAAGGCTCGGTCAAATACGATAAGAGCGCGCTGCGGTCCTCTACCGTAAGGCTCGCAGACTCGCCTAACGGTAGAGGCATATTCCCTCATGGCAGGCTCGTTTTCCTTGCCAACGAACGAAAATCCTAATTTTGAAACAGCCCCGGCCGGCGATCAATGAACGGATGACCAGATGAGCAGATTGAACGGACGCCCCTGCCCGCGCGCATCGGCGGGCAGGGGCACGCCGGGCCGGCATCACCGGGCAGGCGGCACCCGACAGGACGTTCCGGACAGGCCGGGCGGCACAC
This sequence comes from Desulfovibrio sp., assembly GCA_031287575.1. GTDB lineage: Bacteria > Desulfobacterota > Desulfovibrionia > Desulfovibrionales > Desulfovibrionaceae > Cupidesulfovibrio. The sequence continues at coordinate 1,881 of JAITSV010000073.1, forward strand.
CGCCGACAAGGAGGCCCGATGGACCTGCGTACGATCACTCCCGTTCCCGTGGACCAGGGGCATGGCTGCTGGACGTCCGGCATGCTGCGCGCCCTGCTGCTGCGCACCCAGTTCCACCGGCCCGAGGCCCGTGCCCTGGGGTGGCGGGGCATTCGCCCCACCATCGCCCACGGTGAAGGATGGACCTGCAAGCTGCACGGCAGCCCCGGCGTGTTCGGCATGCTGTTCGAGGCCGAACGCATGCACGGCACCGTGCTGGCGGGCACCTTTTCGCTGCACTATTTCCCCCACCCGGACGAACCGCGCGCAGAGCGCTTTCCCCTGGCCGCCGGAGTGGCCACCCTGCTGGCGGATTACTGGGACAACGTCCGCGAATTTCCGTCCGGGCACGCCATGCGCACCCTGTTCCGGGTGGGCACGCTGCGGGTGGTGGCGGGCAGACAGGGCGAATCGTTGCGGCTGGAACTGTCCAGCCTGTCGCGCACCCGCGTCATCGCCGCCGACGGCATTCGCCAGTCCGAAGGCACGCCGCAGGACGTCATGGTTGAATCCGAAGGCACGCCGCAGGACGTCATGGTTCAGTCCGAAGGCACGCCGCAGGGCACAGCCAGTTCCGCCGCGACGGCCGACCCTTTCGTGGTGCACCCCGGAGAAGCGGAAAGCGACATCCCGTCCTGCGCCATGGCCTTGCGCCTGTTCCGCTGTCTGGCGGCCAGCGCCAGCTTCGTCCTGGGCGAGGCCCCCACGGCCTGCCGCCACACCGTGCGGCCCGGCTGGCAGGGGTGGTTCACCCGTGCGGGTACCTACCGCAACGTACCCGCGCACGGCGTGCGGCGCATCTCCGTGGCCCTGGCCTACGGCACGCCGCCTCCAGCGGGACGGTGCATTCCCTGGCGCCGGGCGGACGCGGGTCCGCTGCATGCCCAGCCGTGGATGACCGCACACCGCCCCGGCGAGATGGGCCGCGCGCAAGCCGCCGCCAGCGCATGCGGCGACGGGCCGCGCCCCCCGCTGCTGGTGCTGACCGGGTTTCTGGGCTCCGGCAAGACCACCCTGCTGCGCCACTTCATCGAATACAACCTGCAGCGCGACCGCTTCGTGGCGGTCATCCAGAACGAGATCGGCGCCGTGGGGCTGGACGGAAAACTGCTGGAGGACGGCTGCCGGGTGGTGGAGGCCGACGAGGGCTGCGTGTGCTGTTCCCTGTCCGGGCGGCTGCGCCACGGCCTGGCCCAGGTGCTGGACCGCTTCACCCCGGACGTGGTGGTGCTGGAAACCAGCGGGCTGGCCAATCCGCTGAATCTGCTCGACGAACTGCACGAAGTATCCAACCTGGTGGACCGGGGCCCGGTGATCACCGTGGTGGACTCCGTATCCTTCGCCAGTGCCCTGCGCGAAAGCAGGGTGGCCAGGGACCAGGTGGCCGCGGCGGACATTCTGGTGATCAACAAGATCGACATCGCCGAACCGGAGCACATCGAGGCCGCCCGCGCCATGGCGGCCCACATCAACCCCGGGGCCATGCTGCACGAGGCCGCGGGGGGCGCCATTCCCTTCGGCCTGCTGGCGGATGCGGACACCACCCGGCGGGGACCGGGGTTGCGTGGTCTGCCCCGGTTCAGTGACACCGCGCTTCACGGCGGCGCGGCGACCCACGCCGACGACGGCTATGCGGCGGAAACCGTGCGGGTGCACGCGCCCATGGCCATGCCCCAGTTGGAAGGCCTGCTGGAATGGGAATCGCGGCGCTATTTCCGCATCAAGGGCGTGGTGGACGTGGCCGGGTACGACACACCCATGCTGGTCCAGTCCGTGGGTGGCCGCATGCAGATAACGCCGCTGCCCGGCCACGCGGACGCGGAACGCTTTCTGACCTTCATCGGCAAGGGAGGGCGGGGAGACACGGGCTGGGGCGGGGGCGGGGACGGGAGCCCAGACGGCTGCCCGGACGGCTGCGGTTCGGGCACGCCCGGAAGCTCGCCAGGGGGGCTGTCAGGAGGGCTGTCCGGGGGTCGGTCCGGGGGGCGGTCCGGGGGTCGGTCCGGGGGCACATCAGGCTGCCTGTCAGGGGACACACTGAGGGACACGCTGAGGGACACTCCGGGAAGCACAGGCGGATCGGCGGGAAATGCCCGGCCAGCATGACAGGCCTGCCGGACATGATGCGCATGGCGGGCGCGCGGCGGGGAATGGACCGAACCCGAGGCGGGAACGCGGCGGGGCCGCCGACAGGCCGCCTCCGTCAGAACCCCATGCCCTGCCGGACGAGGTTGGCGCCCATGGCCAGCAGCATCACGAACAGCGCGCCATGCAGGTTGCCGTCTGGCAGGCGCCGGGACAGCGCGATACCCGCCCATCCCCCCAGCATCACCGACGGCAGCGATGCGGCGAACTGCAGCACCGTCTCCGCCGACTGCACGCCCGCCAGGGTCTGCGCCGCCACTATGATGGTGCCGCTGACGATGAAGAACACGCCCAACGCGGCCTTGGTCTGCTGCGGGGTGCCCCCCCTGAACGACAGGTAGATGGCCAGCGACGGCCCGTTGATGCCATAGGCCGTGCCCAGGCTGGTGGAAAAGAACCCGGCCACGGCTCCCCAGGCGCCGTGCAGCGCCCTGCGGCGGGGCTTTGCGCACAGCAGCCCCCACAGGGCGTACGCCACGAGCAGCCCGCCAAGGCCAAGGCGCAGCCCGGCATCGGGGATGTGGCGCAGCAGCAGTACCCCCGCCAGGGCCCCCGGCAGGCCGCCCAGGATCAGGGGCCACACGCCGATGCCGCCCTCGAGGTGTTGGCGGTAGTTCCAGGCCATCTGCATGTTCAGCGCCAGCACGATGAGGCCGGAAGCGGGCACGGCCACGGCCATGTCGTTGCCCAGCGCCACCACGGGCAGGGCCACCAGCGCAGCACCGAACCCGACGATGTTGTTCATGAAGCCGCCAAGCCACCAGCCCAGCATGGCGATGAGCAGACCTTCGGTCATGGGGATCCGGGGCATGTCTGGCGCAGGAGCACCGTGCGCCGGTTGAGGTGCGGGACTGGCCGGGCTACCGCCGGACCGGGTCCCCGTCCAGGCCCGTTCCGAACGGAAGGGGACATCGAAACCGGGGGACCGGCAGCCTCGGATACCGCCCGGCTGCCGCCCGGCCAGTGTAGCCCGGACGCGGCCCGGCGGCAACGCTCCCCGCCGGGATCCACTCCCGGTGGTCCGCGCCCGGCCGTCCCGGGTCCGGTCTACCGTCCGGATACCGCCCCTTCCGCCTTTCGTTCCCCGGTACCGTCCATGGCGTCCGGCGCGACCGAGGCGTCCGGCGGGACCATGTCGTCCAGCCCGAGGCAGGCGGGCTGGGCCTGATCCTGCCCCAACTGGGCGCAGGCCTCGATGAAGTCGGCGGCGTTCAGGCCGCCCGAGGCGAACGACTTCATGGCCTCCTCGTGCAGCAGTTCCAGCGCCTCGAACTTGCAGCGCTGGTACTCGGCGGAGGTCATCATGTCGAACGTGCGCGGCCGGGGCAGGCTTACCTGGATCACCTTCTTCACGCAGGCGGGCCGGTTGGTGAGAATGAGCAGGTTGTCGGCCAGGAAGATGGCCTCCTCCAGTTCCGACGTCACGAACAGGTTGGTGCCCCGGTGTTCTTCGAACAGGCGCACGTAGTATTCCTGCATCAGGGCGCGGGTCATGGCGTCCAGCCCCCGGAAGGGCTCGTCCATCAGCATGACCTTGGGCCGGTTGATCATGGCCCGCACCAGTTCGGCGCGGCGCTGCATGCCGCCGGAAAGCTGGGCGGGGTACTTGTCGCGAAAGTCCCGCAACCCGACCAGGTCCAGCAGCTTCATGGTTTCTTCGGCGTATTCGCGTTCCGGCAGCTTGCGCTGCACGCGCGGACCATAGCTGACGTTCTCGAAGGTGGTCATCCAGGGGAACAGCGCGGTTTCCTGGAACACCACCAGCCGGTCCGGCCCCGGCCCGGTCACGGGCTGCCCGTCGATGCTCACCCTGCCCGAATCGGGCGTCTCGTAGCCGGCCAGCGCGTTGACCAGGGTGCTCTTGCCGCAGCCGGAAGGACCGATGAGCACCGTGAGCTTGCCCTTTTCAAGCACGAAGGAACAACCGCGCAGCACCTGCTTGCGCAACGGCCCCACGCCGAAGCCCTTGGCCACGTTCTCCACCACCATTTCACCCGCGCCCATGCCGGGCGTCAGTTGCGTCGTCGCGGTATTCATTCGGGCTCTCCCTAGGGGCTGTTTCCAAATGAGGTTTTCCGTTCGTTGGCAAGGAAAACGAGCCTGCCATGCAGGGGTATGCCTCAGCCGTTAGGCGAGCTCGCGAGCCTTGCCCTAGCCGTTAGGTAAGCGAAGCGAACCTTACGGATAGGGACCGCAAAGCGCGGATGAGGACCGCAGAGCACTCTTATGGTATTCTACCGGAATGACAGGCGAAGTTTGACCGCTCTGCGCTCGATGCCCGTATCGTTGCTGTCCCCATCCGTACGGCTCGTTGACTCGCCTACGGCTGGGGCAAAGCTCGCAAGCTCGCTTAACGGGCACGCTCCGCGCCCTTCGGGTCGGTCTGCCAACGGGCGAAAGGACCATTGGGAGACAGCCCCTAGAATACCCGCAGCCACGGCGTAAGCCTGCTGCCGATGAAGCGGATCAGCGCGGATGACATGTAGCCCGCGATGCCGATGCTCATCATGCCGATGACGATCAGCGGATACTCGCCCGCCACGTAGGCGCGCCACGTCAGGAACCCCAGGCCGGAACGGCTGGCTATCATCTCTGCCGCCACCACCACCGCCCAGGTGATGCCCATGCCCACGGTCATGCCCACCACGATGCTGGGCAGGGTGGCGGGCAGCATCACCCGCCAGAAGATGTCCGAGCGAGACGAACCCAGCGAATGGGCCGCGCGGATGTAGCGGATGTCGATGCTGCGCGCGCCGCCCACGATGTTCAGCACCACGGTGAAGAACCCGCCCAGGAACACCACGAACATCATGGACATTTCCGACGTGGGCCAGAAGATGACCGATGCGGGCACCCAGGCCAGCGGCGGGATGGGGCGCATGATCTCGAACACCGGGTAGATGAGCTCGCGCGCGGTGCGGTTCATGCCCATCAGCAGCCCCAGCGGAATGCCCAGCACCTGGGCCAGCACGAAGCCGGACAGGATGCGCAGGCAGCTGTCGCGCCAGGACAGCCAGTATTCGGCGCTGACCAGTTGCCTGCCCAACGCCGCCAGCACCGACGAGGGCGCGGGCACGTTGCCGATGATGGGCACGTGCAGCCAGGTGCACAGTTCCCAGACGAGGGTGAACGCGACGATGGCGGCAATGCCGCGCGCCGTGGATATGTTGGCGATCTTCCTGCGGCAGCGGGTCCAGTTGAACCCTTGCGCGAGTACGGCTGTGGTCATGCTGTGTCTCCGCTGGTGTCCGTGGTGTACGAGGAGGCGGTCCGGAATACCCGGGGCTGTCTCCAAAGCAGGATTTTCGTTCGTTGGCGAGGAAAACAAGCCTGCCATGAGGGAGTGCCTCAGCCGTTATGCGAGTCTTCGAGCATTACGGATGAGGACCGCAACGCGTACTCTTATCGTATTCGACCGAGCCTTAGCCGTTAGGTGAGCGCGTGGCGCGAATCTTGCCCTAGCCGTTGGGTGAACGAAGCGAACCTTACGGATAGGGACCGCAACGCGCGGATAAGGACAGCAAAGCCATGGCAGGCGACGTTTGACCGCGTTGCGCACGATGGCCGTAGGGCTCGCAAGCTCGCCCAACGGTCACGCTTCGCGCCCTTCGGGTCGGACGCCAACGGGCGAAAAGACAATTTGGAGATCAGGCCATTTCCCGTTCGCCCGCCTTGAACGCCTTCAGGGCTTCCTCGTGCACCGCCTCGATGCATTCCTTCTTCAGCCTGATGTACTTCGACGACGACAGCACGCGGAAGTCGCGCGGCCTCGGAATGTCCACGTCCAGCACGGTCTTGATGCGGGCCGGGCGCGTGGTCATGATGTACACCTTGGAACCGAGGAAGATGGCCTCTTCCAGATCGTGCGTGATGAAAAAGATGGTCTTGTTGCTGCGGTCGTACACGTCGAGCAGGAACTGGTGGACCACCGTCTTGGTCAGGGCGTCCATGGCCCGGAAGGGTTCGTCCAGCAGCAGCACGCTGGGGTCGGTCATCATGGCCCGGGCTATCTCCACCCGGCGGCGCATGCCCGACGATATCTCGCTGGGGTAGTTGTTTTCGATGCCTTCAAGCCCCATCTGGGACAACAGTTCGCGGGCCCTGTCACGCGCCTCGCGTTCGGGCATGACGCCCTGCACCACCGGCCCGAAGGTCACGTTGTCGAGCACGTCGTACCACGGGAACAGCGCCCCGTTCTGGAAGACCACGATGCGGTCGGAGCCCGGCGGGGGCGTCTTGCCGGGGGCGCACAGCAACTTGCCGTCCAGCAGTATTTCGCCGGAGGTGATGCCGTGAAACCCGGCGATGGCGTTGAGCAAGGTGGTCTTGCCGCAGCCGGAGGGCCCCACCACCACGCAGAACTCGCCCGCCGCGATCTCCATGGAGCAGTTGTCCACCGCAAGCACCCCGGCCCCGTCCGGATCGTACACCTTGGAGACGTTGCGGATGCTGATCTGCCCGCGCGGCGCGGGCACGGGAAGCGCTTCTGCCGTATTCATCGGATCTCCTCCCTCACCTTCCACTGCATCAGCCGGTTGCCCACCATGCGGATCAGCGCGCTGCTCAGCCAGCCGATGACCCCTAGCGTGACCATGGCGATGACGATGACCGGGTACTGCACCATGATGAACGAATTCCAGATCAGGTAGCCAAGGCCGTATTCGCCGGCCAGCATCTCGCCAGCCACCAGCGAGAACCAGGCAAAGCCCATGCTGATCTGGAGCCCGGTGAAGATGAACGGCAGGGCCCCCGGCAGGATGACCCTGAGGAACACGTGACGGGGCCGCGCGCCCAGCGAATGGGCCGCGCGGAAGTACACCTCGTCGATGGATTCCACGCCCAGCAGGGTGTTCAGCACCGTGGCGAAGAACGAGCCGAGAAAGGTCAGGAAGATGATGGATGCCTCGCGGCCCGGCCACATCAGGATGGACAGCGGCACCCACGCCAGCATGGGGATGGGGCGCAACGTCTCCAGCAGGGGGAAGGTGTAGTCCTTGAAGGTCTTCTTCCAGCCCATCATCAGCCCCACGGGCACGCCCAGGAACGTGGCCAGGAAGAAAGCCTGCAACACGCGCCAGATGCTGGTCACGATGTGCTGGTAGTATTCGGGGGTGTACAGCGAGATGCCGTAGGACGGATCCTGCGAAACCCATTCCCGGTACACGCCCACGGGGCCGGGCAACTTGTTGAACCACGGCACCTTCAGTTTTTCGGTCAGCAGGTACCACAGGAAGATGAAGCCGACGATGCCGAGCAGGTTCAGGTAAGGGGCGGCGCTTTTCAACCACTCCCTGAGGCAGAACAGGCTGACCTGCAGGGAACTGGGGGCGGCGTCGTTGCGCGTGGCGGTGGCAACGCTTGCGGTGCTCACGAATTCCTCCGGCTTGGTTGGCCGCCCTGCCCGCCCCGGATGGGGTGCGGGCGGCCGGGGCAACCCGTCTGGCGGGCGCGGGACGCACATCCCGCGCCCGCCTCGGGAAGGTGGACCGTTGGTCCTTACTCCTTGAACGGGCTGGCGCTGGCCGAGGCGCCTTCGATCACGCCCAGGGTCACGCTGTCGCTGACCGGGGTGATGCCTGCTTCCCTGACCACGGCGCGGGCCATGGCGTCGTCCACGGTGCCTTCGGGGGGCAGGGACTTGATGCGCTTGTCCTTCAGCAGGAAGGGGGCCACCTCGGCGATGTTCCCGCGTTCACGCTCGTTGAAGTAGAACGACTTCCACTCGCGCACGGTTTCCTTGGAATCGGCCGGAATCTTGCCGTACAGCGAGTACCACAGCACCTTCTTGGGGATACCGCTGGCGTGCTTGGAGACCATCTCGATGACGTTGGTCCAGTTGGCGGGGTCCAGCAGGTAGCGCTGGGCTTCCAGTTCCGCGCGCAGGTAGCCCTTGGCCACGTCGGGGTACTTTTCCATGAAGTCCTTGCGCATGACCAGGATGCCGAGGTCGGGGTTGCCGCAGGCACGGCCGTCGGCGGCGATGTGCGCGACCCCCTCGCCCACGTCGTCGGCGATGCGGGAGAGGGTGGGTTCCCACAGCGAGGCGGCGTCGATCTTGCCGATGCGGAAGTTGGTGCCGATGACCTCGATGGACTGGTTGAGGTATTCCTTCGGCTTCACGTTGTATTTTTCGAAGAAGCGCATCAGGTACTGGTCGGATGCGCTGCCCTTGGGCGCGGCGATGACCTTGCCGTCCATCCAGCGTGCCAGGGCTTCCATGGATTCGAAGCGGGGGGCGTCCTTGCGGACCAGGACCAGCGAGCAGCGGGTACCCTCGGACATGCCGAGGGTGGCCACCATCTTTATCTCCGCCTGCTCGGGCTTGGAGCACAGGATGGTGGCGGGCATGACGCTCATGTAGCCAATGTGCGCCTTGTCGGCCAACATGTTGTTGGCCACCACGGTGCCTTGCAGCGCGCCCTGGAATTCGATTTCCGTGCCCTGCGGCACGTACTTCTTCCACAGGCCGAGTTCCGCGTTGACGATGGCCTGGTAGGAGATGGTGTCATACGGCTGGTAGCCCACCACGAATTTTTCGGCCATCGCGGTGGAGGCAAGGGACAGTGCGTACAGGGTGCACAGGGTAAGGCCCGTGATGAAACGCCATGACAGTCTTCGCATCGTGTTTCTCCTGCGGTCCGGGTGCGTGTTGGGTTGCTCTGGTTGGCCCGGCTCATCGGGGCGTTGCCGGTCGGGGTCCGTTCCATTGCCGGTACGACTCAGGGGGTCCCCCCTGTTCAGAACGTGATTCGTGCGGAGCGTGATTCGTGCGGGGCGTGGCTCGCACAGGGCGGACAGCCCCTGCCGACCACAAAGCAAGTACGATACCAAAGCGAGCCATGGCACATTTCACCAGCACAGATTGTCCCCTTTCGACACAATCTTCGGGACAATCCCCCTTTCAGGGTTGGTACAGGTTGCATTTTTGTGCGGGTTCATCAAACCGGAACCAGCCAGTCAGCATTTTCCATCTTAATTTACAGTATATTAGATGGCATAGTTCCAACCATGCAACTACGTTGCAAAGATGCAACCAGATCTTCAGCCATACGCACATCCGCACGACGCACGCGGCTACCTGGAATCAAGACAAGAAAATATATCAATATCAAAATGTTGATGACTACGGCAGAATCCCGGAAGACTGCGTGCGACCAGCCACTCACCGTATTGGATAAATTTGAGAAAATTTTAACGCTCCCGACCCCGGTTCCACAGCGCCACCGAACCGGACAGGGGTCGGCCATGGCTTCATGACGCCTCCCCCAGCACGCGCAACGCATTGCGGTACATCACCTTTTCCCGCACGTCGTCGGCCAGGTCCATGCGGGCGTAGATGTCCAGGGCATCCGCCTGTTCAATGAACGGATGCGCGCTGGCGAACACCACCTTGTCGGGAATCAGGGTGTTCATGGCCTGCACGTAGGCCTCGGCCATGGGAGCCATCTCGTATTCCGAACAGTCCATGTACACGTTGGCGTTGCGCAGGCAGGCGAAGATGGCCTCGTTCACGAAGGGATACCCGCCGTGGCTCATGACGATGCGCAGTTCCGGAAAGTCGCGGGCCACCACATCCACGTGGCGCGGGTCGGTGTAGCCCATTACCGCGCCCGGCACCTGCGGCGGCGGGGCCGTGGTCATGACCACCGGAATGCCCAGGTCGCAGCAGGCCGCGTAGACCGGGTAGTAGCGCGCCTCGTCGGGGCGCAGGTGCGCCAGGTACGGGTCGATGGCGGCCCCGCGCATGCCCAGATCCGCCACGGCGTGACGCAGTTCGCGCACGGCGGCCATGCCCTTGTGCGGGTCCACGCCCCAGAAGCCGATGAACCGCTCCGGATGCGCCCGGACGAAGGCCAGCACGCTCGCGTTGTTGGACGGGGAACCGTAGGTGGTCTCGCTGTCGCGGCCGGTGATCACGCAGCGCGTGACGCCGCGCGCCTCCAGCGCCGCCACGATGTCCTCCAGCGGCTGGGGCTTGCGCCGCTCGAAGCCGATGGCCGCGCAGGCGGCCCTGAACATGTTGCTGGTGGCGATGCCGGTGATGGTTTCCGGAGTGTTGGGGCGAAAGCGGAAGTCGATGACGGGCATGGCTGCTCCTGCGGTAAGGGGCGGTAAGGGGCGGTAAGGGGTTGATGCGCCCCGAAAAGCAAGAGGCATGCCGCCCGGCCGTGCGGGGCGCTGCCATGCGCGCCGTTCTTCCGCGTTGCATCCGTGTCTCCATGTTGCACCGGCGCATCACGCCTGGTATCCGCGCAACCCCCTGTCCTCGCTCACTCCCGCCGGAGAGGTTGCACGCGCGCAACATGCCCGCCCCGTCCCCGGACCGGCCACACCCCGCCCAGGACCGCCCCGTGGCGCCTCCGCAGGCACCTGCCCGCGCCAACGTCCCGTACGCACTGCCCATCCTCCGTCCCCCCACCACCTCCCCGTGCCCTTCCGCCACCTTGGCACGGTCGGTGCAGTGTGCGCGGCGACACCACCGGACAAGAGCGCCGACGCTGGCCCAGCCGGATCGCCCCAGTGGCCGCGAGCGCGGGCATGGCCAGGACGCGCCGGACGCACGGCAAAGATAGCTTTTCCGCCACCGGCCGCCGCCAGCACGGCGGCCGAAACAACATCAAAACGGACCAGAGGTAAGCGAGATGCGCAATCCCGAATGCTGCGAGGTGATGACCCCGCACGAACAGCGCCTGTACGACAAGATGGAGGGCAAGGAGGACCGCTTCCGCGCCGGACACCGACGGGTGTTCACCATCCTTGAATCCTTCGAGGGGCTGCGCCCGCGCATCGACGTGGAACGCGCCCGGTACTTCACCCGGTCCATGCGCGCCACCGAGGGCCAGCCCCTGATGCTGCGCTGGGCGAAAGCCATGCTGCACGTGGCCGAGAACATCACCGTGTACATCGACGAGCACCAGTTGCTGGCGGGCCGCGCCGGAGCCCAGGGCCGCTACGGCATCCTGTACCCGGAACTGGACGGCGACTTCCTGGGCCTTGCCATAGAAGACCTGCCCAAGCGCACCGAATCGCCTTTCACCATCACGCCCGAAGACGCCCGGGTGGTGGTGGAGGAAATCGCCCCCTTCTGGAAGGGCCGCACCTACCACGAACACCTGAACATGGCCCTGCCCTCCGAGGTGCACAAGCTGACCTACGACGACCCCGACGGGCTGCACTCGCGGTTCATCGTCAACGAGACCTCGTCGTTCCGCTCGTCCATCCAGTGGGTGCACGACTACGAGAAGGTGCTGCAAAAGGGCTTCGGCGGCCTGAAGAGGGAAGCGCTGGACAAGCTGGCCGCCCTGGACCCGCTGAGCCCCGCCGACAACTGCGAGAAGCGCCCCTTCCTGGAAGCCGTGACCATCGTGTGCGACGCCGTGGTCATCTGGGCCAGGCGCCATGCCGCCCTGGCCCGGGAAAAGGCCGCCGTCGAAACCGGCGCCACCCGCAAGGCCGAACTGCTGGCCATGGCCGACATCTGCGAACGGGTGCCCGAGCACCCCGCGCGCACCTTCCGCGAGGCGGTGCAGGCGCAGTGGTTCACCCAGATGTTCTCGCGCATGGAGCAGAAGACCGGCACCATCGTCTCCAACGGGCGCATGGACCAGTACTTCTTCCCGTTCTACCAGAAGGACATGGCCGAAGGCCGCCTGACCGAGGACGCCGCCCTCGAACTCATCGAGTGCATGTGGGTGGGCATGGCCCAGTTCATCGACCTGTACATCTCGCCCACCGGCGGGGCCTTCAACGAAGGCTACGCCCACTGGGAGGCAGTGACCGTGGGCGGCCAGACCCCCGACGGCAGCGACGCCACCAACGACCTGACCTACCTGTTCCTGAAGTCCAAGCGCGAATTCCCGCTGCACTACCCGGACCTTGCGGCGCGCATCCACTCGCGCGCGCCGGAACGCTACCTGTGGGAAGTGGCGGAAACCATCAAGGACGGCTCGGGCTTTCCCAAGCTGATCAACGACGAGGAAATCATACCGCTGTACGTCTCCAAGGGGGCCACCTTCGAGGAAGCGTACGACTACGCCGTGTCGGGCTGCACCGAGGCGCGCATGCCCAACCGCGACACCTACACCTCCGGCGGGGCGTACATAAATTTCGCCGCCGCGCTGGAAATGGTGCTCTACAACGGCCGCATGAAGAAATACGGCGACGCCGACCTTGGCGAGCACACCGGCGACCCGCGCGGGTTCAGGACCTGGGACGACCTGTGGAACGCCTACGTGACCCAGCACACCCTGTTCCTGAAAACGGCCTTCATGCAGCAGCACATCATCAACAACCTGCGCGCCCGCCACTTCGCGCAGCCCATGGGCTCCACCCTGCACGACCTGTGCATGAAGCACTGCCTCGACCTGCACACCCCGCGGATACCCGAGGGCATCAACCTCGGCTACTTCGAGTACATCGGCTACGGCACCGTGGTGGATTCGCTGGCGGCCCTGAAGAAGGTGGTGTTCGAAGACAAGACCCTGACCATGGCAGACGTCATCGAGGCGCTGGAATGCAACTTCGAGGGCAGGGAAGACGTGCGCCAGATACTGCGCAACGCCCCCTGCTACGGCAACAACGACGACTACGCCGACGCCATCGCCCGCGACATCGACCTGTTGTCCGTGGAATACGGCGCCCGCTACTCCAGGGACCTCGGCATGCACAACGACGTGCGCTACGTGCCGTTCACCTCGCACGTGCCCTTCGGCAAGGTGGTCAGCGCCACCCCCAACGGCCGCAAGGCGTGGACCCCGCTGTCCGACGGTTCGTCCGCCTCGCACGGGGCCGACGTCAACGGCCCCACGGCGGTGCTGCTGTCCAACTTCCACTCCAAGAACTACGGCTACCGGGCGCGCGCGGCGCGCATGCTGAACATCAAGTTCACGCCCAAGTGCCTGGAAGGCGACGACGGCACCCAGAAGCTGGTCTCGTTCATCCGCACCTTCTGCGACCTGAAGCTGTGGCACGTGCAGTTCAACGTCATCAACCGCGAAACCCTGCTGGCAGCCCAGCGCGACCCCGAGAAGTACCGCAACCTCATCGTGCGCATCGCCGGGTACAGCGCCTACTTCGTGGATCTGTCGCCCGACCTGCAGAACGACCTCATCGCCCGTACCGAACACGGTACCATGTAGCCCGCGACGCAGGCGGGCCGGGCCCGCCGCATGGGCGCCCCTTCCATGAAGCACGGAAGGGGCGCCCAACGCCGCACGCCACCCCCGCACGCCAACCCCGCACGCCAACCCCGCACGCCGGGCGCACCGGATTTCCGCATGACTCCCACGGACGACAAGAACGCCACCGGCATCGTCTTCAATATCCAGAAATATTCCGTGCACGACGGACCGGGCATCCGTACCGTGGTGTTCCTGAAGGGGTGCCCGCTGCGATGCGACTGGTGCTCCAACCCCGAATCGCAGGCCGCGCGCATTCAGCTGGCCTACAACACCGGGCGGTGTCTCGGGCTTTCGGAGTGCGTGCGCTGCGTGGAAATGTGCTTTTCCGGCGCCATCTCTCGCGGGGCGGACGACCGCATAGTGATAGACCGGGCCCTGTGCGTGGAATGCACGCGCGACTGCACCTCGGTCTGTCCCTCCAACGCGCTCATCACCTACGGCGTGCGGCGCAGCGTGGCCGACGTGCTGCGCACGGTGGAGCAGGACAGCCCGTTCTACGCGCGCTCGGGGGGGGGCATGACCCTTTCCGGCGGCGAACCCCTGCTGCAGGAGGACTTCGCCCTGGCCCTGCTGCGCGAGGCGCGCAAACGCCGCATCGGCGCCGCCGTGGAAACCTGCGGCCACGCCCGGTGGGAAGCGCTGGACGAGGCCTGCCGCCTTTCGCGCACGTTGCTGTTCGACCTCAAGCACATGGACCCGGCACGGCACGAGGAAGGCACGGGCGTCGCCAACGACCTGATCCTGGAAAACTTCCGCCGGGTGATGGAGCACCACCCCCGGCTGCACGTGATGGTGCGCACCCCCGTCATCCCCGGATTCAATGACGGGGACGCGGACATCAAGGCCATCCTCGACTTCCTCGCGCCATACCCCCACGTGGAATACCACCTGCTGCCCTATCACCGGCTGGGCACCCAGAAATACCATTTTCTCGGACGCGAGGCCCCCATGGGCGAAGCGAGACTGGACGAGGCACGCATGGCGGCGCTGCTGCGCCTCGTGGCTGACCGCCGGGAGCGGCGCTAGGCCCTTCCGGCGTCGGCCGCCGGGGCGTCTTGCGCGTCAGCGCGTCCTGCCGTACGGTTGCCGCAGCCCCGTACCGCCACGGCATCCACCGTGCGGCGTCCCCACACGACAATGGGGCATGCGGCGTCTTCCGTTCCCGCCCGCGCACCGCCGCATCCCGCAGGGGGCCAAGGCCGCACCATGGAAAAAATACTCAAGCATTTCAAAAGCATCATCGACATATTCAGCGACGGCATCTACATCTCGGATCGTGACGGCACCACGCTGCTGGTCAACCGGATGTACGAGCAGCTGACCGGCCTGCGCCAGCAGGACCTGCGCGGCCGCAACGTCAACGCGCTGGTGGAGGAAGGGGTTTTCGACCGCATCGTCAACCCCGAGATCGTGCGTTCCAGGCGCCCGTCCACTTCGGTGCAGAACGTGCGGGGCGAGAAGAAGATCATCCTGCGCGGCTACCCGGTGCTGGACGAGGCGGGCGAGGTGTGCCTGGTGGTCACCTTCGCGCAGGACATCACCATGATCACCCAGTTCCGCGATCAGATCGCCCAGCAGAAGCAGCTCATCGACGAATTCCACGAACGTCTGGAAAGCATGATCCAGACCAGCGCCTCTCCCACGCATCCCATCTTCCGCAGCGAATCCATGCGCTCGCTGGTGGCCCGGTTGCAACGCGTGGCCGGCACCGACGCCACCCTCCTGCTGCTGGGCGAAACCGGCGTCGGCAAGGACGTGCTGGCCCGCCTGGCGCACGAGCACAGCCCCCGCAGCGAACGCATGTTCCTGAAGGTGGACTGCGGCAGCATCGCGCCGAACCTCATCGAATCGGAACTGTTCGGCTACGTGCCGGGGGCGTTTTCCGGCGCCAACGCCAAGGGCAAGGCAGGCTACTTCGAGATGGCCGACGGCGGCACGGTGTTCCTGGACGAGATCGGAGAGTTGCCGCTGACCATGCAGACCAAGCTGCTCCGCGTATTGCAGGACCAGGAGGTGACCCGGGTAGGCGCCACCCAGCCGCGCAAGGTGGACGTGCGCATCATCGCCGCCACCAACCGCGACCTGGACGACGACGTGCGCACCGGCAAGTTTCGTAGCGACCTGTTCTACCGCCTGAGCGTGGCGGTGCTGCAGATTCCGCCGCTGCGCGAACGGCGCGAGGACATCGCCCCCCTGGCCCGCCACTTTCTGGAACGCTATGCCG
Organism: Desulfovibrio sp.; assembly: GCA_031287575.1. Classification (GTDB taxonomy): domain Bacteria; phylum Desulfobacterota; class Desulfovibrionia; order Desulfovibrionales; family Desulfovibrionaceae; genus Cupidesulfovibrio. The sequence goes on from JAITSV010000073.1 coordinate 17,469, forward strand.
CCAAGTACAGGCGTTCCATGGAGATCGCGGAATCGGCACTGGAGGCCCTGGAAAACTACCGTTGGCCCGGCAACGTACGTGAGATGCAGAATTTCCTGCAAGGCATGGTGGTTACCGGAGACAGGCCCACCATCTCCTGCGCCGATCTGCCCCCCCACATGGCCGAGTCCTGCCGCCCCGGCCTCGCCTATTCCATGCCGGAAACGCAGGAGCCGCGCGCCCTGCGCGAGATCATGGACGAGATAGAGCGCGATATCCTGGAAAGGGCCATCGCCCGGCATGGCTCGGTGAACAAGGTGGCGCGCATGTTCAAGGTCAGCCGCACCACCATCTTCCGCAAGCTGCGCGAACCGCGCGCCAACGACGGAGGGGACGAAACGGACGGCCAGTTGTCCCGGTGAGGGGACGCGGGCCGTCCGGAACCTTCCGGGGCTTCTCGCCGCCTGACCCTACTCGCAGGTGGACATGTCCAGCAGATGGTAGCTGTTCTTGCCCGCCTGCTTGGCCACGTACATGGCCTTGTCGGCCTCTTCCAGCAGGGCGCGCAAGGGGGCTGGCGCACCGGGCAGCGCCGCGCCGATGGCACGGGCCCTGTCGTCCGCATGCCCCCCCGCCCCGCCGCTCCCGTCACCAGTCCCGTCACCAGGGCCGTGCGGGCGCACGGCGGCCTGCCCGGCGTCCGTTCCATCGCCCGGCAGGCCTGCGGCCACGTCCTCCTCATCCGACAGTTCAGGATATCCGCCCGCCTTGCCCAGCGCGATGCCCACGCTGCATCCGACGCCAAACCCGATCTGCGCCACCCCGGATACCACGCGCGCGGCCACGCCACGGGCCACCTCGCAGGCCGTGTCGGCCTGCAAGGCCAGGCACAACACGAATTCGTCCCCGCCCAGGCGGCCCACCACGTCCGACGAACGCACCGCGCCCTCCAGCACCCGGGCCGTGCGGCGCAGCACCGTGTCCCCTTCGGCGTGGCCGTACCGGTCATTGAGTTGCTTGAACCCGTCGAGGTCGATGAACATGACGGCCAGCCGCAATGCTGTGTCGTGGCGGCTGGTTTCCAGCAGGCGCCGGGCATGCCGCAGAAACAGCGCCCGGCCCGCCAGGCCGGTCAGGCTGTCGCGCAGGGCCATCTCCTCGCGCTCGCGGGCGGCGGCCAGTTCATCTCCCACCTGGCGCAGTTCGCGCACCATGGTGGGCCGGGCCGGTTCGTCGTCCGTCTCCGGCAGAAGGCACGAGCGGGCCGCCAGTTCCACCTCGGCAACGAAGCGGCGCGACAGCAGCCACGCCCCGGCAAAGCCCACGACGATGCAGGCCCCGCCGATGCCCGCCAGGCGCAGCAGATAGACATGCATGGCCGCCTGCAACATGGCCACGGGCACCTGCACCACCGCGTGCCAGCCCCACGTCCCCACCGGTGCCACGGCGAAGCGCACGGGAATCCCTTCGCGGTTGCCTCCCTCCATCACCACCGAAGAACCAAGCACCTCGCGCAGGCGCGGCCCCACCATCTTGCCCACGGTCGACTCAGGCAGCAGGGTCCGGGCCAGGATGGTGCCCTGCCTGTCCACCAGCGTGGCGGTCCACCCAGCGGGCATGTGCTGTTCCCCCAGCAGGCGGGCGTACGCCGCCACCCCGATGTGCATGCGCAGCGCGTACCGGTGTCCCCGGTCCGCCTGCATCGGCACGCCCAGCGCCGTGACCGGCTGGCGCGAAATGCTGCCCTGGAACAGATCGGACACCACGGGGCGGTCCTCGTTCAGGGCCCGCTGGACCGACTCCAGGTCGCCCGTGGGCGGCAGCGCGGTGCCCAGCGGCTCCCACGTGCTGAAAACCTGGCTGCCGTCATGGCCCACCAGCGCCAACGACTGTACCTCGCGGTGCACGCTGCCCACCCCCCTGGCCTGGCGGTACAGCTGGCCGACTTCCATCCCTTCCGAATCCTGCGAGGCCGCCAGGGCGTGCAACATGGCCGCCTTGGCCGACAATTCCGCATCCACGGCCTGGGCCACGGCCAGCACCTGCCGCCGCAGTTCCGCGTCGGTCTTCTCCTGCTGCGCGCGCATGTGCTCGACCATGGCGAACACGGAGAAGATGGTGGTGGGCAGACCTGCGACCAAGGCAAGCAACAACAGCCAACCGCGCACCCCCATGGTGGGCGTGTTCCGAGTACGCTCGAATATTGCCATGCCCCTCCCTCTCCGCCGATGCCTGCCGACCGGCACGTGCCCGAACTGGTTGCGCCCGAACGGGTTGCGCCCACCGGCCCCCCCGGACCGCTGGACGCGCACACCACATGCAACTCCCGTTACCCCACGATAACCGCACCAGGCAGAAGCAGGCAATCCCATGATCATGACCGGCACACGCAAAACGCCCCGGCGACCACAGCCGCCGGGGCGTTGCATCAGCAATGGCATGCCGCGCCGGAACCGCGCGGGCCACGCATCCTAATCAGCCAGATCGGTCTCTTCGTCCTCTTCCTCGTCGAAGGGGAAGGCGTCTTCTATCTCGGCCACGTACATTTCAGGGTCGAAATCGTGCTGCTCCCATGCCTCGTACAGATGTTCGGGAACATTGCGATGGATGCGCGTCACCTCGCGTTCGTCGTCGAGCGTCATCTCGATGACCAGCGTCCCCGTCCCTTCCGTCATGCCGTCGGTCTGGATGAAGTCAACGTCATGGATTTCAAGGCCATCGGGATCCGTCTGCGGGAGTTGTGACATGGAAGGCATACCTCCGGGCAATGCGTTGCGTTGCGACAGGTTGGGGGCACGCGTGCGGCGCGCCGCATCTGGCGGCACGGTGCGGATGCGGTCCGCCATGCGTTGCAGCCGCCGACTGTCCTGCCGATACACCCGGCGCACCCCGCTGGCAACACGCCATGTCCGCGTTTTCGCGGAAAAACGGCCTGCGGGCATCTTTGGCAGCCCACGCACGTTGCGGCATTCTCATGGCGGACAGCCGACATCCGCACTAGACTGGGACAGATTCCACACCCCAGCCCGCGGAGGCCGCCATGCCTGCCTGTGTGCGTTGCGGAAAGTGCTGCGCCCTGCTGCACCTGCTGACCGTGGAGGCAAGCGACGTGGCCCGTTGGCGGCGCGAAGGGCGCGAGGACATCCTGTCACGGGTGGGCGAGACACGCGGCCCCTGCGGCACGATCCACGAGGTCTGGCTTTCGCCCCGTGCCGACGGAGGAGGCAGTGGCGGCGGCGAGGACGGCCACTGTCCGTGGCTGCGCCATACCCCGGACGGGCACGGCATCTGCGCCATTCACGAGACCAAGCCCACCCTCTGCCGCGACTATCCGGCGGGATGCGCGCAAGCCCGGAGCATCGGCTGCATGGCCGAGCCCTGAACGCTTACCGCAAACCTCTGCCCCCGACACGGCACCAGCACATCCACCAGCCTCCGGACACGCGCAACCGGCGCGTCCTTCCTCCATCTGGACCCGCCCCACACCGGCCCCCCCCACGTGCCGCCCGCCATTGCCCATGTCGTCACGCGACACAGCGCGCTGCATACTGTTCCTGATATATCTTGCAGCATTTCAAGACGCAATGTGCATTCCGAAAATCATCAAAGCTTGTTTATTCACAACATTTCGCATCAGCGCATGCATCAGCGAAGATTCATGCTCCGCACGAACCACGGCTGTCATGAATTTCCGCAAACCGGCTTGACTTCAGCACCAGACCATGTAATCATGAATACGATTTTTTAAAAACCATACACAATCTCTCAAGACACATACGTCTCCAGCATGACCATGCAGCAGCAGAACACCACAACCAGCCACACCTTCACCGGTGCCCATGCGCCGCAGCCCCAGTGCGCCGCGCATGGCCGGGGTTCGTGCTCCTGGTTCTTCCTCTCCACCGCCGCCCCGCGCGGCCTTTTCCTCCGTGCCGTCCGCGAGGCGCACGGGGGGTAGTCCTGCTTACCTCGGCCGTTCCGGCCACGGACGTCCCCCCTTTCTCCGCAACGGAAAGGGGGGACTTTTGCGTCGTTCGCCCACCGGCCACTTCAGGCCCGCACCCATGACACCTTCACGAGGTACCACCCCATGCCGCATCCCGCGCAACCGTCTTCGCACGCCGTCACCCCCGCCTCCCGCAACGCCGCCGTGCCCCATTCCGTGATTCCCCCGGTGCCCCCTCCCGCGCTGCCCCCGGCCACGCTGGCCGCGCGCCAATGCTATCTGCGCCATACAACGCCCGTGCCGGGAAGCCGGTCCGGCTTCCGGCGACTGGGGCCGGTGCGCATGCTGGTGTGCTTCTGGCAAGACCGCATGTCGCTGCTGCAAATCCATTCCGATGCCCGCCGCGCCGGGCACGGCTCGCAGGCCATGGCCCTGCTGGTGGCCATTGCCGAACGCCACGGGCTGCACATCGTGGCCAACGCCCTGCCCCTGGCCCACGGCAACGGCTGCCTGGACCAGCGCACGCTGACCGCGTGGTATCTGGGCTTCGGCTTTCGGCACATTCCGGACAGCTCCATGAACGCCATCATCTATTCCCCCGCCCGCCTTTCCCGCCCGGCAGACTCGGCCTGAGCCTCGCATGCTCGGAAACCCGCGTGCACCGAACCGACTGTACCGGACTGCACGCGCCGGGCACGGGGGAAACGTTTTCCCTTTACACGGCTTTTGCATGTCTTTGCGCACGCCGAAAAAGGCGGCAGGTCCTGCCGGATGCCGTACGCGTCCCGCACTCCCGACGCAGTCGGGCCATCCCCGGCAGCCGGAACCAGCCGCAAATGCCGTGGCGGACAGCCGCCAACCATGCACGGAGGGTGCGGTGATGAGCGATTGGACAATGGAACTGATGCAGGGCTACGGGGTGTCGTCCACCGACTACATCTCGGGCATCTCCTCTACCCGGCGCGCCACGCAAAGTGTTGCCACCACGCAGTCCGGCGACCGGGTGTCCCTGTCCGAAGAGGCCATGCGCCTTGCCCGCGAGATGCTGGCCGCACGCCAGCAGGCCGAGGCGGACGCCGCGCAGGAAGCGGGCACCCTGACCGAGGCGGGCACGGCGGACGGCGACACCGCCGATGCGTCGGCCTCATCCGCCACCTCTGCCTCCGCCGCCGGTGGTGGCGGTTCGAGCGGCGATTCCACGGCCAAGCAGGTCGAGGAACTGGAAAAGAAGATCGAACAGTTGCAGCAGCAAATCTCGCAGGTGGAGCAGAGTTCTTCCCCCGACGGGGTGAAGGAATCGGTCACCCGTCCGCTGTACCAGCAGATCAACGAGTTGCAGCAGCAGATCAACGAATTGCAGGCCCAGGCCGCCAAACAGGCTTCCGGCGGGGGCGGCGGCAGCGCGGTGTCGTTCGCCTCCTTGGGTAAATCAGGGAAGTAGTGGCGCCGCAACGGCACCCTTCCCCTTGCGCCGAACGCATGCGGGGCGCGGCCCATCGGACCGCGCCCCGCTTCGTTCGCGCTTTTTTCCGGGCAGAGCCCGGCCTTGTCACATGAAGAAATCGGGATGCATCCCCGGCTACTTCACGCCGGACACCCGCTTCACCCCGGCCACGAAGCTGGCCAGCGTATCGGAGATGGCGCCCTTTTCCAGCCGCACGTCGATGAGTTGGAAGCGCCCGCGCTCCGTGGTGGCCGCAGCGAAGGCCGCCGCCAGTTCGCGCCGGGTGGTCACGCGGTGGCCGCGCCCGCCCAGCGCATCGGCAAAGGCGGCGAAGTCCAGCGTGTTGATGGCGCTGTACGAGGTTTCCGGCTGGAACACCCGCAGCATCTCCCACGAGGCGTTGTTGAACACCATGACCACGGGGTCGATGCCAAGGCGCGCGCAGTTGCCAAGCTCCATGCCGGTCATCTGGAAGGCCCCGTCTCCCACCAGGGTCAGCGAACGCTGCCCGGTGGATCTGCAAGCCCATGCCCGCAGGCACGCCAAAGCCCATGCTGGCGTAGTACCCCGGCCCCACCATGGGCACCGGACGCACCGACAGCGCGGTGAACAGGCAGTCGCCGATGTCGCAGGCCAGCGGCCACGGGAAGGGATCCGGCTCGGCGGTGGTGCTGGCGCCGGAAGCGCGCCCCGCCATCACGCCATCATAGAAATCGTTGAGCAGCACGGCGATGTCGTCGGGCGTCACCGGGGCGTCGTCCGCCACGAAGCCGCGCCGGTACACCACGTTGCGGCCCAAGGTACCGCCCACACCCAGCGGGGCCGGGCAGGCCCGCGCCCCTTCGGGCAGGGCCGCCAGCAGCGCATCCACCAGCTTTTCCAGAGGAATGTCGTGGTAGGTGTGGAAGCCCATGCGCACTTCGCGGTCCTCGGCGTGCATCAGGCGGCGGCGGTCGATGTGGCTGGCCGAGACCCCGAAGTTGGTGTCGGACATGATCACCCCCAGCAGCAACAGGCCGTCGGAGCCTTCCACTGCCTGGGTGATGGAGGCATCGCCCGCCACGCCCATGTAGGTGCCTTGCAGGCAGGTCTTGCCCGCCAGCAGCCCGCGCCCCATGAAACTGGTGACCACGGGCACGCCCAGCCGGTCGGCCAGTTCCGCCACGCGGTCCTCAAGGCCGTAGCGGCGCACTTCCACCCCCACCATCAGCACCGGGCGGCTGGCGGCGCGCAGCCGGGCCAGCACTTCCGCCGCGCAGGCGGCCACCGCCTCTGCGTCGCAGGGGGTGGGCACGTGCGGGGCCACCGGCCCGCAGGCCACGGCGGGCATGTCGCGTGGAATCTCCAGGTACACCGGGCGCGAATGCTCCAGGCAGCTGCGCAGCACCCGCTCGATGATGGCGGGCGCGGTGGCCGGGTCGTCCAGAATGCCCTGGTCGCAGGTGACTTCCTGATACATGCGGAACTGCGAGCCCACCGTCTTCACCTGATGGTGCAACAGAAGCCCCCGCGCCCGTTCCGCCGTGCCCGGCGCGCCGGAAACGACCACCAGCGGCGACTTTTCGGCAAAGGCCTGGGCCACGGCGTTCAGCATGTTGATGGCCCCGGCCCCGTAGGTGACGGCGGCCACGCCGAGCCCCCGGCGGATGCGCGCGGCGGCGTCGGCGGCAAAGCCCAGGCCCGGCTCGTGGGTCAGGGTGACCAGCGGCAGGATGCCGGTCTGTTCGATGATCTTGAAATAGGGCAGCGCGAAGTCGCCGGGAATGCCCCAGACCTCGCGCGCGCCGCGTTCCTTCAGGGCGTGCAGCAGTGCTTCGGTGATGTTCATGCGTGTCTCCCGGTCCGGATGCCCGTGCGGGCGCATGCCGGATATGCGATGCCGCCCCCCAATGGCCGGGGAATGCGGGCGGTTGTTGGAACGGGCAAAAACGGGGCGGTCATACGGCCATGCCGCGTGGGCCCGCAGGCTGCATACCGCGACCGGCCACCCACGGCAACGCCCCGACCACCCCAGTCACGTCCGGACACCCGCCACACCAGTCACGCGCGAAAACCCATCCGTGACCGCGTGGGTTTCCCGGAAACGCTGGGGTAGGGTTTATGACGTCGTGCGCCATCCGCCGAGCGGCATCGCCGAACGCCAAGCGCCCGGAACCGCCTCCACACCCTCGCCCCTCAAGGGAGAACCGCCATGCCCACGCGCAGTCGCCGCCTTTCGTTGTTCCAGGCCCTGTCCACGGCCCTGCTGCTGGCCCTGTCCTGCATCCTGCCCTCCGCGCCGCACGCCGTCCATACCGCGCAGGCAGCGCAGGAAGCACGGGCGGCGCAGGACCCCGTGGAACTGCACATGTACGCGGGCGCGGGCCTGCGCGTGCCCGCCGAAGCCGTCATCAGCCGGTTCGAGCAGCGCACCGGGGCCAGGGTGGTGGTGGAATACGGCGGCATGGGCCAGTTGCTCACCCGGTTCAACGCCACGGGCACGGGCGACGTGATCCTTTCCGGCGGCGAACAGTACGTGCGTGAACTGGCCACGGCGGGCAAGATATCGTCCGAGCACAAACTGGTGCTGCACACCCCGGTCATGGCCGTGCGCAAGGACAAGGCGGCGGGCATCGCCACCCTGGCGGACCTGGCCGCCAGCAACCTGCGCATCGCCATGGGCGACCCGCAGGCCATCGCCCTTGGCAAGAGCGGCGAAAAGCTGCTGGACGCCAGCGGCCACGGCGAGGCGCTGCGCGGCAAGGTGACCGTGCGTGGCACCACCATCAAGCAGGTGCTGCTGTACCTGACCAACGGCGACGTGGACGCCGCCGTCATCGGGCGGTCCGATGCCGTGGCCAACGCGGCCTCGCTGGTCATCCTGCCCACGCCGCAGGGCACGCCACGGGAAGTCGGCGTGGTGGCCGCGCTGTCCACCAGCACCCACCCCGAACTGGCGGAGCAACTGGCGGCGTTCTTCGCGGAACCGGAGAGCATCAAGGTGTTCGTGGACCACGGGTTCCTGCCACTTCCGGCGAAGTAGCACGTCCGCCATGGCGAAAACGGCGCTCATCCCGCTGGGGCTGCTGCTGGCGGTGGTGCTGGGGTCCATCGCGGCCCTGCTGGCCCGACTGGATGTGGCCACCGTGGCGGGCATCCTGACCGACCCGGAAATCCGCTTCGCCATCGCCATGTCCATGGGCACGGCGGTGACCTCGCTGCTGCTTGCCGTGTGCATCGCCGTGCCCGCCGCATGGGCGCTGGCACGCGGCGCAATCCCCGGCGGACGCCTGCTGCCTCGGCTGGCGAACCTGGCGCTGGACCTGCCCATGGTCACCCCGCCGCTGGTCACGGGCATGGGCCTGCTGTTGCTGCTGGGCCAGACCGGCCCGGTGGGCGCGGCGTTTCCGGCGCTTGCCCGCAACCTGTTCTCGCCGCTGGGGGTCATCATTGCCCAGACCTACGTGGCCTGCGCCATCCTGGTGCGTAGCGCGGCGTCGGCCCTGTCCGCCGTGGACCGCGAATACGTGCACGCGGCGCACGGGCTGGGCCTTTCCCCGTGGAAGGCCTTTGTGCTGGTGGAAATTCCCCTGTGCTGGCGCCCGCTGACCGGCGGCTGCATCCTGGCCCTGTCGCGCGCCCTGGGCGAGTTCGGGGCCACGCTGATGCTGGCCGGGGCCACCCGCATGAAGACGGAAACCCTGCCCATGGCCGTGTTCCTGAACATCGCCAGCGGCGACTTCACCAAGGCCATCGCCTGCGCCGCGCTGCTCATCGTCATTGCCTGCGCGCTGCTGCTGGCCCTGCACGCGGTGCAGGGGCGCGACCGGGCCACCGACGGGGCCGGGAATGGGGACGCCGGGGGACAGCCGGAACAGTCCCACATGCATGAATACGGGGTTCCAAGGGGCGAAAGCCGCTCTGCGATCGTCATCCGTAATGCTCGAAGACTCGCACAACGGCTGCCGTCCTTGGCCGCCGGAGGCATCCCAAATACCGCCCCCACCCGACCGCATGGCGCGCACGCGGATGACACCGCCCCGGCGGTCACTTCCCCGGCAGAGGCCCAGTCTCACGCAGACGGCCAGTCCCCCCTGCTGCGGCTGGCCGACATCTCCGGCGGCCTGCTGCGCGACGTCTCGCTGGACATTCCCGAAGGCGCGTGCCTGGGCGTGGGTGGCCCTTCCGGAAGCGGCAAGACCACCCTGCTGCGCATCATCGCGGGCACGCTGGCGCACGGCGGGCGGGTGGAATACGCGGGCCGCGACATCACCGGACTGCCCCCGTGGCGACGGCCGTTCCGCCGCCTGGACCAGCGGCTGTACCTGTTCCCCTACCTGACGGTGGACGGCAACCTGCGCCTTGCCCAGTACGCGGCGGGCCAGCCGGACGACCCGGCGCGCCGGGCCGAGGTGCTGGCGCGCATGGGCATCGCGCATCTGGCCCACCGCCTGCCCCGGCAGATATCCGGCGGCGAGCAGCAGCGGGCGGCGCTGGCGCGGGCCGTGGTGGGCGCGCCCCGGCTGCTCCTGCTGGACGAACCGTTCTCCAGCCTGGACTGGGAACTGCGGGAACGGCTGTGGGAGGTGCTGCGGAACATCCGCGCCGCCTACGGGGTGACCATGCTGCTGGTCTCGCACGAGCCGCGCGAACTGGAAGCCCTTGCGGACGCACGCGTCACCCTGCGCGGGGGCAGGCTGGCGGACTGACCGCCCGCCCCACGAACGGAATCGGGGGCCTGCCGACCTGCGGCAAGCCCCCGTGTACATCGCTCACTGCGGCAGTTCCTTGCGGCAATCCTTGCGTTCCTGCCGCGTCTTTCGTGTCTACGTCCGCCCCAGCGCGCGGGCCACCCGTTCCGGCAGGCTGGCCAGGTCGGGGCACACGGCAAAGCCCGCGTCGCGCATGGCCTGCAACTTGCCATCCACCCCGCCGGTGGCCTCGTCCAGAATGGCCCCGGCGTGGCCCATACGGCGGCCCGGAGGGGCCGTGCGCGCGGCGATGAAGCCCAGCACCGGTTTGGCGAAGCCGGTGGCGGTCACCCAACGGGCCAGGTCCTCTTCCGCCGTGCCGCCCACTTCGCCCAGCACCAGCACGGCCTCGGTGGCGTCGTCGTCACGGATGCACTCGAACAACGAGATGAAATCGCTGCCGATGAATGAATCGCCCCCCACCCCGGCGCAGAACGACTGGCCGATGCCCGCCGCCGACAGGCGTGCCGCCGCCTCGTAGGTCAGCGTGCCGGATCGCGAGAAGATGGCCACCGGCCCCGGCGTGAACACGTAGCCCGGCATGATGCCGATCTTGGTGGCCCCCGGCACGATGATGCCCGGCGTGTTGGGGCCGATGACCCGCGTGGGCGACGGCGGCACGTTCTTCAGCGCGGAAAGCATGGCCCGCTGCGGAATGCCCTCTGTGATGCACACCGCCCACGGGATTTCTTCCGCCGCCGCCTCCATGACCGCATCCGGCGCGAAGGGCGCGGGCACGAAGATGATGGAGACATCGATGCGGTGGTGCCTGCACGCCTCGTGCACGGAATCGTACACCGGCACGCCCTGCACGCTCTGCCCGCCCTTGAACGGGGTGACCCCGGCCACGATGCGCGTGCCGTATTCCTGCATCAGCTGCACATGGCGCTGGGCCACCTTGCCGGTGATGCCCTGCACCAGTACCTGCGTATCCGGGCCCAGCCACGGCACGCCGCGCCTTCCGGAGCGCCGGTAGCCCTTGCGGGCGGCAGGCGGCAGCGGCCACGCCTCGTCGGCGAGGGGATACGCAACGGGCGGCACGGCAGGGGCCGTGCCCGATACCCGGTTGGCCCGGTTTACCTCATCCAGCCGCCGCAGGGCGTCCAAGGCGTCGGCCACCTCGTCGGCGATGATCACGTCCGGATGGGCGAAGGCGCGCAGCAGATCGCGCCCCTCCGCCGATTCGTGCCCGGCCATGCGCACCACCACCGGCTGGGCGGCACGTTCCGTGCCCAACGCTTCCATGAGCGCGCGGGCCACCCCGGCGCAGGACACGATGCCCCCGAACAGGTTGATGAACACCGCCCGCACCTTGGGATTGGCAAACAGCAAATCCAGCGCCCGGCGCATGCGCGCGCCGTCCGCCGCGCCGCCAAGGTCCATGAAGTTGGCGGCGGGCAGGCCGGAAAAGTTCAGCAGGTCCATGGTGGCCATGGCAAGGCCCGCGCCGTTGACCAGAAGCCCAACCCAGCCGGACAGGCCCACGTAGCTCAGCCCGGCATCGCGCGCGGCGTTTTCCTCCGCGCCCTGATGCTCCGGCGTGTAGTAGCCCTGCAAGTCGGCCCGCAGGTCCACCACATTGTCGTCCAGTTCCACCTTGCCATCCAGGGCCACCCACTGTCCTGCCCCGGTGAACACCAGCGGGTTGATTTCCGCCAGCAGCAGGCCGTCGTCGCGCACGGCGCGGAACAAGCGTTCCGCCAAATCGCGGAAGCCCGCCCAGCCCGCCGGGTCCGCCCCCAGCTCAAAGAACGCCGCCCGCAGGTGGTGTTCGCGCAGGCCCGCATCCAGCGGCACCCGCTGCACCAGCGGCTTGCGGGCATCCGCCGTGGCCTCCACCTCCATGCCGCCCCGATGGCTGGTGGTCAGCAGCATCTCGCGCCGCTGGCGCGAAAGCATGAACGACAGGTAGCATTCCTTGCGGATGTCCGTGGCCGGTTCCACCCGCACGAAGGGCACGGCGTGGCCCTTGATGGTCATGCCCAGGATGGTCCGCGCGGTGGCGCGCAACGCATCGGGGGTGTCGGCCCGCAGCACGCCGCCCGCCTTGCCGCGCCCGCCGGTAAGCACCTGGGCCTTGACGTACCAGGGGCCGGGAAACGGCGGCGCATAGGCGTCCACGTCTTCCGGCCCCAGACAATCCCCGGCGGGGACGGCAATCCCCGCCGCGGCAAACAGCTTCTTGCTCTGGTGTTCGTTCAGGAACATCCGTCCCCCTGCGTGCGGCGTGCGGTGCGCGGACCGCCAGTTGCCGGGGACGCCGCGCGCCCCGGTCCGGCCCGTGTCGGCCCTGCCAGGGGCGCATCGCGCTGCCGTTGCCGATGGCTGCGCCGCTCCGGGTCATCCGACGAGGTGAGTCGCCCCAACATGCCGGAAACAGACGCGCAAGGGAATGGGGGCGGCGTGTTTTTCCGCCCCCTTGAATGCACAATCCGGGGATTGGCTACAGCCCCAAATCCTCGTTGATCAGGACCACGTGAATGCGCTTGGCCGGGAAGGCCTTTTCCGTGATGGTCCAGACGTTACAGATGCGGTCGGGGCTCTTGCAGTCCATGCACTCCGCCACCTTGGTGCACGGGGTCTTCTTGGCCAGGCGGATGGCGTTGGTGGGCGCGGAAAATTCCTTGATGCGGCGCATGCCGTCGTCCACGCTGTCCACCACCTTGTTGCGGCCCACGAACAACACCACCTTCCTGGGGCCAAAGTTGATGCCGCCCACGCGGTTGCCGATCATGTCCAGATTCACCAGCTTGCCGTCCACGGTAAGGGCGTTGGTGCTGGACAGGAACAGGTCCACCAGCAGGGCCTGGCGGCGCAGTTCGTACATTTCCGCAGCGGGCAGCTTGTAGTTCATGGTATCCAGCAGTTCGATGGAATCCATGGCGCGCAGGGCTTCGGGCACGCCGCTCTTGCCGATGCTCATGGAGCCGCCGAAGGACACCGATTTTGCGCCGGACGCGGGCAGGATGTCTTGCAGGAAAATGCGGGCCGCGTCGGCCAGGTTTTCGGCCATGGATACCTCGAAGTTGTTGGCTTCAAGGGCTTCCTTGGTGGTGGCCAAGCGGATGGTCCAGAAGGTGTCTACCGGATTCGCAGGGGGATTCGCAGGCGGGGTGGCGGTCTTGCTCATGGCGTGTCTCTCTTTGAATGGATTAAGCAACATTGGACGCGCGCAAGATGCTTGTGGCGCGCGACCTTCGCAAACTAGGATTTTTTCCCGCTGGCAAGGAAAACAAGCCTGCCATGAGGGAGTATACTCTTATCGTATTCGACCGACATGGCAGGCGAAGTTTGACGCCGCCAGCGGGGAAAAGGACAGTTTGCGGGCAAACGCTAAAAGCCGTAACGCGTGTACCGCTTCGCCTTGCGGTCAATACACTGCACGTAGCGGTAGTTGCCCTTCAGGTGGGCTTCCTCCAGCAGGCGGCGGCCAATGCCCGCGCACCTGTCGCAGGCGCCGATGGGAATTTCGATGCCCACGCTGAGCGGGTTTACCGTGGACCACGTTTCTATCTTCACCGTGCCCGAACAGTCCTGGCACAGCAGCACCGACTCCACCTGGCTTTCGCTGATGCCATCGGTATCGTAGTAGATGTCCTTGGTACGTACCCACCAGTCGCCGGAGCGTTCGCCCTGCTTGGGCAGGGCCGGGGGCTTGCGCCACACCTTCAGCATCTCGTCGCACAGCCGCTCGATGTACGTGCTCACCTGGTCCGACTGGGCGATGGCAGCCGGGTCGAACTCCGGCTCGCGCACCCCGTCGAAATCCAGCCCGGCCATGGCGAGGCATATCCCCAGATTGACGTACGGCAGCGCGCCCTGGATGGCGTAACCGCCTTCCAGCACGGCGATGTCGGGGTTCAGCCGCTTGTTCAGCATGGCATAGCCCCGCGCCGAAAAGTTCATGTTGGTGATGGGGTCGGAAAAGTGGTTGTCCTGCCCGGCGGAATTGATGATCAGGTCCGGCTTGAAGTCTTCCAGCACCGGCAGCACCAGATTGTCGATGACGTGCAGGAAGCCCTTGTCCGACGTGCCGGGCGGCAGCGGAATGTTCAGGGTGCGGCCCATGGCGTTGGGGCCGCCCAGTTCGTGCGGAAAGCCGGTGCCGGGGTACAGGGTGCGGCCATCCTGATGCAGCGAGATGAACAGGGTGTCGCGGTCGTTCCAGTAGATGTCCTGCGTGCCGTCGCCGTGGTGGCAGTCGGTGTCCACGATGGCCACGCGCAACGGGCCGTAGTGCTCGCGGATATGTTCGAGCATCACGGCTTCGATGTTGATGTTGCAGAACCCCCGGTTGCCGTGCACCACCTTCATGGCGTGGTGGCCCGGCGGGCGCACCAGCGCGAAGGCCTTTTCCTCTTCCTTCTCCATCACCAGCCGGGCGGCGGTGATGGCCCCCCCGGCGGAGATGAGGTGCGACTTGGTGCACACGCTCTCCACGCCGGGAATGCAGAAGTGCACGCGCTCCACGTCTTCGCGGGTGGCGATTTCCGGCTTGTATTCGGTGATGCCCGCGATGTCGAACAGCCCTTCCTCGCGCAGTTGGTCCTGCGTGTAGAGCAGCCGTTCCTCCCGTTCCGGGTGGGTGGCGCTGATGGCCCAGTCGAAGGCCGGAAAGAAGATGATGCCCAGCCGGTTCTTTGCTTCCAGCATGGGAATGTCCTTCGCGGGGCTTGCCCGCCGTTACGGGTGACCCGCCGTTATGCGCTGTCCGCCGTCATGAGCAATCCGTCGTCATGAGCAATCCGTCGTCAGGGATGCGCCGGGGAGGCCGCCAAGGCAGTCGCCAGGGCCGACCGCACGGCGCGCATGACGTCCTCGAACACCTGGTCGGGCGTACGGGTGGCATCCACCACCCGGAACCGCGCCGGGTGCAGCGCGGCCCACGTCAGATAGCCTTCGCGCACCCGGGCGTGAAAGGCAAGGTGCTCCGCCTCGAACCGCCCTTCGGAAACGCTGGTGCCCTCGCGCAGGTTGCGGGTCATGGCCCGGCGCAGGCCTTCTTCCGGCGGGAGGTCGAACACCAGGGTCAGGTCGGGCCACAGCCCGCCCACGGCCATGTCGTTCAGTTCGCGCAGCCGTTCCGGGTCCAGTCCGCGCCCGTAGCCCTGGTAGACCACGGTGGAGTCGGCATAGCGGTCGGAAAGCACCACCACGCCCTCTGCCAGGGCCGGGCGGATCACCTGCCCCACGTGCTGGGCGCGGTCCGCCAGGTACAGGAACAGTTCCGCCTCGGGCACGATGTCGTCGTTGGAAAGGTCCAGCAGGATGGAGCGCAGCGTGCGCCCCAGGCGGCTGCCGCCCGGCTCGCGCGTCAGCAGCACCCCGTGTCCCGCGTCCAGCAAAGCCTGCTGCACGCGATTCAGGGCCGTGCTCTTGCCGGAGCCTTCCATTCCTTCAAAGGTGATGAACATTGCGGGTTCCTGAAAAAAGCCTGCGGGTTGAAGGGCGGCAGTACAATGCCCCCGTGATCTACAGCAACGATGCCTGCACGCTCTGCGGCCCGGCCTTGGCGGCATCATCCGCGTTGTCCGTGGTCGCCTTGCCGCCGCCCTTGTGGGCTGGGCTGCTCTTGCGCGCCGGGCGAGGTTCCTCGGGCGAGCGGGCCGGACGGTACAGGAAGCGCCCCAGCGTGGGCTGGAACGGCGTCCAGCCGGTGGCGTCCTCTTCGTAGTTGGCGAACAGCCCCCGGAACTGGGCCATCTTGGCGTCCAAGTTGTCCGCGTAGTGCAGGGCCATGGCTTCCGCCGTCTTGGGCCGCCGGGGCGAACCGAATTCGTACTCGCCGTGGTGGCTGAGGATCAGGTGCTTGAAATGGGTCACCAGTTCCGGCGCAAGGCCGGACTTGCGCAGGTGCGGCTCCATGCGTTCCAGCCCCATGTGGATGTGCCCCAGCAGGCGCCCCTCGTCGGAATAGTCGTTGGCAAGGCCGCCGGTAAGCTCCCACACCTTGCCGATGTCGTGGAACAGCGCCCCCGCCAGCAGGGCCTGACGGTCCAGCTCCGGGTAGTGGTCGGCGATGCGCAGGGCCAGCCCGGCCACGGACAGCATGTGCTCCACAAGGCCGCCCACGTAGGCGTGATGCACCGACTTGGCGGCGGGCGCGGTCAGCAGGCGGGGGGCGATGTCCTCGTCGCGCAGCACGGCCAGCACGAACTTGCGCCACGGCGCGTGGGTGAATTCCGCCTTGCACAGGGCGATCAGTTCATCCAGCATCTCCTGCGCGGGGCGCGGACTGGCGGGTAGAAACAGGCCAAGGTCCAGCCCGGCCTGCTCGGCGTCGTCCAGCACGCGCAGGCGGCCGATGGTCACCTCCACCTTGTCGCGGTAGGTGCCGGAGCGGCCCTCCACGTCCACGATCTGCCCGGCGGCCAGGTCCGGATAGGCCTGGCTCTGGGGGCTCCAGATCTTGGCCTCCATGCTGCCGGTGGCGTCGCGCAGTTCCAGCCGCCAGAAGGGGCCGTTACGCGACTGTTGCAGGGTGGCCGAACCGAGCAGGAACAGCCCGCTTACCTCGTCGTTGGCGGCGATATCTCGTATGGTTTGTCTTTTTTCCATGTGCGTCGTAAGGAAGCGGCCATGCCCGATGCCCCTGCGGCCCCGGTTGCATTGAAAACGCTGGAGCGCGGACGGAAGAAATGCCCGCGCGGGGACGGCCAATTTGCCGCAAGGTGCCTGCTTTTCGGCCACGTTGTCAATGTGCGGGGAACCGGACCGGCGGCGGGTGCGTGCCCGCACGCTGTCCGTACGAAGCGGGGCGGAGCCTGGGCGGACAAGCATCGCGCCGCCGCCCTCACGCCTGCCGGTCGACGCCAGCCCGTCATCGCGACGTCGCCGTTTCCGGGGCAGCATACCGCGAAACATCACGCAGCATCACGGGGCGCGCCCCATCACGTCGCCCCAAGAGAAAGGATACGAACCCCATGATCATCGCCCTGACCAACGACGACGGCATCCAGGCTCCCGGCCTGCGCGCCATGTACAAGGCCCTGCTGGACGCCGGGCACGAAGTGCACGTGGTGGCCCCGGTCACCGAACAGTCCGCCGTGGGCCACGCCGTGACCATCAGCCTGCCCCTGCGGGTGAAGGAATTTCACGAAAACGGCTTTCGCGGGCGCGGGGTGTACGGCACCCCCACCGATTGCGTGAAGCTGGGCCTGTCGTGCCTGCTGGACAAGAAGCCCGACGTGGTGGTGTCCGGCATCAACGCCGGGGCCAACGTGGGGCCGGACATCCTGTACTCCGGCACGGTGTCCGCCGCGACGGAGGCGGCGCACATGGGCTACCCCGCCCTGGCCGTTTCGTACGATTCGTTCCGGCCCACCGACCTTTCCGGCCAGGCCGCCCACGCCGCCGGGCTGCTGGAAACGCTGGACTGGCAGGCCCTGCCCGCCCGCTGCGTGGTGAACCTGAACTACCCCGCCCTGCCCATGCCCGAGGTGAAGGGCGTGCGCGCCTGCCCCCAGACCCGCGCGGTGTGGAAAGACTGGTACGATCACCGGACGGACCCGCGCGGCGGCTCGTACTGGTGGCTGAACGGGGTCATCCCGCCGGAAACCGTGGCCCCCGGCACCGACCGCGCCCTGCTGACCGACGGGTGGATCACCCTTACCCCGCTGCGCTTCGACTTCACCGACCACGCGGCCATGGACGTGCTGGCCAGGGTGCAGGGCGACGGCCCAACCGGTGACGGGACTGGTAACGAGACGGGCGACGAGGCTGGCGGCGGCGAGGCGTAGACGGCCCTTCGCGGAACCGCCACTCCCCTTTCGCACCCTTTTGCGCGAAGGATGGGCCGCCTTGCGCGGCCCATCTTTATTTTTTCCACGGATTCGGGTATCTTTCCCGCGCCTTCGTCGAGAGGCCATACCCGCCCCTGCGCCATGGCGCCATGCGCGGCTGCGTCTTCACGGACAAGCCCCGGAGAAACCACGGACGGGACTTCACGAACGACCTTCCGAAGGCAGCCCGGATCGCGCGCGCCATACCCGCGGGGACCCGCCGGCGGGGCGTGACCGACGAAATCATTTCCACCGCCGGACCAGCAGGCATCACGCCCGTCCGGCGCAGCAGGAGGAACCCATGCCGCTGACCGGTCCCAAGCAGATGTTCGAGCGGGCCTACAAGGAAGGGTACGCCATCGGCGCCTTCAACGTGAACAACATGGAAATCATCCAGGGCATCATGCAGGCGGCCGGCGAAGAACAGGCCCCGCTGATCCTTCAGGTTTCCGCCGGTGCCCGCAAGTACGCCGGGCAGAACTACATCGTGAAGCTCATCGAGGCGGCCCTGCTGGATACCGACCTTCCGGTGGTGCTGCACCTGGACCACGGCCAGGACTTCAACATCTGCAAGGACTGCATCGACGGTGGCTTCACCTCGGTCATGTACGACGGCTCGCACCTGCCGTACGAAGAGAACATCGCCGTCACCAGACAGGTGGTGGAATACGCCCACGCGCGCGGCGTGTGGGTGGAGGCGGAACTGGGCCAGCTGGCGGGCGTGGAGGACGAGGTTTCGGCCGAGCATTCGGTGTACACCGACCCCGACCAGGCCGTGGACTTCGTGAAGCGCACCGGCTGCGATTCGCTGGCCATCGCCATCGGCACCAGCCACGGGGCCTACAAGTTCACGGGCGAGGCCAAGCTGGACTTCGCGCGACTGGAAAAGATCACCACCATGCTGCCCGGCTACCCGCTGGTGCTGCATGGCGCGTCCAGCGTGCCGCAGGAGTTCGTGGAGATGGCCAACACTTACGGCGGCAAGGTGGGCAGCGCCAAGGGCGTGCCCGAAGACCTGCTGCGCAAGGCGGCCACCTTCGGCGTGTGCAAGATCAACATCGACACCGACATCCGCCTGGCCATGACCGCCACCATCCGCAAGCATTTCATGGAAAAGCCGGCTGATTTCGACCCGCGCGCGTACCTGAAGCCCGCGCGCGATGCCGTAAAGAACATGGTGCAGCACAAGATTCGCAACGTGCTGGGCTGCTCGAACAAGATCTAACCGTCTCAGGGGAACGGACTCATGATCAAGCTTGGGATGAACGGGTTCGGCCGCATCGGCCGCTACCTCGTCAGACTGCTGGCCGACACCGACGACCTTGGCGTGGTGGCCATCAACGCCCGCGCCGACAACGCCTCTCTGGCCCGCCTGTTCAAGTACGATTCGTGCCACGGCACCTTCCGGGGCGAAGTGGCCCACGACGACGCCGGGCTCATCGTCAACGGCCGCCGCATCGCCGTCACCCGCGAACGCGCGGGCGATTGGAAGTGGAAGGACCTCGGCATCGACATCTCGGTGGAAACCACCGGCACCATCAAGGACCGCGCGGGCCTTGCGCAGCACCTGGCCTGTGGCGCGAAGAAGTCCGTCATCAGCGCCCCGGCCAAGGACGCCGACGTCACCGTGGTCATGGGCGTGAACCATGGCGACTATGACCCGGCGAAGCACGACGTGATCTCCGCCGCCTCGTGCACCACCAACTGTCTGGCCCCCGCCGCCAAGACCATCCACGAGGCATTCGGCATCAAGCACGGCCTGATGACCACGGTGCACTCGTACACCATGAGCCAGCGCATCCTGGACGGTTCGCACAAGGACCCCCGCCGCGCCCGCGCCGCCGCGCTGTCCATGATCCCCACCACCACCGGGGCGGCCAAGGCCACCACGCTGGTCATTCCCGCGCTGGCGGGCAAGCTGGACGGCATGGCCGTGCGCGTGCCCACCCCCAACGTGTCGCTGGTGGACCTGACCTGCGAACTGGAACGCCCCACCAGCGTGGAAGAGGTGAACGCCCTGCTGAAGGCCGCGGCCGAGGGACCGCTGCTGGGCAACATGGGCTACACCGAAGAGCCGCTGGTGTCCGTGGACTACATGGGTTCCACCCACGGCGGCGTGGTGGATGCGCTATGCACCAGCGTGATCGGCGGCACCATGCTGAAGCTGATCATCTGGTACGACAACGAAGCGGGCTTCACCAACCAATTGGTGCGCCTCTTGCGCATGGTCGGCAAGGATCTGTAGGCCTGTTGCAAAATTGCCCTTTTGCCCGCTGGCTTCCGACCCGAAGGGCGCGAAGCGTGGCCGTTGGGCGAGCTTGCGAGTCCTGCGGCCATCGTGCGCAACGCGGTCAAACTTCGCCTGCCATGTCGGTCGAATACGATAAGAGTATACTCCCTCATGGCAGGCTCGTTTTCCTCGCCAGCGAACAAAAATCCTAATTTTGCGAACAGCCCTTAGGCTGCTGCCAGCAGCGTGAATAAAAGCGGCGTCCATCCTTCAGGGGATGGACGCCGTCTCTTTTCGGATAGAGGCAGAAAGCCTGTCAGCACTCCACCACGCTGACCGCGAGCCCGCCGGACGACGTTTCCTTGAACTTGGCGTTCATGTCGCGCCCTATCTCGGCCATGGCCGCGATGACGCTGTCCAGGGTCACCCGGTGGTGGCGCGGGTCTTCGCAGGTGGCCAGCAGGCAGGCGTTGTAGGCCTTTACCGCGCCCACGGCGTTGCGTTCGATGCACGGAATCTGCACGTAGCCGCCCACCGGGTCGCAGGTCAGCCCCAGGTGGTGTTCCAGCGCGATTTCCGCCGCGTTCTCCACCACGTGCACCGGGTTGCCGCGCGCGTGGGCCAGCATGGCGGCGGCCATGGCCGAGGCCACGCCCACCTCGCCCTGGCAGCCCACCTCGGCCCCGGCGATGCCCGCGTTGTGCTTGGCCAGGAATCCCACCGCCGCCGATGCCAGCACCCCCTCGCGCACGGCCCGGTCGCCGATGGCGAGGTCGTGGCGCATGGCATAGAGCAGCGCGGGCATCACCCCGGCGGCGCCGCAGGTGGGCGCGGTGACGATGACCCCGCCCGCCGCGTTCTCTTCCGCGGCGGCAAAGGCATAGGCGTTCAGCCGCCCCAGAAAGACATCCACCTCGTTGGGCAGGCGCTGGGCGCGCAGCAGCAGTACGCGTGCCTTGCGGTGCACCCCCAGGGTGCCGGGCAGCGGCCCGCCGTCCTCGATGCCGCGCCGCACGCTGGCTTCCATCAGCTCGATGATGGCGGCCAGCCGGTCCAGGATGGCGGCGCGGCCCATGCCGGTAACCGCCATCTCGTTCTCCAGGATCAGTTCATGGATGGTCAGCCCGGTCTCTTCCAGCCGCGCGCGCAGTTGCGCCATGCTGCGGTAGGGGTGCGCGGGCTTGCCGCGCTCTTCGGGCTGCCAGCCCTTCCACTGGATGAACCCACCGCCCACGGAATAATATTCGCGCTCGCACAGCACCGTGCCCTGCGCGTCCAGCAATTCCATGACCAGCGTGTTGCTGAAGGGATGGGCGTGCTGCACCGCGTCGCGCCGCACCGTGCCTTCGGCAAGCACCAGGGCCGCCGACCCCATGCGCAGGGAGCGTTCCCCTTCCGGCAGCGCGGGCAGCGATTCCAGCAACCCCGGCGGGCAGGTGGCGGGCCGGTACCCCAGCAGCCCGGCCAGCACCGCGCCGGTGGTGCCGTGGCCCACGCCGGTGGCGCTCAGCGAGCCGAACAGGCGCACCCGGATGTCCGCCGCGCGGGCCAGCACCTCGGGTGGCAGGGCCGCGCACAGGGTGCGGAAGTCGTGCCCGGCCTTCATGGGGCCTATGGTATGGGAACTGGACGGGCCGGGACCGGCCTCGAACATGTCGAACAGCGACGTTTCTATGGTGGCGACCAGGGGCTGCATTCCTACTCCCGGTTGTCGTGAAAGAAGGTGGTCCATTCCAGCGCGCCCGCGTAGGCCATGGCCAGGTCCGCCTGGGTCAGCCCCATGGCCTCTCCGCTGGAAAGCACGTCGTCCCAGCGGCCCCGTTCATAGTGCTCCATCAGCTCCAGCCATGGCGCGAAGGGGCCGGTGTGCGCGGTCAGGGCCTCGGTCAGGTCGTCCACCAGCGGCAGCGAACGCAGCAATTCCGCCAGCGGCAGGCACAGCAGGGGTTCCAGCAGCGAGAACAGCCCGAGCATGAACAGCGCCCCCGATTGCGGAACGGGCCGTGCCTGTCCCGCACCTGCCTGTCCCGCACCTGCCTGTCCGGCGCCCACTTGTCCGGCCCGCAACAGGGCACGGGTTGCGCACAATTCCAAGAACTTGGCGCGCAGGGCGGAAACCGCGATGAGTTCGCGCGCCATGGGCCCGGTGTCGAATTCGGAAAGCACGGTGACGCACAACCACTGCACCAGATTGCGCGTACCCAACAGCGAAATGCCGTGCTGGATGGACGTGACCTTGACCGGCAGCCCGAAGTGTACGGAATTGATGTACCGCAGCAGCTTGTACGAAAGGGCCGCGTCGGAGCGGACCACCTCGGTGGCCGCCTTGATGTTCACGTCCTCGCGGGCCAGGGTGGCCAGCAGACGCATCTTGGCCGCCTGCGAACTGTCCAGCCGCCTGCCGTGCACCAGTTCCGGCCTGCTGAAGAAAAAGCCCTGGAACAGCGAGAAGCCCAGGGCCTCGCACTGCCTGTGCGTGGCAAGGTCTTCCACCTTTTCCGCCAGCAGCAGACACTGGCGGGGACGCAGCCCGGCCACGTCGCGGGCCAGTTCCGTCAACGGGCGGCCCAGCACGTCGATCTTGACGATGTCCGCCAGGTCCAGCAGGGCGTCCATGCCGGGCTGCCCCGCGTAGTCGTCCACCACGACCAGGTAACCTTCGGACTTGAGGTCGGAAAGGACCCGCAGCACGTCCTCCGTGGCGGGCACCGTTTCCAGCACCTCTACCCCGCACACGTCGGCGGGCAGGATGCGCGGCGTGCCCGCCAGCAGCATGTCCTCGGCGAAGTTCACCAACAGGCGCTGGCCCTGTCCAAGGGCCGGACGGGCCATGGCGAAGCCGTCGGCGATGACCGACGCGGTGGCCACGCTGGCGTCCACGTCGCCGCTGCAACATTCGGGGGAATCGGGATGGCGGAACAGCAACTCGTACCCCCACACCTCTCCCGAGGCGTCGAACACCGGCTGCCGGGCCACCAGCAACACCGGGCCGCAGGCCGTGCCTTCCCGAACGGTCGTCGAGGCCCCCTGCGCGGAGGTGCCGCGCGGCACGTCGGACGCCGACGTTCCCGCCCCTTGTCCGCTTGCCGCCGATGGCGCGCGGAAAGACTGGCCGTCGTCATCCGCAAGACCAAGCAAAGACCGCATGCGCCTGAGCATGTGTGAAATCCCTTCCCCCCCCCCGCTGTTCCCACAATCCCGCGCCAACGGCACGGGGGTACCCTGCGGACCTCCGCAAGGTCGTGCGGACTGTATGCGGTATGCCGTACGTCGGTCAACACGGCGATACTGCCGGACAGGGCCGGAAAAAAGCGCGGGATGACGGTTCAGCGGCGCCCGCCGCGCCCCTTGCCGGATGTGGCATGGGAAGGCTTCGGGGCGGGGCGAGGGGCGGTGGCGTCCCCGGCATGGTCCCCGCCACGGCCCCCCCCGTGGTCCAGGCGCAGGGCGACTTCCAGCGCAGCGTCGGGCGCCACGGAAAGGGACCGGGCCACCGTATCGACCCGCACGGCACCGGGGGCGGCACCCTTCACGGCGCGCACGTCACGCACCAGGGCCACCATGATCCGCGCGCGGGCGGCGTTGCGCTGCCAGCTTTTCACCGCCACCAGCGTGGCGGCCTCGGCCAGGGTGCGTTCCGGCACCTGGTGCGCCGGGTGGTCGCGCCGGATGATCAGGTGCGCGCTGGGACCGTCCTCGGCGTGCAGCCACCAGTCGAAAGGCGAGGCGATGCGCAGCAACTCCGCGTTGCCTTCCGCGCATCGCCCCCGCAGCAACAGAAAGCCGTCGGAACTGCGAAAGCGCTGCACGTCGCTGCCGGTCCCGGCATTGCCCGGCTGTACGCGGGAATCGGAGCCGCCCTTGGCGCCTTTGCCTTTCTTGCCGCAGGGGGCAGGAAAGCCATGGAGGCCGGTCGCGGGCGCAAACCAGGCCTGGACCGGTGGCAACACGCCGCCGGGGGGCATGGCCGCGGCCTGCTCGGCGGCGGCCAGGTCGCGGGCAACCTCCGCCCGGCGACGCTCGAGGATGGCGAGCCCGCGCGCGCCCCGGTCGGACCGGTGGAACATGGCGGCCATGTTCTCGCGCACGGTCAGCAGCGGGTCGAGACGAATGGTGCGGATGGTACTGGCCGAACCTGCGACGGCGGCGCCCGCCGGGGGCGATGCCTCGTCCCCCGCGTCTTCCGGCCACGTCGTTTCGGACAAGGTCCCGTCGGGCACCATCGCTTCCGGCAGACGGGCATCCGGCGCGTATCGATAGAGCACCGCCTGCAGGGCCACGCCATCGGCTCGCTGGGCCAGCAGCCCGCGCAGGCGGCGTTCCTCGTCGTCCAGCTTGGCCAGCAGGCGGCGCAACCGCTTGGCTTCGGCCTTGAACGGGGCGGCGGCCTCCGTGCGTACGGAATCGGCAAGACCGGTGAACGCGGCGGTCTCGCCCAGGATGCTGGCGGCATCCAGCGCGGATTCGTGCACTTCTTCCGTCCGGTTGCCGCGCAGGGATGCGGGCAGGGGCCACGCGGAAAGCTCGTCGGGTTCGCCCGGCCCGTCCCCCGCCCCGCTGCGCTGGCGGTACAGGAACACGTCGCCCTCGCCGGAATCCAGGTCCACCAGCAGGGCGCAGGCGTCGAGCACGCCGTCTTCCCGGGCGTCGCCGGAACTGCCGGACAGGGTGTCCGAAGTGCCGCCGGGGGTGCTGACGGATGGAGGGGCGGACTGCCCGCCGCCCACGAGGGCGGCCAGGGTGCGCCGCAGGGCCGGGGTGAGCACCGGGTCGGCACCGGTGGTGGCACCGTCGCACAGCACGCGCAGTGCGGCCTTCAGCGCGTCCGGCTGCGACGGGGGCGGCAATTGCGGCCAGAGAGGGTCCGCGCCAAAGTCAGGGGGAAGGGCGTCAACAAGGTGCATCCCCTCGCGCAGATCCAGCAGCACCAGGGCGCCCTGCCCGTCTGCCGCCCCGTTTGCCTGCCCGTCTGCCAGTCCGTTTGGCTGCCCGGCTGGCGGCGCCATGCGCAGGGCCAGCCTGCGGCGCGGCCAGTCGCACCCGGCCCAGGTCACGCGGCGTCCGGCCAGATGCTTGCGCAGCAGCATGACCTGGGCGTCGGGCCTGGCAGGGTTGGGCGGCTTGTGCGCGGCCAGGTACAACAGCGGCGCGCGGCGCCCGTGGCGCAGCACCAGCACCTGCTTGCGCCCGGCGGCGAAGATGGTGAGGGAATGGATGTCCGGCGCGGGCGCGTGGATCTTTTCGATGCGGCACCCGGCCAGCAGCGGAACCAGCGCCCGGCAGACGCGGCGGAACAGATGGGCGTCCATCGTCGTTTCCCTGGCTACGTAGCCCGAGCACATGCGGGGACAGCCCAGCCCTGCCGGGAATCCCTGCAACAGGCCGTGCCCGAAGCCCCCTGACGGCCACCAGAGGCCCGGCAGACAGCGGATGCGCCTGTCGGCCACGCGGCACGGCACAACAAAAAACGGCCCCTCATCCCGGCAGGGGTGAGGGGCCGTGGTGGGCGTTCAATCGCCTCGGACGCGCTCGTCGTCTTCCTGCTTGCTCTTGCAGTTGATGCACAGCTTGGTCACGGGTCGCGCCTTCAGGCGCGGCACGCCGATTTCCTCGCCGCATTCGTCGCAGATGCCGAATGAACCGTCCTCGATGCGGCCCAGCGCCGCCTGAATTTTCTTGATCAGCCGCCGCTCGCGGTCACGGATGCGCAGGGTGAAGGCGCGGTCCGATTCCATGGTGGCGCGGTCCGCCGGATCGGCGAAGACCTCGTTGTTATCCGTCATGTCTTCCAGCGTGAGGTCGCCCTTTTGCGTGGCTTCTTCCAGCATCTGGGTCAGCAATACGCGGAAGTACTCGATATCCTTCTGATCCATGGGGAACCTCCTCGCGGTACGCAGCGCACCGCCGCCTAGCGGCACGCGTGCCGGGTGGGGCTGTCGCTTGCAAGGCAACTGCCATAAATCATCCGGCCGATAAAAGTAAAGGGGCGAGGCCTGATTTCCGTTCGCGGAAACACGGACGGAGTGTGCGCAACGTTGGCAGGCGCTGACTGACGCCCCCCAAAGTCACGGATGGCGCGGAACGGAGGGATGCAACAGCGCAGAAGCCACATGCAGTGGCCAGACGGCCAGACGGTCGGGACTGGGACGGACGGACTGCGCGGCGAGACAGCCGACGGGACAGGGCCGAACCAACCGGTACGGGAAAGCCGCAGCCCCCCTGATGAACCACGCCCGCAAACCCGCACCAGGCAACATCTTGCGGGAATCCGTCGTGTTTTTTCAAAAACCTGGCTTGACAGGGAGCGGGGCTGTGACGTAGAAGGCTCTCCTCGTTGAGCGGGAGTAACTCAGTGGTAGAGTGCAACCTTGCCAAGGTTGAAGTCGCGGGTTCAAATCCCGTCTCCCGCTCCAACGAACCGATGAGGC
Organism: Desulfovibrio sp.; assembly: GCA_031287575.1. Lineage (GTDB taxonomy): Bacteria > Desulfobacterota > Desulfovibrionia > Desulfovibrionales > Desulfovibrionaceae > Cupidesulfovibrio. The sequence goes on from JAITSV010000073.1 coordinate 44,007, forward strand.
GGCATAGCCAAGTGGTAAGGCAGAGGTCTGCAAAACCTCCATTCTCCGGTTCAAATCCGGATGCCGCCTCCAGCATCGGTGCGGGAGTAACTCAGTGGTAGAGTGCAACCTTGCCAAGGTTGAAGTCGCGGGTTCAAATCCCGTCTCCCGCTCCACCGTCTCCTCCGGGTCTGCCGCCAAGCGCGGAAAACCCTAGTGATACCCCACCATTAGCGGGAATAACTCAACGGTAGAGTGTCAGCTTCCCAAGCTGAAGGTTGCGGGTTCAAATCCCGTTTCCCGCTCCAGAAATCATCGCCCCCGTGCTACGCACGGGGGCTTTTTGCATGCCTCGCCCTCCCCCATCGCTGCAGGCCCGCCGTTTCTCAACTGTCCTGCCCCCCTATAAGCAGCGTGCCCACGGCGAGGTTGCCGAAGGTCACTACCCGCGTGGCCGACATGTGCAACCCTGCGCCTTCCACATTGGCCGCATGGTCCATGGTGCAGAACACGGGCGCGCTCATTTCGCGCAGGATGCCCAGCAGGCGTTCCCAGACCTCGGACACGCCCCCTGCAAGGCAATATGGACGCATCCGCCATTCCTGATACTTCCCATGCGCTCCCCCCTCTTGCAGTGATCGTGTGCCGGAACGCCCCTTCCCGGTCGCAACGGTGTCTGCGTCGTGCCCTGTCCAAAAGCCCAGCCCGTGGATGTTCGCTGGTTTCCTACGCTATTTTTCCTCAATGATCGAAAACAGGCCAGCCGCTTCAAGCCGCAACGGACCGGAGGATGTCCCCCGGGTGTGGAGGGTGCGCCCGTTTCATGCAAACTTTTCCATGCGGACATGTTGACAACTCCCCGCCAAAAAGGGTAGCTCTCCCTCCGCACGGGGGAACGGCGGTTTCGCCCCACCCGCGTGCCGCCCGCAAGGGCGGGAGTAACTCAGTGGTAGAGTGCAACCTTGCCAAGGTTGAAGTCGCGGGTTCAAATCCCGTCTCCCGCTCCAAAATTTCGCCCCCAGGGGCACGAAAGGCCGCCGCAAGGTGGCCTTTGCCGTTTTCGACGGCGGGAGGGCACCGGACGCATGGAGCTGGCTCCATGCCTTCTCCCGGCCTGCCCCACCTGTCCTGACCTGTCCTGCCCCGTCCGTACTGGCCTGTCCCGTCTGCACCGGTCCGACTCGCCCCCCTCCCTGTTCCTGTCGGCGGCCCTCTCCTGCCAGCCCCCACACACACCGCGGTCAGCCAAGTCCGCCGCATCTCCGGCGCCCCCTTCCTCCGCAACCGCCCGCGCACGGCATCATCGCGCGCAGTCGCCGCTATCGGGCTAAGCGGTTGCTCACCGGTCTCTCCCGGCATATGCCGTACGCATCACCCCAGCCGCAGGACGCCCCATGCCCCGCATTGCCATCCGCCTTGCCACCCCGGACGACGCCGCCGCCGTCACCGCCGTGTTCCATGCCGCCATCCACGGCAAGGCGGCGTGCAGTTACGACGCGGAGCAACTGTCCGCATGGTGCGCGGGCCGCACGGTGGTACAGTTCCGGCGAGAGCTTGAGCTGGGCATGAATCCGTTTCTGGTGGCGGAGGCAATGATGACGGCGCCCCTTGCCCCGTCAGTCGGGGTCGCCGGGGAGGAACCGCCGAGAGCAGAAGCCCGCGGACCACGGGAGACCACGCCGCCCACCCCGGCGCCCTCATCCTGCGTGGTCGGCTTTGGCGCGCTGCGCGGCGACGAGGTGGCTTACCTGTACGCGGCGCCGCAGGCCCCGCCCGGCACCGGCAGCGCACTGCTGCGTGAACTGGAACGCCGCGCCGTGGAGCAGGGCTGGCCGGAACTGCGCCTGACCGCATCGCTCAACGCCCTGGACTTCTACAAGGAGCACGGCTACCGCGAACTGCGCCGGGACATCCGGGTGATGTCCGTGGAGGGCGGCTTCGTGCGGCTGGTGGCCATAGAGGCCCGCAAGCGGCTCACGCCTGATGACGGGCGACCTTCCCGGACGTCCGGCGAACCGGCCCTGGCGGAATGATCCCTTTGCCAGGCGTCCGGGACGTCAGCTTCGCGCGTCCGTCCTCCGCATCTCCGCCGTGGGCACCGCGTTCCCCCCTGCTTCGCCCGCGCCTCCATCCCCGCGCCGCCCCGGCCGCTCCACCCTGCCCCAGCCGTACGCGTATCTCCGGGCCGCCGCCCGCCGCAAAGCGCGTGCTTACCCCCGCCCAACTTGCACTGCCCGTCCTGTTGAGGCATGAACTCCGGACGCGCCGCCGCCGACCCCTCCCGTGCCCACCGGCACGCCGGGTTCTTCCGGCCTTCGCATCCGCCCGGCAACTGGCCCGCATCGGCAACCGGCCCACACCGGCTCCCGCAGCCATCGGCCCACAAAAGGACAGCCCATGACCGAACAACCGGACACCCAGCAACCGGACACCCCGGCCCCCCATGGCACCGAATCCGCACCTGCGGCGGAAACGCACGCCGCCGAACTGGAACGCCTGCTGGCCAAGGCGCACGAACGCTACGAGGTGGGTTTCGAAACCCTCACCGTGGACGACGCGCCGCTGGAAATCCTGCAAATTCGCAACATGACCGGCCACCTCGACCGGCTCATCGCCACCAACGCCATCAAGGACCCGCTGCGCGACCTGCCCCTGTGGGCCAAGATCTGGCCCGCCTCGTTCCTGCTGGGGCGCTTTCTGCGCAAGCTGGACCCGGCGGGCAAGAGCCTGCTGGAAATCGGCGCGGGCTGCGGCGTCACCGGGCTCATCGCCGCGCGCTACGGCTTTGCCCGCGTGACCATCACCGACGTCAACGACGACGCCCTGCTCTTCGCGCGCATCAACGTGCTGCGCAACGGCTTGGCCGACCGGGTGGAGGTGCGCCGCTGCGACATCACCGCCGCGCGTCTCGATACCCGCTACGACGTCATCGCCGGGGCCGAAATCCTGTACCTGGAGGACCTGCACCGCCCGCTGGCCAAGTTCCTGGCCCGCCACGTGGCCGCAGGTGGGCAGGCCATGCTGTGCACCGACAAGCGCCGCAAGGCCGCCCACTTCCTGAAGCTGGCCGGGCGCGACTTCGACGTGGCCGAGCAGCCCGTGGGCATCAAGTCCACCGGCGACGACGGGCAGGAAGAACGCCGCCTGTTCCTGGTGCACCGGCTCACCCCCAAGCGTGCGGGCACTGCACCGGCTATCCCGGTCCAATCGGCGTAGCCGACAGGATCATCAACCGGCGTTGCCGACCAGGTCACCAGTCCGCACCGCCAACCGCATCATCAATCGGCCCGCATCCGCAACCTCGACCCCTCACGGACCATCGCATGATCAAGCTCTCTCCCTGCCCCAAGGGCTATACCAGGGACCAGGACAAGGCCACCTCCCCCGTGGAAACCGTGCGCCGCGTGCGCCAGCGCCTTGCCAGCCTCGACGTGGACATCCTTGCCGAAACCCGCCGCGTGGACGTGGACCGGCTGGGCATTCCCGTGTTCCTCAGCATGTGCGGGGCCGACGCCAAACGCGTCATGCCCACCCGCAAGCAGATGGGCAAGGGCGCGTCCGTGGAGCAGGCCGAGGCATCGGCCCTGATGGAACTGATGGAACGCTACAGCTTCTTCACCTTCTGGCGCGACATGCCCGGCATGGTCGAGGCCACCTGGAGCGAGGCGCAGGCCCGCTTTGGCGATGCGCTGCTGCCGGTGCAGCAAATCGCCAAGTCCGTGCACGACCCCATCGCGCCGGAAGGCGCCGTGCGCGCCCTGGACCTGATCCGCTGGAAGTTCTTCCCCGCCACGGTCATCCCGCGTGACGGCACGGAAGGCCGCGAGGTGTGGCTGCCGCTGGACTGGTTCAAGAAGCTGGGCGAGTTCAACGGCTCGTCGGCGGGCAACACCGAAGAGGAATCCATCCTCCAGGGCGCCTGCGAACTGGTGGAGCGCCATGTGTGCTGCGTCATCGACCAGGCCATGCCCGAACTGCCCACCATCGACATCTCGCCCGAAAACTCCAGCGACGACGCCGTGCTGCGCGACCTGCTGGAGCGCTTTGCCCGGCACGGCGTGCAGGTGGTGCTGAAGGATTTTTCCCTTGGCCTGCCCGTGCCCACCGTGGGCGCCGTGGCCTGGGACCCGGCCACCTTCCCGGTGCGCTCCGAGATCGTCTACACCGCAGGCACCGCCGCCACCCCGGTCAAGGCCGCCGTGCGCGCCCTGACCGAAATTGCCCAGCTCGCGGGCGACTTCATCACCGGCGCCTGCTACGAGGCCTCCGGCCTGCCCAAGTACGAACGGCTGGAAGACATCGAATGGCTGCGGCGCGGCCCCGTGGTGCCGCTGTCCTCGCTGCCCACGGTGGAATCGGACGACATCCTGCGCGAGCTCACCACCCTCTCCGACGGCCTCGCCCGGCAGGGCCACACCCTGTTGTCCATCTCCACCCAAAACCCCGACGTGGGCGTGTCCACCCACTACAACATCGTGCCGGGGTTCCGCTTTCGCGAACGGGACAAGAACGCCTCCATCGGCCTGTTCGTGGGCCGCATCCTGAGCGAGGAAGCCGACGCCGAAACCGCCCTGCGCGGCCTTGAGGTGCTGGCGGAACTCTACCCCGGCGCGCACTTCGTGCCGTTCTTCCGGGGCATGCTGGCCCTGCGCGCCGAAGCCCTGGACGAGGCGCGCCGCTGGTTCGAAACCAGCGAGCCCCTGCAACCCGACGCCGACGCGCGCGGCCTTGCCGCCTTCTACGGCGCCTACGTGCATACCCTGGCCCAGGACTGGGCCGCCGCCCTGCCCGGTCTGGACCGCGCCGTGGCCGCCTGCCCGGAAATGAAGGAATACTTCAACCTGCGCGGCGTGTGCCACTTCAAGCTGGGCGACTACGCCAAGGCCGCCGCCAACTTCGAAAGCGTGCTGCGCCTGGACAAGGGGTCGGTCATCGACCTCGCCAACCTGGGCCTGTGCCACAAGTTCCTCGGCGATGCCGACACCGCCGCCCACCTGCTGGAAGCCGCCCTGGAAATCGACCCCTCCCTCGACTTCGCCCGCACCCATCTTGCGGAGTTGCGGACGCAGGCGGGGTAGGAAGGGGAAACAAGGCAGGATGAAAACGAACCGGGGGGGGGGGGGGGGGGGGGGGGGGGG
>JAITSV010000004.1 GCA_031287575.1 Desulfovibrio sp.
GAAAGGGAACTTTTCCAAAAGTTCCCTTTCTCTCCCCCGGTTATTCTTTTCTCTCTGCGTTGCCCCACCCTACTTCGCGTGGCGGGTGTAGATGTCGGTCACGGCCTGGACGTCGCGGCGCGAGCCGATGAACAGGGGCACGCGTTCATGCAGCACCTGGGGCCGGATGTCCAGGATGCGGCCGGTGCCGTCGGTGGCAAGGCCACCGGCCTGTTCGGCCAGAAAGGCCAGGGGCGAGGCTTCGCATTGCAGGCGCAGCTTGCCCTGGGGCTTTTGCGGGTCGCGCTGGTCCATGGGGTACATGAAGATGCCGCCGTACAGCAGGGTGCGGTGGAAATCCGCCACCAGGGAGCCCACGTAGCGCAGGGAATAGGGCTTGCCGCGCTCGTTGCCGGTGCCCTTGAAGTAGCCGACGGCCTCGCGGGTGGCATCGTCCCAGTAGTGCCAGTAGGATTCGTTGACGGAGTAGATCTTGCCCCGCTCGGGGATGCGGATGTCGGGGTGCGAAAGCAGGAATTCGCCCACGGTGGGGTCCAGGGTGAAGCCGTGCACGCCCTGCCCGGTGGAATACACCAGCATGGTGGAGGGGCCGTACAGGATGTAGCCTGCGGCCACCTGCTCGGTGCCTGCCTGCAACACGTCCTCCATGGTGGCGTCGTCACCGGAGGGCGACTTGCGGCGCAGGATGGAAAAGATGGTGCCGACATTGATGTTCACGTCGATGTTGGACGAGCCGTCCAGCGGGTCGAAGATGAGGATGTAGTCGCCCCGGGTGAGCTTTTCGGACACGCGGATGACGTCGGCGTTTTCTTCGGAACCCATGGCGCACAGCGCGCCGGAACGCTCCATGCGGTAGATGAGCACGCGGTTGGCGAATTCGTCCAGCTTCTGCACGTTCTCGCCCTGCACGTTGACCTCGCCGGTGCCGCCCAGAACGTCCAGCAGGCCCGCCTTGTTCACGCTGCGCGCGATGATCTTGGCGGACAGGATGAGGTCGTTCAGCAGGGTGGTGAACTGGCCGGTGGCGGCGGGCGAACGCTTCTGGTGCAGCAGCAGATGCTCGGTAACGGTGACCTCTGGCATGGAGTGCTCCTGGCGGAACCGCGCCGGTGCGGCGCGATGTGGAAGTACCGGGCGCGGCCCGGCGGATGGGGGAAAGGCCAGAAACGGCGCGCGCCGGGGCGCACCGCCCGCCATACGGCGGAAACGGGCACGCCCCGGCGCGACGCGAACCTTATCGGATGGCTTCTTCCTTGACCTTCTGATCGTCCGACGCCTGCGGCGCGGGCTTGGTCAGGATGCTGCCCTCGGATTCGTCAAGTTCGGGGTAGGCGGGCTGGATCTCGGTCACGGGCTCGTTGGGGGTGTTGGCCGAGCCCAGCGCGGCGGCCTGCTTGAGGATGGCGAGCTGTTCCGGCTTTTCGGGAAAGCTGCCCGCCTCGGGCACGGCGAAGACCAGCGGCAGGTTGCCGAGGTAGCGCGACACCCAGTAGAATTCACCGTTGGCGTTGGAGACGGAACCGTAGACGTCCTTGACGACCACGCTGCCCCAGTCGGTGGAGGCGATGGGGGTGGCCTGCGCGTCGAAACGGCCGGGCCACATGACCTGGCCGGGCGCGGCGATCATCAGGTCCGCCGGGCGCGACGAATACGGCAGCAGCGCGCGGATGTCGAAATGGGCGATGACCAGCCCCCGGAAGTCGGTGCCGGAATACACGGGCACGCCCACGTACACTTCGGGTCCCATGGGGGTATCCTGCACGTAGCAGCGCAGGGCGCGCATGTTCTGCTTGGCGTCTTCCTGCAGCAGCGGGGCGAAATCCAGCGGCTTCATGGACGCCTCGGGCTGCTGGGCCATGACCTGGCCCTCGCTGTCCACGGCGGCAAGGCCGCTGATCCACGGAAAGCGCTGGAACATCTGCTTGGCCCAGGCGGTGTCGGGCCTGCGGTCGCTGTTTTCCAGCGCCCGCTCCAGGGCGCGCAACTGGATGTCGATACCGGCAAAACCTTCTGCAAGACGGGCTTCGGCGGGAGCCACCTCGCCCTTGTCCTCAAGGTCGAGCTTGGCGGGGGTGTTCAGATATTCACGGTAGTACCGGCGGGTGTCCTTCCAGTACCCCTTGGCCTCGTGCTTGCATCCCGTCGCCAGCAGCACGCCCAGCGCGAGCAGCAGACAGGCGGCCTTGTTGACTCGCTGCACTCTCTTTCTCCTGAATGGATCGTTGCGATCTGCGGCAGGCCGACTGGCGCGGGGCTTCCCCCGTCCCCCTTCGTCACGAAGGACGCGCACGGCTGCCGCGCGGTATCCCCGCGCGTGGGTTCGATACGAATTTCGTGCCCGCTACCCCTGGGCGCGCGCCTCCAGGCGCTCGGCCAGCGATTCGAGCATGTGGATGAGCTTGTGCTTGCCCTGAAGGGGCTGCCCCTCGTCGGCCGCCTGCTGCCGCTGGCTTCCCTCCCCCGCGGACTTGAGACGGTTGGTGAGTTCCTGGATCACGCCGGCGATGTCGGCGCGCTCTTCGTCGCTGTCCGAGGCGGCCATCAGTTCCTCGTAGATGTCGAGGGCACCGCGCAAATCGCCCTGCTCGGCAAGCACCTGCGCCATGGAGCGGGTGCGCAGCGAAAAATGTTCTTCTTCCTCGTCCTGGGCGTCCAGTGCATCGGGTGCGCCAGTGGTGCGATCTTCCCCCCCGGCAACCGCACGCGAAAGGGGGACGTGTCCGTGGGCCTGGTGCGACGCGGCGGCCTCGTCATGCATACCCGACATGTCCTGCATATCAGGCGGGGCCGTGGCCGAAGGCGCGACGGGAGGGGCAGCGGGCGTCGCCACGGGCTCCGTGCCGTTGCCGCCCAGCATGGCGCGCAGCCCGTGCTCGATGACGGAGGTCCACGAAAGCGCCCCCTGGGTGCCGGAACGGAACGAGGCCGCCAGAAAGGCCAGGGCCAGCGCGGTGTCGCGGCCCTTGTCCCCGGCGGCCAGGCAGGCGCTCCAGGCATCCCAGAAGCCGGGATAGGCGCCCAGCAGGCGGGCCAGCTTGCCCACTTCGCCGTCGCGCAGGTCGTCCCTGTGGCTGGAATGCAGGAGTTCTATGAGGAAAAGGCGGGCTTCGATGAATTCGGGATGGCGGTCAAGCCCCTGGCGCAGGGTGGCTACGGCGTCATCGGGTTGGCCGTTTTCAGCCAGCAGGCGGGCGAGCGGAAAAAAGACCTTCGAACTCGGTTCGAGTTCAAGTACCTCTTGATACCACTCAATTTTTGCCTTCATCAGATCCGGCTCCCGGTGTGGCCGCTTCCGCCTGCGTCTCGGGGAAGATGTAGAGGATTTCGTTGTCCTTCACGAAGTTCAGCCGCTTGCGGATCATCTTTTCGACATATTTCCCATCCGCCTGCAAGAGCCGTATTTCGCGGCTCAGGGCCAGGTTGCGGGAGTCGAGGTCCTTCAGGCGGGCCTCCATGGCGGTGCACTGCTGCTTCAGCGTCTTGTACGCCACCATGCCCTGGTCGCTCCAGACAAGGCGGTACAGCAGGACAACGTTAAGGGCCAGGGAAAGGCCGATGAGCAGGCGCCGCCAGAACATTTCGGTCACTGCAACAGCCGACGCTGCTCGCCGCGACGGCGCATGGCGGAAACCGGCCCTTTCAGTTCTTCCAGAAAATTCGCGGTGGCGCGCTCTATGCGGCGCACGTCGTCCTCGTCCAGCAGCACGGCATCAAGCCGTTCCATGAACGACTTGAGCACGGTGAACTCCTGCATCAGTTCGCCCCCAAGCTCCAGCCGTTCCAGATCGGGCTCAAGCTCAAGGATGGTCTGCAGGCAGTTCTTCAACCTGCTGTGCAGTCCCTCGTGATCCTGCATGAATGCGTCTCCGGCCATGCGCCCCGCCTGTGCGGGCTAGGCCCGTCCGGCGCCTTCCTTGAGCCAGCTTCCGTAAAATGTATACAGATAGTTGAAGCCTGAAAATACCGTGAGAAACAACGCGATGTAAAGCATAAACTGCCCCGCCGGGTTGGGGTCCAGCCCGAACCACGGATAGTGCAGCATCAGCGGCACCAGCGCGAACATCTGCATGACGGTCTTCATCTTGCCGAACTTGTCGGCGGCGATGACCAGTCCCTCGTCGGCGGCCACGGCGCGCAGGCCAGTGACCATCAGTTCGCGCGCGATGATCACGATGGCGATCCACCCGGCAATCCAGCCCAGTTCCACCAGCATGATCAGCACGGAACCGATGAGAATCTTGTCGGCCAGCGGGTCCAGGAACTTGCCGAAGCTGGTCACCATGTTCGACCGGCGTGCGATGTGGCCGTCGATGACGTCGGTGATGGAGGCCAGCGCGAACAGCACCACGGCCGCCAGGCAGGCGATGCGGCCGGGGAACATCATCAGCACGACGATGGCGGGCACGATGAAGATGCGCGCCAGCGTGATGCGGTTGGCAAGGTTGAACATCCGCTGGAGGGGGCTTGGTTGCTGCGTCATGTGGGTGTTCCTAGCACACTTCGTCGCGCTGGCAAAGGGAGGATGACCGCCCTGCCGCGACATGGTCCGCCGTGGTCCCGCGGAAGCCCCGGCGGGGGCGATGGCCGCCTTGGCGGGGGAAGGCCCGGGGCCGGGCGCGCGACTTCGCACGCGCCGGCCCGGTCGCACGGGTCAGCCGGGCGTCAGGTGGTCAGCACGCGGACATCAGGCGTGGGTGCTGGCCACGGCCTCCAGGCTGTTCTCGGACGCGGCCGCGATGTTGTCGGCCAGTTCCAGAAAACCCTGCTTGGCGCGCGAATCCTCTTCCAGCATCACCACGGGCACGCCCCGGTCGGCGGCCACCACGGTGGCCGGGTCCAGCGGCACGGCGCCAAGGAAGGTCAGGCCGTACTTCTCGGCCAGTTCGCGCCCCCCGCCCTTTTTGAACAGCGAGATTTCGCCCCCGCAGTGCGGACAGTACAGGCCGCTCATGTTCTCGACCACGCCCAGCACGTTGGCCTGGGCGTATTGCAGGAAGTTGATGGCCTTGCGCACGTCGGCCAGCGAGATTTCCTGCGGGGTGGTCACCACCACGCACAGGGCGTCGGGGATGGTCTTCAGCACGGTCATGTGCTCGTCGCCGGTGCCGGGGGGGGAATCGATGAGCAGAAAGTCCAGGTCGCCCCAGTTCACGTCGGACACGAACTGGCGGATGGCCGCCGTCTTCTTGGGACCGCGCCACAGCACCGCCGTGTCGCGATCCTTGAGCAGCGAATCCATGGAGATGACGAACAGGTTGTCGTTGTATTTCGCGGGATTCAGCAGGCCGCCGCGTTCGTCGGCCTCTATGCCCGCGCGCAGGCCCAGCAGGTTGGGCACGCTGGGGCCGTGGATGTCCACGTCCAGGATGCCCACCTTGTAGCCGCGCGCGGCCAGGGCCGCCGCCGTGTTCACGGTGACGGAGCTTTTGCCCACCCCGCCCTTGCCGCTCATGATGAAAAGCTTGTATCTGATCCGCCCCAGCGTGGAGGAGATGATCTCGTCCTGAATGGCCATGCCGGCGCTGGGCTTGCCCGTTTCGGCCTTGTTCCTGGCCGAGGGGCAGGTGCTGCACGAGGACATATGGATGCTCCTTGTCTGTGGCCGCCCGGCCGGTGGCGTGGCGGGCCATGGAATTGCGATGCGGCGGGGCTTGCCCGCCCCGGTAAGGTAATGAATCGCGCCGCCCCGTCAAGTAAAAGGACCCGGAGGCCCAGGACGGCGGCGCGGAGGAAAACGTCGTTCCGCGCCGGTGTCCTAGCCGCGCCAGCCGTGGGTGCCCACCAGGTCCACGAAGGCCACCCCGCCCTTGCTTTCGCGCACCACGCGCCCGCCCTGTTTGCGCACCACCACCAGTTCCTGCATGCGCTTGCTGGCCCCCACGGGAATGACCAGGATGCCGGGGTCCGCCAGTTGCTCGATGAGCGGCAGCGGTACTTCCGGGCCGCCCGCCGTGACCAGGATGCGGTCGTACGGCGCGGCCTCGGGCCAGCCCAGGGTGCCGTCGTCCAGCTTCAGCCGCACCTTGCGGTACTTCAGCGTACGCAACAGGTCGCGCGCGGCGGCGTGCAGTTCGCGGATGCGCTCCACCGTGTACACGTCCATGCCCATTTCCGCCAGCACGGCCGCCTGGTAGCCGGAGCCGGTGCCGATTTCCAGCACGCGCAGGCCCGCTTGCGGCTCGATGATCTGCGACATGAGCGCCACGATGAAGGGCTGCGAAATGGTCTGGCCATGCCCGATGGGCAGGGGGTGGTCCTCGTAGGCCTGGGCGCGCAGGGCTTCCTGCACGAACAGGTGACGCGGCACGGAACGCATGGCCGCAAGCACGGCCAAATCGGTGATGCCGCGCGTCTCGAGCTGCTGTTTCACCATGCGCTCACGGTTGCGCTTCATGTCGAGCATGCGCGGTCCTCTCTGGAATGGGTGCCCCGCCGGGGGGCTGATCGTCGCGTTGCCGTGGTACCATGCGTGACCGCGTGCGACCGTGTAATCGGGCAATCGGGCACATCGGACCCGCCGCGCACGCGCATCGGGGCGCCGGGCCCGGTCAGCGAACTGACCAGCGACCCGGCCAGCGAACTGGCAAGAGGTCTGACCAGCAGGCTGGCGGCGGCGCGGCAAGGACCGCGACGGAAAGGCCGTGCGCGGGCGAATGGCGGAACGGGGTGCAGACGGGCGGACGGGCGTTGCGAGTCACCTCGTCCATACGGCCCCGGCATGGTTTGGAAAACAGATTTTGCCTTCGGCGTCAATCAGGAGGGGTGCAGCGCCCGGTGCGCGGCACCGCCATCCTGCATCTTGCGGCGTCCCGCGCCCTGCCGTGCTCCTTTCCGCGCCTCCGCCCTGCATGCCGCGGGCAGCCGCCCACGTCGCCCCGGCTTGCTTGACTTATGCGCCGAGTATGCGAAACTTGGCGAAACGTGCTTGCGGGGGAAACCATGCTCTACGTTGGCGATCTCATGTCCACCGGACTCTTCACCCTGAAGAAGACCGATTCGCTCCGGGCGGCCCGCTCGCTGATGCAACTGGCCCGCATCCGGCACATTCCCATCGTGGACGCCAAGGGAGACTTTCAGGGGTTGCTGACCCACCGCGACATCCTGTCCGCCACCATCTCGCGCTTCGCCGACGTGGACGAGGCGGTGCAGAACGAGATCGACGCGGGCATCCCGGTGGGCGAAATCATGCGTACCGACGTGGTGCGCGTGCACCCCGAAACCCTGCTGCGCGATGCCGCAGAACTGCTGCTGCACCACAAGTACGGGTGCCTGCCCGTGACCGAGGGCGACAGGCTGGTGGGCATCGTGACCGAGGCGGACTTCCTGAAGCTGACCATCAGCCTGCTGGATGCCGTCGAACATCCCTAGGCGGGCCGCCTGAACGGTTTGGACACGAGCCGCCCGGCTTTCAGGGCGGCTTTTCACTTGAAAGGATCAGGAGACATGACTGCAGCCAAGAATCTTTCCATCGTGATCGTCTTCGCGGCCCTGCTGGGGCTGCTCGGCATCGGCGGCTTCATGCTCTTCCAGGACATGGAAGGGCCGGAAGTCATCCTTACCCCGGATACGGGGCGCGCCTCGCCGCATCAGGACCTGACCCTGACCCTGCGCGACAAGAAGTCGGGCATCCGGTCCGTCACCGTCACGGTGAAAAAGAATTCGCACTCGCTGGTCGTGCTCGACAGCGCCTTCACCGATGGCCGTCGCGAACAGCGCGTGACCTTCAACCTGAAGGATGCGGGCCTGAAGGACGGGGCCTTCGACCTTGAAGTGCGCACGGCCGACACCTCGCTGGCCGGGTTCGGCAAGGGCAACACCACCACCAGGGTCTACCCCATGCGCCTGGACACCCAGCCCCCACGCGTTTCGGTAAAGAGCATGCCCCCCTACGTGCGGCGCGGCGGCACCGGCTCCATCCTCTATTCGGTCAACGAAGACGTGGACCGTACCGGGGTGAAGGTGGGCGATTTGTACTTTCCGGGGTTCAAGCAGCCCAGCGGCGACTACGTGTGCTTCTTCGCCTTTCCGCATTTTCTCACCGTCGCCCAGTACGCCCCGGAAATCACCGCCGTGGACCTTTCCGGCAATGCCATGGCCAGCCGCTTGGTCATTCGGCCGCTGGACCGGGTGTTCCGGCATGACAACATCAACATTTCCGAAAGCTTCCTGGCCAGCAAGATGCCCGAATTCGAGCAGGACGTACCCGGGGAATTGAGCCCGCTGGAGCGCTTCCTGAAGGTCAACAACGAACTGCGCGCCTCCAACGAGCAAAAGCTGCTTGAAATCGGCAGGGACTCCGCCCCCGCCATGCTCTGGCACGGGGCGTTCCTGCAACTGCCCAACTCGGCCACCAGGGCCGGGTTCGCCGACAACCGCAGCTACCTGCACAACGGACAGAAGGTGGACAACCAGACCCACCTCGGCCTGGACTTCGCCTCGCTGGCCATGGCCGAGGTGCCCGCCTCCAACAGCGGGCGCGTGGTCTTTGCCGGGCATCTCGGCATCTACGGCAACCTCGTCGTCATCGACCACGGCCTGGGCCTGCAGACCCTGTACTCGCACCTCAGCGAGATTTCGGCCAACGTGGGCCAACAGGTGAAGAAGGGCGACATCATCGGCAAGACCGGCACCACCGGCATGGCAGGCGGCGACCACCTGCACTTCGGGGTGACCATCGGCGGGGTGCAGGTGCAGCCGCTGGAATGGCTGGACCCGCACTGGATCGAAGACAACGTGACGGCACGCCTGAAGTAGCGCCTGCCCTGCCCGGCCACGAGGCCGGGTTGGAAAGGAAAGCGAAGGCATGACGGGGAGTCCCATGGGCTCCCCGTCTTTTTTGTCTTTCAGGGGGTTGCGTTGTGGTCAGAGTGGTGCGTTTCCGTGCCGTGCGGCAAGACGCGGCAAGATTCATCCAATACTTTAAGGGTGAGCGCTTCCGTTACAGACGGTGGTACGCCCGGTCCGGGCGGAAGCAGGCGTTCTCAAAGGCGTGGACGTAGCGGCATGTTTCGCCCTGCCCCTATGCGGCTCCCTGCGGCTGATCCAGAAATGCCTTCAGGGCCACCGCGTTGTTGCACGCCTCGTCCCGCGCCGCGTACAGCAGCGCGACACTGCCAGGTCCTGCTGCCAGATCGCGCAGCAGGGCAAGGTCGGGATGCGCGGACCCGCGCAGTTCCGCATGATAGCGCATCCGGAATTCCTGCCACCGGTCGGGATCGTGACCGAACCAGCGGCGCAGGTCGTCGGACGGAGCCACGCCGCGCAGCCAGTGGTCGATGCGTGCAGTATCGCGCGCAAGGCCGCGCGGCCACAACCGGTCCACCAGCACGCGCAGCCCGTCACCCGCATCGGGGGCATCTGCTCCATCCGCCGGTGCCCTCTCATACACACGCCGCACGTGCAGCTCCGCCATGACCGCCTCCTTGCCTGACGCTTCGCCACAGACCGTCTCCCCTCAAATGCGACGCGGAACGGTCTGTGGCAAGACCGGGCAGCGGCATGCGCCCGAAGTTCCCCCGAACGTCGCCGGACATCCCCCAGTGGCCGCGCCGTCTTCCCGCCCGCCCCGTGCCCATGTGTCCGGCACACAACGGAAAACGGGCGGCCCGAAGACCGCCCGTCCGTACATGCTTCAACGTGAGTCGGGCACGCGCGTGGCGCGCAAGCCGTCTGCCACGTCTACCACTTTTTGGCGCGCTGGGCCTCCAGGGCCTTGGCCTGCTCCTCGAAGCTGGCGAACCCGGCCTGGTGCAGGGCGTCGGACACGGTGCCCGCCCAGTCCCAGGTGGCGTAGATGACCGGCTTGTGGAAGGTGGCCCGGAACTGTTCCAGCTCGGAGCGGTAGAACTTTTCCTTGGGGGTTTCCAGGCTTTCGCGCAGCAGTTCGTGCAGGCGGCGCAGTTCGCCTTCGTACCAGTCCATCAGGTCTTCGGCCTGGGTGTACTTCTTGAGGATGTGGCCGTAGCCCTTTTCCTCCAGCAGTGCGCGCAGGTTGGCCAGGTGCTGGTTGCGCAGCCAGGTGCCCAGTTCCGAGGTGGGGATGTTTTCGGCCTCCACCTCGGCCATGTCCAGCTTGGTCTGGTAGTAGGTGTCGGGCACCACCGAGGCGGACACGATGCCCGCGATGGCCACCAGGCCGCGCAGGATCTTGCTGTTGGACACGCCCTGGCCGCAGAAGCCCACCTTGCGGGCGCACTTCTGGCCGGTGAAGATGGTCACCAGGATGGCCCAGACCACGGCGGGGTCTTCCTCGTCGTAGATGTGGCCGAGGCGCGCGTTGTCGCGGTCGGTGGCCAGCACCATCTGGGTCATGTCGTTGGAGCCGATGGAGAACCCGTCGAACTCCTCGATGAACTGCTTGGCCAGCACGGCGTTGGACGGGATTTCCGACATCTGGATCATCTTCAGCCCGTCGACGCCGCTCTTCAGCTTGTGCACCTGCTCCAGGTAGCGGCGCATGGAGCGCGCTTCTTCCAGGGTGCGCACGAAGGGCAGCATGAGTTGCAGGTTGCACCCGCCGTACACGCCGCGCGCCAGCTTGAAGGCCTCGATTTCCCAGTCGTGCAGGTTGCGCGACACCCCGCGGAAGCCCAGCATGGGGTTGTCTTCCATCTGCTCGAACAGGTTGCCGCCCAGCAGGTTGCGGTACTCGTTCGACTTGAAGTCGGTGGTGCGGTAGACGATGTCCTTGCCGTAGAAGGCCATGGCGAACAGGGCCAGGCCCTGCGACAGGGTCTGGACGTAGTGTTCCTTGCCGGTGCGGAACCCGCGCGAGCGGATCAGGGCGCGGATCTTGTCCGGCACGGCGCGCATGTCGTCCATTTCCTTCTGCAGGCCGCTACGCAGCCCCACCTCGTGGCGCAGGCGGGCGATCTTGGCCAGCGCGTCCTGCACGGCGGGGATGTCTTCGACGCGCTCCACCTGGGCGCGCACGGCGGCTTCGATCTCGGCGCGGCGCTTGACCGTGTCCGGATCTATGCCGTTGAGCATGGCCAACTGGTCGTCGTAGCCCATGATCACGCGCACGTGGTCCTCAAGGTCGATGGACGTCTTCAGGATGTCGATGCGGCGGGTGGCCAGTTCCACGTGCTCGTCCAGCTTGTGGTCCAGCTCGCGCATCTTGCGGTGCATGACCAGCACCTGCTCGGTGCCGCGCAGGTTCTCGCGCGAGGCCAGGGCCTCGATTTCCGCGGACAGGCCGGTGATGTGCCCCACGTACTCGCGCAGCTTCATGTCGATGGCGATGAGCCCGGCGGACAGCTGCTCGCGCAGGATCTTGGACAGGCGGGAATCCAGTTCGCGCAGCTTGGCGTGCACGGCGTGGTCCAGTTCGCCGCTGTCGAAGGCTTCCAGTGCCTGCGGGTGCACGCCGATGTTGCCCAGCATGAATTCCGCGCGCAGCAGGCCCACCTCGAAGTCTTCCACCTCGCGCAGGCGCGAGAGGAACATGGCCTGGCCCACGTCGGCCAGGATCAGGCCCACCTTGGTCTTGGTGGCGGGGAGCTTCGACAGGTCCATCTCGCCGCCCACTTCGCGCAGGGGCAGCATGCCCCGGTACACCCGGCCACGGGTGCCGTCCACGGTCACTTCCTGGCCGTCCAGGGCGCGCAGGATTTCCAGGCGCTGGATGCCGATGACGGCGGGGATGCCCAGTTCGCGCGAGGTGATGGCGGCGTGGCTGGTGTCGCCGCCCACGTCGGCAAGGATGGCGGCGGCCACGCGCATGCCGGGCACCATGTCGGGGTCGGTGCGGTCGGCGGCGAGGATGTCGCCCTTGTTGATCTTGTTCAGTTCCAGGGCGGACCGCAGGAACTTCACCCTGCCCTGCCCGGCCCCGCGCGACGCGCCGTTGCCTTCCAGCAGCACCTCGGCCTGGCTGGCCGCCTTCGGGTCCACCTCGCGGCGGCGCATGAAGATGGTGTGCGGGTGCTTCTCCAGGTCTTCGTTCCAGCGGGTTTCGGGGCGGGCCTGCACGAACCACAGCCGGTCGGCCGAGTCGATGCAGAATTCGGTGTCCATGATCATGCCGCCGTAGGCGCGGCTGATGGCGCGCACGCCCTTGGCCACCTGTTCGGCCTGGGCCAGCGAAAGCGACCAGCGGTACGCCTCGATTTCGGGCACGGAAACCTTCTTGGTGCCGCCCTTCTCGTCGTAGACGATCTTCTTGTCCTTGCAGCCCATCTGGCGGATGACCACTTCGGGGCCGTCGTCACGCTGGAAGACGTAGAACTTGTCGGGGGTGACCATGCCGCCCACGACAGCTTCACCCAGGCCGTAGCTGGCGTCCATGCCCACCAGGTCCTTGCGGGCGGTGCCCCGGCAGCCGGTGGCGGTGTCCGCGCTGAAGGCGGTGCCCGAAATGACCGGGTTGATCATGCGCATGATGCACACCGAGAGCGAGGTGTTCTCGATGGCCCATTCCTGCTTGGCCTTGATGGCGATGGCTTCGTCGCCGGTGGCTTCGGCGCGGGCCTGCGCGTCCAGGATCGCCTCGCGGCGGTAGGTCATGGAACGCAGGTTGTAGGCCGACGCGCAGTCCCAGTGGTAGGCGGCGGACACGCGGCTTTCGCCCACGATGTTCAGGTAGGTGTCCTGCAACCCGGCAAAGGCCTTCTTGCGCGAGTCTTCGCCGGCGGCGGAGGAACGCACGGCCACGGGCACGTCTTCGGCGCCCGCTTCCTTGCAGATGGAGCGGTAGGCCTCACGCACGCATTCGTCCACGCCCTTGGGCAGTTCCACGCACAGAATGCCCGCCTGCACCAGCACCGAGCGCTTGCGCAACTGGTCGATGCCTTCCGGCGAGGTGGCGAAGCCTTCCACCACGTTGTTGACGAAGGTGCGCAGCTTGATCTGGGTTTCACCGGGCTTGGCCGAAGCCTGGGCACGGATTTCCTTGGCCAGGTTGCGGACGAACTTTTGCAGGAACTCCGAGTCCTTGTTGATCTCGGGGTCGTTCCAGTCGATGCGGTTGTATTCCTTGTCCACGGTGGCGCGGACGAGCGATGCGTTGACCCTGGTTTCGTCGAGCAGCATGTGGAATGCCTGCGACGAGATGGCGCGGAACTCGGGTGCGCGGATTCCTTCCACCTGGCTGATGATGGCGGTGTTGTAGTTCTTGCCGCCGACCAGCAGTTCGGCATCGTCGCCGATGCGCACGATGTCGGCGCCGGTCAGCACCAGCTTCTTGGTGAGTTCGGAAATATCGGCGCCAGCCTTGGCGGCCTTGGCCGCAGGCTTTTCAACCGGAGTTTTGCCCATTCGTGAATCCTCCTGTGGGGGATAGAAACGCTTGCCTGAAGGTCCGATACCCGAAAACGACGGTCTTGTCCCACGCGCGTGGGGCGCGCCGGGGTCAACCCGTGGGTATCATGCAGGGGGCTGGCATGGGGTGCCGGTCTCCTTATGGGGGGTTCTCGCATCGTCGCCCGCGGCCCGTGCAAGCCGGGCCGGGCGGTGCCTGGTACAGCCGAAAGATGTATCCGCGCGCGGCCCGCAGGGGTGCCGGGGCCGCGCGCGGAATGTCTGCTTATGGATTCAAGGCTTCGCCGCAGTAGGGGCAGAAGTCGATGCCTTCCATGGTGATGGGCCGCGAGCACGCCGCGTTGGGGCAGGTGCGCGGAATGGGCCCAAGCTCCACGATCAGTTCGCCCTCGCGGACGGGCATCATCTGCTTGCTTTCGCGGTAGTCGGCGGTCTTCAGCACGCGCTTGACCATGCCGGAAACCGGGGCCAGCACCGCCTTTTCCTGCTTCATGATGGAGATGTTGAACAGCTCCTCGCCCTGCTTCACCACGTCGCCGGGGTGCACGTACATCACCCACAGGTCGCCGTTGCTGGGCGCGGCCACGTGCATGGGATTGGACGGGTCGGCCTTTTCCGATCCCTTGCCGTCGGCGATGGCGGCCTTGGCCACCTGCACCTCGCAGCTCATGAATTCGGAATCCAGCACGTAGCGCACCACGCTCATGCCCGCCTCGTTGGGGCGTGAGATGCTGAGCAGCGCTAGGTGGTGCGGCTTGCCGTTGGAATCGACGAAGTTCAGGTCCTCGCCGGGGGCCACGCCCTCGAACCACACATCCAGCGGCAGGTTGTTGGGGTTGCCGAAGCGGGCCCGCAACTGGATGGTCTTGATGGCGTCGCCGGGGTGGTTCAGGTACAGGACGAACTCTTCTTCCGTGGGCTTGCGGCGCATGATCTCGACGTAGCCGCGCTCTTCCGCCGCCAGGTCCACATCGGTCAGCGAATCGAGGGGCGATGCCTCGGTGCGCGAGGCGATGGCCTTCTTCCATTCGTTGCCAAAGGCGCTTTCGTACACCCAGTCCGCCGGAAAGCCGAGGGGCAGCTTGCCGAAGCGGCCCAGCAGCAGGTTGCGGAAGGCGTCGTTGCAGTCCTGGTAGATGGACAGGCGCGCCTTGCGCATTTCCGCCGTCAGGTCGGTCTCGTCGTGTCGGGCCACGTGGTCCAGCACTTCCAGCAGGTAGCGCACTTCTTCTTCGCCGCCGCGCTTGTAGGCGTTGGTCACGGCCAGGAAGGCGGTGTTCCAGGTTACCTGCGAGCCGGGCGTCACGTCGTGGTAGCGCACGATCTTGCGGGTGCCCGCCAGGAACTTCAGCATGTACGGCAAGAGGTGGATGTACCCCTGCTTCATGGCCCCTTCCTGCGACGACGAGGTGGCCCCGCCGGGCATGGCGTGCTCGACCACGTCGTGGTCGATGCCCTGGAAGTACGGCGCGCAGTAGCGGTCGTAGTACGGCATGATCTGCTTGAGCACGAAATTGCAGTCGCGGATCATGTTCTTGTTCAGGTTGGTCGCGAGGCCAAGCTCGTCCTCGATGTAGGCGGCAGTGGCCAGCACGTCGCCCTGCCCGTACGAGCGCACCGAGGCGCCCAGGGCCACGTCCACGATGTGCGCGCCCGCCTTGGCGGCGGCACCCACGGAGGGCACGAACAGACCGTCGGTGTAGTGGCGGTGGTAGTGCAGCACCAGCGAGGGCCAGCGCTTGCGCAGGGCGGAAACCATGGCGGTCATGAACCGGGGCGGGCACATGCCCGCCATGTCCTTGAGGCCGAGGATGATCATTTTGGCGGCCTGGTCGGGGCCGACCCCGGCCACGCTGCCCACCATGCGCAGCACTTCCTCGGTGACGCCGAGGTAGTGGTCCACGTCGAAGCCCTTGGCCCACGACAACGACAGCGCCGGTTCGAAGACCACGTCGGTGCGGTTCAGCGCAACTTCCGCGAAGGGCCGCATGTTCTCGATGTGGTTCAGGAAGTCGAAGCAGCGGATGATGTGGTGGGTATCGCACACCATCTCGCCGGTCATGCGCATGAGGTTTCTGGGCTGCGGCTTGTAGCCCAGCACGTTGGTGGAGCGGATCAGGATCTGCTTCAGCGTCTTGGGCGCGAAGCGGTTCCATTCCTTCGCTTCCGAGAAGGGGTAGGTCATGTTGGCCAGCAGCGCCACGTGGAAGTGGGCGCCGCCGCCGTTCTCGATGGAGAAGAACCCGCAGTTGTCCAGGTACGGGCCGATCAGCGCGTCCTCCGCCAGGCGGAAGCGGTTGCCGCTGTTCGACTGGGTCATGTCGCGGGGGGTGGTGTCGGTGAAGTGCACGTGGCCCGCGTCGCGCAGGTAGTCCAGCAGCGCGGTGCGGTCGCCGGTGGGATACGGCGAGGACGCGCGGCGCACGGTGCCGGGAATGTGCGGCAGCACCGGTTCGAAGCGGGGCATGCGCGGGGTTTCGCGGGTGCGGTATTCACCCAGCTGCACGTAAGGGTTGTAGCCCTTGGCCGAAACCTCGGCCACCAGCCGGGCCAGGCGCTCCGCCTCGGGGGCGAGGTCGGAGTAGCACATCAGTTCCGGCGTGTTGGCGATGAAGTTGGTGTCCAGGTCGCCCGCGCGGAACTTGGGGTGCTTCAGCACCTGCTTGTAGAACGGGATGGTGGTCTTGATGCCGCCGATGACGTACTCGCCAAGGCAGCGCTCCATGATGCCGAGCACCTTTTCCCAGCCCTGCCCGTAGGCGATGAGCAGGGAACCCGCCGAGTCGTAGTTGGACGGAAACTCGTAGCCCGCGCACATGTTCGAGTCCAGGCGCACGCCGGGGCCGCCGGGCGACACGTAGCGGCTGACCAGGCCCGAGTTGGGGGCGAAATGGTTCTGCGGGTCTTCGCAGTTGATGCGCACCTGCATGGCCACGTGCTGCGGCGTGGTGTTTTCCTCGGTGAAGCGCAGCCTGGCCCCGAAGGCCACGGCGATCTGCTCTTCCACCAGGTCGATGCCGTAGCGGCATTCGGTGATGCCGTGCTCCACCTGGAGGCGGGTGTTCACCTCGATCAGGTACGGCGTGCCGTCGGCGGTGACCAGGAATTCCACGGTGCACAGCGAATGGTAGCCCACCTCGCGCACCAGCATGCGCGAGTATTCCTTCAGCCGTTCGCGCAGTTCCGGCGTGATGCCCGCCCACGGCGACGGCGTGATCTCGATGAGCTTCTGGTGGTTGCGCTGCACGGTACAGTCGCGTTCGTCAAAGGCGAACACGTTGCCGTACATGTCGGCGATGACCTGGATTTCGATGTGGCGCACCGAGGGCAGGTACTTTTCCACGTACAGGCGCGGGTTGCCGAACGAGGCCTGCGCCATGGTGGACGCCTTCATGAAGGCGTCGGAAAGTTCTTCCGCGCGATGGATGGCGAAGATGCCCCGGCCGCCGCCCCCGCCTTCCGCCTTCAGCATGACCGGCAGGCCGATCTCGTCGATGATGGTGCGCGCGGTGGGAATGTCCACGGCCCCTTCGGAACCGGGAACAACGGGGATATTCAGCTTCTTTGCCAGCTTGCGGACCTGCACCTTGTTGCCCAGCAGGTTCATGGCCTCTGCGGTGGACCCGATGAAGGTCAGCCCGGCGGCCTTGCATTTGGCGGGGAAGCGTTCGTCTTCGGAGGCGAAGCCCCATCCGGGATGGATGGCGACGATGCCGCGCTGTTTGGCCAGCGCGATGATGTGGTCGATGTCCAGGTACGCTCTGGGGTCGGAACCCAGCAGCAGGAGTTCCTGCGCTGCGGAGGCGGCCGGAGAGGTCTTGTCGATGTCGGTGGCGGTCATGACGGCCACGGCATCGAAGCGTTCACGGATGGAACGGCAGATCCGGCGGGCCGGGATGCCCCGGTTGGCCACCAGAATTGCCTTGCCCCTCACCTCTTCCAACACCTGCTCGAAGGTCTTGATGCCCATCTAATCCTCGGTATCCTGGCTGTCCGGCCCGCAACGGGCGACCGGAATTGACGTGCGCGCATGCGCGGGGCGCATGGAATACGGATTACGAAGGTATGGGCGTGATGCTGCCGGAGCGGAGTATGTGTTCCCTGCCCGAAATGACAATCCGCAGGCCCCCCTGCGGTTCGAGTCCAAGAATCCTGCCCGGACAGTCACCCACTTCGCCACCGTGAACCACAACCCCACGGCCTACCCAGGCAAGATGCTTTTCCGCGCACGATACGAAATCGGCCCCACCGGCGCGTAGAACTTGCGCTTCATAGCAGAAACGTGAAACTTCCACAAGATGGCGCCACAGCGTCAACGGCGTGGCGGAAATGCCACGGTCGGCAAGACTTGCGGCGGGCACCGCCCAGCCCTGGCGCAGGGCCTGGGGCGGCGGCGCCGACACCACGTTGATGCCGATGCCCGCCAGCACCACCCCGCGCCGTTCCTCCATGAGCATGCCGCCCACCTTGGCATCGCCCAGCAACAGATCATTGGGCCACTTGAGTTGCACGGGCACGCCCAGCGCGTTGAAGGCCTCCGCGAACAGGCAGCCCAGGGCGATGGCCGCCGCCTCGGTGGCGAACACCCCGGCGGCGGGCAGCCGCAACGCGGCGTAGATGTTGCCGGGCGGCGATTCCCACGGGCGGCGCAACTGGCCGCGCCCGGCCCGCTGCGATACGGCCAGCACCGTCCCCCATTCCGGCAGGGCTCCGGCGGAGGCAAGGGCGTGGGCCACGTCCAGGCTGGATGTGCATGGACCGCACACGATCACCGGCGGGGGGGCTGCGGCGGGGGCGGAAGGTAAGGAAGACGCGGAGAGTTCCATTGATGCGGCCCCGCCGGGCCGCGCCGCCAGCATGGGCACCCCGCCGAGGTTCGTCGGGACGAAACCGGGAAGCGCGGCAAGGTCGTCACCCCAGCCGGGCAGGTCGCGCAGGACTTCGGGCGGCAGCGGGTCGGCCATCCACCGGACGTCGTCGTCGGCAGGCTGGCCGGTGGCCGCGCTGGACGAAGGTTCGGCAGACGGCAGCGGCAAGCCTTCGTGCAACAGATAGACAACAGGAGTGCCCTGCCCAGCCCGGCTGGCGGCATCACGCGGGGTTGCGCCGGAACGCTCGGGCCGGGCAGTGCTGTCGGACTGGCCATTGCCGCCGGACATGGGTTCCCTGGGTATGGCAGATATGGACATGGACAGGAATTTCCCGTGGGTATGGGGCATTGCGAACCCGGACGCATTTCCGTCCGGGCTGAAATCGGCTACATTCACCCCCATGAAGACATACCTCGTGGGCGGAGCCGTGCGCGACCTGCTGCTGGGCAGACCGATACACGACCATGACGTGGCCTTCGAAGGCGACGCGGCGTGTTTTGTACGGCAGAACCCCGGTGCCCGCAAGGTTGGCCGCGACGTGGACGTGTACCTGCTGGACGGCGTGGAGCACATGCCCCTGCGCGGCACGCTGGATGAAGACCTGGCCGCTCGCGACTTCACCATCAATGCCCTGGCGCTGGCCGAAACGGGTGTGGTGCATGCCCACCCGCTGGCGCTGCGCGACCTTGCGGACCGCGTGTTGCGCCCGGCATCGCCCACGGCGCTGGCCGACAGCCCGGTACGGGCCTTTCGCGCCGCGCGCTTTGCCGCGCAGTTTCCCGACTTTTCGGTGCACCCGCACACGCTGGACCAGATGCGCGCCGTGGCCCATGGCGATGGGCTGGCAGGCCTGCCTGCCGAGCAGGTGTGTCGCGAAACCCTGAAGGCCCTGGCCGCCCCCTGCCCTGGTCGCTACCTGGCGGTGCTGCACGCGGGCGGCTGCCTGCTGCCGTGGTTTGCCGAATTGTCGGAAGCTCATGCGGTGCCCGCCGGACCTGCGCGCTACCACACCGGGTCGGTGCTGGACCACGTGGCGCGGGTCATGGACATGGCCGCCGTGCTGGCCGCGCGCGAACAGGAGACGGCGGCCGATTCCAGGCAGCCGGATGCGCGTCCCGCGCGGCCACCGATGCCGGAACTGGTGACCTGGATGGCTCTGTGCCACGACCTCGGCAAGATGACCACGGAGGCGGACGTGCTGCCGCACCATTACGGACACGAAGATCGCGGTGCGCCGCTGGCCCGCGCCCTGGGTTTGCGCCTGGGCATGCCCATCCGGTTCATCGAGGCGGGCGAAGCGGCGGCCCGGTTGCACATGCGTCTGGCCCGGCATGCGGAACTGCGCCCCGGCACGCGGGTGGACCTGTTGCTGGCGCTGCACGTGCGCGGACTGCTGCCCGCCATGCGGCTGCTGGTGTTGGCCGATGGCACCGGCAAGGGCAGGACCACCGGTCCCGATTGTGCGTTGCGGCAATCGGAGGGCGCATCCCCTGCGCCAGACGTTGACGCAACCGCCGTTTCCGGAGCGGAATCCCCGTCCGTTTCCGCCAACGACGATCCCCTGGCCCCGTACGATCCGCCCGGCATTCCCGGGGCCTGCCTGGCCCGGCTGGAAACGCTGCGCCAGCGCACCGAAGCCGAACTTGCCGTACTGCTGGGGATCAAGCTGCCGCCGGACCTGCGCAACAAGGGGGCCGCCTCCGGGGCGCACCTGCGTGAACTGCGCAGCATGGCCCTGGCCCGGCTGGATGAGCGTAACGGCACCGTGAACGACTGATCGTGCCGGGCGGCCATCCGGCCCGATTGGGGCTGGCGTCCCTCCCCTGCCCCCAAAAATTGACTCTACCCGGGCGAGTGGTTTTCTGTTTCAGTCGCTTCGCTCCTGCAACAGGCTAAAGCCATACTGCAAAGGCCCCCGCCGGAAGCTCCGACGGGGGCCTGACGTCTTCAATGTCGCGCGGCTACAGGCTGGCGGCGCGGCCCACGCAGAAGTAGGCAAAGCCCTGCTCGCCCATGAACGACGGCGAATACAGGTTGCGGCCATCGAACAGCACCGGCGCGGTCAGCAGTTCCTTCACCCGCTCGAAGTCGGGATTGCGGAACTGGTTCCACTCGGTGACCACCAGCAGCGCCTGGGCACCCCGGCAGGCCTCGTACTGGTTGTTCACGATCTCCACCAGCGGATTGTCGCCGATGAGCTTCGCGGCGTTGTCCGAAGCCACCGGGTCGAAGGCCCGCACGCGCATGCCGTGGTCGGTCAGGTCCTTGATGATGGACAGGGCCGCCGCCTCGCGCATGTCGTCGGTGTTGGCCTTGAAGGCCAAGCCCCACAGGGCCAGCGTCTTGCCCGCAACCCCGCCCTGCGGCGCGAAGTAGTCGCGCACGCGCCGGGCCATGGACACCTTCTGGCGGGCGTTGACGTCTTCCACGGCGTCCAGCAGTTGGGGCACGGCCCCTGCTTCACGCGCGGTGTGAATCAGCGCCTTGACGTCCTTGGGAAAGCACGAGCCGCCGTAGCCCACGCCGGGGTAGATGAAATGGTAGCCGATGCGCTGGTCCGAACCGATGCCGATGCGCACCTCGCGCACGTCGGCCCCCACCTTTTCGCAGATCCCGGCGATTTCGTTGATGAACGAAATCTTGGTGGCCAGCATGCAGTTGGCGGCGTACTTGGTCATTTCCGCGCTGCGGGTGCCCATGACGATGAGCTTGTCGCGACTGCGGGCAAAGGGCGCGTACAGCTGGCGCAGGTATTCGGCGGAGCGCTCGTCCTCCGTGCCCACCACCACGCGGTCGGGCTTCATGAAGTCGCTCACCGCGTCGCCTTCCTTGAGGAATTCGGGGTTGGACACCACGTCGAAGGCGATGTCCGCGCCGCGCGCGGCCAGTTCCTCGCGGATCAGCCCGCGCACCCGGTCGGCGGTGCCCACCGGCACGGTGGACTTGTCCACCACGATGAGCGGGCGGTGCATCAGGCGGCCTATCTCGCGGGCCACCCGGTCCACGTACGACAGGTCGCACGACCCGTCCTCGCGCGAGGGGGTGCCCACGGTGACGAACACGAACTGCGCGCGCTCAAGGCCCTGTTCCAGGCTGGTGGTGAAGACCAGGCGGCCTTCCGCGTGGTTGCGGCGCACCAGTTCCTCAAGGCCGGGTTCGTAGATGTGCACCTTGCCGGCGGCAAGGGTTTTCACCACGTCGGGGTTCACGTCCACGCAGCAGACGTTGTTGCCCATTTCGGCGAAGCAGGCGGCACTGACCAGACCAACGTAGCCGGTGCCGACAATGCAGACGTTCATGCGATCCTCGTTATGTTTCGTGCGGGATATGCGGATGTTCGGGGGATGTGCGCGGGGACAGCCGGAAGCGGCCAGGCAGCCGCCATTCTTCGCGGCCATGCCGTATATACCATATATATCGTATATACAAACTACACGCACCCTGCCCTACATCGCCGCCCCGCCGTTCGTCAACGGAGAGGCCGCAACGTTCTCCGCCCGCGTCCCCGGCAGGACCGGAAGGCATCCGAAGCCCGCGCCCGTCCCCCCTCCCGGGGGCCGTCGCGCCCCCGGCGCCGCGCCCTTGACTTCACGCCCGCAGGGGTGTGAAAATCCCGCACATTCGGTATGTTCATCCAAGGAGCCACCATGCCCGTTCTCGTCGTCAACGTGGACCACGTCGCCACCCTGCGCCAGCAGCGCAAGGGCAAGGAGCCGGACCCGCTCACCGCCGCCCACCTGGCGGAACTGGCGGGCGCGCGCGGCATCATCGTCCACCTGCGCGAAGACCGCCGCCACATCCAGGACCATGACGTGGAACTGATGGCCCGCACCCTGAAGACCCGCCTGCACCTGGAAATGGCCGCCACCGGCGAAATGCAGGCCATTGCCCTAGCCCGCCAGCCGTACATGGTCTGCCTGGTGCCCGAAAAGCGCGAGGAACTGACCACCGAAGGCGGCCTTGCCGTGGCCGGGCGCGAGGCATTTCTGAAGGACTACCTGGCCCCCATCCACGCCCAGGGCATCCTGTCCAGCCTGTTCATCGAGGCGGACGAGGCACAGGTGCGCGCCGCAGCCGCCGTCGGCTGCCCGTACATCGAACTGCACACCGGCCACTTCGCCGATGCCCCCACCCGGGCCGCCCAGCGGGCCGAGCGCGACAAGATCGTGCGGGCCATCGGCCTTGCCCGGTCGCTGGGGCTTGGCGTGAATCTCGGGCACGGCCTGAACTACGACAACATCTACGAGTTCGCGGACGTGCCGGGCATCAGCGAGTTTTCCATCGGTCATTCCATCGTCGCCCGCGCGGTGTTCACCGGATTCGAACGCGCCGTGGCCGACATGGCGGCCATAATCGCCCGCTTTCCCGCGTAGTACGCACGCCAGCCCCCAACAAACGACCATATATATGATGCACCAGCCCGCACCCCCCGGAGACAGCGCATGATCGTGGGCCTCGGCATCGACATCGCGGAGCTTTCACGCATCGCCAAGGCCTGGGAACGCCACGGCCAGCGCTTTGCCGCACGCGTGCTGCACCCCGCGGAGCTGGCCTGCCTGCCCGCCGCGCCCGTGGCCTTTCTGGCCGCGCGTTTCGCCGCCAAGGAGGCCGCCGTCAAGGCGCTGGGCACGGGCTTTTCACAGGGCATAGGTCCGCGCGACATCGAGGTGCGCCCCCTGCCCACCGGCCAGCCCCAACTGGTGCTCCACGGCAAGGCCGCCGCACGGTGCGCCGCGCTGGGCGCCACCGCCGCCCACGTTTCGCTTACCCATGGCCGCGACACCGCCGCCGCCGTGGTGGTGCTGGAGCGCTGAACGCACGGGGCCACAAACGGCATCGAAAGGATTTCACGGAAGGGCAAACGCCCCATCTTCCCCACTCCCCCAAGGGGCTGACGGCATCCATCATCCCGCACAGGAGCCTTCCATGACCCCGACCGACAACGCCGCCCGCTGGCATCTGCCATACATTGACGTGCCCGCCCCGGAGGAAATGGCCGCATGGGACCGCGCCGCCAGTGCCGACTACGGCCTGCGCGAGGAAATCCTGATGGAGAACGCCAGCCGCGAGGCGCTGCACGTGCTGCACGCGGAACTGGCCGCGTCCGTTACGGGCACTGGCACGAACACGGGCGCGAACAACGTTGCGCCCGGCGCCAACACCAATACGCCACGCCCCGCCTCTTCCCCCTTCTCCTTCACCGGCCTGCGGGTGCTGCTGTTCATGGGCGGCGGCAACAACGGCGGCGACGCGGCCGCCCTGGCCCGCCACCTGCACGACGCAGGGGCAGAGGTGCTGGTGCTGCACACCCGCCCGCTGGGTGGCTATCGCGGCGCGGCGGGCTACCACGTCCGCCTTGCCAAGCGTTGCGGCGTACCCTTCCGACCCGCCGGGGCATGGCCGCGCAGCCTGCCCGACCCGCGCTGGCTGGCACCGCGCGTGGTGGTGGACGGCCTGCTCGGCACCGGCTTCACCGGGGCGCTGCGTGAACGGGAAGCGGCACTGGTGGCCGCCATCAACGAACTGGCCGACCGGGCCTTCGTGCTGGCGCTGGACATCCCCTCCGGTCTCGGCGGTCTGACGGGCCGCCCCCGGCCCGACGCCGTGCGCGCCCATGCCACCGTCACTTTCGAAGCGGCCAAGCCCGGCCAGGTCCTGCCGGAGGCTGCCCCCTACACGGGCCGCCTGCATGTACGGCCCATCGGCATCCCCCATGCCGTGCGCGCACGCCATCCCGCCTCGTACCGCATGCTGGACGACACCTGCCTTGCCGCCCTGCCCGCCACCACGCCCTGCATGCACAAGGGCACCGCAGGGCACGTGCTGGTGGTGGGCGGATCGGAAGGACTTACCGGCGCGCCGCTGCTGGCCGGGTTGGGCGCCCTGCGCGGCGGCGCTGGCCTGGTCACCGTGGCCTGCCCCGGCGGCCTTGCCGCCGAGGTCAAGGCCGCCACCCCCGACGTGATGACCCTGCCCCTTGGCGAACGCCGCGCCTGGGATCCCGCCGCCCTGCCCGGCCTGCTGGCGCTTGCGGCACGCTGCAACGCACTGGTGATCGGCCCCGGCATGGGCCGCTCGCCGGAAGCCGCCGAGGTGCTGTCCACCCTGCTGGCGCTGCCCGGCAGGCCCCCGGCCGTCATCGACGCCGACGGCCTGTTCCCGCTGGCGGAAGGCCTTGTTTCTCTTGATTTGGTGCGTGAAACGGATATTGTTACCCCCCACCCCGGCGAAATGGCCCGTCTTGCGGGCCTTACCACGGCGGACGTGCAACGCGGCAGGGCGGCCACGGCACGGGCCTTCGCGGCGCGCTGCACGGGGGTGCTCGTGCTCAAGGGCGCGGGCAGCCTCGTCACCCGGCGCGACCGGCCCATCACCATCATTCCCCTTGCCGCACCCACGCTGGCCGTGGCCGGTTCCGGCGACGTGCTTTCCGGCCTTGCCGGTGCCCTGCTGGCGCAGGGCGCACCGCCTGAGGTGGCCGCCTGCCTTGCCGCATATCTGCATGCCAAGGCCGGACAACTGCTGTTGCACGACTACCCCGCACGGGGCAACACCCCGAGCGAAATCGCCGACGCCATCCCCCGCGCGCGAAAGGAGCACCTGCCATGCTGCTAGCCAAGGACATCATGACCGCCGCCCCCGTCACCGTCACCCCGGAAACCGGCATCGCCGAAGCGGCCCGCATCATGATCCAGCGCAAGTTCAACGGCCTGCCCGTTGTGGACGGAAAGGGAGCCCTCGTCGGCGTCATCTGCCAGAGCGACCTCATCGCCCAGCACAAGAAGCTGACCCTGCCGACGCTGTTCACCGTGCTCGACGGCTTCATCCCCCTGCGTTCCATGAGCGACCTGGACGAGGAGATGCGCAAGATCTCCGCCACTAACGTGGGACAGGCCATGACGCCGGACCCGGTCACCGTGGGGCCTGAAACGCCCATCGACGAAGTGGCCAGCCTGATGGTGGACTCCAAGTACCACACCCTGCCCGTGGTGGACGCGGGCGGACTGGTGGGCGTCATCGGCAAGGAGGACGTGCTGCGCACCCTTGCGGGGGCGTAGCCGTCGGGCGCATGGCCCCAGCGCATTCAGCCCGGCCCTTTCAGCCCGACCAGCCCATTGGGGATGACACGATTCTGACCCTGCGGCTGCCCGGCCCCGGCGACACCTTGCGCCTGGGGCGCGTCTTGGCGCTGGCCCTTGCGGCCCAGCCCGGTGCGCGCACCCTGCTGCTGTCCGGCGGGCTTGGCGCGGGCAAGACCACCCTCGTGCGCGGCCTGGTAGAGGCCTTGCCCGGCGGCGACGATGCCGAGGTCAGCAGCCCCAGCTTCAATATTTGCAACATGTACCCCACCCGGCCGGAAACGGCCCATTACGACCTCTACCGACTGGAGCAGGCGCCCGGCGCCGCCCTGGCGGTGGCGGACGACGCCCTGCTGGACCTTCTGGAAACGGAAGGCCCCCGGCGGGCGCTGGTCATCGTCGAATGGGCCGAACGCCTTCCGGCCAACGTGCTGCCCCCCGACAGGCTGGAGCTTACCTGGCTTCCGGCCACGCACGGCAGGCTCATCATGGCCTTTGCCCGGGGAGAGGCGGCACGCCGCGTACTGGCTGCGACGGCGCGCGAGGTCGCGGACCTCGTGCTGCCGGAAACGGCGCCCGACACTGCGGCGGACACGGCCATGCAGGCCCCCGCCGCCGGTAACGACCGTGCCACACGGGGCACGCAGGGCGCCGACGAGAACACGTAGCGATGCAGCCGGGCCACGGCCCGGCGCACAACACCAACAACGCTCGACACAACGCACGATAAGGAAGCGGTATGCGTATTCTGGTGCAGAAGTTCGGCGGCACGTCCGTCGCCAACCTCGAGTGCATGAAGCAGGTGCGCGAGAAGGTGCGGCGGGCGCTGCGCGACGGCTACAAGCCGGTGGTGGTGCTTTCCGCCCGCTCGGGCGAGACCAACCGCCTGCTGACCCTGGCCGATGAATGGTCCACGGACCCCGACCCGGCGGAGGTGGATGCCCTCATCGCCACCGGCGAACAGGTTTCGGTGGCGCTCTTCTCCATGCTGCTCAAGGATTCCGGCATCAAGGCCCGCTCCATGGCCGGGTTCCAGGTGCCCATTACCACCAGCGACGCCTTCGGGCGGGCGCGGATCATGGACATCGACGCATCCCGCCTGCGCAAGGAACTGGAAACCCACGACGTCATCGTGGTGGCCGGGTTCCAGGGCGTGACGCCCGAAGGGCGCATCACCACGCTGGGGCGCGGCGGTTCCGACACCAGCGCCGTGGCGCTGGCCGCCGCCCTGGGCTCCGTGGAATGCGAAATCTACACCGACGTGGACGGCGTCTACACCACCGACCCCAACCTGTGCTCCACCGCCCGCAAGCTGGACCGCGTCTCGTATGACGAGATGCTGGAAATGGCCAGCATGGGCGCGAAAGTGCTGCAAATCCGGTCCGTGGAGTTTGCCAAGAAGTACAAGGTGCCCGTCCACGTGCGTTCTACATTCACCGACACCCCGGGTACCATGGTCACCCAGGAGGATTGCGAGATGGAAGCCGTACTCGTTTCCGGCATAGCCTACGACAAGGATCAGGCGCGGGTGACCCTGCGCAGCGTGCCCGACAAGCCGGGCGTTTCCGCCGCCATCTTCGGCCCGCTGTCGCAGCAGGGCATTCTTGTTGATATGATCGTCCAGAACCCCAGCCGCGACGGCGTGACGGACATGACCTTCACCGTGCCCCGCAGGGATCTGAAGAAGACCCTGGCGCTGATGGAGGAAATCCGGGCCAGGACCGGCGCGCAGGAAGTGCTGCACGACACCCAGGTGGCCAAGGTTTCGGCCATCGGCGTGGGCATGCGCAACCATTCAGGCGTGGCGGCCAAGGCCTTCGCGGCGCTGCATGCCGAAAACATCAACATCCTGATGATCAGCACCTCCGAAATCAAGATTACCTGCCTCATCGAGGAAAAGTACACCGAACTCGCCGTGCGCACCCTGCACGACGCCTTCGGCCTGAATCACGATCTCGGCAACGCCTAGGGCCACGGTCATGACCCGGCGCATACAACTGTACGACACCACCCTGCGTGATGGTTCGCAATCCGAGGACATCAACCTCACCGCGGCAGACAAGCTGAAGATCGCCCTCAAACTGGACGAGATCGGCATCGACCGCATCGAGGGCGGGTGGCCGGGATCGAACCCGGTGGACGTGGCGTTCTTCAAGGAAATCGCCAGCTACCACCTGAAGCATGCGGTGATCAGCGCCTTCGGCAGCACGCATCACCCCAACTTCACGGCGGACAGCGACCCCAACCTGCGCGCCATCGTGGAATCCGGGGCGCGGGTGGCCTCCATCTTCGGCAAGTCGTGCGAGGTGCACGCGGCGGAGGCCCTGCGCCTGGACGCCGCGCGCAACCTGGAGATCATCGGCGACTCGGTGGCCTTCCTGAAGGGAAAGCTGGCCGAGGTGTACTTTGACGCGGAGCACTTCTTCGACGGGTACAGGCACAACGCCGCCTATGCGCTCAGCGCGCTGCGCCGCGCCCACGAGGCGGGCGCCGACGTGCTGGTGCTGTGCGACACCAACGGCGGCACCCTGCCGCACGAGGTGGCGCGCATCGTGGCCGAAGTGCGCGAGGCCCTGCCCGGCGCGGCCGTGGGCATCCACGCCCACAACGACTGCGAACTGGCCGTGGCCAACTCCATCGCGGCGGTACAGGCCGGTGCCACGCAGATCCAGGGCACCATCAACGGGGTGGGCGAACGCTGCGGCAACGCCAACCTGTGTTCCATCATTCCCACGCTGGAACTGAAGTTTAGCGGGGAGTACGCCTGCCTGCCCGAAGGGCGGCTGCAACAACTCACGGCGGTGGCCGCCTACGTCTCGGAAGTGGCCAACATCCCGCCGTTCAGCCGCCAGCCGTACGTGGGTCGGTCGGCCTTCGCCCACAAGGGCGGGGTGCACGTCAGCGCGGTGAACCGCAAGTCGTCGCTGTACGAACACATCAGCCCCGACGTGGTGGGCAACCGCCAGCGCATCCTGATCACCGAACTGGCCGGGCGCAGCAACATCGTCTCGCTGGCGCGGCGCTTCGGCTTTCACCTGGACAAGGACGAGCCGGTGGTCAAGGGCCTGCTGACCGAACTGAAGAAGAAGGCCAGCCTGGGCTACGACTACGCCGCCGCCGAGGCATCGGTGGAACTGCTGATCCTGCGCAAGCTGGCCCGGCGCGGCGTGCGCGAGTTCTTCCGGCTGTTGCAGTTCCGGGTACTGGAAACCAAGCACGACAGCGAAGGCGACCCGGTTTCCGAAGTCTCGGTGATGGTGGACGTGGAAGGCGTGACCGAACACACCGCCGCCACCGGGCGCGGCCCGGTGAACGCGCTGGACAATGCCCTGCGCAAGGCCCTGCTGGGCTTCTACCCGCGCCTCTCCGAAATGCGCCTGCTGGACTTCAAGGTGCGCGTGCTGACCGGCGCGGAAACCGGCGGCGGCACGGCATCCACGGTGCGGGTACTCATCGAGTCGGGCGATTCCGACAGCCGCTGGGTGACCGTGGGCGTGTCGTTCAACATCATCGAGGCAAGCTGGCAGGCCCTGGCCGACTCCGTCACCTACAAGTTGTACAAGGACGAACACGCCCGCAGGGCGAGTTCGGACGGAGAGTAGAGTCGAACACGCCCGCAGGGCGAGTTCGGACGGAGAGTAAAGTCGAGCACGCCCGCAGGGCGAGTTCGGACGGAGAGTAGAGTCGAACACGCCCGCAGGGCGAGTTCGGACGGAGAGTAGAGTCGAGCATGCCCGCAAGGGGACGGACACGGACCAGGGCCACACCGACCGGATTCCCCGCCCCACCGTATCCACGACAACAGCACCATCAGCAACGCCCCGGCCGCAAGGCCGGGGCGTTTTCACATGTCCACTGTTTCCCGCATCAATGCTTGGCCAAGCATTTCCCCCTGCTCCTGCACAACAGCTTCCCCTCCCTGGCGCGCCCATTTGGGGCAAATATTCAATGGGCACGGGCAGAAAAGCTTATTCCAGCTCCGGATTCAGCGTAACACCCCCACAAACATAATAACACCTTTTATCATTATATTCACACCATCAAACATGTTTGACCACTCAACCGTCGCAACATGGCCCGCCAAATCACTTTTTTCTATCAAAAGCCCTCCCTTCCATCGACATCGCATTGACCCTTGCGAGGGGCGGAAGCTATTCGTCATTGAAAGAATACGGGGCTATCGCGGGAAAATAGCCGCTACGGTCTATGCAAACGCCGCAACCAAGGAGGCAGGGATGAGTCTCAACAGGCGTGATTTCGTCAAATTGTGCACAGGCACGGTTGCAGGGTTCGGAATATCCCAGATGTTCCACCCCGCCGTCTGTGAAGCCATTTCCGGTTCGCTGAACGGCGAACGGCCCCCGGTGCTCTGGCTGCAGGGCCAGGGCTGCACCGGCTGTTCGGTGTCGCTGCTGAACTCGGTGCACCCGACCATCGCCGACGTGCTGCTGAAGGTCATCAGCCTGGAGTTCCACCCCACCGTCATGGCGTGGGAAGGCGAGCCCGCCATGGAACACATGATGAAGATCGCGGAACAGTACAAGGGCAAGTACTTCGTGGTGGTCGAAGGGGCGGTGCCCACCGAGGCCGACGGCAAGTACTGCATCATCGGCGAAGCGCACCACAAGGAAATCTCCATGGTTGACGCCATGAAGAGCGTGGCCGCCAACGCCGCCGCCGTGCTGGCCGTGGGCACCTGCGCGGCCTACGGCGGCATTCCCGCCGCGCAGGGCAGCGAAACCGGCGCCAAGTCGGTGTCCGCGTTCTTCAAGGAAAACGGCATCGCCACCCCGGTGGTGAACATTCCCGGCTGCCCGCCCCACCCCGACTGGATCGTGGGAACCGTCGTGGTGGCGCTGAACGCCATCAAGGCCAAGGGCCTTGCCGCCGGCCTTGGCGACGTGGTCAAGCTGCTTGACGCCGACGGCCGCCCCACCCCCTTCTATGGCCGCAACGTGCATGAAAACTGTCCCTACCTTGAATCGTACGACGCCGGGAAGATGTGCGAAACCTTCACCAAGAAGGACGGCTGCCGCTACGACCTCGGCTGCAAGGGCCCCATGTCCATGTGCGACAGCTTCGAGCGCAAGTGGAACGGCGGCGTGAACTGGTGCGTCTCCAACGCGGTGTGCATCGGCTGCGTCGAACCCGACTTCCCTGACGGCAAGTCTCCCTTCTACTCGGCCTAGCCCCGGCGCCATACATCAAGGAGGAAACCATGTCCGGCTGTACACCCAAGGCCGCTCCTGCCGGGGCCACCGGCAAGGCGACCATCGCCATCGACCCGGTAAGCAGAATCGAAGGCCACCTGAAAGCCGAAGTCGTCGTTGAAAACGGCGTGGTGGTCGACGCCCGCCTGTCCGGCGGCATGTACCGCGGCTTCGAAACCATCCTGCGCGGGCGCGACCCGCGCGACGCCTCGCAGATCGTGCAGCGCATCTGCGGCGTGTGCCCCACGGCGCACTCCACCGCCTCGTGCATGGCGCTGGACAACGCCTTCAAGGTCAAGGTGCCCACCAACGGCCGCCTTACCCGCAACCTGACCTTCGGCGCCAACTACCTGCAGTCGCACATCCTGCACTTCTACCACCTGGCCGCCCTGGACTTCGTGCAGGGGCCGGACAGCGCGCCCTTCGTGCCGCGCTTCGCCAAGCCCGACCTGCGCCTGCCCAAGGACATCAACGCCGCCGCGGTGGACCAGTACCTGGAAGCGCTGGAAGTGCGCCGCATCTGCCACGAAATGGTCGCCATGTTCGGCGGGCGCATGCCCCACGTGCAGGGCCAGGTCGTGGGTGGCACCACCGAAATCCCCACCAAGGAAGCCCTTGTCGAATACGCGGCCCGCTTCAAGAAGGTGCGCGAATTCGTCGAAAAGAAGTACGTGCCCGTGGCCTACACCGTGGGCGCGGCCTACAAGGACCTGTTCAAGTTCGGCCAGGGCTACAAGAACTGCATCTCGTTCGGCGCCTTCCCGCTCAACGATGCCATGACCGAGCTGCACCTGAAGCGCGGCGTGTACATCGACGGCAAGGACCAGCCCTTCGATCCCAAGCTGATCAAGGAATACGTCAAGTACTCCTGGTTCGACGACGCCACCACCGGCCTGCACTTCTCGGAAGGCAAGACGGTGCCCGCGCCCCACAAGGCTGGCGCGTACAGCTTCGTCAAGGCGCCCCGCTACAACGGCAAGGCCGTCGAGTCCGGCCCGGTGGCCCGCATGTGGATCACCAACCCCGAGCTGTCGCCCGTGGGCCAGAAGCTGCTGAAGGACCTGTTCAAGCTGAACGCCAAGCGCTTCCGCGACCTTGGCGACGACGCCGCCTTCTCGGTCATGGGCCGCCACGTGGCCCGCGCCGAGGAAGCGTACTACATGCTCTCCGCCATCGAGCGCTGGCTGAAGGAAGTGAAGGCCGGTGAAGAAACCTTCGCCGCCGCCGAAATTCCCGCCAGCTCCGAGGGCGTGGGCTTCACCGAAGCGCCGCGCGGTTCCCTGGTCCACTACGTCAACATCAAGGACCAGAAGATCGACAACTACCAGATCGTGTCCGCCACGCTCTGGAACTGCAACCCGCGCGACGACAGCGGCCAGCTTGGCCCGGTGGAACGCGCGCTGGTCGGCACCCCCGTGCCGGACATCAGCAACCCGGTGAACGTGGCGCGGGTAATCCGCGCCTTCGACCCGTGACTGGGCTGCGCCGTGCACGTGCTGCACGCTGAATCCGGCAAGGTTTCCGTCGTCGAAGTGAAGTA
>JAITSV010000034.1 GCA_031287575.1 Desulfovibrio sp.
ACGCTCTGCGGTCGCCATCCGTAATGTTCGCGCTACGCGCTCACATAACGGCTGCCGCAAAAGGTTCCTTCCCCCAGACCCCCATCCTCCCAAACTTTTTAATTGTGGGGATGGAAATCCAACGCGGATATCCGCAGAAGGATCGGGGACATGGGCGGATTCATCACCAAGGCGCTACGCAAGATTCGCGAGGAGGGGCTGACCCCGCGCGACATCGTGTCCTACGGCTGCATGGCCGTGCATCGCAACGCATCCTGCCTGTGGGGCACGGTGCGCATGCGGCTGAAGGCCGCGCTGTTCGGCGTGCGGCTGGGCGGCGGGTGCGAGTGCTGCGGCGCCATCATCCTGCAGCGCTGGCCGGGCAGCCGCATCGAACTGGGGCGCGGGGTGGGCATCATTTCCTCGTCGCGGCGGTGCACATCCGCCACCATCCACGCGCCCACCCGGCTGCGCACCTTTGCGGGCAGCGCCGCCATCCTGATCGGCGACGGCGTGACCATGAACGGCACGGCCATCACCGCCCGCTCGCGCACCATCCGCATCGGCAAGGGGACCATGATCGGCCCCAACTGCGTGATCACCGATTCCGACTTCCACGCGCCGTGGCCGCCGGAAACGCGCCTGACCACCCCGGCCTGCGAGCGCGACCGCGACGTGACCATCGGTGCCGACGTCTGGCTAGGCATGCGCTGCATCGTGCTCAAGGGCGTGACCATCGGCGACGGGGCCATCGTGGCCGCGGGCAGCGTGGTCACCCGCGACGTGCCCCCCGCCACCCTCGTGGCAGGCACGCCCGCCCGCGTGGTGCGGCAGTTGCCGTAGCTTTTCATTTTCGCCCCTGATCACAGCCCCTAGAAAAAAGTTTGGGGGGATGGGGGTCCGGGGGAAGGAGACCCTTTTTAAAGGGTCCCTTCCCCCGGTTCCTCCCCTTCTCCGCAGGACATTCATGACCCAACAAACCCTTGCCAAGCGATACGCGTTCAAGCTGCTGGCGAACGTGGCGTCCATCCCGGTGTACCTGACCATGGAGGCGGTGCTGCCGCGCGCCCTGGGCCCCACGGGGTACGGCAACTACAGCTTTGCCACGAACATGTTCCAGCAGTTCGCGGGGTTCCTGGACATGGGCACCTCCACCTGCTTCTACAACGCGTTGTCGCGGCGGCAGCAGGAATTCGGGCTGGTGTCGTTCTACGTGCGGGTGGCGGCACTGGTGCTGGCCATCACCATGCTGTTCTCGCTGTCGGCGTACGTGCCGGGGCTGGGGCAATGGCTGCTGCCGGACGTGCCCGCGTGGATCGTGCCGCTGGCGGCCCTGTGGGCGTTTCTGTCGTGGTGGGGGCGGGTGCTGCGCTCCATGAACGACGCTTTGGGGGTGACGGTATCCAGCGAGATTTCGCGCACGGTGCTGAACCTGGCCAGCGTGGGGGCGCTGCTGGCGCTGTTCCTGCTGGGCTGGCTGAACATGGGCACCCTGTTCGCGCACCAGTACGCGACGCTGATCGCGCTGGCGGTGGGGTACGCCATGGTGCTGCGCGGGGGCTGGCCCACGGTGAGCTTTCGCATGGACCGGGAAACCCGGCGGGCCTACACGCGTGAATTCGCGGACTACAGCACGCCGCTGTTCGTGCAGGCGCTGGCGTCCACCGTCTTTCTGGTGGCGGAGCGCTGGCTGCTGCAAACCTTCAACGGCAGCGCGCAGCAGGGGTTCTTTGCCCTGTCGCAAAAGGTGGGCATGGCCTGCTTCCTGTTCGTATCAGCCATGACGCCGCTGGTCATGCGCGAGTTGTCCATTGCCTGGGGCAAGGGCGACCGGACGGAAATGGGCAGGCTGATGGACCGCTTTGCGCCGCTGCTGTTCACGGTGGCGGGCTATTTTTCGTGCTTCACGGCCATGGAGGCCCCGGCGGTGGTGCGCATCTTCGGCGGGGCGGACTACGCGGCGGCCATCCTGCCGGTACAGATCATGGCCCTGTACCCGGTGCACCAGGCTTACGGTCAGCTTGCCGGGTCGGTGTTCTACGCCACGGGCCGCACCCGCACCATGCGCAACATGGCGGTGACGGAATACATCCTGGGCTTCGGCCTGTCGTGGCTGCTGCTGGCCCCGGCGGACAAGTTCGGCTTCGGCCTAGGGGCCATGGGCCTTGCGGTAAAGACGGTGCTGGTCCAGTTCCTGTCGGTCAATTTCATGCTGTGGATGAGTTCGCGCATCATCCCGCTGAACTACCTGCGCAACGTGGCGCATCAGGCGCTGTGCCTGGCCTTTCTGGCTGGCGCGGCGTGGGCCTGCCGCAGCCTGACCATTGCCACGGGGCTGGGGGATGCGCAGGACATCGTGCGCTTCTTCGTTTCCGGCGTGATCTATTCCGCGCTGGTGGGCGGGGCGGTGCTGGCCGTGCCGCAACTGGTGGGCCTTACCCGGCAGGACCTGCGCGGGCTGGCCACGCGGGCGCTGGGGCGGTTCCGCAAGTCCGGGACGTAGCGCCGCATTCACGCAGTACCGGCACAGCATTCTCACCCACTACCGACATATTGCACCCCGCATCGTGCGCGGCTATACTGCCACGGCCTGAAAAGCCCCCCTGCCAGGCCGCGCGGTGCGGTCCGCACGGGGGGCACGGGACAACGGGCCACGGGGCGCGCCACCGGCTGCACGGCATGACCGGGGCGCGGCCTTACGCACCGGGCGCAACTGGACGCGACCTACGCAACCGGGCGCAACCTTGCGCAGCCCGGCCCGCGCGGTTTCCACATCATCGACGGACGCCACCGCGCCCGCCCCACACCATCCGGCGGCATTGCCGCCGCACCGCACGCGAACGCAACCACCATGATCACCGCACGCGACATTCGGGAAAAGATGCGCCGGGGCGAAGCCACCATCGGCACCTGGATGCAAATTCCTTCCACCGACGTGGCCGAAATCCTTGGCCGGTCCGGCTACGACTGGGTGGCCGTGGACCTGGAGCACGCCGCCTTCACCCGCAGCCAGCTGCCGGACGCCTTCCGCGCCATCGAGCTTGGCGGGGCCGCGCCCTTTGCCCGCGTGGCAGAAGCCACCCTGACCGAGATCAAGGCATCGCTGGATTCCGGCGCTCGGGGCCTTATCTTTCCCATGATCGAAACCCGCGAACAGCTGGACGCCGCCATCGGCTGGGCGCTGTACCCCCGCACCGACGGCCCTTCCGGCATACGCGGCGTGGGCTACTGCCGGGCCAACCTGTTCGGCCGCGAGTTCGCGCCCTACATGAACGAAACCGCCCGCGACACC
Source organism: Desulfovibrio sp. (assembly GCA_031287575.1). GTDB lineage: Bacteria > Desulfobacterota > Desulfovibrionia > Desulfovibrionales > Desulfovibrionaceae > Cupidesulfovibrio. Next base: position 3,272 of record JAITSV010000034.1, read on the forward strand.
CTGTTCGTGGCGCAGATCGAGCACATCCGCGCGGTGGACAACCTGGACGCCATCCTGTCCCACCCGCGCCTGGACGCCATCATGGTGGGGCCGTACGACCTTTCCGGCTCCATGGGGCTTACCGCGCAGTTCGACCATCCGGACTTTCTCGCCGCGCTGGACCGCATCGCCGCCGCCGCGCGGGCTCACGACGTGCCCATGGGCCTGCACATCGTGCAGCCCGACACGGCGGACCTTGCGCGCCGCATCGGCGAAGGCTACCGGTTCATCGCGTGGTGCATTGATGCGGTGTTCCTGTACCGCAATTGTACTTGTCCGCCTGCTGGCGGTGCCGCGTAGTCCGGCTCCTGACTTGTCCTTTCGCCCGTTGACTTCCGACCCGAAGGGCGCGAAGCGTGGCCGTTGGGCGAGCTTGCGAGCCCTACGGACATCGTGCGCAACGAGGTCAAACTTCGCCGCCATATCGGTCGAATACAACAAGAGCATACTCCCTCATGGCGACCTCGTTTTCCTTGCCAACGGGCGAAAACCCTGCGTTAGGAACTCTCGCTGACAGAAGGGCAGGACACCCCCGGGCCACGGCCCGACGCATCGCACCAGCAACCGAATCCATACGGCCCGCACCGCGCCCCCGATGCGCAGCGGACCACCCCGCCCACGGGCGGCATGGGGCACAGCCCCGAAGGGATGCAGCACAATGAAGATCACCTTTTTCGGCGGGGCCGGGTTCCTCGGCTCCCACGTCTGCGACAAGCTTTCCGACGCCGGGCACGAAGTCACCATCGTGGACCTGCGCCCCTCGCCCTACCTGCGCGGCGACCAGCGCATGGTGGTCGGCAACGTCCTTGACGAGGCCGCCGTGGATGCCGCCATCGCCGGGGCCGACGCCGTGTTCAACTTCGCGGGCATCGCCGACATCGGCGAAGCCAACCGCAAGCCCGTGGACACCGCCCGCATCAACGTGCTGGGCAACGTCATCCTGCTGGAAGCCTGCCGCAAGGCCGGTGTTTCGCGCTACGTGTTCGCCAGTTCGCTGTACGTGTACGGCAAGTCCGGCGGGTTCTACCGGTGCAGCAAGCAGGCCTGCGAACTATACATCGAAAACTACCAGGCCATGCACGGGCTGGACTACACCATCCTGCGCTACGGCTCGCTGTACGGCCCCCGCGCCGACCGCCGCAACGCCATCAACCGCTTCGTGGCAGAGGCGCTGGAAACCGGGGCCATCACCTACTACGGCAGCGCCACCGCCCTGCGCGAATACATCCACGTGGAAGACGCCGCCCTGTGCACCGTGGAAGTGCTGCAACCCGAATACGCCAACGAGAACATCGTGCTTACCGGCAACCAGCCCATGCGGGTGGGTGACCTGTTCAAGATGATCGGCGAAATGCTGGGCAAGGACCTGAACGTGGTCTACCAGCACGACCCCAACAGCGGCCACTACCAGGTCACGCCCTATGCCTTCATGCCCAAGGTGGGCAAGAAACTGGTGCCCAACCTGACCACCGACCTCGGCCAGGGCGTGCTGCGCGTGATGGAAGAAGTGCACCGCGAACTGCACCCCGACATGCACGACGTGGGCGGCTACCTGCTGCCCCGCGAGGAGTAGGACGCAGGCCGCAGGGCATCCATAGATTTTGGAGAGGAAGAGTTATCGGGGAGGGGACCTTTTGCGGCAGCCGTTAGGTAAGCGCGAAGCGCGAACCTTACGGATGGCGACCGCAACGCGTAAAAAGGTCTCCCTCCCCGACCCCCCCAAACTTTTTAATCGGGGGGGGACACTAAACCCCACGCGCTTCCAACTCGCTAGAATTTCTGCTCATTAATCGGACAATGCCTTTCTTCCTTATACCCCGCAGCGGTCTTCCGCTGCGGGAGGCTGGTGCGGGGATGATGCAAGGAATTACGAGTTTCGTCGCCGGGCAAGGCGGATTGGCATTTTTGAGCGGAGCATACTCCTGTATGTGAGCATCAAAAATGCCAAGCCAACGCCGCCCGGCGGCGAAAGACGGATTCCGCCCGCAGCATACCCGCGCTGACCTGAGCGCCAGCACCGCCCCCAACCAGACATTTCCCGGCGCACCGCGCCGCCAAAGGAGCAGCCATGAACATCGTCGCCATCATCCCCGCCCGCATGGGCTCCAGCCGCTTTCCGGGCAAGCCCATGGCCGACATCCACGGCGTGCCCATGGTGGGCCACGTCACCTTCCGCACGGCCATGAGCCCCACCCTGACCGCCACCTACGTGGCCACCTGCGACCAGGAAATCCAAGACTACGCCGAAAGCGCGGGCCTGAAGGCCGTCATGACCGGCGACCACCACGTGCGCTGCACCACCCGAACCGCCGAAGCCCTGCTGAAGATCGAAGCCGCCACCGGCCAGCGCGTGGACATCGTCGTCATGGTCCAGGGCGACGAACCCATGGTCACCCCCGACATGATCGACGCCGCCATCGCCCCCATGCTGGCCGACCCCGCCATCAACGTCACCAACCTGATGGCCCGCATGGAAACCGTGGAGGAATTCGAAGACCCCAACGAAGTCAAGGTGGTTGTGGACCTGAACTCCGACGCGCTGTACTTCTCGCGCGAGGCGGTACCCTCGCGCAAGAAGGGCGTCACCGACGTGCCCATGCAGAAGCAGGTGTGCATCATCCCCTTCCGCCGCGACTACCTGCTGAAATTCAACGACATGCAGGAAACCCCGCTGGAAATCATCGAGTCGGTGGACATGATGCGCATCCTCGAACACGGCGAAAAGGTCCGCATGGTGCCCACCGACAAGCGCACCCTCAGCGTGGACACCCCCGAAGACCTCGCCCGCGTGGTGGACATGATGGCCGAGGACACCCTGCGCCTCGTCTACACGAAGTAACGGAGCCGCCATGCCCACGCCGCACATGCCGCGCATGCCAGACATGTCGCGCCTTGCCGCCATCGCCGAGGAACTCTGGCTTTCGCTGTTCGCGTGGATTCCCACCGTCATCGGCGTGGGCGCGCGCCTTGTGGCGTGGCAACCGCTGTTCTGCCACTGCGGCCGGGTACGCTTCGGCCAGTCGGTGACGGTGCAGGGCTGCCGCAACATCGCGCTTGCCGATGGCGTGCGCATCGGCAAGGGCTGCCACCTGTACGCCCGCACCGGCGCGCTGGAGATGGGAGAAAACGCGGCCCTCAACGTCAACGTGGTGGTGGACGCCGACGGCGGGCACATCCGCATGGGCGCCCACGTCACCGTGGGTCCCGGCACGGTCATCCGCGCGGCCAACCACAACTTCGACCGCACCGACGTGCCCATCATGTTCCAGGGGCACGAGTACGGCGAGGTGACCATAGAGGACGACGTGTGGATCGCGGCCAACTGCACCATCACCCCCGGCGTGCACATCGGGCGCGGGGCCGTGGTGGGGGCCGGGGCCGTGGTGACCAGGGACGTGGAGCCGTACACCGTGGTGGGCGGCGTGCCCGCCAAGCCGCTGCGCAAGCGCGGCGTGCACGAGCGGGCCAGCACTCCCCCGGACGCCTAGCCAGCCCTCCATATCAGGCCAGTAGACAACGACACGCGCGGCATACCGCGCCACATGCCGAGGGGCCAAGCCCCCGGCAAAGGATAACGCATCATGAAGGTAGCCATCACCACCTCGTCGTTCGCCAAGTTCAGCGACGAACCGCTGCGCCTGCTGCGCGAAGCGGGCCTGGAGTACGTGCTCAACCCCACGGGCCGCGCCATCACCGAAGACGAGGCCATCGAACTGTTGCAGGGCTGCATCGGCGTGGCCGCGGGCACCGAGCCGCTGACCCGCCGGGTGATGCAGGCCCTGCCGGAGCTGAAGGTCATCTCGCGCTGCGGCACCGGCATGGACAGCGTGGACCGCGCCGCCGCCGCCGAACTGGGTATTGCCGTGCGCAACACGCCCGACGCGCCCACCCAGGCCGTGGCCGAACTGACCCTGGGCTACGCCCTGGACCTGATGCGCCTTGTCAGCCGCATGGACCGCGAACTGCGCGCGGGCACGTGGAAGAAGCGCATGGGCAACCTGCTGGCGGGCAAGAAGGTGGGCCTGATCGGCTTTGGCCGCATTGGCCGGGCCACGGGCAAGCTGTTCGAGGCCTTCGGCTGCGAGGTGGCCTTTGCCGACCCGTTCGCCGAAAGCGACACCAACACCAAGATGGAAATGGACGCCCTGCTGGCCTGGGCGGACATTATCTCGTTGCACTGCTCGAAGCCGGAAGGCGGCGGGTACATCCTGGACGAACGCCGCCTTGGCCTGATGCGCCCCGGCACGTGGGTGATCAACGCCGCGCGCGGCGGACTCATCGACGAGGCCGCCCTGCACGCGCTGCTGGCTTCCGGCCATCTGGCCGGGGCCGCGCTGGACGTGTTCGTCAAGGAACCCTACGAAGGCCCCCTGCGCGAGCTGCCCAACGTCATCCTGACCCCGCACGTGGGTTCGTACGCCGTGGAAGCCCGCGTGAAGATGGAAACCGACACCATCCGCAACCTGCTGGACGCGCTGCCCAAATAGGCAAAAAGCATCGGCAGGAAGCATCGGCGAAAGCCATTGGCGGAGAGCGCGGGGGAACGGCGCTCACCCCGGCAGCCTGCCGCGCGACCACATCCCGTTTCGGTGGCCCGCCCCGTCCCCTACTGTGCGGACGGGGCGACCATCCCCAAGGAGTACCATGCCCCTTTCCTGCATCGTCTTCGACTGCGACGGCGTCATCCTGGAAAGCGTGAACGTGAAGACCGAAGCCTTCGCCCGCGTGGCCGAACCCTTCGGCGCGGACGCACGCGACCGCCTGGTGGCCTACCACATGGAACACGGCGGCGTGAGCCGTTACAAGAAGTTCGAGTGGCTGTACCGCGAAGTGCTGGGCCGCGAAATCACCTCCGACGAAATGGACGACCTGGGCCGCAAGTACGCGGACTACGCCTTCGAAGGCGTGCTGAACGCCCCCATGGTGCCCGGCGCGCACGACGTGATCACCGCATGGCATGGCCGCGTGCCCATGTACGTGTGCTCCGGCGCCCCGCACGAGGAACTGGTGCACATCCTGACCGAGCGCGGGCTGGCGAAGTACTTCGAGGCCATCTACGGTTCGCCGCCCGGCAAGACCGACGTGCTGCGCCGCGCCGTGGAAAAGGCCGCCGTCCCCCCGGCGGAAGTGGTGATGATCGGCGACGCCAAGACCGACATGACCGCCGCCGAGACCGTGGGCACCCTGTTCTATGGCCGGGGCGAATCCTTCGCCGCCACCCCGCACCCGTGGGGGCATGACCTGACGGGGCTGAATGTGTGGCTGGAAGGTATCGCCAAGCCTTAGCCCAAATCGTCCTTTTGCCCGCTGCCTGCGTCAGGACAGCTTTTTGTTCCGGTCGAATACCGCATGGACGCGTTGCGGTCGCCATCCGTAATGCTCGAAGACTCGCATAACGGCTGCCGCACTCCCTCCACAAAAAGCCGTCCTTCCTTGGCAGCGAACAAAAATCCTGATTTGGGGAAAGCGTTGGAGTTCGGGCATACCGCAAAGCCGGACGCCACACCGGCGCGGCTCCCCGCGCCTTTCGCACCACCCGCAAAGGAGCCTTCGTGACCACCTTCATCCTGCTGGATGGACCAGACGCCCCGCCCCGCCCGCAACCGGCATCCGACGGCCTGCCCCCGGTGGTGGCCCACTGGGCCCGGCGCAACGTGCCGTACGGTCACCTTTCGGTGCCCGCGCTGGTGGAGGCGCACTTCACGGACATCCGGCGCGAGTACATCACCTGGGCGCACGAGGCCGGGCTGACCCGACCGGCGCGCTCCACCCGCAACCTGCGGGAACTGCTGGCCGTGGGCGACACCTTCTCGCACTGGTGGTTCACCACGCTGGCCGAAAAGCATCCGAAAATCTGTCGCAATCTGTACGAAGTGACCAAGCTGCGGGCGCTGGAACTGGCCATCGAGGACACTCGCGCCAGCCATGTCTGCGTGGTCACCGACGACACGGTGCTGGCGGGCATCCTGTTGCGCTTCTGCGCGGCCACGGGCCGCCGGTTCGAGCTGCATCCGGCCAAGGCGGAAACCGGCAGCGAAGCAAACGCGCACGCCGCCGCCCCCTGCTCGGCCAGGCAACGCCTGGCCGCCCTGTACCATCGCCTGCCCGCCCCGGTGCAGGCCGTGGCGCGTCTTGGCGCGTGGCTGCTGCGCGAAAAGCGCCTGCTGCCCGCCGCGCCGGAGGCCACGGGCAAGGCCAGTCTGCCCGCGCACCCGCGCCCCGGCACCGTGGCCACTTACTTCCCCAACATCGACGTGCAGGTCGCCAAGCAGGGCCGCCTGCGCTCGCGCTACTGGGAAAGCCTGCACGACGCGCTGGACCCGCAACAGGGCGGCGTGCACGGGGTGACCTGGCTGTTCATCTTCGAGCCCACGCCGCACTATTCGCTGGCCGACGCCATCCGCCTGCGCGACGCATTCCGCGCCCGCAAGCAGGACGGCGTCGCCTTTCATTTCATCGAGGAATTCCTGACCCCGGCCACCATCGCCCGCGAAGTGCTGCACTACTGCCGCATGGCCTTCCGCGCCGCACGCCTGACCCGCCATGTGGCCGGGCAGTGCCGCCTGCCCGGTTCGCGCATGGATTTCTGGCCGTACATGGAGCGCAACTGGGCGGAATCCACGCGCGGCTGGCTGGGCCTGCAACGCCGCCTGATGCGCGCCGCCTTCCGCCGCTACGCGGCAGTCTGCGCGCCGCAGGAATGGACCATCTTTCCCATGGAAAACCACCCCTGGGAAAAGTCCCTTGCCCACGCCATGCACGAGGCGCGGCGCGGCCCGGTGTACGGCACCCAGCATTCCACGGTGCGGCCCACCGACCTGCGTTACTACGAGGACGCCCGCGCCTTTGCCGAGCCGGACGCCGCCGCCACCCTGCCCGACCTGCTGTGCTGCAACGGCCAGGGCGCGCTGGGCCACATGCGCGACGCGGGCATGCCCGACGAACGGCTGGGCGAAATCGAGGCGCTGCGCTACCTGTACCTTGCCGATGCAGAGCAGGGGGCGGTGCCGGACACAGGTGCGGACGCTGCGCCCGCAACGCCAGCAACAACCGCCTCCGCGTCTTCCCCCGCCCCCGGCAAGCCCACCCTGCTCGTGGTCACCAGCTTTTTCATCGATGAAACGGACAACCAACTCGACGTGCTGGCCGAGGCCGCGCGGGCTGGCACGCTGGACAGGTACGACGTGGTGGTCAAGCCGCACCCCAACCTGCCCGTGGAGGGCCGCCTTGCCGCGCGCTTTCCCTCCGGCGGCGCGCCCCGCGTGGTGAACACCCCCGTGGCCCAGCTGCTTGTTCCCGGCCCCCATGGACTGGTGGTCTGGGCCGCCAACTCCACCACCGTGGCGCTGGAAGCCGCCTACCAGCGGCTGCCGCTCATCGTGCAGACCGCCGCCAACGACTTCAACATGTGTCCGCTGCTGGGCGTGCCCGGCACTGCCTTCGTGGCCACCGCCAGCGACCTCGCCGCCGCCCTGGCCCACCCCGCACCGCCCGACCTGCCCCCCGGCTTCCTGGCCCTGGATCGCGGGTTGCCCCGCTGGCGGCGGTTGCTGGGGATACCTGAACAGTAAGAACAACGGGGGAAGGGACCCTTTGAAAAGGGTCTCCTTCCCCCGTACCCCCATCCTCCCAAACTTTTTACATGGGTACGGGGCCGATGCCGTGTTTCGCGCGTCTTCCCCGCCATTACCGGCACCAAAACCCAATTGAAAAGTTTTGGAGGATAGGGGATGGGGTCCGGGGAAGGGGAAAGGGACCTTTTCCAAAAGGTCCCTTTCCCCTTCCCCGGTTACCTCTCATCTCCCCCTCCCAAGGAGCCTGCATATGCTCGCAGCCATCACCCGCAAGCTGAAGGAACTGACCCGCATGCTGGGCACGCGGCCCTACTACGGGTTCGTGACCGGGCACGGCTATCTGACGGAGGCGCAGGTGGCCGAGGTGCGGCGCGTGCTGGAATCCCCCACGCAGGCGGCGGGCACGGTGGCGGAGTACGAACGGCGCTTCGCGGCGGTGGTGGGCGACGGGCGCGGACTGGCCACGGCGGGCGGTCGCATGGCCCTGTTCGCCACGTTGCGAGCGCTGGGCGTGGGTGCCGGACACGAGGTGATCCTGCCCGCGTTCACCTGCTCCGTGGTGGCCAGCGCGGTGCTGCGCACGGGCGCGACCCCGGTGTTCACCAACGTGGACCCGGCCACCTTCGGCACGGACCCGGACGCGGCGGCGAAAGCCATCACCCCGAAGACGCGGGCCATCATCGCGCAACACAGCTTCGGCATTCCCTGCCGGGTGGGTGAACTGCGCGCGCTGGCCGACGGCTGCGGCGCGGCGCTGATCGAGGACTGCGCGCTGACCGTGGGTTCCACGCGCGACGGCGCGACCGTGGGCAACACCGGGGACGCGGCGTTCTTTTCCACGGACCATTCCAAGCCCATGAACACGGTGGTGGGCGGATTCTTCTACACCCGCGACGCGGGGCTGTACGACGCGGTGGCGGCCCAGTTGAACAATGCGCCAACCCTGCCGGAAGCCCAGCAGCGGCGGCTGTTCGGCCAGTTCCTGCTGGAGCGGCGGCTGGCCCGGCCCGCCAGCTACGGCCTGTATCAGCTGGCCATGCTGGGCAAGTCGGTGCTGCGGCGGCTGTCCGACCCCGGCATGACCTTTCTGGACGACGACTACGTGGTGGAGCGCACGGGCGCGTACGCCTACCCGGCGCGCCTGCCCGCCGTGCTGGCGCGCATCGGGCTGTTCGAACTGGACCGCTGGCCCGCCGAGGCCACCCGACGCGAGGCGCTGCTGCAACGCTACCTCACCGCCGCCTATGGTACGCCGCTGGCCGCGCACCTGCCCGCCGCCTATGCCGACCCGGCGCTACGCATCGTGGCGCACCGGCTGGCCTTCACCCATCCCAGGGCGGACCAGTTGAAGGCGCTGATGGATGCGCGGGTGCACACCGCATGGACGTGGTTCATGGACCCCATCGTGGGCGCGCGGGCGGGGCTGGCCTCGCTGGGCTATGCCGCCGGGGCCTGCCCGGTGTCGGAAAAGGTGGGCACGCAGGTGCTGAACTGGCCGTGCGTGGTGGAGCAGGGCGCGGAAGGCCCGCTGCTGGAGTTTTTCGCTCAGGTGGCCAAACAGGCATAGGCTCATCGACACGGGCGCGGAACACCCCCGGGCGAACACCGCGCACCCCTCCGCAATTCCCCGCCCCCCGCGAAAATCACGTGCCGCACCTATGGACAAGCGTCACGCGCAAGCGTATCTAGCACGCCACGTAGAAGGGCCGGAAATTCCGGCGGAAACGCGGCGCGCCAGTGCGCCGTGCCGCCCCCGGAATATCGGCCAGCCACCAGCGCGCGGAACGGAGGTTCCGCACGTCATCATGACGCCACCGCACCCATCCCATCCCGTACATCCGAACGGCAACGCAGCCGCATTCCACGGTTTTTCCTGTCCGCACCGCGTGGGCCGCGCATGCCGCATGCACCACGCGACCCGGCGCACCCCGGCCCCGGCGACATCACCCACATCCGTCCGGGCGCGCAGGGGGGCAGGCCGTTCCGCAACGCCGCGCGTTCTGCTATACTCATCCGGACGACGACAGCACATTACCCCATCACGAGGTATCGCATGAAGGTCATCATCATGTGCGGGGGCAAGGGCACCCGCCTGCGCGAAGAAACCGAATTCAAGCCGAAGCCCATGGTCGAGATCGGCGGCCGCCCGGTGCTGTGGCACATCATGAGCATCTACGCCCGCCACGGCCACAAGGATTTCATCCTGCCGCTGGGCTACAAGGGCGAGGTGATCAAGCAGTATTTCCACGATTACCGTATCCGCAACACCGACTTCACCGTGGACCTCGCCACCGGCGCCATGACCACCCACGAGTGCAACAGCTGCACCGACTGGAAGGTGACCCTGTGCGATACCGGGCAGGAAACCCTGAAGGGCGCGCGCATCAAGCGGGTGGCCCAGCACATCGACACCGACCGCTTCATGGTCACCTACGGTGACGGCGTGTCGGACATCGACATCGACAAGCTGGTGGAGTTCCACAAGAAGTCGGGCAAGATCGGCACCTTCACCGGCGTGCGCATGCCCTCGCGCTTTGGCGCGGTGCAGACCGACGCGGACGGTAACATCCTGTCCTGGCAGGAAAAGCCGGTGCTGAACGAATACATCAACTGCGGCTTTTTCGTGTTCAAGCGCGAATTCCTCGACTACCTGGACGAGGACGAATCGTGCGACCTGGAAAAGCAGCCGCTGGAACGCCTGGCCGCCGACGGCCAGCTGTCCATGTACCCCCACGAAGGCTTCTGGGAATGCATGGACACCCTGCGCGACTGGCAGAAGCTGAACGCCATGTGGGACAAGGGCAGTGCGCCCTGGGCCAAGGGATTTAAGATTTAGACTCCGCTGAAAAAGCGAACCGGGGAGGGGACCCTTTAAAAAGGGGCTCCCTCCCCGTACCCCGCGCTGCTGTCCTCATCCGTAATGCTCGAAGACTCGCATAACGGCTGAGGCTCCCCCCTAAATTTTTCATTGCGGGGGTGCTGGGGGCTATGCCCCCAGCCCGCCGGAGGCGCATAAAAAGCCTCTCACCGCCCTCCCCGTCGAGAATACGGAGACATACAATGTTTGCAGATGCCTATCGCGGCCGCAAGGTGCTGGTCACCGGCCATACCGGATTCAAGGGGTCGTGGCTGACCGCGTGGTTGTTGCAGCTTGGCGCGGAAGTGGCCGGGCTGTCGGTGGACGTGCCCACCAGCCCCGCAAATTTCGACGAGTTGGGCCTGGGCGCCCGCATCACGGACATCCGCGCCGACATCCGCGACCGCGCGGCGGTGTGCAAGGCCGTGGCCGACTTCGCGCCCGAGGTGGTCTTTCACCTGGCGGCGCAGGCCCTGGTGCGCAAGTCGTACGACGACCCGGCGGCCACCATAGAAGCCAACGCCATGGGCACCCTGAACATCCTGGAGGCGGTGCGCTGCGCGCCTTCGGTGCAGGCCGTGGTGTGCATCACCTCGGACAAGTGCTACCGCAACGATGAGTGGGTGTGGGGCTACCGCGAAACCGACCACCTGGGCGGCGAGGACCCGTACTCCGCGTCCAAGGGCTGCGCAGAGATCATCGCGCACTCGTACTTTCGCTCGTTCTTCAAGAACGGCGTGCGCTGCGCCACCACCCGCGCGGGCAACGTCATCGGCGGCGGCGACTGGGCGGCGGACCGCATCGTGCCCGACTGCGCGCGCGCATGGGCCGCAGGCAAGGCCGTGCAGATCCGCAGCCCGTGGGCCACGCGCCCTTGGCAGCACGTGCTGGAACCCCTTTCCGGCTACCTGTGGCTGGGCGCGAAGCTGCTGCTGAACGAGCAGGGCCCCTTCCCCCTTTCGGGCGAGGCCTACAACTTCGGCCCGGCGGCGGACGTGAACAACAACGTGGCCGAGGTGGTGGACGCCCTGGCCCCGTACTGGCCCGGATTCGCCAGCGAAATGGACCGCGCCGGGCAGGCGGGCATGAAGGAATGCACCCTGCTCAAGCTGTGCTGCGACAAGTCGCTGGCGTACCTTGGCTGGCAGGCCACGCTGAACTTCGCCGAAACCATCCGCTTCACGGCGGAATGGTACCGCGCGTTCCACGCGCCTGCCGGTGCGGAGCGTCCGGACATGTACGCCTTCACCATGAACCAGATCGCGGAATATTCCGACAAGGCCGCCGCCAAGGGCCTTGCCTGGGCGAACTAGCCCGCCGCGCAAAGGATGCTGCCGTGAACGCCACGACCATCGACGGGGTGATGACGCAGGACCTGCGCGTCATTCCCACGGAAGGCGGCCCGGTGCTGCACATGCTGCGGCCCGATTCGCCCATGTTCACGAGTTTCGGCGAACTGTACTTCTCGGAAGTGGAGCCCGGCGCGGTGAAGGCGTGGAAGCGCCATACCCGCCAGACGCAGCACTTCGCGGTGCCCGTGGGGCGGATGAAGGTGGTCATCCACGACAGCCGCCCCGGCTCGCCCACCTTCGGCGTGACGGAAGAATTCCTGCTGGGCAGGCCGGACGACTACCGGCTGCTGCGCATTCCGCCGCTGGTGTGGTACGGGTTCACGGCGGTGGGTGATACCCCGGCGCTGATCTGCAACTGCGCGGATATCCCGCACGACCCCACGGAAAGCGAACGCGCCCCCAGGGATACGCCGGAGATTCCGTACCGCTGGTAGGTCGGCGGGCAGCGGGGATGGCTACCGCAGGCCATCCCCCGCACCGGCCACGCACAAGTACCAATCCGGCCCCGTGGAGGTCCACACGGCCACCACGGGGCCTACCCGAATTTCCCGTTCACAACCTGCCTCGCGGCGCCCCCGCGTCCGCGCCAACACCAGAGCGACACGCCATGACCACCCCCGCCTTGCGTCTTTCCCGGTCCATCGTGGGCCAGGCCGAAGCCGACGCCGTCAGCCGCGTCATCCTCGAGGACGGCTACCTCGGCATGGGCAACGAAGTGAAGCGCTTCGAAGAAGACATCGCCGCCTACCTCGGCGTGCCCGCGCGGAACGTGGTCACCGCCAACACCGGCACCGCCGCCCTGCACCTGGCCGTGCAGGCCGCCGTGCAGCCGGGCGCGGAAGTGCTGGTGCAGTCGCTGACCTTCGTGGCCTCGTTCCAGGCCATCAGCGGGGCCGGGGCCGTGCCCGTGGCCTGCGAGGCCCTGCCGGAAACCTGCACCATCGACCTTGCCGACGCAGAGCGCCGCCTGACCGGGCGCACCGCCGCCATCATGCCGGTGCACTATGCCAGCAACCCCGCCGGGCTGGACGCCGTGTACGCCTTTGCCCAAAAGCACGGCCTGCGCGTCATCGAGGACGCGGCCCACGCCTTCGGCTGCCTGCACGATGGCCGCATGATCGGCACCTTCGGCGACATCGCCTGCTTCAGCTTCGACGGCATCAAGAACATCACCAGCGGCGAGGGCGGGTGCATCGTCACCGCCGACCAGACCGTGGCCCAGCTGTGCCGCGACGCGCGCCTGCTGTCCGTGGCCAACGACACGGAAAAGCGCTTCTCGGGCCAGCGCAGCTGGGATTTCGACGTTACCCGGCAGGGCTGGCGCTACCACATGAGCAACATCATGGCCGCCATAGGCCGCGTGCAACTGGCCCGCCTGCCCGGCGAATTCGCCCCGGCGCGGATGCGCCTGACCGCGCGCTACCGCCAGCGGCTTGCCGGTGCGCCGCATCTGGCCCTGCTGACCACGGACCCCCGCGACGTGGTGGTGCCGCACATCTTTCCGGTGCGCATCCTGGACGACAAAAAGCACCACGTGGTGGACGCGTTGCAGGCCAAGGGCATTCCCACCGGCATGCACTACAAGCCCAACCACCTGCTGACCTACTTCGGCGGCGGCGCGCAGTCCCTGCCCGTCACCGAGATGCTGGGCCGCCAGCTGACCACCCTGCCCCTGCACCCCGGCATGAGCGACGCCGACGTGGATCTGGTGTGCGATGCGCTGCTGGAGGCACTGGCGTAGGGGCTGTCTCTAAATTGTCTTTTCGCCCGTTGGCGTCGTCAAACTTCGCCTGCCATGTCGGTCGAATACGAGAAGAGTATACTCCCTCATGGCAGGCTAGTTTTCCTTGCCAACGAACGAAAATCCTAATTTAGAAACAGCCCCTGATCGTTTTTTTGACGCCTCCGGCGGGCAGGGGACTATCGCTCCCTGCACCCCCATCCTTGTCTGCCTGCTTGTGGCTGGCAAACACAACTTCCGACAACTCTTCGGATAAGAGCCACTCCCCGGTTCCTTCCCCGAAAAACAAACTGCCATGACCGACACCGCCGCCCACGCCGCCCCCCCCGCACCCCCCCCACCCACAGTCAGCGTGATCATGAACTGCCTGAACTGCGGCGAGCACCTGCGCGCCGCCATCGACAGCGTGTTCGCCCAGACCTTTGACGACTGGGAAATCGTGTTCTGGGACAACGGCTCCTCCGATTGCAGCGCGGACATTGCCCAGGGCTGCGGCGACAAGGTGCGCTACTTCCGCGCCGAGCGCACCGTGCCGCTGGGCGCGGCGCGCAACCTGGCCATTGCCCGGGCGCGCGGCGAGTTTATCGCCTTTCTGGACTGCGACGACCTGTGGCACCCGGAAAAGCTGGCCCGGCAGGTGGCGCTGTTCCGCGCCAACCCCGCCGTGGGTCTGGTGAGCTGCGACACGGTGATGTTCAGCGGCGACAAGGAATTGAGCCGCCAGTTCCAGGCCGCGCCGCCCGCGCGCGGCAAGGTGTTCCGCGAGTTGATGACCACCCAGTGGATTTCCATGTCCTCCGCCGTCATCCGCCGCAGCGCGCTGGACGCGCCGGGCATGGGCGGGCACTGGTTCGACGAGGCGCTGAACGTGTGCGAAGAGGCGGACGTGTTCTACCGCATCGCCTGGGACTGGGAGCTGGACCACGTGGACGCGCCGCTGGCCCGCTGGCGGGTGCACGGCGGCAGCACCACCTTCCGCAAGTTCGCCCAGTTCGCGGACGAGACGGAAGCCATCCTTGCCAAGCACATCCGCATGTACCGCGACTACGAGCGGGACTACGCCGACCTTGTGGCGCTGCTGCGCCGCCGCGCCGCGTTCCAGCGCGGGGTGGCCCTGTGGCGCGAGGGGAAAGGCGCTGCCGCGCGGGAGGCCATTGCGCCGTATGCCGCGTCGTCGCTGAAGTTCCGGCTGTTCCGGCTGGCCACGTTCCTGCCCGGCGGGATGTTCGACGCGGTGGCGGGGGTGTATTTTGCGCTACCGTCGTTCTTGAGAAGGTAGGGGGCGGCGCGGTGGTGCGGAGCTAACTTACTGAAGTGGGAGAGGGCTGTGCCTGAAGGGTGCGGCTTCCACGAAGGCACGCCAACCGTCACGTCCCCGATTTCGTCATATAGCGAAAGGGCCTGCCGGGCGGAATCCGCGATTCCGCCTGACAGGCCCCTTGCGCCTCCCCGCCAAGGCGGCCTGCTACTCGACAGCCGGGCGCTCTTTCCAGCCGCCGCCCAAGGCCTTGAACACCTCGATCCGAGTAGAGCCGACCTGCTGATCGGCCGTCGCAACCTGCTCCCTCGCCCGGATCAGGCTGTCTTGGGCCGCGATCACGTCCAGATAGCTGACGGCCCCCGCCCGATACCGCTGTTCGGCCAGGCCAAGCGCGTTCTCGGCGTGCGCTTGCGCCTGAACCAGGGCGCTGCGCTGTTTGACGACGCCTTCATACGCGCCCAGCGACTGCTCGCACTCCTTGAGCGCCGTCAACACGACGCCATCAAAGCGGGCCAGCGATGCCGCGCCTTGCGCTTTTGCCTGGGCAACGCGGCTTCGTGCCACGGTCATGTTCGGGAACGTCCAGGAAATCAGCGGCCCGAAAGAGAACGACACGGTACGGTCGCCTCTCAGGTAGTCATTGCGCAAAAGACTGGCTGAAGCGCCCAGCACGACACGGGGATAGAGGTCGGCCACCGCCACCCCGACACGCGCGGTGTCTGCGGACAACCGGCGCTCGGCCTGACGAATGTCCGGGCGTCGGCGCAACATGGCGGTACCGTCGCCGACCGGGATGACATCCGCGATGTCCGGCGCTTTGCCGCAGGCACGCGCGGACTCTGGAACTTGCGCGGGCGTGCGGCCCATCAGGGCCGCCAGTTCAAACAATGCCGCGTCCTGCCGCGCCTGAAGCCGGGGCACGCTGGCCCTGGCCTGGGCCAGCAGGGAGCCGGAACGCTCCACATCAAGGCGTGATGCGGCCCCTGCGCGCTCCTGATGGCTGACGACATCCAGTGCCTGCTGCGCCAACGCGACGGAGGAACGGGCCACGTCAAGGGACGCGCCATAGGCACAGGCATCCACGTAGGCGCGCGTCGTCTCGGCGACCACAACCACCCTGACCCCATCGTAGGCTGCGGCGGTGGCCTCGGCATCACCGCTTGCCACCTCCATTTCGCGCCTCACGCGTCCGAACAGGTCAAGTTCGTAGGAGATGTCCAGGCCGCCGGTGTAATTCCACTGCACGGGCGCTTGCCCTTGCCCGTCCCAGGAGGTCTGGTCGCGGCCACGGGTGACGCCGGTGGTTACGGCGGTTGAGGGGAGCATGGCCCCACGCGCCTCTCCATAAATCGCGCGCGCCCGGTCCAGGTTCGCCATCGCCCCGCGCAGGTCGGTATTGGCGGACAAGGCTTCCTGCACGATCGCGTCAAGGGCGGGATCATCATACAGTCTCCACCAGTCCGCAGGCGGCGGTGAACCGGCATCGACCTGCGGGGGCTGGCTGGCGAACGGGCCCCCCGCCGTTTCAGGCAGGGCCGGGGCCGTATAGCCCGGTCCACTGGCGCAGCCGGAAACTCCAAGGGCAAGGGTCAGGGCCAAAAGAGCGCCCGGCAGCGCCCGGCACACTGGACGACGGATTCCTTCATGCGACATGGGACGCCTCCGTCGCTGCAAGTTCGCGTGAACGCTGGTTTTCCACCGCCGCGCGATGGTCCCTAGCGACAAAGCTGTACATGGTGGGCAGGACGAACAGCGTGAAGAGCGTGCCCACCAGCATGCCCATCACCACCACAATGCCGATCGAAAAGCGGCTGGCGGAGCCCGCGCCTTCGGCAAATACCAGCGGCACCAGACCGGCGACCATCGCCGCCGTGGTCATCAGCACCGGGCGCATGCGAACGGCAGCCGCCTTTTCGATGGCTTCGATCCGGCTCAGGCCTTCATGCTGCTGGATGTGGTTGGCGAACGTGACCATCAGAATGCCGTGCTTGGAAATCAGGCCTATTAGCGTGACCAGGCCGATCTGGGTGTAGATGTTCAGCGTGGCGTAGCCCAGCCAGAGCGGCGTCAGCGCGCCGCACACCGCCAGCGGCACCGTGACGAGGATCACCAGGGGGTCACGCAGGCTTTCGAACTGCGCCGCCAGCACCAAAAAAATCACCACCAGCGCAAACGCAAACGAGACCAGCAGGCGGTTGCCTTCCTGCACGAACTGGCGGCTGTCGCTCAGCCAGTCAACGCTGGTGCCGGACGGCAACGACCGGGATTGCAGGAACGCCACGGCCTCGCCCATGCTGACGCCAGGGCGCGGCAGCATCTCCAACGTGGCCGAATTCATCTGGCCGAACTGCGTCAGGCCGTTGGCTTGGGGGCGTGTTTCCACGCGCGCCACCGTCGCCAGCAGCGCCAGCGCTCCCGACCCTGTCTTGACGTAAAAGCGGCCGAGGTCGTCCGGGGTCATGCGGTTGCCCCCGTCCACCTGCGGAATGACGTCGTAGGAGCGGTCGTGGAAATTGAAGCGGTTGACGTAGTTTTCGCCCACCAGCACCGCCAGCGTGTCGGCAATGGCCTGCATGGTCACGCCCATCTCGCGCGCCTTGTCCCCGTCGATGGCGACATGGGCCTGCGGGCTGTCGAATGCCAGGTCGTTCTGCACATACAGAAACAGCCCGCTCTCGTAAGCCGCCGTCTTGAGCTGCTCTGCCGTCCTGAACAACTCCGGAAAGCCCTCGGATGACCGCAGCACCATCTGTACCGGCAGCCCGCCGCTGGAACCGGGAAGCGGCGGAACCTGCACCGCCGTCAGCGTCTCTCCATCTATGCCCGCGCCAGCCGCCTGGATCTGGCCCTGAATCTCGACGGAAGACCGGGAACGCTCGGACCAATCCTTAAAGATCGCCCCGCCCAGCATCTGGTTCTGGCCGCGCCCGGTGCCGCCGATATGCATGAAGCTGTTGTCGAACTCGGGCAGCGATTCGAAAATCCTCTCGATCTTTCCGGCGTAGCGGGTGGTATAGCCGACACCGGCGTACTGCGGCGCTTTGGCTATGACGATGACCGCTCCCTGGTCCTCGACCGGTGCAAGTTCGTGGCGGATGCCCGCGAACAGCACGGCGATGCCCCCCAGCACCGCCACGCCGAACAGCAGGACTGCCCCGCGCGCGGCCAGGGTGCGTGCCAGCAGGCTCCGGTAGATTGCCGTCAACCGCCCCATGTAGCCTTCGACCAGTCTGGCCAGCCTCGACTCGCTTTGCCTGGAGTCGAGCAGCATCGAACTCATCACCGGCGACAACGTCAGCGCGACCACGCCGGAGACGATGACCGAACCCGCCAGCGTGAAGGCGAACTCCTTGAACAGCGCCCCCGTCAATCCGCCCATCAGGCCGATCGGCGCATAGACGGCCGCCAGGGTGATGGTCATGGCGATGACCGGGCCGACAATCTCGCGAGCGCCGAGCAAGGCCGCGTTCGCGGGCGATGCCCCTTCCTCGATGTGGCGGTGGATGTTCTCCACCACCACGATGGCGTCGTCCACCACCAGCCCGATCGCCAGCACCATCGCCAACAGCGTCAGCAAGTTGATCGAGAAGCCGAAGGCCAGCATCAACGCCGCCGTCCCCACTAGGGAAAGCGGAATGGTGACGACGGGGATGATCACCGCGCGGAACGCGCCCAGAAACAGGAAAATCACTGCAATGACGATCACGATGGCCTCGACCAGGGCGTGCCTGACCTCCCCGATCGAAGCGTTGACGAACCTCGCCACGTCGTAGTTCGGCATCACCTTCAGCCCTGGCGGCGCCATTTCGCGGATGCGGGGGACCAGTTCCTGCGCCTGCCTGACGATGTCCAGCGGGTTGCCGTCCGGCGTCGGAAAGATCGCCGCGAACACCGCCGGGACGCCGGTGGCGAACGAGGCGTTGTTGTAGTTCTGTCCGCCGATCTCCACCATCGCCACGTCGGCCAGACGCACCACGCCGCTGCTGGTGTCGGCCTTGATCACCATTTGGCGGAAGTCGTCCACGCTGCGCAGGTCGGTCGCGGCGCTGATGTTGGTGACGGTCAGCGGGCTCTTGAGCTGTCCCGGTGCGGCCTGCACGTTGTTAGCGCGCAGGGCGGCCGCGATTTCGCCCGCCGACAGCCCGCGGGCGGCCAGCTTCACGGGGTCGATCCAGATGCGCAGGGCCAGCGTCTGCCCGCCGTTGGTGTCAACCGACCCCACTCCCGGTATTCCGGCGAACAGGGGCAGGGCGACGCGGGTCACGAAGTCCGTCACCTGCGGCACGGTCAGGGTGTCGCTGTAGAAGGCGACGTACTGGACGGCGGTGCCGCCCTCGGTGGACTTGCTGATGACCGGATCGGTCACGCCTGCCGGGAGCTGGTACTTGACCTGCTGCACCTTGGCGAGGATCTCGGTCATGGCCCGGTCGGCGTTGGCGTTGAGCACCAGCCGGGCCTTGATTTCGCTGCGCCCCTGGGTCGTCGTCGAACTCAGGTACTCGATGCCGCTGGCCGTGGCGATCGCCTGCGAGATGGGCGTCGTGACGAAGCCCTGCATGACCTCCTGCGTTGCGCCCGGCAGCGTCGTGGCGATGTTGATGGTGGCGTTTTCGAGGTAGGGGTACTGGCGCACCGGCAGGGAGAAGACCGAAGCCAAGCCGGCCAGCGTGATCAGCAGGCTGACGACCAGGGCCAGGATGGGCCGCCGGATGAAGACGTCTGTTATATTCATGGCTGTTTCCTCACCGGGGATTCGCGGCTGACATGGGCGCGGCTGGCATGGACGCGGCGTCCGTCGTCGCGCCTGCGGGCTGATCGGGGTTGATCTTCACCCTTCCGCCCGGCCACAGCCGGTTCTGGCCCGCGACCACCACAATGTCGCCCGCCTTCACGCCCTGCGTCACCAGTACATCCCCGCCCAGCCTGCGGCCCGTGACGACCGGGACGGCCACCGCCTGGCCTATCCCCTGGGCGTCGGCATCCCGAACAAGCACGACGCTGTCGCCCGAGGCGGACGTCTGCACTGCCGTCAGGGGCAGCACGATGGCGTCGCCGGTCGTCGGCAGCATCAGCCTTGCGGTCGCGTACATGCCGGACTTCAACAGGTTGCCGGGGTTCGACAGCGTGGCCTGAATGGCGACATTACGGGTCTCGCCGTCAATGCGCGGCTCGATGGCACTGACCCTGGCCTCGAACGTCCGCCCCGGAACGGCATCCACAGCGACCTGCACCCGCGCGCCGGGCGACAGCCTGGAAAGTTCCTGCTGGGGCAGCGCGAAATTGACGTACAGCGGATCGAGCTGCGTCAACGTGGCAATGGCATCGCCCGCTTCAAGGTATTGGCCCACGTTGATGCGACGGATGCCAAGCTGTCCGGAGAACGGCGCCCGGATGTTCTTTTGCCGGATGCGCGCATCCAGTTGCCAGACGGCGGCCGCCGTCTGGACGGCTTCCGCCTTGCGCCGCTCCAGCAATTCGCGCGGCTCCGCCCCGCTGGACGCCAGATCCTGCGAACGCCGCAACTGCTGCCGCGCGAAATCGGCCTTCGCCACGGCGGCGCTGCGGTCGGCCTGTTCCGGGGCATCGTAAAGCCGGACCAGCGTCGCGCCTTGCTCGACGACCTGACCGGCGGTGAAGTTGATGGCCGTCACCCGCCCAGAGGTATCTGGAGCCAGCAGAACTTCGCGCACGGCCTGCACGCTGCCCACGGCCTGCAACTCGTTGGGCACGCTGCGGGGCTGGACGCAAATCGTCGATACCAGCGCGGGAGATTGCGTGCGGGGCACGGCGGCCCCGACCCGGGACGCGCGCCACGCGAACAACAGGCCGAAGATCACGGCGACGCTGATCAGGCTGACCAAAAGCGGCTTCACGTTTCCTGGCGTGGGGATATTCATGCAACCTCCAGCCACTGCAAACGGGACCGCAGGGTCATGCGCATGAAGGCGTACCCGTGCGACTTGCCAAATTTCCTTGAATACATGTCGTTTCCTTCAGGAGAATGCTTTTCTGTTTGACCGGCACACTTCCGAACCTGCGCGCCGCGACGGACCGGATATCCGGCCTTCCAGCGCGCGACCGGTCCTCTTGCGGCATCTTCCGCATCTGCGGCGTGTCGCCCCTGCCATTCGCGCCCGGGTTGCATGGAATCAGGCACGGAGGGCCTTCTGCGGCGTCGTGGTGACCAGCAGCACCAGGGCCACAACCAGCGACAGCGCGGCGGCAATCGCCCCGGCCAGATAGACCGAGCCAATCCCCTCCGCATCGGCCAATGCGCCAGCCAACGGACTGGTGACGCCAAGCGCGATGTCCAGAAACGCCACATACGCGCCCATGGCGAGGCTGCGCGCTTGCGGGGGGGCGCGTCGCACGGCTTCGACGCCAAAGCCTGGGAAGGCCAGCGAGTAGCCAAAGCCGGTCAGCGCCGCGCCCCAGTGGGCGGTCAACGCGGCATCGGCCCCCCAGATCAGCCATTGGCCCGCCATTTCGATGGCGACGCTCACCAGCGCCACGCGCGCACCGCCCAGTTTGTCCGGCAGGTGCCCAAAAAGAACGCGCGCGCCGATGTACGCCAGCCCGAATGCGCTGAATGCCAGCGATGCGCCGCCCCAGTGCCTGGCGGAGAACAGCAGGGCAATGAAGGCCGTGAACAGCCCGAAGCCCACGCTGCACAGCGCCAATCCCATACCCGGCATCCACACGAAGCCCAGCACCCTGTAGAACGGCGTGCGCCGCGTCGCCGTGGGCGGGACGGCGCGCGCGCCCGAGGCTACGGCCATTGCCAGCAAGGGGACGAAGATCAGGGCGACGGCAACGCCCGTGAAACCCCATTGGCTGTCCACCGCCGCGCCGACAGGCGCGCCAAGCGCATACGCGCCGAAGATGGCAATGCCCACCCAGACCATCGCCTTGCCCGCGTTCTGCGGCCCCACCAGGCCGATGGACCAGCCCAGCGCCCCTGTGGCGACCAGGCTTTCGCCCAATGCCAGCAGGATCCGGCCCAGCAACAGTATCCACACCGACGTTGCGGGCGCGGCGACAAAGGCCAGCGAGGCGAGGTAGGTCGCGCCGGAACAGGCCGCGAACAGATGCCCCATAAGGACGGCGCGCTTCGCGCCGCGCATGTCGGCGAAATTTCCGGCCCAGGCGCGGGACAGCAGCGCGGCGGCGAACTGCGAACCGACCACCAGCCCGACGATCAGTGTTCCCATGCCCAGTGTTTCATGCAGGTGCAGCGGGAGAACCGGCATCTGCATGCCTATGGTGAAAAAGCTGACGAAGACCGCCAGGGTGACGGGAAGCAACCTGAAAAAGACCCCGGATGCGGCCAAAGCGGCTGCGGACGGGGCATCCGCGTGGTGCGTTTGTTCTTTGCTCATGGTGATGGTTGGAGAAAATGGTGTCGTGAAGATGGGCGACGCCATTGCGACGCCGCCCCGTCATGGTCAATCGGCGTAATAGCCGGGCTGATCCAGGCCGGCGAGCAGATGCGGGCCTTGCGGCGCCCAGCCCAGCAGTTCGCGCGTGCGCGCGCTGGATACGGACATGTCCGCGCCAGCCATGTTGGCGAACCAGCCAAAGTGCTCGCGTTCACGCGGCTCGACGGGCAGGTTCAAGCGCCTGCCGATCAGCTCGGCAATCGCCTTGAAGGGCACCGCCTCGTCGGCGACCGCGTGATAGACCGGTTCGGTCACGCCCTGTTCGAGCGCAAGGCGGTAAACGCGCGCGGCGTCCAGCCGGAACACGCCCGCCCAGCAGTTCTGCCCATCGCCGATGTAGGCCGACACGCCTTTCTGCTTCGCCAGACGAATCAGGAGCGGCACAAAGCCGTGATCGCCTAGGCCATGCACGGACGGCGCAAGGCGCACTGTCGCCACGCGCACGCCACGTTCTGCCGAAGCCCGCGCCTCTGCCTCGGATTTGCGCGGCATCGCCGGGTTTGACCGGGTCGCTTCGGTTGCTCCCCACGGCAGGCCCGACAATCCGGAAGTGACGAGCAACGGCTTGACCGATCCGCTCAATGCGCTGGCCAGCGTCTCGATCACGCGCCGGTCCTGCTCGCAGCTTTCCATGAATCTGGAAAAATCATGGTTGAACGCAGTGTGGACCACGGCATCCGCCGCCGCTGCGGCAGCGCGCAAGGCATCCGCATCGTCCAGAGTGGCGAGCAGGACCCCCGCCCCCGTGGCCCCGAGCGCTGCCGCCTTGTCCGCCGAGCGCGCCAGCCCTGTGACCTGATGGCCCGCGCCGATCAATTCCCGAACCACGGCCGAGCCAACCCATCCGGTGGCTCCAGTGACAAATACGTGCATGGCGCACCTCCTGAATCAGGGTGCAGCCTGTCGGCGCTATGTGCTGCCCGGCTGCAAATGTGAACGTTTCGTCGCATTGGGAATATGTGATGAAATGCTCACATTTGCTATTCGCATTGCGGGCCGTGCCGCCACATCCCGGGGAATCTGCTGGAATCCAGCAGATTCCCTGAAGAAGCCTGCCCTGGCAGGCCCCCCTGGCCGAAGCCTTTGCGGCAACCGCGAAAGCCGCACTCAGGTTTCGACCGGGGCAAACGCACTCCGTTTCCCCCGGCCCCGTGTCACCGAAGCGACCAGGGCAATATGGCCCGGGCAATGACGCATCCGCACAGGGCGGCAAACGGTGAGGGGAGGCAATCCGGTTCAGGCGGCAAGGCGGTGAAGGACGACAGGCGGCAAAACCGCGCGCGGCATCCGTGAAGACGTTCGCAGGCCACCCCGGAATGGCCGCAGCCACCTCGGAACGGCAGCTTGCCGTGGTTCGCCCTGCATCAGGCCGGGGCGTGCCACAGCCGGAATGCATCCGGCGCTCGACAGCACACCGCACCGTTTCCTTCCGCACTCTTTCGCTCCCTCTCCGTCCTCCTTGCTGCCCGCTTTCCCGCCCGCCTTCCTGCTTGACCCGCGCACACGCAACCATGCTATGATCTGCCCGGTCGGCCCTGCTTCCCCTTCCGCGCCACGCGCCACCGTCCGCCGCGCATCGTGTACGCAACCCGCTTGCCAGCCAGACAGGCCGGGCGTATGTGGTGCCTCCGAGCCAGGCGCAGCAGCCCCTCCCGCCCGCTCCGCGCCTGATTCACCCTGCCACCACCAACCACGGTCCGCTCCGCGACCAAGACCACCATGCGTCGCCCCACCCTTTCCGACATTTCCCCCGCCCACATCCGCCACGGCGTCAAGACCGGCATCGCCGCCGTGCTCGCCCTGGTGCTGGCCGACGTGCTGCACATCGAATACGGCTACTGGGCCGTCATTTCCGCCGTCATCGCCATGCAGATGAACGTGGCCGACGCCATAGAGATGTGCCTGTACCGGTTCATCGGCACGGTCATGGGCGCCGTGATGGGCGTCATGGCCATCATGACCTTTCCGGACACGCCGATATGGAACGGCGTGGCCCTGTTCCTGACCACCGGGCTGTGCGCCTTTCTCACCCGGTGGGACCCGCGCTACCGCATGGCGGCCATCACCGTCAGCATCGTCATCCTGGCCAGCGCGGGCCATGCGGAACGTTTCGACGTGGGCATGTTCCGGGTGCTGGAAATCGCCATCGGCGTGGGCTGCGCCTTCGTGGTCACGGTCACGCTGTGGCCGGTGCGCGCGGCGGTGGGCCTGCGCCGCGACCTGGCCTCGCAGGCGGAAAACTGCGCCCACTACCTGACCACACTGGTGGACCGCTTCCTGGCCCGCCAGACCCATGTGCCCGCCGACCTGCTGGACCCGCTGGTGCGCGCCACCCCGCGCAACCGCGAGCGGCTGTCCAAGGTGCGCCGCCACGAATCGCTGATCTACTTCTACGACAACCAGCCGTTGGACACCCTGTCCACCGTGGTGGAGCGCACCACCGACCACCTGCGGGTGATGCTGCGCAGCCTGAACGCCTGCGACGCCGACGGCTACGACATCATGATGGACGCCGAAATGCGCGCCCTGGCGGAAACCGTGGCCCGCACCCTGCGCCGCATGGCGGCCACGACCACGGGCGTCACCGGCGTGCGGCCCGGCGGGGGCATGCCCGGCTGGCTGGGCGCGCTGGGCGCCCGGTTCGCGGGATTCGTGGGGTTCGGTCCGGGTGGCGCGCGGGGCAGGGGCGATGCGGAATCCCCGTCCGACCAGTCCGCGCATGCCGACACGTCACTGGAAGAAGCCATCGCCCGTGCCGATTCCCGCCTGCGCGCCCTGCGCGAGGCCGGGGCCACCAAGCGCTTCGACCTGGCCATGCTGACCCAGTTCTACGCCTTCTACTACGCCCTGCGCCAACTGGCCGAAGACGTGCAGGGCCTAGCCGCGCGCATGGCCGGGGACGAGGACGATCACCGGGATCTTGGCCCGGGCGACGCCACGCCGTAGCCCACGCCCCCCCTTACGCACCGCCCCCACCACGGAGGGCCCATGCCCGCGCCCACCGCCGATTCCGCCACCCTGTCCACGCTGGTCGAGGTCATCGGCTACGCGGCGGGCCTGCTGACCTCGCTGGCCTACCTGCCGCAGGTGGTGCGCATCGCCCGCACCCGCTCCGCCGACGACATCTCGCTGCCCACCTTCCGGCTGCTGGCCGTGGGCGTTTCGCTGTGGCTGGCCTACGGCATCGGCATCGGCTCGTGGCCGGTCATGGCCGCCAACGCCGTGGGCCTGGCGCTGATCCTGGCCGTAATCTGGCTGAAGCTGCGCTATTCCCGCCAGGGGTAGGCGGCACGGGGCAGGGGACAAGACCGGGAACAGGAAAGGCGAAAGGCGCCGCCGCCCCGCTGGCCGCGCGACATCTTTCGCTTCCATCTTTCGACCTGCCCTCATCCGCTTGCGCCATCCGACGCCCTGCCCGCGCTGCGGCATGCGCCGTGCGCGTCCGGCCCTGCCTGCCCGAATCCCGCCCCCATGCGGTCCGCCATCGTCAGCGCGTTCCCTGCGCCCGGTGCAATTCCCCCGCGCACGGCATGTCCCGCCCCTCCGCACCAGTGGACGGCACGCCGTTTCCGGGTATACTCGAAACATCGAAGCCTTCCGGCCGACTTCCCTCACCCCATCCGGAGACCGGACATGTATACCGCCTTCACCGAGCTTTCCCCCGTCATGCAGGCCTTTCTCGCCGGGTTGTTCACCTGGGGCGTCACCGCGCTGGGCGCGGCGCTGGTGTTCCTGACCAAGAGCTTTTCCCGCAAGGCGCTGGACGTCATGCTGGGCTTTGCCGCCGGGGTGATGATCGCGGCCAGCTTCTGGTCGCTGCTGGCCCCGGCGCTGGAAATGTCCGAGCACCTGGGCCGCTGGTCGTTCGTGCCCGCCGCCGTGGGCTTCGTGCTGGGGGCGCTGTTCCTGCGGCTGGTGGACATGCTGCTGCCCCACCTGCACCTGCACAACCCCATCGAACACGCCGAAGGGCTGCCCAGCAGCTGGCAGCGCTCCACCCTGCTGGTGGCGGCCATCACCCTGCACAACATCCCGGAGGGGCTGGCCGTGGGCGTGGCCTTCGGCGCCGTGGCGGCGGACCTGCCCGCGGCCTCGCTGGCCGGGGCCATGGCCCTGGCGCTGGGCATCGGCATCCAGAACTTTCCCGAGGGCACGGCGGTGTCCGTGCCGCTGCGGCGCGAGGGCTTTTCGCGCATGAAGGCGTTCATGTTCGGGCAGGCCTCGGGCATGGTCGAACCCATCGCCGCCGTCATCGGCGCCGCTGCGGTAATCTGGGCGCAGCCGCTGCTGCCGTACGCGCTGGCCTTTGCCGCCGGGGCCATGATCTTCGTGGTGGTGGAGGAAGTGATCCCCGAATCGCAAGGCTCCGGCTACGGAGACCTTGCCACCATGGGGGTCATTGCCGGGTTCACCCTGATGATGACCCTGGACGTGGCCCTGGGGTAGAGCCGCCGGGACGGCAAGGCTAATCCTGCCGCATCGGCGGGGTACGCCCCTGCCCCTCCGCAGCGTACTCCCCCGCCCTCCTTTTGCCTGTCGTTCCGGCACGCCATGCTTGCCCCGGAAAATACCTTGACGGTCAAACTATCTTGGACATAAAGAAGTTTGACCGTCAAACATTCTGGAGGCACACCCCGTGATCGGACGCTTCGCCTGCCCCGGCTCCTACCGCGAACTGATTTCTTCCCGAGAAACCCTGCTCTGCCTGCTGGGCGGCGTTCTGGCCGCCGTCTCGTGGGGCGCCGCGCTGGCCGGCGCACCCGCGTGGCTGGCCGCCGCCCTGGCCCTGACCGGGGCCGCCATCAACGGCCTGCCCATCGTCAAGGGCGCCGTGGAAGGCCTGATGGAACGTCAGGTCAACGTGGACGAACTGGTATCCATCGCCCTCGTCGCCTCGGTGGCGCAGGGCGAGTACCTGTCCGCCGCCATCGTGGCCTGCATCATGAAGGCGGGCTCGCTGGTGGAGGGCTTCCTGAGCGATGCGGCCCGGAGGTCCATCAAGGCCCTGGCCGCCGTCACGCCGGACACCGCCACCATCGTCGAGCCGGGCGGCCGCGAGCGCACCGTGCCCGCCGCCGAGGTCCGCGTGGGCCAGCAGTTGCGGGTACGCCCCGGCGAGCGCATTCCCGTGGACGCGGTGATCCTGTCCGGCATCACCGCCGTGGACGAATCGTCCATCACCGGCGAACCGCTGCCCCGCTCGTGCAGCACGGGCGACAAGGTGCTGGCGGGCACCATGAACTACAACGGCGTCATCGTGGTCGAGGCGCGGCGCGTGGGCGAAGACACCACCATCGGCAAGGTGGTGCGCCTGGTGGAAGAGGCGGAAGCCCACAATCCCAAGGCTGCCCGCCTGGTGGACCGCTACGCCCAGTGGTTCACTCCGGTGGTGCTGGCCTGCGCCGCCGCGGCCTGGGCCATTTCAGGCGAGACGTCGCGCGCGGTGGCCGTGCTCATCGCCGGGTGCCCCTGCGCCCTGCTGATGGCCGCGCCCACCGCCGCCGTGGCCGCCGTGGGCCGCGCCGCCCGCGCGGGCATCATCGTGCGCGGCGGGCAGGCCCTGGAAAAGGTGGCCGCCGCCACTCTGGTGCTGTTCGACAAGACCGGCACCCTCACCTTCGGACGGCCCGAACTGGACGAAGTGCTGCCCGTGCCCGGCATGACCGCAGAGCGCCTGCTGGCCCTGGCCGCCGGGGCGGAAGGCGGCGGCACCCACCCCATCGCCCGGGCCATCGTGGCCGGGGCAGCGGCGCGGTCCATCACCCCCGCCGCTGCCGAAGGCGCGTTCACCGAGGTGGGCGTGGGCGTGCGGGCCACCGTGGATGGTCATGCCGTGGAGGTGTGCGGGGTGACCGCCGAGGTGGAGGCGGAACTTGCCGAGCACGCGCCCGGCCTGGCGCAGCCGTTGGCCGCCCTGCGCTCGCGCGGGGCCACCGCCCTGCTGGTACGCGTGGACGCGGCGCCCGCCGGGCTGCTGGCCGTCACCGACACCTTGCGGCCCGGCGCGCGCGCCTCGGTCAGCGGGTTGCGCGCCGCCGGTCTTGCCCACGCGGGCATGCTGTCCGGCGACCACGAGACCGCCGCCGCGCGCATCGCGGCGCAGGCGGGCATAGACTACTGGCGCGCCGGGCTGAAGCCCGCCGACAAGCTGTCCGCCATCCGCACCCAGCAGCAGTCCGGGGCCACGGTGATCTTCGTGGGAGACGGCATCAACGACGCTCCCGCCCTGGCCGGGGCGGACGTGGGCGTGGCCATGGGCGGCGCGGGCACGGACGTGGCCTTGGAAACCGCCGACGTGGCCCTGACCCACGACGACATCGGCCGCCTGCCCTTTCTGGTGCGGCTGGCGCGCCGGGCCATCTCGCTCATCAAGATCAACATCGGCCTCGGCATGCTGTTCAACGCGCTGTCCATCCTGGGCAGCGGCTACGGCCTGCTCTCGCCGGTGATGGCCTCCGTGTTCCACAACGTGGGGTCGGTGATCGTGGTCATTTCGTCCGCCAGCCTGGCCTTCTTCGACGACGGCGAACCGGGTCGGCCCGCCTGCCCCGCGCCCGCCGCAGGGGGGAAGGCCGCGTAGCGGCCATGCGTGAAGACGCGTAGCGGCCATGCGTGAAGACGCGTAACGGCTGGTGCAGGACCACGCAGCGGCTCCCCCTTGTTCCACCGCTCCCCAGCGACGCCACGGGCCGGAAAGGATATACTTTCCGGCCCGTTTTTCGTGCATCGGCCGCGACCACTGCCCCTCCACAGAGCCGCTCGCGCCACCTGCGCACCAGCCGCTGGCGCGGCCCGGCACCCTTGATTTCCCGTCCGGATTCTGCAATGCCTATCAGGTTCGCGCGCACGCCGCGCGGACGCACCACGGGCCGTGCGCGCACCAGCGCAGCAGCCGCAACAGACCGGAGGAACCACATGAAGCGTCTTATCCAGATCGCCCTCGGCCTTGCCCTGGTGGCCGCGCTGTGCGCCCCCGCCATGGCCAAGAAGCTTGTCGTCGCGCACGACACCAACTTCAAGCCCTTCGAGTTCAAGGGCGAGGACGGCAAGTACACCGGCTTCGACATCGAACTGTGGCAGGCCGTGGCCAAGACCGTGGGCGTGGAGTACGAATTGCAGCCCATGGACTTCAACGGCATCATCCCCGGCCTGCAGACCGGCAACATCGACGTGGGCATCGCGGGCATCACCATCAAGGCCGAGCGCCAGCAGGTCATCGACTTTTCCGACCCCTACTATGATTCCGGCCTGATGATCCTGGTGCGCGAAGGCGACACCGCCATCAAGTCGGTGGAAGACCTGAAGGGCAAGATCGTGGCCACCAAGACCGCCACGTCGTCCGTGGACTTCGTGAAGGCCAGTGCCGCCGCCAAGGAAGTGAAGCTGTTCCCCAACAACGACGGCATGTTCTTTGAACTGATGAGCGGCGGCGCCGACGCCGTGGTGTTCGACATGCCCGTGGTGAAGGAATTCGCCCTGACCGTCGGCAAGGGCAAGGTGAAGACCGTTGGCCCGCTGTACCAGGGCCAGTCGTACGGCATCGGTTTCCCCAAGGGCAGCCCGCTGGTGTCCAAGGTGAACGAGGCCCTGAAGAAGGCCAAGGCCGACGGCACCTACGACAAGCTGTACATGAAGTGGTTCGGCTACACCCCCGGCAAGTAGCCCTGCCCCATTGCTGATGACGGCCATGGCGGGCATTGCGCCTGCCTGACCGCCTGACCGCCTGACCGCCTGACCGCCTGAACGGGCACGACGGGGATGGCCGCAGGGCCATCCCCTTGCCCGTCCCCGCACCCTCCCCGCGAGAATCACCCAAAGGCATTCCATGGCACTGGACTTCAAAGCAAGCGTCATGTGGGAAAGCGTGCCCCTGCTGCTCGGCGGGGTGCACCTGACCATCATCATCACCCTGGGCGGGCTGGCCATCGGCTTTCTGGTGGGCACCGCCACCGGGCTGGCCAAGACCGCGCGCGGCAAACTGCCCCGCACCCTGGCCGACATTTACGTAGAGGCCATACGCGGCACGCCGCTCATCGTGCAGGTGATGTTCCTGTACTTCGGCCTGCCGCTGGCCATCGGCATGCGCATTCCGCCGGTGACGGCGGGCATCGTCGCCATTGCGGTCAATTCCGGGGCGTACATCGCGGAAATCGTGCGCGGCGCCGTGGAATCCATCGATGTGGGCCAGACCGAGGCGGGCCGCTCCATCGGGCTTACCCGCATGCAGACCATGCTGCACGTGGTGTGGCCGCAGGCCTTTCGCCGCATGATTCCGCCGCTGGGCAACCAGTTCATCATCTCGCTGAAGGACACCTCGCTGCTGGTGGTCATCGGGGTGGGCGAACTGACCCGGCAGGGGCAGGAGATCATTGCCGTGAATTTTCGCGCCTTCGAGGTGTGGCTGACCGTGGCCGTGATGTACCTGGTGATGACGCTCAGCATCGCCCGCGTGCTGCGGGTATACGAACGCAAGCTGAACGCCCGCTTCGGCCGCTAGGGGGAATGCCACGATGAAGACCTGTGAAACCCCCATGATCGAAATCCGCAACCTGCACAAGCGGTTCGGCCAGAACGAGGTGCTGCGCGGCATCGACCTTACCGTCTGTCCCGGCGAGGTGGTGGTGATCATCGGGCCGTCCGGCTCGGGCAAGTCCACGGCGCTGCGCTGCATCAACCGGCTGGAGGAAATCACCTCCGGCAAGGTCGTCGTGGACGGGCACGACCTGTACGACCCAGCCACCGACATCAACTACGTGCGCACCGAAGCGGGCATGGTGTTCCAGCAGTTCAACCTGTTTCCGCACATGAGCGTGCTGGACAACGTGACCCTTGGCCCCATCCGCGTGCGCCGCACCTCCCGCGCAGAGGCCAACCGGCTGGGCCTAGCCCTGCTGGAAAAAGTGGGCCTGGCCGACAAGGCCACCGCCTATCCGGACCAGCTTTCCGGCGGGCAGAAACAGCGCGTGGCCATTGCCCGCTCGCTGGCCATGCAGCCGAAAGTGCTGCTGTTCGACGAACCCACCAGTGCCCTGGACCCCGAACTGGTGGGCGAAGTGCTGGAAGTCATGCGCGCCCTTGCGCTGGAAGGCATGACCATGGTCATCGTCACCCACGAAATGGGCTTTGCGCGCGAGGTGGCCGACCGCGTCATCTTCATCGACCAGGGCCGGATACAGGAAGAAGGCCCGCCGGACGAATTCTTTGGCGCGCCGAAAAACCCGCGCCTGCGCGAGTTTCTGAGCCGCGTGCACCACGCGTAGGCTGGCCTGATGTTTCAAGGGTGGGGGCTGGAGTCGATCCGGCGCCCACCTTGTTCGTCGCGCGGGCAAGCCCTCCGCACGACACCCCGTGCGTCTCCGCGCCTTGCCAGCCGCGCCGTGGGTGCGGTACATCCACGCCCATGCCCGCCCGCGACACCTTCCCCCATTCCGCATGCGCCAGCGCCGCCCCCGGCCTGCCGGACAATCAGCCGGATGCCCAACCGCACCAGTCCCCGCCCGACGCCGCACCCGCCCCCCCGGCCCGCCGCAATCGCGCCGCCGCCATCGCAGACACCGCCCAGCCCCGCGAACTGCCCACCGCCGCCTTTGCGGAAGCCTTTGCCACGGCCCTGCTGGACTGGTTTGCCGTGCACAAGCGCCCGCTGCCGTGGCGGTTCGGCTACGAGCCGTATTCGGTGTGGATATCCGAGGTGATGCTGCAACAGACGCAGATGGACCGGGGGGTGGACTACTTCCTGCGCTGGATGACCCGGTTCCCCGACGCGGCCAGCGTGGCCGCCGCCAGCGAGGATGAACTGCTGAAGGCGTGGGAGGGGCTGGGCTACTATTCGCGGGTGCGCAACCTGCACAAGGCGGCCAAGGCCCTGGTGGAGCGGCACGGCGGCGAACTGCCCGACGACCCGGAGGCCATCCGCGCCCTGCCGGGCATCGGCCCGTACACGGCCGGGGCCATCGCGGGCATCGCCTTCAACCGCGACGTGACCTGCATCGACGCCAACGTGGAGCGGGTGCTGTCGCGGGTGTTCGACATCGACACCCCCGTGCGCGCCCAGCCCGCCGCCGCGCGCATCCGGGCGCTGGCCGCCGCGCTGCTGCCCACGGGGCGTGCCCGCGACTTCAACCAGGCGCTCATGGAACTGGGCGCGCTGGTCTGCCGCAAGAAACCGCAATGCGCTTCATGCCCGCTGTCCGGCCTGTGCGAAAGCCTGCGCCTGGGCATTCCGGCAGAGCGGCCCGTGCCGGGGCGCAAGCAGCCCGTCACCCCGCTGGACGTGGCCACCGGCGTGCTGGTGCACGGCAACCGCATCTTCATCCAGAAGCGGCCCGACGAGGGCGTGTGGGCGGGATTCTGGGAATTTCCCGGCGGCTGCGTGGAAAAGGACGAGGCGCCGGACTCGGCCATCGTGCGTGAATACGCCGAGGAAACCGCATTCCGCATTGCGGTACGCGACAAGCTGGCGGTGATCCGCCACGGGTACACCACCTACCGGGTCACCCTGCACTGTTACCTGTGCGCGCTGGAAGGGGATTTGGCCGGGGAACCGCCCGCACCGCCGGTGCTGGACGCGGCCACCGAATACCGCTGGGTGGAATTCGCGGACTTGCCGCGCTTCACCTTTCCCGCCGGGCACCGCAAGCTCATCGACCAGTTGGCCACGGACCTGCGCTTCGCGCCGTACCGGTAGCGCGCCGACACGCGGGGGGCTTTCGCCTTCCTGCCCTCAGCCCATCTGCCCGTAAGGGCATCGGCGCGCCGCCTACGGACGCCGGAACACCACGAAGTGCTCCGTTTCATCCACCGCGCGCCATTCCCGCCGCACCCGCGCGGGCACGGAATAGCGGGTGCGTGCGTACCCGTCCGGGGCCACGGTGTCCATCTGGTCGCGCTCCATGAACACCACCACGTCGCGGGCCACCAGCAGGCCGTACACCTCGTCCACCCGCCCGTTGATCTCGCCGTCCTGCAGCCACTCGGCGGGCAGTGCGGGCCGGTCGCCGGTCAGCAGGTACGCCAGCGGAAAGCCGGGCAGCGTCTTGTAGTTGGCCCCGTACCGGGCGCGCAGGTCGCGCAGATCGCGCAGCTTACCCAGCACCACGCCGTCCACCTTCACCCCGGACAGACGCGGAAACACCGCGCCCGCGTCGTGCACCAGTTCCGCACGAGAAAGGGGCCGCTGCGGAAACACGTACGGGTACTGGTACCCGGCCCGGAACATGACCAACCCGCAGGCCAGGGCCACCCACGCCAGCGTGGCCGCCCGGCCCCCCAGGCGGGCATGCACCAGCATGGCCGCCAGCCACAAGGGCGCGGCGAAGAAGGCCGGGGTCTTGTAGCCCCAGCTGATCCCCGTGGACCATGCCAGCAGCAGCCCCGCGCCCAGCAGCACGGCGGCCCGGCCCGTCGGGGACAGGGCGGGGGATGCGTCTTGCACGGGAGATGGCGCGGGGGAAGCAACCGTTTCCGGAGACGTGCCCCGCGCCGCAGTTTCGCCCACGGCAAAGCGCCCCAGCAGGTCATCGCAAAACAGCACGCATGTCGCGCCCACGGCCACCAGCAACAGCGGCCAGTCCGCCCCGTAGCCGATCCAGGTACGGGTGGCCGCCACCGTGTACAGGTAATCCCCCGCCAGCAGCAGCACGTACAGCACCAGCGGCTGCACGCCGCCGCGCGGCCTGCCGTCCAGCACGGCCCACGCGCCCCACAGCAGCAGGGCCAGCGCGGGCAGGGGCAGCTCCTGCGTCAGGTACAGCACGATACCCGCCTGCAACGCCTCGCCCAGCCCGGACTGTCCACCCACTCCGGCGGTCATGGCCCGGAAGGCGTCCCACGCCCCGGCAGCATGCAGCAACCCGGCGAACACCGCGAAGGATGCCGCCGTGCCCAGCGCCGCCATGGCGCCATCGCGCCAGTGCAGGCCGCGCAAACGAACCCGCAGACGAAAGGCTGCGGCACCGTCCGGGGCATCGCCCGTGCCGCCCGTGTCTCCCGTGCCGCCGAAGCGGCTTCCGCCCGATGCCCCCTCCCGCCAGCACGCCCATCGCCCGGCCACCAGCGCGGCCACGGCCACGCCCAATGGCATCAGCGCATACGACTGCTTGGTCAGCGCGCTGGCCGCCGCCAGCACCCCGGCCAGCAACGGGTGCCCGGCCACCACGGCGTACAGCGCCCCGGCGCCGAACAGCACCCCCTCCACCGTGTGCCACGGCATGGGCGGAAAGGAATGCACCGACCACACGAAGCCCAGCGTGGCCAGCAACGGCAGGGGCACGCCCAGGCGGCGCAGGTCCACGGCACGGGCCAGATACAGCGCGCCCAGCCACGAGGCGGCCAGCATTTCGGCGTAGAACCCGGCCTTGCCCGCCAGCACGGAAACCCGTTCCGGCGTCAGCCACAGCCAGAAGGCGTGCCAGTACAGTGAAAGCGGCGGCTTGACGTAGAAGAAGTCGCGGTAGGGCACCTCGCCCAGCAGGACGCGCCAGGCATGCCCGTAGAAAAAACCGAAGTCGGTGGTGTCCATGCCGCAGGGCGCGTACGCCGCCACGTAGAACGCGGGCACGGCCACGGCGAGCAGGCTGGCCAGCCAGGGGGCGGTGACGACACCGCGCTTGCGCGGCGAGCCGCGCTCCGCACCGCGGGCGCCCTGTCCGGCCTGCCCAGCCTGTTCAGCCTGCCCGGTCTGCCCGATCTGTCCGATCTGTCCGGCGGGGCCTGCGGGTCGGCCATGCTCGCCGCCGCACCCGCCAGCCGCGCCGTCCCCACTCCGCCGCCGAAAGCTGTACAGCTTGTGCCCCGCGAAATTGACCACGAACCCGGCCACGATGCCCGCCGCGTGGCAGCCGCCTTCCAGCGCGCGCCCCATGACCGGGGCAAGCAGCGCACCCACGTCGTGCGGCAGCACGGCGCGCCAGTTGTCCGCATCATGCAGGGCCGCGCCCACGCCCCCGGACACGGCCCCATTCGGGAACACGGACCAGCCCGGCAGCAGCACCACCAGCGATTCCGCCACCCGCAACGCGGCCACGGACACCACCCACACCACGGCCATGCCCACGTGGGCCACCAGCACGAAGCGCAGGCACATGGCCACGTCGGGCCGCCGCACGCCAAAGGCCCGACGGTACGACATCAGGAACACGATGACCATGCCGGTGTAGGTGGCCAGCAGCACGCCCACCTCGAAGCCCACGAGCTCCGACCATGCGAAGCGCGACACGAAGTTGGACGCCGAGCCGAGGATGGACGCCTGAAGGTACAGGAAGGCCTGTCGGGTGGCGGCGCTTTCCGGTGCCGGGTGATCGGGCCCGGCGATGGCGGGTCCCGCACCCGGAGTCCGGGCCAGGGGCCGCACCCGGCCGGATGGCTTGGGAAGGGCGTCGTGTTCCATGGGGGTGCGTGGCATCAGGCGTGGTGCGGGTCGGAACCCCCGCCGGAATCGTCGCCGGGGGGAACCGGAGAAATGCCCCGGCAGGGAGATGCGGAAACGGACGGTGATGCCGGGCCGGACCGCCCGGCCGTGGACGCGCCGCAGCAGGGGCAATGGCCGGTGCCTGCGGCGCCAGCCCCTTCCGCACCGCCAGGCCCGCCCGTACTGCTTGCCCCGGCGCGAGGGGCGTCACGTAACGTGACCTCGGGTACGGCATCCGGCCCGTCCCCCGCCGCCGCCGCAGGCCCAGTCCCCGGCCCATCGAGGCCCACCCGCCGCCGTACCACGTACTGCGGGCGGCGCTTGACCTCTTCATACACCCGGCCAAGATACTCGCCGATGATCCCCAGCGAGACCATGACCAGCCCGCCCAGGGTCAGCAGGGTGACCATGAACGAGGCATAGCCCGGCACCTGCGCGCCGGACAGCAGGGTACGTCCGGCGATGATGGCCGCGTAGACGAACCCGGCCAGGGCCACCAGCATGCCCAGGTAGCTCCACACCCGCAGGGGCAGCGTGCTGAACCCGGTAAGGCCGTCGATGGCGAAATTCCACAGCTTCCACGGCTTCCACTTGCCCGTGCCCGCCGAGCGCGGAGCGCGGTCAAAGAATACGGCCACCTGCCGAAAGCCCACCCAGGTGTACAACCCCTTGGTGAAGCGCACCCGCTCGGGCAGCGCGTTCAGGGCGTCCACCGCCGGGCGCGAAAGCAGCCGGTAGTCGCCCGCGTCGGGCACGATGGGGTTGCCGCTCACCCGGTTGAACAGCCGGTAGAACAACCGCGCGCTGACCCGCTTGCCCACGGAATCGCTGGCGCGGGCACGGCGTACGCCCACCACCATCTCGGCCCCTTCCTCCCAGGCGCGCAGGAAGTCGGGCAGCACCTCCGGCGGGTCTTGCAGGTCCACGTCCATGGGCACCACGGCGTCGCCGCGCGCGGCCTGCAACCCGGCCGCCAGCGCCAGTTCCTTGCCGAAGTTGCGCGAAAGGTCCACCAGCTTCACGCGGGGGTCGCGGGCGTGTTCCGCCAGCAGCACGTCCACGGTGCGGTCGCTGCTGCCGTCGTTCACGAACACGAATTCGAAGTCGTACGGCTCGCGGTCCACGATGGCCCGTACCGAGGCCAGGAAAAGGGGGACGGCCTCCTCCTCGTTCAGCACGGGCACCACCAGCGAAACCACGCGGCGGCGCGTACCCGCGCCGGGTACGCATGCGGACGCGGCAACCTCGGCGGGGCTGACGCCGGTACGTGTCGTGGGTGGTGTTTCGTCCGCAGGGTAGACCATCATGCATGGGCCATAGCCCATTGCAACCGTTCCGGCAATGCGACGAAAATGTAGCGCGGTTCCATGGTGCACGAGGCAGCCGGAACCGCGTCGCGTGGTATGCGGCACGCCAGCCGTGACCGCCGGTCCGTTGCGTTGCGGGAAAAGGCGGCGGAAAGCGACGCCCCGAGCGGGACAGTTGGCATGGCGCGCCCCCGCCGGATACGGCCACGCGGCAACAGTGGCCGGAGAGGGGTGATACGGTAGTCCGGGCACGTCGGGGCCGGGCATGTCTGGGCCGGGCATGTCGGGGACAAACACATCTGGACTGGGCACGTCTGGGCTGGACACGTCTGGGCTGGACACGCTACGCCAGTTCCACGCGCACCCGCGTCCCCTCCGGCATGTCCGCGCGCAGGGTGTGCACCACCAGTTCCGGCAGGCCGGGGCGGGGGCCATCCGCCGCGCGTGCCGGGGCC
This sequence comes from Desulfovibrio sp., assembly GCA_031287575.1. Taxonomy (GTDB): domain Bacteria; phylum Desulfobacterota; class Desulfovibrionia; order Desulfovibrionales; family Desulfovibrionaceae; genus Cupidesulfovibrio. The sequence continues at coordinate 40,705 of JAITSV010000034.1, forward strand.
AGGGTCAGCCGGGTGACCTGCCCGGTGAACACGGCCCGCGTGACCACGGCGGGGCCGTCCGGATCGGGGATGGCGGCCAGCCCTTCGGGGCGCAGGGCCAGTGGCGCGCAATCGTCCCCGCCGCCGCACAGGCAGCCGCCCGGCAGGGGCAGGCCGAAGGCCGTGCACGCCGGGCCGTCCAGCACGTTGACCGGCCCCATGAAGCGCGCCACGTCGAGCGAGACGGGCCGGGCGTACAGTTCCGCCGGGGTGCCGAACTGGGCCAGCCGCCCGCGCAGCATGACCCCGATGCGGTCGGACACGGCGAACGCCTCTTCCAGGTCGTGGGTGACGCTGAGGGTGGTCACCCCGTAGCGGCGCACCGTGTCGCGCACGTAGGCGGCCATCTCCAGGCGCAGGGTGCGGTCCAGATTGGCGAAGGGCTCGTCCAGCAGCAGCAGGGCCGGGTTGCACACCAGCGCGCGCGCCAGGGCCACCCGCTGGCGTTGCCCGGCGGAAAGATGGGCCGGATAGCGGTGGGCCAGTTCGCCGATGGCGAAGTCGGCCAGCATGTCACCAACCCGCTGGATGCGCTGGCGGCGGCCCATGCCGCGTGCCCGCAGGCCGAAGGCCACGTTGTCGCGCACGGTCAGGTGCGGAAACAGCAGATAGTCCTGAAAGACCAGGATCACCGCATCGTCGTGCCCGTCCGGCGGGGTGACGGTGAACCGGCCCGCGTCGTACGGGTGCAGCCCGGCCAGCACCCGCAGCAGGGTGGTCTTGCCCACGCCGGAAGGCCCCACGAGGCAGGCCATCTCGCCCTGCGCCAGGTGGAAGGAAACCCCGCTGAACACCGGGGCCGCCAGTGCGGTGCGTCCGTTGTCCCCGGCCCGTGCAGGGGAAGAAGGCCGATCGGGCCGGTCAGGCTGATCGGGCTGATCGGGCCGGACCTGCGGCAACGGCGCGCGCGCCCCCCGCCGTCCGGCGGCAAGGCCCACGGCCCGCCCGACGGCGGCTGCCACCAGCCCCACGCCGCCGGGCGCGGCATCGCCCTCTCCGTACGAGGCACACAACCCCTCTACCGCAAGAACCATGTGATGTTCCCCAGATAGCGTTCAATGGTCCGAAAGGTGTCGGCATGGGCCAGCGCGCGTCCGCCGCCCGCGTATTCGTGCCAGGCCATCAGGCACCACGACAGGCCGCGCAGCAGCACGGCGCGCACCATGACGTCGGCCTTTGCCGCGCATTCCTCCGCGCCCGGCACGGGCTGGCCCGCATGGCGCAGCGCCGCCCGGTAGTCGTCCAGAAAGGCCGCGCGCGTGGCCGCGTCAAAGGTGAAGTCGGTCTTCCACAGGGTGGTGGAGGGCGCCAGAAAGTGGCCCAGATCCTGATAGCGGGTGGTGACCACCGCCTTTTCCCAGTCCACCAGCCATGCGCCGCGGGGAGCGGCCAGAACGTCGGGGGATGCGGCCCCCCCGTCGCCGGATGCGGAAAAGTCACCAGACGCGGGAACGTCGCCGGACACCAGGAAGTTGCCGGAGTTGACCTCGGTATTGGCGATGACCGGGACCTCGTCCGCGAACAGGTGGCGGGTATCCCCGGCCAGCCGGGCCACCCGGTCGCGGTAGGCCAGCAGCGCCTGCCGCGCGGCATCCATGCGCGGGGCCAGCGGGTGGCGGGCATGGCGGTCCAGCAGGGCCGAACTTTCCGCCACGATGGCCGCCAGCGGGTCCGGCTGGGCGACCAGCACGCCCCGGGGCAGCACGTGCGGCACCGGACCGGGCGGGGGCAGTTCCACCGCCGGGGGCACGGGGGCCGCGTGCACGGCGGCGAACACCCGCGCGGCGTGGCGGGCATCGGTGCGGTAGTCCAGCGGACGGCCCGGCAGCCACTGCATCAGCAGGGCACCGCCGGGCATGGCGCGGGAGGAGTCCGGACCGTCCGGCGCACCCACGCCAGCCGCATTCCTGTCGGGCATCGCCACGGGGGCCAGGGCCAGGGGCCGGGGGGTGGCCCCGCACCCGGCCAGGGCATGCAGTACCCGGTACTCGTAGGAAATCTGGTCGGCCAGGCCCAACTGGCTGCCCGCCGCGCCGCCCCGGTTGCCGCGCAGCACCACCGGCCCCGCCGGGGCGCGCACCAGCCAGTTTTCATGGTATTCCCCGGCGGCCAGGAAGGAGACGTCCGCCGCCGATACGGGTTCGGATGCGGAGTCGGCCCCGGCCACGGGCACCCCCAGCGCGGCGGCCCAGGCATGGGGAGTGGCCGCGTCCGCCTCGTCGGGTACGGGCTGCGCGGGGCCGGGTACGGGGCCGGGCATGACGCCGCGCGGGGCATCCGCCCCGACGTCCGCCCCCTGCCGGATCATGCGTCCGAGAAATTCCGCAACCATGGCCGCCGTGTGCACATCCGCCTCCCGTGTCGATGCCCAGCCATAGCAGGAAGCCGCCGCCCGCTCAACGCGCGCGACTCCCGCGCGGCAACCGTCCGCCGACCATCGGCGGCCCTCGCCGTGTCCCCTCATCCGTCCGCTCATTCGTCCCCTCATGCGTCAAGGGGTTGGAAAGCGCGGGCAAATGGGGTAGGGCTGGAATCTCGTCCGGGTTCCATGCGGACGAAGCTCCGGCAACCCATGGCGCCGCCGCACGGCGGCGCGTGAACCGTGTCGGCTGGTCGGCGTGCGCCGGTCCGCCCCACGGTGGTTTCCTGCGGCGTTTCGCCCGGCGTCGCCGCGTCTTGTGCCGCGCATGGCGCGGGCCGGACGCGCCGCGACGAAACAAGCAACCACCGCCCTTCCCGCTCGCCCCGGAAGAGAGCACCACGATGACGCCCAACGACAGACAAAAACTCCGGGAACGGATCGTCGCCGATCTTGCCCGCATCGCGCAGGACATCGAGGCCCTGAAGGAACTGACCAAGCCTGTTCCCCCCGGCGCGGACGGCATGGACGAAGTCTCGCGCATGGACGCCATCCAGAACAAGAGCGTCAACGAGGCCGCCCTGGCCCAGTTGCGCAACCGTCAGGTGGGCCTGGAATACGCCCTGAAGCGCATCGACGAGGACGACCCCGACTTCGGCTTCTGCGTGGAATGTGGCGAGCCCATCCCGCTGGCCCGGCTCATGGCCATGCCCGAGGCCAGCCGCTGCGTGAACTGCGCCGACTGATCCCGGCCCGCGCCCTTCGTTCTCGACCCTGACGGGGCATCGCCCCTCGACGGACTACCTACGGGACGACGCCATGCCGCACGCCTCCCTTGCCCTTGCCTGGCAGCGCCTGCCGCTGTGGCTGCGCATCCGTCTCGTGCACGGCAGCGTGGGGTCCGTCCATCGGCTGCGCTGCGCCGCCGACGCCATCACCCGCTCGCAATCCCCCGCCGCTTCGCCCGACAACCCCACAGGCCCCTACGGGCGTGAAGACCTGCTGCGCACCGGCCGCGAACTGCTGCTGGCCGCGTGGGAAGACGACCCCTGCAACGGCCAGTTGGCCGGGCAGGTACTGCTGCTGCATCAGCGCATGCCCTGGCTGCACCCCGCGCTGGCCGCGCTGCTGGCCGCCGTGCACGGGGCCTGGCGGCGGCCCGCCGATCTTGTCCGCTACGAACGGCTGGCCACCCAGGCCGACTGGATGCGCCTGCAACGCCATGTGGATGACGAGCGCCAACGCGAGCCGGACAACCTGTTCTGGGTGCGGCAGGCCGTGGCCGTGGGCGAACTTTCCGGCGACCTGGACTGGCTGGACGGGCATCTGCACCGGGCCGAAGCCCGACTTGCCCCGTCTGGCGGATCTGGTCCAACTGGCCCGGCTGGCGCAGCCGGAACCGGATCCCCTCTCGCTCCCCTCTTCGCCCATCTTCACGGCTGCCTCGCGGCCAACCGCGCTTCCGCCTGTACGGGGCAGGATGATGGCGGGGCCAGCGCCGCCCGCCACCATGACGCCGCACTGGCCCGTTTTCGCGCCGCCGCGCTGGCCGTGTCCGGCCTGCCAAAATCCGATCCCACTGTATCCGAACGGTCGGGCACCGCCGCACCGGGCAACGGCTGCTGGCTGGCCCCGGTGGAGCACGCCGCCCACTGCCTGGTCCGCCTGGGCGACGCCCCCGCCGCCCTGCCCCTGTGGGACGCGGTGCTGGCCGCCCGGCCCTGGCACGTCAACCTCGCCCTGCGCGCCCACGACGTCTGGCGCGGCGTGGACACCCCGGAGGCCGCCCCCGCCGGGTCCACCGCCGTGCTGCTCTATTCGTGGAACAAGGCGCGGGAACTGGACACCGCCCTTGCCCACCTGGCCCCCGGCCTGCGGGACGTGGCCCGCATCGCCCTGCTGGACAACGGCTCGACCGATGGCACCGATGGCACCGGTGGCACTGGCGGCACCGGCGACGTGGTGCGCGCCTGGGCAGACCGGTTCGGCCAGGACCGCTGCACCGCCGTGCACCTGCCGGTCAACGTGGGGGCCGCCGCCGCGCGCAACTGGCTGATGCACCTGCCCGAGGTGGCCGCCTGCGACTTTGCCGCCTATCTGGACGACGATGCCGCCGTGCCCGCCGACTGGCTGCGCCGCCTGGCCGGGGCGGTGCGCCGCCAGCCGGATGCCGCCGCCTGGGGCGGGCGCACCCTGGACTGGCACGCCCCGTACGTGGTCCAGTCCGCCGACCTGCACCTGAGCGCGCACTTCCGCGCGCCGGAAGGCACCCCGCCGGACCTCGCCGCCTTCGCGGACGACACCCCGCCACCGCCCGGAGGCGCCACGGACGGCGCAGCCGAAGGCCCGCAACGCGACGCCCTGTCGCCGGAGGTGGCCTTTTCCCCGGCCCGCGCCCATGCGCTGCCCTTTTCGGTCAGCGACCTGCACGCCCAGGTCACGGACATGGGGCGCTTCGACTACCTGCGCCCGTGCATTTCGGTGACCGGGTGCTGCCACCTGTTCCGCACCGCCGAACTGCTGGAAGGCGGGGGCTTTTCCCTTTCGCTGTCGCCCTCGCAGTACGACGACCTGGAGCACGACCTGCGCCGGGCCCGCGCCGGGCGCCTGGCCTGCTACACCGGCTTTCTGCCCGTGCGCCACATGAAGCGTAGCGGCAAGGCCGTGCGCATGGGGGCAGCACAGTTCGGCAACGGCCTGGGCAACCGGTACAAGCTTTCGGGCATGTTCGACGCCGCCGAGGTGCTGACCATGCGCCGCCGCGAGTTCGAGGCGCTGGAACGCGACCTGCTGCGCAAACTGGCGGCGCTTGGCACGCGCACGGGTTCCTGACGGCAGGGCCTGACTGCAGGGCCTGACGACGGGGCTTGCCCGGACCGGGCCCATCAGGCACGATTACCCCGGCCCACCACGACCACCACGCCCCGCACCGGGGCATACGGCAACCGCGCGGACGCACCGCGCGCCCCCCGCAGGACATCACATGCACTTCAGATACCTGATCATCGGCGCAGGCCCCACCGGCCTTGGCGCGGCCCACCGACTGGCGGAACTGGGCGAACACTCCGTGCTGGTGCTGGAGCGCAACCCCTACGCCGGGGGACTGGCCGCCAGCTTCCGCGACGCGGCGGGGTTCACCTGGGACATCGGCGGGCACGTGGTGTTCTCGCACTACACCTATTTCGACAACCTGGTGGATGCGCTGCTGGGCGGTGAATACCTGGAGCACATGCGCATCGCGCGGGTGCGCATTGCCGGGCGCTGGGTGCCCTACCCCTTCCAGAACAACATCCGCCACCTGCCCGGGGACATGCAGTGGGAATGCGTGCAGGCCCTGCTGCCCGGCCACCGGCGCGAAGAATCGCCCACCAACTTCGCGGAATGGTTCGAATACGTCTTCGGCGCGGGCATCGCCAAATATTTCATGCGGCCTTACAACTTCAAGGTGTGGGCCACCCCTGCCGAAATGATGAGCTATCAGTGGATCGGCGAACGGGTCAGCGTCATCGACCTGGAAATGGTGCTGCGCAACCTGGTGCTGCAACTGGACAACGTGAGCTGGGGTCCCAACAACCTGTTCCGCTTTCCGCAACAGGGCGGCACCGGCGAAATCTTCACCCGGCTGGCCGCGCGCCTGGGCGACAAGGTGCGCCTGAACACCCCCGTGGCCGCCGTGGACCCGGCCGCGCGCGCCGTGCACACCGCCGACGGCGAGGTCATCACCTACGAACGCCTGTTGACCACCGGCCCGCTGGACATCCTGATCCGCGACCAGGTCGGGGCGGGCCCCGCCGCCGCCATGGCGGGCGACGGCCTGCGCGCCGCCGCCGGGCAACTGGCCCGCAACGGGGTGTACGTGGCCGGGGTGGGCGTGAACGGCATGCGCGAGGACGACACCTGCTGGATGTATTTTCCGGAATCCAACGCCCCCTTCTACCGCCTGACCAACTTCCACAACTATTCGCCCCGCAACGCGGCCCGGCCCGGCCACCAGCGCGCGCTGATGGCCGAAACCTCGTGGTCGGACCACAAGCCCGAGCAACTGGACACCCTGATGGACAAGACCATCGAGGGGCTTGTAAACACCTCCATGCTCCACCCCGATGAGCGGGCGCGCATCGCGTCGCGGTGGTCCATTGCCGTGGACTACGGCTACCCGGTGCCCACCCTGGGGCGCGACGACGCCCTGCGCATCATCCAGCCGTGGCTGGAAGCGCACGGCATATACTCGCGCGGGCGCTTCGGCGGGTGGAAATACGAGGCCGCCAACATGGACCATTCGGTCATGCAGGGCGTGGAATGGGCCGGGCGCATGGTGCTCGGCGAAGAGGAAACCACCTACAAGCTGTAATGCGGCCGCCTGACCGGCGACCCGATTCGAGACCACCATGAATGCACAACGCTACGAGGCGCGGCGCGAAACCCTGCGCGCCGCCATGCGCGAAAAAGGCCTTTCCGCCCTGCTGGTCAGCCACGCGGCCAACCGGTTCTACCTTTCCGGCTTCGAACTGCACGACGTGCAGCTGAACGAGAGCGCCGGGTACCTCATCGTCACCGCCGGCGGCAACGACTGGCTGTGCACCGACCCCCGCTACCTCGACGCGGCCCGCCGCCTGTGGCCCGAAGAGCGCGTGTTCATCTATTCCGGCGACGCGCCGGGCCAGATCAACGGCCTGCTCAAGGACAAGGTGCGCGGCACCGTGGGCTTCGAGGCGCGCGCCGTGACCCTGGACTTCTTCGACAAGGTCTCGCCCGGCCTGACCATGGAACGGGCCGACGGCATGGTCGAGGAAATGCGGGTAATCAAGGAACCCGAGGAAATCGAGCTGATGCGCCGCTCGGCCGCCCTGAACCACCGGCTCATGGAATGGGTGCCCGGCACCCTCGTGCCGGGCCGTACCGAAGCCGAGGTGGCCTGGGACATCGAAAAGTTCTTCCGCGAGCACGGGGCCAGCGAGCTGGCCTTCTCCAGCATCGTGGGCGTGGGTACCAACGGCGCCCTGCCCCACTACGCCCCCGGCGACGTGAAGCTGACAGAAAACTGCCCGGTGCTGGTGGACGTGGGCGCCCGGCTGGACCTGTACAACTCGGACCAGACCCGCACCTTCTGGGTGGGCGACAAGCCCGCCGACCACTTCACCCGCGCCCTGGAGCAGACCAAGGCCGCCCAGGCAGAAGCCATCAGGATCATGCGCCCCGGCCTGCCCGTGGCCGACGCCTACCGCGCCGCGCGCGCCCACTTCGAGGCGCAAGGGGTAGCCGCCCACTTCACCCACGCGCTGGGGCACGGCATCGGCCTGGAAACCCACGAGCCGCCCAGCCTGAACCCGCGCAACGAAATGGTGCTCAAGCCCGGCATGATCGTGACCGTGGAACCCGGCCTGTACTACCCCGAATGGGGCGGCATCCGCTGGGAATACATGGTGCTGGTCACCGAGGACGGGGTGGAGATTCTCTAGCTCCCTCCCCGGCGAGGAAATCCGCAATGCATGCGCCCGGCCCCTGCGAGGGGTCGGGCGTTTCGCGTGAGGAGGGCTGGGCAAGGTTCCCGGATCGCAACGAGGCCGGGCAGCTTGACACGATGGCTCAGTCGGGGCACCTCCCCCGTACCGGCGGCCAGCTCCCCCCTGTGCTCCCGCATCCCCCCGTCCGCCGCCCCACACTCACCCACAGGAGACCCCGTGGCCCGCAAACGCCCCCGCAAGCCTTCCCCGCCGTTGCCGCCGCCGCACGAATCAGCGCGGCTGTACGCGCGCATCGCGCCCCGGCACATCGCCATGTTCCGCTTTCTGCTGGAGGCGCAGGACAACCTGGGCTACATGACCGTGCTCGATCGCGGGGTCGGGGGCGGCGGGACCGTGGATGGCAACGGCGCGGACGGCAACGGTACAGCGCGGAACGGGCACCCCACGGAAGGCGGCACCTCCGGCGACATGGGCAAGGGGACCACTGGCCCCGGCGCGGACGCCGTGCTCAAGATCGTGTTCTCGCCCCATCAGGAGCGGGAGATGCGCGCCTTTCTCGAATCCATGCGCGCCACCATTCCCTTCGGGGTTTTCGAATCGCCGTTGCGCATACAGGCCAAACTGGCGGAATAAGACCGGCGGGCAGGCCCGACGCGACAGGCCCGACGCGACAGGACTGACGCGACAGGACTGACGCGGCAAGGCCGACGTTCCTGTCCGCGTGCCCATGCATCACACGGCAAACGAGCGGGGCGCACCAACATGGTGCGCCCCGCTCGTTTGTTGCCTGCCCCATTCAGAAATGACTGGCCATCCCCGCGCCTGCTCAGAACAGCGTGCCCTGCTTCCCGGCCCCGCCGCGCAGCGCCTGCATGCGCCGGATGTACGCGCCCACGTCGAACTTGGAGCGCGCCCCGTTGTAGGTCATGGAACGGATGGTGCCCTGCACGGGCCGTTCGCCCCACGGCCTGTCATGCACCCCTCCTGCCGACCAGGCGATGCCGGTGTAGCCGTTGCTGTCGCGGCCATCCAGAAAGTAGCGGTCGTTCAGGGCCACGGCGGCGCGCACGGCATCTTCGGGCGTGGGCGACCACAGCAGGATCTGCTTGGCCCAGTACATGCGCAGGTAGCCGTGCATGCGCCCGGTGACCACCATTTCGGTCTGGGCCGCGTTCCACAGCGGGTCCGCGGTGCGCGCGGCGGCCAGTTGGGCCTCGTCGTACAGGGCCGGGCGCGGGTCGCGACGGTGCTTGTCCAGGGTGGCCAGCGCCCAGTCGGGAAAGCAGGTGACGGCGTCGTAATCCTGCGCGTGCAGACAGAAATTGTCGGCCAGTTCGCGCCGCACGATCAGTTCTTCCAGAAACGAGGCGCGGCAGTCGTCCGGCACGTCCGGCACGTCTGGACCGTCCGGCCCATTGGCATGGGCCTGGGCCGCCAGCGCGGCCCGCTGGGCGGACAGCATGCCGAAGTGCAGGTACGGCGACAGGCCGGACACGCCATGGGCATTGGGATCATTGCGCAGGTGGTAGCGGTGCAGGCGGGTGCGGATGAAGTCGTCCAGCGCGGCGCGGGCCGCGTCCTCTCCGGGGGGGATGTCCGGCAGGCCCGGCAGCGGCCCCACCTCGGCCACGCTGCGATCCACGGCAAGGTTGTCGCGCAGGGACGCCCAGTCCACTTCCGGGACGGTCAGCGTCCACGGCACGGGAGATACGGGGGGTACGGGCGGCGCGGAGGGCAAGGCAGGGAGGGGAACAAGAAATTCCGGCAACAGGCGATGGATTTTCGGGCGCAGGGTGCGGGCCGCGTATTCGCGCTTGGGCGAGGCCGCCCGGCAGGGCACCACGTTGCGGCCATCCACCTCGTGCAGGGGACAAAACCCGGCCAGACCTCGCGCGGCGGATGCCAGCCACGCCCGCTTCACCCGCAGCACGTCGAAATCGGTGACCACCAGCGCGGCGTTCACCGAGCGGGCATGGCCCACCACCTCTTCCGGCGGGTTGCCGCGCAGCACCACCAGGGGGATGCCCGCCGCCGCCAGATGGCGCGCGGTTTCCTCCATCCCGCGCAGCAGGAAGCCGAACTGGCGGATGGTGGCGCCCAGAAAACTGTTCGCCAGGCACCACACCACGGCCAGCGGCGCGCCCAGCCGGGCGGCCTCGGCATGGGCGTGCAGCAGCGCCCAGTTGTCGCGGGCGCGGTGCTCGCGGTGCATCCAGTACAACACCGGGCCTCGTCCCGGACTTCCGGCGGGTCCGCCATGCATGCCCACCACGCGTCGGGGGTCCACGACCGGCGAAGGGCCCGACGGCGGGTACGCATCCTGCGGCGCCATGACATCCTCCCTTTCCCGAAGCCCTGCCGCCCGGCGCACCCCGTGCCCGTGCTGCCACCGGGATCACCAGGACGGACGGGGCGGACGCCTCAGTGTGTTTCCAGCGACTCCATGCACGACTTGAGGTCGCAGATCATGTCCAGCACGTCCATGTTGTGGTTGACGCGCCAGTAGAACTCCTCGACCTCGAAGGGCTTGGTGAGAAAATCGTTGGAACCGTTCTTGAGAAACTGGGCGGTAAGCGGGCCGGACCCCACCGAAGACACCCCGATGATGGCCACGCGGTCCATCTTGTGGCGGCCGCGCAGTTCGCGCACCAGTTCGATGCCATCCATGTTGGGCATCTGATAGTCGGTGATCACCAGGCGGGTATGCGGATTTTCCTCGAACACGGCCAGCGCTTCCACGCCGTCCCCGGCCTCCAGCACGCGAAAGCGCTGCACTTCCAGCAGCTTCTTGATCTGGGCGCGCTGGGTGCGCGAATCGTCCACCACCAGCGCGGTGATGAACTGGTTCTTGAACACCCGCTCCAGGCTGGCCACCATGGGGTCCATGTCCTGGATGGACCCCTTGAAGAAATAGTCCACCACGCGCCGCTCGATGAACCGGCGGCGGATTTCGTCGTTGAAGGTGGCGGTCAGCACGATGGACGGCACCTTCCAGGCCAGGCACAGGTCCACGGCCTCGCCGTCGGGGGCATCGGGCAGGTTCAGGTCGATGACGGCGATGAAGATCTGCTGCCCGTGATCGCGCAGCAGGGCCTCGGCGTCCTGCATGGTGTGGGCAATGAGCGTGTCGAACTGTGTAAGCGCCTGAATCTGCTTGCGGATGATCTTGGACTGCACGTTGCTGTCCTCGATGATCAGCACTGTACGCGGCACTTCTGCGGTCATGTTCATGCGGCCTCCCCGGCGCGGCGTCTGTCTGCGTGATGCGCGGATGCTACACGCTCGGCAGGGGGGGCGCAATGCCGCATGGTCCGGCACGTACGAATATCCCGTAAAAAAGGCGTTACGTTACAGACCGTTGCCCGCATTGCCCGTGGGGATTTTCCCTGCCGGGCATGGCAGGGACGAGCCGGAAGTGCCGAGCGACCGCGCTCGGCGGGCAGGGCGGCTCGCGGTGGGACGGATGGTATCCGACGGGATGCGGCAACGGGAAGGAGGCAAGGGAGGAACGACGGGGAAGCCGGGCGGACAGCCCGCGCCTAGCGCACGCCCATGAACATCCGGGTAGCCAGCCAGTCCATGACCAGCGCCGGGTTCACCGGGCTGGGGCTCAGGGACAGGGCCTCCTGCGCGGCGGCCAGGGCCTCGTCGCAACGGCGCAGCCGGGCCAGGTCCATGCGCTCCGCCAGCAGGCGACCCAGGGGATCGGCGACGCGCCCGGCCAGCACGTCGGCCAGGGCGCGCTGGCAGTGCAGCACCACGGCGGCGGCAAGGGGGGCGTCCAGATCGCCCTTGCGCGAGGTGCGTTCCATCCAGCCGCCGCCGGTCTGGATGAATTCCACCAGCGCGTCCAGCCAGTCGCGCACCGCCGGGGGCGGCGAGGCCGCATCGGTGGGCCAGGCCAGGGTGAGCACGAAGCTGCGCGACACCAGGGTGGGCAGCAGCCGTTCGCGCTGGGGGGCCAGCAGCACGAAGCAGGTGGTGGGACGGGGTTCTTCCAGCGATTTCAGCAGGCCGTTGGCCGCCTCCACGCGGGTGTGGGCGTCCACCAGCACCACCACGCGCCTGCGGCCCTCGCGCGGCGGTTCGCCCAACAGGCCGCGCAGCGCGCGCACGTTCTCTATGGAAAAGGAACCTTCCTCGGCGCTGGGCTTGTTGCCGTCCAGCACCACGAGGTCGCGGTGGCCGCCCCCGGCCATGCGCAGGCAGGACGGGCAGGACAGGCAGGGGCGCTCGCCGTCCGGAGCTTCGCAGTTCAGCAGCGCCGCCCAGTACAGGGCCAGGGCCATGCGTTCCGGCGCGGTGCCGCCTTCCGCCAGCACCACCTGCGGCGGGGACGCGGCCAGCGCGTGCAGGTGGCCCACGGTGCGCTGGTGGCGGGGTGCCAGCAGCGGGGCCACGGCCTCGCGCGGGTCTTGCGGCGCGGGCGGGGCATCCGTTGCGGTGGCAGCGGCGCGGCCGCGTTTGGGGGCAGTGGTGGTGTCGTTGGCCATGGTGATTCCGATACGAGTGTGATGCGGGTTCCGGCCCGCCGGTCAACTGGCCAGTTGGCCGGACAGACGGACGAACAGACGCGCCATGCTACCCGAAGGCGCGGGGGGCCGTCCATGCCTGCTGTCGCCCCGGCTCCGTACGGCTGCACATCCGTCATGAAAAAGGGGCGGCCCGTGCCGCCCCTTTTCGAGTGGATATTCCGAACCGGGGCCTACCAGCCCCGGCTGATGGTCTGGTCGCGTTCCGGGCCCACGGACACCAGGCTCACGCGCACGCCGGTCAGTTCCTCGATGCGGGCGATGTAGGCGCGGGTGGGCGCGGGCAGGCTTTCCCAGGTGGTGCAGCCGGTGATGTCCTCATCCCAGCCGGGCATGGTCTCGTACACCGGGGTGACGTGGGCCATGCCGTTCTGTTCCTGCGGGGCCACGGTGATGGTACCGCCCTGATATCCGTAGGCGGTGCAGATTTGCAGTTCCTTCAGGCCGGACAGCACGTCCAGCTTGGTCAGGGCGATGTCGGTGGGGCCGTTCAGGCGCACGGCCTCGCGCAGCACCACCGCGTCCAGCCAGCCGCAGCGGCGCTTGCGGCCCGTGGTGGCGCCGAATTCGTGCCCCTTCTGCTGCAGATAGTCGCCCGCATCGTTCAGCTGTTCGGTGGGGAAGGGGCCGGCGCCCACGCGGGTGGTGTACGCCTTGACGATGGCCACGATGCGGTCGAGCCTGGTGGGCGCGATGCCGCTGCCCGCCGCCGCGTTCCCCGACACCGTGTTGGACGAGGTGACGAAGGGGTACGTGCCGTGGTCGATGTCCAGGTGGGTGCCCTGGGCGCCCTCGAACATCACGTGCTGCCCTGCCGCCCAGGCGGCCTCGATCTCGGCGGTGACGTCGGCCAGGTGAGGCACCACGCGCGGCGCCACGGCCATCACTTCATCGAACACCGCGTCCACGGTCATGGGCTCGCCGCCGTACAGGCCGGCCAGCAGGGCGTTCTTTTCCAGCAGCGCGGCCTCTATCTTGGCGCGCAGCAATTCGGGCATGGCAAGGTCGGCGGCACGGATGCCGATACGCGACATCTTGTCCTCGTAGCAGGGACCGATGCCCCGGCCCGTGGTGCCGATCTTGGATTCGTTGGACTTGTGGCATTCGCGGGCCACGTCCAGCGCCTTGTGGTAGGGCATGATCACGTGGGCCTTGCGGCTGATCATCAGCCGCGCCGGAGAAACGTCCACGTCCTTGTCGCGCAGGGTTTCCACCTCGCGGCAGAACACGGCGGGGTCGAGCACGACGCCGTTGCCGATGAGACATTTCTTGCCCGGATGCAGGATGCCCGAAGGAATGAGGTGCAGGATGTACTGCTTGTCGCCCACCAGCACGGTGTGCCCGGCGTTGTTGCCGCCCTGGAAGCGCACGATCACGTCACACTTGCGGGTCAGCAGATCGACGATCTTGCCCTTGCCCTCATCGCCCCACTGGGCGCCCATCACGACCACGTTTGACATTTCCCACTCCTTGTGACATTGAGTGCCACCCTGCGGCTCCGGCTCTTGCCGAAGGCGCGCAGAAAAGGCATCATGTCTTATCCCGTGACTTCTTGGAAGTCAACGGAACTGCTGCCGATCCGACCCTGTCGGCAGAAAATCGTCCGCACGCGGACATGCCGGAGCCACCGGCGGGCCAAGGCCCACCGGAAAAAACGGCGCACCAGCGCCGCTCCGCGCAACGCCGCACAACCCACGGCCCGACGGCCACCCCCCGCGCACGGAAGCACGGCCCGCCACAGGCGAACGCCCCTTCCGCCCCCCTTGATCGCACAGGCCACCCGCGCATCCGGCCACCCGCTCCACTCCGCCTCGCTGCTCTCCACCCGTCGGCCCACCGTACCGCATGCACGATCATATCTTCACCACCAGGGAACGCTTTGCGCTGTTCGGCCTTGCCATTGCCCAGGCGTTCCTGCTGCTGCTCATCCTGCTGCCCGCGCCGCGCGATTCCGACGTGCTGCGCGTGGCCGCCCCTGCCCGCGAACGGGTGCTGACGCGCCTTTCGCCCTACGGCCCCGGCTTCGAACAGGAACTGCTGACCGCCTTCTGCGTCCGTTACGGCTACGAACTGCGCTGGGTGAAGGCCGACAACCGCGACGAGGCCCTGCGCCTGGTGGTCGACGGCTACGCCGACGTGGCCGTGGGTTTCGGCACCGCGCCCGACGGCGACGGAGACGGTGGCAATGGCGGCAGTTCCGGCCTTGCCGCGCCCGATGCGCCCGATGCGCCCGGTGCGCCCGGTGCACCCGGTGCACCCGGCGCCGCCTTGGCCGAAGCGGACGCCGCGCCCGGTATCTCTCTGGCCGCGCTGCTGGCCCGGCTGGCCACCGGCACGGACCCCACCCCGCCCGCCGACCTGGTGGCGGGACCGGCCTACGACCACGCCCGCCCGGTGCTGGTGCGCTGGTCGGAACCGGACCTGCCCGCCCCCGTGAACGCGGTGCTGCGCGATACCGGCACCACCGCTACCGCACGGGACGGCCAGCCCGCCGGCGGACTGCGCTCGGCCCTGCTGCTGACCACCTGGGAAACGTCCGCCGGACCGGCGGTACCGGGGCTGCTGCCGCCCTCCGGCGGCCCGGCCCTTCTGCCCGGTGCCCAATCCGGTCCGCTGCCCGGCGAGGCCTCCGTGGACGCCGCACCCGACGCCCCCCGCCAGGCGATGGTGGACGGCGACTCGTGGCGGCTGTGGCAGCCCTTCATGGCCGAACCCACGGCGGGCCGGGCCACGGGCAAGGCCCTGTCCTACCACTGGTACTGGCGCGGCGACGACGCCACCCTGGCCCCCCGGCTGGCCGAATTCTGGCGCGAACACACCGCCCCGGCGGACAACCTGCTGGACGACCTGACCGAACGCTATTTCGGCTTTCTGCCGGAATCGCTGGGCGTGCCCGAAGACGGCGAGTACGCAGGGTCCCCCGGATATGCGGACATCTTCGACCTGATGGACCTGATGACCGTGGTGACGGAAAAACTGCCCACCCACGCCCCCGCCATCAGCCGCGCCGCCGCCCAGAGCAACATCGACCCGCTGCTGCTGTCCGCCGTGATCTTTCAGGAATCGCGTTTCGATACGTCCGCCCGCAGCAAGACCGGGGTACGCGGCATCATGCAGCTTACCCAGAGCACGGCCCTGCTGCTGAAGGTCAACCGCATGAACCCCAGCCAGTCCATCCGGGGCGGGGCGCGCTACCTGCGCATGCTGTGGGACAGCCTGGACGACCTGGACCTACAGCCGTGGGATCGCTGGTTCTTCACCCTGGCCGCCTTCAACCAGGGGCCGGGCCACCTGCGCGACGCCATCCGGCTGAACCAGGACCTTGGCGGCTCGGGCCGCACCTGGCGCGAACTGAAGGACACCTTTCCCAAACTGGCGCGGCCCCGCTACCACGCCCGCACCCGGTACGGGTACTGTCGTGGCTACGAGGCCGTGGCATTCGTGGAAAGCGTGCGCTACTACTATTACATACTCAACGGGCTAGTCGCCCTCTCGCGGCCGGAAGCTGAGCACCTTGCGCCGCTTCTGGACGCCGTCCCCGTCCGCTGGCCCGCCGTCTAGGGCGGGGTCGTCCCTTTCAGCCACGGGTTCGAGATTGAAGGCCATGCGCGGGGGCACCCCCACGGGTTCGCCCTCGGGCCGGGCCGCCGCGGCCCAGTGGTGGTTGAAGAGCTGGTTCTTCCAGCGCACCGCCTGGATCAGGCTGAGCACCAGCGCCGCCTCTTCCCACCGCTTGGTGGGTTCGAAGCGGTCCACCACGGCGGCGTAGCGGTCCCACAGCGACATCAGCGACGCCTCGTCGTAGGCGTTCAGTTGCTGTGCCAGCTTTTGCAGCATGCGCTCCATGGGGTCATCGCTCCTTCATGCGGGGTGGTGTGGGGGCGGCCGGAACGTCGACCGGAACGTCGATGCGTCCGCGCGCTTGCAGTGGCCGCGCCGTGCCCCGCAGGCTACGCCAATCCGGATGCCGGTTCAAATGGAAATTGCCCGCCCTTGCGGGCTGTGCTAGCATTCCCGCTGTCGCAGCCCGGAAGGCGACCGCGCCCCGCCCCGTGGCGGGGCGTTGCGCATGCCGCAGCCGTTTCCGCCCCCGATAACGCCCATTCCGCCCGGCCTCGCCGCCGGGCGCAGGCCCGCCGTATCCGGCACGCCGCACCCGGCCCCTCGCGCGCACCCGCGCGCGCCGGATGCACGCGGCGTTGCCGGGCCGCGCCGCCCCCTGCCGGAGCCCGTCATGACTTCGCCGAAGCCCGCCAGCCTCAAGGACATGTACCGCACCCTCCAGGACGATCCGTTTCCGGATTCCCTCACCCTGACGCTGGGCGACACCACCCTGACCTACCGCAAGCGCACCTGGACCATCGACGGTGAACGCAAGGGCCTGCGCTACGGCGAAAACCCCGACCAGCCCGCCGCCCTGTACGAACTGGCCGAAGGCGGCCTGACCCTTGGCGGCGTGGCCTTTCGCGCCGCCGGAAAGGGCCTTGTCTCGGCCATCGCCGAAGAACACATGGTGCAGGCGGGCAAGCACCCCGGCAAGACCAACCTGACCGACGTGGACAACGGGGTGAACATCCTGCAGTACCTGGCCGCGCGCCCCGCCGCCGTGATCCTGAAGCACAACAACCCGTGCGGGGCCGCCTGGTCCAATGATGGCGTGGCCGACGCGCTGGACAAGGCCTACCAGTGCGACAGGATCGCCGCCTTCGGCGGGGCCGTGGTGGTCAACCGCCCGTTGGACCGCGCCGCCGGTGAGCTCATCGCCGCCAACTACTTCGAGGTGGTGGCCGCGCCCGACTTCGAACCCGGCGTGCTGGAACTGCTGCAAACCCGCAAGAATCTGCGCATCCTGCGCATGCCCGGCCTGGCCCAGCTTGAAAACTTCGCCGATGCGCCGTTCCTGGACATCAAGAGCCTGACCGACGGCGGCATGGTCATCCAGCACTCGTTCCGCAACCGCATCCGCACCGTGGCCGACTTCCTGCCCGCCGAAGCCACCAGCAAGGACGGCGTCACCGTCACCGCCCGCGCGCCCTCCAAGCAGGAAGCCGACGACCTGCTGTTCGCCTGGGCCGTGGAGTCTGGCGTCACGTCCAACTCGGTGATCTTCGCCCGCAATGGCGCCACCGTGGCCATCGGCACCGGCGAACAGGACCGCGTGGGCTGCGTGGAACTGGCCATCCACAAGGCCTATACCAAGTACGCAGACTCGCTGGCCTTCGCCGCACACAACTGCTCGCTGTACGACCTGAAGCAGAAGGCCGCCGCCGACCCGGCCCTGGCCGACTCGCTGGCCGCCATCGAACGCCGCACCAAGGACGAACGCGGCGGCCTGCCCGGCACCGTGCTGGTCTCCGACGGGTTCTTCCCCTTCCGCGACGGCGTGGACGTGGCCCTGGCACAAGGCGTTGCCGCCATCGCCCAGCCCGGCGGCTCCATGCGCGACCACGAAGTGATCATGGCCGTGAACGAGGCCAGCCCGCAGGTGGCCATGGTGTTTACGGGGCAACGTTCCTTTAAGCATTAGGTTGTTGAGCACGACGGAGGTTAACCCATGAATATGAACCTCACGGAAGCTTATTATGAACAAAAATTTGAAACTGCTTTTCTACGAGCCAAGGCGGGAGAGTTCCAAACTTTTTTTGAACGTCTAATGGGATTGGCCTACAAAGCAGACTTTATGCCATGCCGCCCGTGGGGGAAGCAAGGCGACCGCAAGAATGACGGATATCTCAAGTCAGAACGTCGCCTCTTCCAAGTTTATGCTCCCAATGAAATGAGCAGTTCTAAAGCGAAGGCCAAAATTTGCGAAGATTTCGAGGGTGCCAAACAACATTGGAAAGAATATTTTGACAGATGGGTATTCGTGCATAATGCATCGGACGGGTTACCTCCCCATGTACAGGATCTCTTACTAGGCTTGGAAAAGGTTAATATAAATATAGCAATAGACACATGGAGCCTAGAGGAATTACGACTCATTTTCAGAAAACTCACTGCCGACGATAAGGCCACATGGTTTGGGCTTGCGCCAACAGAGGAAACCAAACTCCGATTGGGTTTTGATGAATTGAGAATTGTCCTCGAAAATATCGCAACACTCACCGCCCCCCTGCGGACTGAAGTCAAAGATGTTCCCGCAGGAAAGATTCAAGCAAACGCGTTGTCTGACGCTACAGAGCGCTTACTCAGAGCCGGCATGACCAAGTCACAACTGGTCGCGGATTTTTTTTCCCAATGGCACGACGAAACGTTTGGAGAACGACTCGCTAAATCCTTTAAGGATAAGTACCAGCAGCTTCGCAACGCCCACACGCCAAACCAAACTTTTGCCGAGCTTCAATCGTGGGCAGGTGGTAGCCAGCGGGGAACCCCCGAACACGAAATGGCCGTACTCACCGTCATGGCTTACTACTTTGAACGATGTGACATTTTTGAAGAACCACGAGGCACGCCCCGATGATTCTTCCCTCCAAGCATCTTCCTCACAATCGCGCGCTACTCACAACAGGTGCAGCAATTTTGCAGCGTCTAACCACCCCCCTTACTGTTTCTTCATTATGGGAGATGGAATCATTATCCCGCATAAACCGAGCAGGGCACCCCACCCTGCGCTATGACTCATTCGTCCTTGCGCTTGACCTCTTGTTTCTTATGGGAACCATAGAGCTTAACGAAGGCCTGATACACAGGAAAACAACATGATACATCACATATATAGCAGCATACCATCGTTCAAGACTATCAATTTCAAGCCTGGACTTAATGTCTTAATCGCCAAAAAAGAAGATGGTGCAAGCGACAAGCAGACCCGCAATAGAGCAGGGAAGACAAGCTTAATAGAGATTGTACATTTCCTGATGGGGTCTGAAGCGGGAAGAGATTCTCTTTTTCGCTCAAACCCGCTCGCCGACGCGATGTTTGGAATGGATTTTGATATTAATGGACAGCGCCTCAAAATTGAACGATCAGGGCATCAAAAATCAAAAGTACATGTAAAGAACGCTTTCTTACAAAAAGACAAGACTCTCTCGAACTCTGACTGGCTAGAGTTCTTGGGCAAGGCGATGTTTGGACTGCACAACATCCCTGAAACAGATGGTCGCGCCCCTACGTTTCGCTCCCTCTTCGCCTACTTCGTACGCAGACAGTTGAGCGGGGCCTTCGCCACCCCGGAAAAACAAGCAACCATGCAACAAGCTGGCGACTATCAAGTTGCCCTGATGTTCCTGCTGAGTTTGGACTGGAAGATAGCCAGCGACTGGCAGGCCGTTCGTGACCGAGAGAAAACCCTAGATGAGCTTAAAAAAGCTGCTCGCGTTGGCACGTTCGGGAGCATCATCGGAAAGTCATCAGATCTACGCACACAATTAACCGTCGCCGAAGCCCAACTTGCCGACTTGAAAACTCAAATTACAGCCTTCCGAGTGTTACCTCAGTATGCTGAAATGGAAGCCGAGGCCGACCAGCTAACTCGTGCAATTAGCGAATTATCGAACGGCAATGTGATCGACGTCGCCGCGATCACGGACCTAGAGCGCTCAATGCAGGCTGAGACGCCTCCTCCTCTCAGCGATTTACAGAGCATTTATGCAGAAGCTGGCGTCATCCTACCAGACCTAGCTGTTAAACGTTACGAAGAAGTACGCAGCTTTCACGAATCCATAGTCAGAAATAGACAGGATTATCTCGCAGAAGAACTTGCAGCAGCAAAACAACGCATCGCCGAGCGCGAGCAAGCAAAACGCCACCTAGACGAACGGCGCGCCACAGTGATGAACCTGCTCCAGAGCCATGGGGCATTGGATCAGTTCTCGCGCCTGCAAGGCGAAGCTGCTCGCCTAGAAGCGATGGTTGAATCCCTACGGCAACGCTTCCAAGCCGCTGAAAAACTTGAAGGAACAAAAAACGAACTTGAAATAGAGCGAAATCGACTGACATTGCGCCTCAGGCGCGACTTTTCCGAACAAAGCGAACGCCTATCTGCGGCGATCCTTGCTTTCGAGGCCACCTCACGAAGGCTCTATGAATCCGCAGGAAGCATGCTGGTCGAGGAAACATCCAACGGCCCAATGCTCAAATTTCCCATGCAAGGCTCGCGCAGCAAAGGCATCAAGAATATGCAAATATTCTGCTTTGACATGATGCTTATGCGCCTTTGTGCAAGCCGAAACATGGGCCCATTTTTCCTAATCCATGACAGCCATCTTTTCGATGGCGTTGATGGGCGCCAGCTCATCAGCGCGCTAAAGGTTGGGGCCGAAACCGCAAAGGAGCTTGACTTCCAGTACATCGTCACAATGAACGAAGATGACGCTTTTAAAGAAACTATCGATGGATTCCATCTCGAAGATTATATACTAGACACTGTTCTTACAGATGCAACAGAAGATGGCGGTCTGTTTGGATTCCGTTTTTGATAGGCGCTCATAATGCACCCAACAAATCTATACGAACAAATTTTTAATTGTTTAACCACAAAGACGTGTTGCACGCTAAAAACCACAATCCGAGATATCGCCTTAGCGACAAATGCCCATTGACCATCAACAATACAACTATGCGCCTCCCCCTACTCCTGCGGACAGACTTAGCGTCTCTCCGCTCTTCTATGTCGGAACAGTACCTTCTCAATGGCGCACCACGCTGAACAACGTGGTTTTTCCATCACAACTTTGACCCGGCTAACGACAGGCTTCACCAACCAAACCAAGCGGGAAACATGGCGGCACCATCCGGCATCGTGCGCTACCCCGGCCCGGGGTGCATCGTGGAATTCATGCAGGGCAACCGCCCCATAACGGCCTGGGTGCTCGAAGAACAGGCAGGCAAGCTGCGCCTGCTGCTCGCCAACCGCCGCGAAACCAAGCTCACCACCAACCGCCTGCTGCCCTGGTCCGGCCCGGTCTACTCCGGCGACTACGGCCGCCAGCAGATCATCGACCTGCTGGAACTGCACCGCCAGCGCCGCGACGACCGCGAAACCGCGCTCGACCCGCTGGAACTCTGGACCCTGGCCCAGGGCGAGGTGGACCGCGCCTCGCTGGAATGGTTCGCGGAACTGCTGTGGGAAACGCCCGAAGTGGACGACCTGGCCGCCCTTGGCCGCGCCATGCTGGCCTGCAAGACCCACTTCAAGTTCCAGCCGCCCGACTTCGAGGTGTACACCGCCGAAAAGGTGGACGCCCGCCTGGCCGAACAGGAAGCCACCCGCCAGCGTGAAGCCCTGGTGGCCGCGGGCAACGAATTCGTGCGCATCCTGTGGGACGTGCACTCGCGCCGCCGCACCCTGCCGCCGGAAACCTCGCCGGAACGCCCCGCCCCGGACATCGCCGAACAGCTGGCGGCGCTGGTCATGACCCGCCTGGCCGACCCGGACGACCACGACTCCGAGGCGGTCTGGAAACAGGTGACCAAGGGCCTGCCCGACGACCCGCACCTGGCCCTGCACCTGGCCAAAACCTGGGGTCTGGTGCCGGAACACCACAATTTCTGGATGGACCGCGCGGGCTACGACCCCGGCAACGGCTGGGCGGCCAGCCACGCGGACGACATCGCCGCGCTGCGCGGGGCCGTGGAATCCGCCCGGCGCGACCCGCTGGCCACGCCGTTCATCTCCATAGATTCCGCCACCACCCGCGACATCGACGACGCCTTCCACATCGAGGCGCGCGGCGACGGGGGCTTTCGCCTGTGGCTGGCCCTGGCCTGCCCGGCCCTGGCCTGGCCCTACGGCAGCGAACTGGACAAGGCGGTGCTGCGCCGCGCCACCAGCATCTACCTGCCGGAAGCCACCCACCACATGCTGCCCGATGAACTGGGCACCGGTTTCTTCAGCCTGCTGGCCGGGCAGGACCGCCCCGCGCTGATCCTGGCCATGGAAGTGGCCCCCGATGGCGAGCTGCAATCCTGCGTGCCCAGTGGCGCGTGGGTGAACCTGGCCGCCAACCTTACCTATGAAGCCTGCGAGGCCTGCCTTGCCGCCGTGGCCCCGCCGCAGGCCGCCCCGAACCCGGACGACGACCTGCTGGCGGCCATGCTGGCGGGCGATCCGGACGCGGGCGACGCTGCATCCGCCCCTACCGCCGCGCCCCTGCCCCTGCCGGACAACGCGGCGGCCCCCCACGCGGACCAACTGGCCGTGGCCGACAGGCTGGCCCGCGCCCTGCAATCCTCTCGTATCGGGCGCGGGGCGGTGATCATCGAACGCGACGACCCCAAAGTGACCCTGTCCGGCGAAGGCTCCGCCACCATGGTGGACATCGCGGACCAGCCGGTCACGCCGCGCAGCCAGTCCATCGTGGCGGAGATGATGATCCTCGCCAACGCCGGGGTGGCCCGCTGGGCCGGGGAGAACCGCGTGGCCCTGCTGCACCGCACCCAGGACGTGGGCATTCCCCGCGAATACGCCGGGGTATGGCGCGCCCCGCACGAGGTGGCGCGGGTGGTCAAGGCCCTGGCCTCGTCGCTGCTGGAAACCTCGCCCCGGCCCCATGCGGGCATCGGGGTGCCCGCGTACAGCCCGGTCACCTCACCGCTGCGCCGCTACCCCGACCTGATCAACGAAACCCAGGTGCTGCACGCGCTGGCCACCGGGCAGGGCCGCTGGACCCGCGAAGAACTGGACGCCATGCTGCCCCTGCTGAACGCCCGGCTGGATGCGGCGGGGCAGGTGCAGCGCTTTCGCCCCCGCTACTGGAAGCTGCTGCATTTTCGCCAGAAGGGCGACAAGACCTGGTGGCACGCCGTGGTCACGGAAGAAAACGACGCCTTCGTCACGGTCAGCCTGCCGCGCGAGCAGTTGTTCCTGCGCGGGCGGCGCTCCACCTTTGGCGACAAGGTGAACCCCGGCCAGCACTTCCGGGTGCGGGTGGGCAAGATCCATCCCCTGAACAACGAAATCCAGATACTGGACGCGGAAGAAGAGTGACGGCATTGTGGCCCTGCGCGGCACGCGTTCCCAATGGTACGGCATGCGTTCCGAAAGGGACGGCATGCGCTCCCGACGGGCCAGCGCGCTCAGGCACGATGACCGCCACAACGACATTTCACCCACCCAGCCCCCGCAGGAGGCACGATCATGATGGGTAAGCTGCTTTGGATCGCCATCGCCTACGTCATGGGCTCCATCCCCTTCGGGCTGGTGTTCGCCCGCACCTTCTGCGGGGTGGACCCGCGCACCGGCGGCAGCCGCAACGTGGGCGCCACCAACGTGGCCAGGCTGTGCGGCACCAAATGGGGCGTGGCCACCCTGCTGTGCGATGCGCTGAAGGGCGCGCTGCCCGTGGCCATCGCCCTGTCGTTCAGCGATTCCGCGCTGTTCCACAGCCTGACGGCGCTGGCCGCGCTGATAGGGCACCTGCACTCCTGCTTCCTGGGCTTCAAGGGGGGCAAGGCCGTGGCCACCACGGTGGGCGTGTTCATTCCGCTGGCCTTCGGGCAACTGGTGCTGGCGGGCATTGCCTGCCTGCTGGTCATCTGGCGTTCCGGCTTCGTCTCGCTGGGCTCGCTGACCCTGGTCACGGCCCTGCCGGTGTTCCTGCTGGTGTACGGCAAGTGGAAGCTGCTGCCGCTGGCGCTGGTGGTCATGGCCCTGGTGTACTGGAGCCACCGCGAGAACATCGGACGGCTGGCGCGCGGAGAGGAAAAGCCCTGGCAAAAGAAGCACCACGACGCGGCACCCACCGGCGGCCCGGCTGACGACGCCACGTGCGCCGCGTCCACCGCCCGGGCAGACGACCAGGCCCCCTGCGGGTGCGGCTGCGCCGCGCACGGAGAACCCGGCGCCACGCCGGAAAAGTAGTTTTCACGGCGTCGCCCCGGCTCTGTCGCCGGTGCCACGGCATGGCGCCACAACTGCTGCATCGCACGATTCCAAGGAGACCGGCCCCATGTCCTGTCCCACATCCTGTCCCACATCCTGTTCCGCACCCGGTCACGACTTTCCGACCGCGCGCACGCGGATGGAGTACGTCTGCCTCGGCTGCGGAGAGCGCCGCGGCATCGACGAACTGCTGTACACCTGTCCCGGTTGCGGCGGGGTGTACCTGCTGGAAGACCTCGCCTTCGACAAGCTGACGACACTGCGCACCGGCCCCCAATGGCGCGCCCTGTTCGACGCCCGCGCCGCCACCCGCACCACCGCCCTGCGCGGCATCTTCCGCTTTTACGAGCTGATGGCCCCGGTGCTGGAAGAAGAGGACATCGTGTACCTGGGCGAGGGCAACACCCCCATCGTCGAAGCGGCCCCCGCGCTGCGCGATGCCGTGGGCATTCCCTTCGCCTTCAAGAACGACGGCCAGAACCCCAGCGCCTCGTTCAAGGACCGGGGCATGGCCTGCGCGTTCAGCTACCTGAAGGCGCTGGTGCGCAAGCACGGCTGGGACGAGGTGCTGACCGTGTGCGCCTCCACCGGCGACACTTCCGCCGCCGCCGCGCTGTACGCCTCGTACGTGGGCGGGCCGGTAAAATCGGTGGTGCTGCTGCCGCACGGCAAGGTCACCCCGCAGCAGCTTTCGCAGCCACTGGGCAGCGGGGCCACGGTGCTGGAAATTCCCGGCGTGTTCGACGACTGCATGAAGGTGGTGGAGCACCTGGCCGAAAACTACCGGGTGGCCCTGCTGAATTCCAAGAACAGCTGGCGCATCCTGGGGCAGGAATCGTACGCCTTCGAGGTGGCCCAGTGGTACGGCTGGGACATGAAGGGCCAGTGCGTGTTCGTGCCCATCGGCAACGCGGGCAACGTCACGGCCATCATGGCGGGTTTCCTGAAGCTGCTGCGCCTTGGCATCATCGACAGCCTGCCCAGGGTCATCGGCGTGCAGTCGCACCATGCCGACCCGGTGTGGCGCTACTACAGCCAGCCGGACCCGGCCAAGCGCAACTACGCCCCCGTCACCGTGCAGCCCAGCGTGGCCCAGGCGGCCATGATCGGCAACCCGGTGTCCTTCCCGCGCGTGAAGGCGCTGGCGGACAAGTTCATCGCGGAAGGGGGCGAACGCGCCTTCTGCGTGGTGCAGGTGACCGAGCAGGAGATCATGGACGCCATGATCCGGGGCAACCGCCACGGGCACATCGCCTGCACCCAGGGCGGCGAATGCCTGGCCGGGCTGATCAAGGCCCGTGAACTGGGCCTGGTGTCGCCGGACGAGCACGCCGTGCTCGACGCCACCGCGCACAGCCTGAAGTTCGCGGGCTTCCAGGACATGTACTTCACCAACAGCTTCCCGCCCGAATACGGCGTGACCCCGGACCCCAGCCTGGCCAACGCGCCCGCGCTGGTGGTCAGCCCGGAAGACAAGGCGCGCCTGTCGCCCGAGGCCTATACCCTTGCCGCCGCCGAAGCGGTGGTGGCGAAGCTGGGGTTGGCGAAGAAGGCGTAGCGCCCGCACGCAGGGCCACGCGACCTGCCGATTCCCGGCATCCCCCGCAAACGACGCGGCGCACGGAACACTCCGTGCGCCGCGTTTTTCTTGCGCGCTCCTCCGCCCCCCTGCTGCACCCACCGGGCTCCATCTGCGGAGTCGCGTTTTTGCGACCACTCCGCCTTGTGCCATTATGCACATGGCATCTCAACGCGCTGATATATTTTTGTAAAAATTTATTGGCGCTGCATTTTTGCAACATTCACCATTGCCGCCCCAGAGGCCCGCGCGCCGAACAAAAACACATAATATACTGAAATAATTAAATTTTCATGAGTGGCACGGTCAATGCTTATGTGCGGACAGTTCATGCATGTGCCGTGCATTCAAAACATCACCCACATGGGCCGCCGCCCAGGGAGTTCCCCATGACCACCTGCTGCCTGTCCCCCCAGGAAGTGCGCCTGCAGAACCCGGAGCCGGACAAGACCGGACGCGAGCGCGTCTACTCCATTCTCGAAACCTTCCAGTACCAGGTTCCGTTCATCGACGTGGAGCGTGCCCGCTACTTCACCGAGTCCATGCGCGCCACCGAAGGCCAGTTGCTGGCCCTGCGCTGGGCCAAGGCGCTGCAGAACTGCGCCGAAAAGATGACCGTGTACATCACGCCGGACCAGCTCATCGCGGGGCGCGCCGGGCAGTTCGGCCGCTACGGCATCCTGTACCCGGAAATCGACGGCGACTTCTACGGCGTGGTCATGCGCGATCTGCCGGGCCGCGCCAAGAGCCCGTTCCGCATCTCGGACACGGACATCGACATCATTCTCGATGAAATCGCCCCCTACTGGGAAGGCAAGACCTATCACGAGCACCTCAACGGCGCCCTGCCCGAAGAACTGCGCAACGTCACCTACACCGACGCCACGGGCCTGAAGTCCAAGTTCGTGGTCAGCGAAACCTCTTCCTACCGTTCCGCCCTGCAGTGGGTGCACGACTACGAAAAGGTGCTGGGGCGCGGCATGCTGGACATCCAGGCCGAAATGCGGGCCCGCATGGAAAGGCTGGACCCGGACAGCCCCATCGACAACTGGGAGAAGAAGCCCTTCCTGCAGGCCATGGTCATCGTGTGCGACGCCTTCATGACCTGGGCGAAGCGCCACGCCGACCTCGCCCGCGAGCAGGCCGCCGCCGAAAGGAATCCCGCCCGCAGGCAGGAACTGCTGCGCCTCGCCGACATCTGCGAGCGCGTGCCCGCACACCCCGCCCGCACCTTCCATGAGGCCGTGCAGGCGCAGTGGTTCGTGCAGATGTTCTCGCGCATCGAGCAGAAGTCCAGCGCCATCATCTCCAACGGGCGCATGGACCAGTACCTCTACCAATACTACTCCAAGGACCTTGCCGAAGGCCGCATCACCGAGGAAGGGGCCATGGAGCTTCTGGAGTGCATGTGGGTGGAGATGGCGCAGTTCATCGACCTGTACATCAATCCCACCGGCAACGAGTTCAACGAAGGGTACGCCCACTGGGAGGCCGTCACCATCGGCGGGCAGACCCCAGGCGGACACGACGCCACCAACGACCTGACCTACCTGTTCCTGCGCTCCAAGCGCGAATTCCCGCTGAACTACCCCGACCTTGCGACCCGCATCCACTCCCGCTCGCCGGAACGCTTCCTGTATGAGGTGGCCGAGACCATCAAGGACGGCTCCGGCTTCCCCAAGCTGATCAACGACGAGGAAGTGGTGCCGCTGTATGTGTCCAAGGGCGTGCCCTTCCGCGACGCACTGGACTATGCCGTGTCGGGCTGCACCGAGGCCCGCATGCCCAACCGCGACACCTACACCTCGGGTTGCGTGTACATAAACTTCGCCACGGCCATGGAAATGACCATGCACAACGGGCGGATGCTGAAGTACGGGCAGGACGACCTGATCGGCCTGGAAACCGGCGATCCCACCACCTTCACCACCTGGGAACAGTTCTGGGAAGCCTACAAGGCCCAGCACATGAACCTGCTGTCCAAGGCCTTCACCCAGCAGTACGTGGTGGATTGCCTGCGCCCCCGGCACTTCGCCTCGCCCTTTGCCTCGGTGCTGCACGACCTGTGCGTTGAAGACTGCAAGGATCTGCAATCACCCAGGATCAAAGGCGGCGCGGACTTCTCGTACTTCGAGTTCCTGGGCTACGGTACGGTGGTCGACTCGCTGGCGGCGGTCAGGAAGCTGGTGTTCGAGGACGGGAAGGTGGCCATGGCCGACCTGGTGGCCGCGTTGCGCGGCAACTTCGAAGGGTGCGAGCCCTTGCGCGCCCTGCTGCGCTCGGCCCCCTGCTATGGCAACAACAACCCCTACGCGGACGCCATCGCCAGGGAAGTGGACCGCATGACCCAGGTCTTCGCGGAAAAGTACTCCAAGGTCCGGGGCATCAACTGCGACGTGCGCTACGTGCCCATCACCTCGCACGTGCCCTTCGGCAAGGTGGTCAGCGCCACCCCCAACGGCCGCAAGGCGTGGACGGCCCTGTCCGACGGTTCCTCCGCCTCGCACGGGGCGGACCGCAACGGCCCCACGGCGGTCCTGCTGTCCAACTACAATTCCAAGAACTGCGACCTGAAGAACCGCGCCTCGCGCCTGCTGAACATCAAGCTGTCGCCCAGGTGCGTTGCCGGAGAGGCGGGCACCCGCAAGCTCGTGGACATGATCCGCGGCTGGTGCGACCTGAAGCTGTGGCATCTGCAATTCAACATCATCAACAGGGAAACCCTGCTCAAGGCCAAGGCCGATCCGGACAGGTACCGGGGCCTGCTGGTGCGCATCGCGGGGTACAGCTCGTATTTCTGCGACCTCTCGCCCGACCTGCAGGACGACGTCATCAACCGTACCGAACACGACGAGATGTAGCATCCGCATCCACGGGAGAGGGGGGAGAGGCCGACGCCCCCCTTCTCCGTCATCACGGGAAGGGGCACCCCATGCAGGACAAGGAACGGACGGGCATCGTCTTCAATATCCAGAAATATTCCGTACATGACGGCGCGGGCATCCGCACCATGGTCTTCTTCAAGGGCTGCCCGTTGCGCTGTGCGTGGTGCAGCAACCCCGAATCGCAACAGCCGCGTCCGGAACGCGGATTCAACAGGTACAAGTGCCTTTCCCCGGCCGTGTGCGGCTACTGTATTCCCGCCTGCCCCAGAGGGTGCGTCCTCGACATAGAGGGACTGCTGGCCATCGACCACGCCCGCTGCGACGGCTGCCTGCTCTGCACCCAGGCCTGTCCCACCGGGGCCATGAACGTCTACGGCCAGCGCCTGAGCGTGGCCGAGGTGCTGGAGGCGGTGGAACAGGACGCGGTGTTCTATGCCCGATCCGGCGGCGGCATGACCCTGTCCGGGGGCGAGGTGATGCACCAGCCCGACTTTGCCGTGGCGCTGCTGCGCGAGGCCCGGCGCCGGCACGTCAACACGGTGATGGAAACCTGCGGTCACTGCGACGGCGACGCGCTGGAAGAAGCCTGCCGCCACCTGGATACGCTGATCTTCGACATCAAGCATCTGTCGTCGGAGAAACACCGCGAGGGCACCGGTGTCGGCAACGAACACATCCTGGAAAACTTCCTGCGCGTGTGCGCCGCGTTTCCCGCCCTGCCCATCATCGCCCGCACCCCGGTCATCCCCGGCTTCAACGACACCGAGGCCGACATCCGGGCCATTGCCCGCTTCCTGCCCAAACGCCCCAACCTCGTACACGAACTGCTTCCCTACCACCGCATGGGCCAGGCCAAATACGAATTCCTTGGCCGCGCCTTTCCCATGGGCGGCGCGCAACTGGCCGCCGGGGCACTGCGGCGGCTGCGGGACGTAGCCCTGGCCCGTTGATCCGCCGCGCCCCCGCCCCTGCGGCTCCCCGCGTACGTGCCTCTTTTTCTCCGGCATCCCGAACGGGATGCCGTCTTTTTGCGCCTTTCGTTCCGAATAGTGCAAATCGGCACAACGGGCCGCCCAGCGCGTCGCTTTTTTGCAACAAGCTTGCGCGCATGGCACTTCAACACACTGTTATTTAACAAATTTCTCAGAAATTCGCATTGCGTCGCTTTTTTGCATCATATATAAGACTTGATGCAACTCTGCATTTCTCCATTTTGTAATTTTATTTTCATATTATTTTACGGTCAGTTAGAGCAATATTAAAAACAGTCCGCATTACCAAAAATTGGCATGCCCGCCCTCCCACCCAATCAAAAACGCAAAGCGCCCTGCCTTGCCAATGGGTTTTCTACGAAACACAAAAAACAAATCCTGCAATCCAAGCATCTTGTACGCAAGAACACTACAGAAAAGAGTGTTCATTCAATCAGTTTTCTTCGTACGCCCAATCATTCACAAACGGCACCATTCTTGCTCTCTCATATCGTGTCCTGCCGCACGTCATCCATTGCATCTGCGGCAGCGCATCCGGAATGCAAGGGCTCATTGGTTGGTCATGCAAGCCGGTGCACATGCAACGGGGACATCCATGGAGCCCTTCATGACGGAACGTATCCGCAATTCCAGACGCGACACACCAGCGATATGTCATTACATACCACCAAATATCGTCTGTAACGAAGTGGATGCGGAAACATGCCCCGCGGATAACGTCTGCACCACACCACGTGTAACGACCATTCGGGGAAACGGCATGCACCACGCCGTCATCCGTACCAGAGTACATCCGCCTACGGGAGGCAGGCCATGACTCCCGCCGCCCACCCCGTCGACTTCGCCCCGCCCGGCATGTCCGAGATGTTCTGCCTCTCCGGCAGGACCGCGTTGATCACCGGCGGCAATTCAGGCCTGGGCGAGGCAATGGCCACGGCACTGGGGCTTGCCGGGGCGCGCGTGCTGCTGCTGGCCCGCCGTCGGCCCGAACTGGACGAAACGGCGGCCCGGCTCGCCACCCTCGGCATCGAGGCCCTGACCCTCTCCGCCGACCTCGCCGACCCCGGCGCCCTCGCCGCCTGCGCGGCACAAGCCCTCGACCTGTCGGGCCGGGTGGACATCCTGGTCAACGCGGCGGGCGTCAACCTGCGCCAGCCGTTCGAGGACATCACCCCCGAAACATGGCAACGCCAGATCAACCTGCACCTTTCCGCACCGTTCTTCCTCGTCCAGGCGCTGGCCCCCGGCATGCGCGAACGCGGCTGGGGCCGCATCATCAACATGGCCTCCCTGCAATCGTACCGGGCCATGCCCCGCAGCGCGCCCTACGGCGCGGCCAAGGGCGGCATCGTGCAGCTTACCCGCGCCATGGCCCAGGCATGGGGACCGTACGGCATCACCTGCAACGCCATCGGCCCCGGCTTTTTCCCCACCGCGCTCACCGCGCCGGTATTCGACGACCCGGACACCGTGGCCCGCCATGCGGCGCAAACCTGCCTTGGGCGCAACGGGCGCATGGAGGACCTGCACGGCCTGACCATATTTCTCGCAAGCAACGCATCCTCGTACGTCACCGGACAAACGATCATGCTCGATGGTGGATTCACGGCGAAATGACTGATGTTTTCCTGTGTCAGACGGCTCCGTCCCGGCTTCATGTGACAATTTCACAGAACAGCAACCGCGAGGTCGTACATGAAAAAACGTCTAGCCACTGCCCTTGTATTCCTCCTTGCCGGCGCCTTCATGGCCGCCGGCCTCACCCCCCTCTGCGCCAGCGCCGCGGACAAGCCTGAAATCCGCACCAGCGCGCAACCCTGTCTGCACGGCATGCCGCTGTGGTACGCGGAAAAGGCCGGCTGGCTCGCCAATGCCCCGTTCACCAACACGTTCATGCTGTTCGCCTCGGGTGCGCCCCAGGTGGAAGCGCTGGCCGCGGACCAGTGGGACGTGGGGGCCATGGGCGCCCTGCCCACCATGATGGCCAGCATGCGCTACGGCTACAAGTTCATCGGCATTTCCAACGACGAATCGGAAACCAACGACCTGTGGGTGCGCCCCGATTCGCCGCTGCTGAAGAACAAGGGCGCCAACCCCAAGTTCCCCGACATCTACGGCAGTCCCGCCGACTGGAAGGGCAAGAAGGTGCTGGCCACCACCGTGTCCACCGGCCATTACGCCCTCACCGCCACCCTCGCCGTGCTGGGCATGAAGGACACCGACGTCGCGCTGGTGCACATGGAGCAGGGGCAGGCCGTCACCGCGTTCAACGCGGGCGAAGGCGACGTGATCCAGCTGTGGGCTCCGTTCAGCTACATCGCCGAGGCCAAGGGCTGGAAAAAGGTCTCCTCGGGCAGCAAGGCCGGAGTGGTCATCCTGGGCGGCATCGGCGTGCGCAAGGAGTTTGCCGAAAAGTTCCCCGACCTCGTGGTGGACTGGCTGGACGTGTACATGCGCGGCGTCGAGATGATGAAGAACGAGCCCGGCAAAAGCGTGGACCCGCTGCTGAACTACTTCACCGGCTACTGCGGGCTGGAACTGACCCGCGACCAGGTTGAGAAGGAGTTCAAGTACCGCCCCCTGTACGACGTGAACGAACAGGTGCGCCTGCTGGAAGACCCGGCCAGGACGGCCGCGTGGATGGACGGCGTGGCCAAGTTCATGCTCACCCAGGGCCGCATCACCGCCAAGGAATACGACCGTTACGTCAAGAGCAACTACGGCATCGACCCGTCGTTCATGAAGAAGCTGGCCGAACGCCGCGCCGCGGCGAAGTAGCGACGCAACCTCCGCCGTCCTCCGGCGCATGGCGCCGGAGGACGGTTCCGGAGGATGGTGCGACGCCCCGAGCGACAGGGGCCGCCCGGCAGGGAACCCCGTCGCCTCCCTTCCCTCGCGCGACAGGAGTCTAGCATGCAGACAACCACAGACGACGCATCGAGCACCGTATCGCTGGAAGTCGAAAAGACCGGCTATCTGGCCGCCGCCGCCCGCGAACACTGGATATCCGTCGTCAGCCTGATCCTTTTCCTGATCATCTGGGAACTGATCTGCCGGTTCGAAATCATCGGCCCCTACCAGTTGGTTCCCCCGTCCGAAATCCTCGGCGTCTTCGTGGACAAGTTGTCCGAGCCCAACCCCGACGGCGCGCTGTTGCAGCAGCACGCCTGGGCCAGCCTGTCGCTGGCGCTGGCCGGATTCGGGGCGGCGGTCTGCATCGGCGTGCCGCTGGGGCTGCTGATGGGCTGGTACAAACCGGTCAACCTGCTGGTGCGCCCGCTGTTCGACGCGGTGCGTCCCATTCCGCCCATCGCCTGGATACCCATCGCCATCCTGTGGCTGGGCATCGGCATCCATGCCAAGGCGTTCATCATCTTTCTGGCGGCGTTCGTGCCCTGCGTGATCAACTCGTACACGGGCATCCGCCTGACCAATCCGGTGCTGATCCGCGTTGCCCGCATCTACGGTGCCTCCAATTTCGAAACCTTCCGCAAGATCGGCATTCCCTCGGCCATCCCCATGGTGTTCACGGGCATCAAGCTGTCGCTCAACGCCGCGTGGACCACCCTGGTGGCGGCCGAACTGCTGGCCGCCTCGCAGGGCCTTGGCTACATGATCCAGCTTGGCCGCAGGCTGGCCCGCCCGGACATCATCATCGTGGGCATGCTGACCATCGGCCTGCTGGGCGCGCTGATGTCGTGGGGACTGACCAGGATCGAGGCCCGCTTC
Source organism: Desulfovibrio sp. (assembly GCA_031287575.1). Taxonomy (GTDB): domain Bacteria; phylum Desulfobacterota; class Desulfovibrionia; order Desulfovibrionales; family Desulfovibrionaceae; genus Cupidesulfovibrio. The sequence goes on from JAITSV010000034.1 coordinate 74,109, forward strand.
GCATCCTCCCGGAGGCTCTCATGATCGGTCGACTCGGCAAGCGGCTGCTGCCCGCCGCCCTCACCACCGGATCGCTGCTGGCCTTCGTGGCGTTCTGGCAGTTGGTCTCGCTGTACACAAATCCCGACTTCCTGCCCTCGCCGGGGCGCGTCTGGGACGAGGCCGTGCGCCTGTTCCACACCCCCGTGGGCGGCAAGGACATCTTCACCCACGTGGGCTTCAGCCTCAGGCGCGTGCTCACCGCCTACCTGTGGGCCATCGTGCTGGGGCTGCCGCTGGGCCTGTGCATGGGCTGGAACCGGACGTGCGAGAAGATCGTCTCACCCATCTTCGAACTGCTGCGGCCCATCCCGCCCATCGCCTGGATACCCATCGCCATCCTGTGGCTGGGCGTGGCCGAAGGCTCCAAGGTATTCATCTGTTTCGTGGGTTCCTTCGTCATCCTGGTGCTGAACTCGTACACCGGCATGCGCTACGTGGACCCGTTGCTCATCGACGCGGCCCGCTCGTTCGGAGCATCGCGCAGGCAACAGTTCTTCAACGTGGCCGTGCCCGCGTGCCTGCCCTCCATCTTCGCCGGGCTGCAGAACGCGCTGTCCATGGCCTGGATGTGCGTGCTGGCGGCGGAACTGGTGGGCGCACGCGAGGGCGTGGGGTTCATCATCATCCAGGGCATGGACCTGAACCGGCCCCCCATGATCCTCGTGGGCATGATCCTGATCGGCATCGTGGGCTCGCTGCTGGCGGCCTCGCTGCGCTGGGCGGAACGGGCGCTGTGTCCCTGGCGGAGGGAACTCGTATGACGGAACAGACTGCCAAGATCGAATGTCGCGACCTGTCCAAGGCCTTTCACGTGCCGGGGCAGGACCAGCGGCTGCTGGTTCTCGACCGCGTGACGCTGACGGTGCGTGAAAACGAGTTCCTGGTCGTCCTGGGGCCGGGCCAGTGCGGCAAGACCGTGCTGCTCAACTGCATCGCCGGGCTCATCGAACCCTCGGCCGGGCAGGTGCTGCTGGACGGCGCCCCGATCACCCGGCCGGGGCCGGACCGGGCCATGGTCTTCCAGCGCTACGCCCTGATGCCGTGGAAGACCGTGGAGCACAACGTGGCCTTCGGCCTGGCCGTGCGCGGCGTTCCCGTGAAGGAACGGCTGGCCACGGCCCACCACTACATCGACCTGGTGGGGCTGAAGGGCTTTGAAAAGGCCTACCCGGAGCAGCTTTCCGGCGGCATGAAGCAGCGCGTGGGCATCGCCCGCGCCTACGCCAACGCCCCGGACATCCTGCTCATGGACGAGCCCTTCGGAGCCCTGGACGCCCAGACCCGCTACGCCATGGAACAGGACCTGCGCTCCATCTGGGAAAAGGACAAGCGCACGGTCATCTTCGTCACCAACAACATCGAAGAGGCCATCTACCTGGGCGACAGGATACTGGTCATGTCCGTGCTGCCGGGCAGGGTGAAGGCGGAATACACCATCGACATCCCCTCGCCGCGCAACTACACCGACCCTGCTTTTCTCACCTACAGAAAGCAGATCTCCAACGCCACGGACCTTTCCCTATAGGAGACATGTCATGGAGACTGCCGCCACGTATCCCTACGCAGAAAACCGCAAGATCAAGGTGCAGGTGGAAAACCTCACCAAGTGTTACGGCGACCTGCTGGTGCTCGACAAGATCAACTTCGACATCTACCAGGGCGAGCTGCTGTGCATCGTGGGCCCCACGGGCTGCGGCAAGACCACGTTCCTGAACTGTCTTTCGCAGTTCATCCCCATGACCGAAGGCTCCATCCTGGTGGACGGCGTGCCCGCCTCGCCGGAGATCCACAACATCGCCTTCGTGTTCCAGGAGGTTTCCGCCATTCCCTGGCTGACGGTGGAGGACAACATCCGCTTCGGCCTGCGCATCAAGCGCCTGCCCGAGGCGGAGATAGAGCGGCGCACCGAGCGCATGCTCGACCTCGTGGGGCTGCGCAAATACCGCACCTACTATCCGCAGCAGCTTTCCGCCAGCATGGAGCAACGCGTGGTCATCGCGCGCAACTTCGCCATCAACCCCGACCTGTTGCTGATGGACGAGCCTTACGGCCAGCTGGACGTCAAGCTGCGCTACTACCTGGAGGACGAGCTGATCCGCATCTGGAAGGAACTGGGCAGCACGGTGGCCTTCATCACCCACAACATCGAAGAGGCCATCTATCTCGCGGAGCGCATCCTGATCCTGTCGCCCAAGCCCTCGACCATCAAGGAAGAGGTCATCGTGGACCTGCCGCGCCCCCGCCAGTACGACGACCCCGAGTTCGTCCGGCTGCGCGAGTACGTGACCGAACGCATCAAGTGGTGGTAGGCCGCCCGTCGCCCGCTCGCCCGCCCGTCGCATGGACGGATGGCGGGCGGGTGGACGACGGCCCGCCACCATTCCCCGTTCATGGCGATCTTTTTCGCCCGTGCCGTCCCCTCCGGCCCCCCTTTGGCCCGCTTGGCCTCATCGCCGGCCCGCCTGATTCCGGGAAGCATCGGGTGCAACGTCAAACCGGGCCCGCGCACAGCGCGGGCACTACCCGCCAAGGAGAAACGTCATGCATATCGGATTCATCGGCGCAGGGCTGATGGGTGGACCGCTGGCCCGCAACCTCATCCGGGCCGGAAAGGACGTGCTGGTCTACGACCTGAGCGCCGAGGCCGCCGCGCGCACCGCCGCCGCGGGCCCCACCGGGCGCACCGCCGCCGCGCTGGCCGACCTGGCCGGATGCGACATGGTGTTCACCAGCCTGCCCCTGCCCGCCCACGTGGAAGGGGTGATGCTGGGCGACGGCGGCCTGCTGCAACGCCTGAAGCCCGGCGCCATCCACGTGGAGCTGAGTACCATCGATCCGCTGACCTCGGCCAGGCTGGAGGCCGCCGCCAAGGCCAAAGGGTGCGCCTTTCTGCAATGCACCCTGGGCAAGACGCCCGCCCACGCGGAAAAGGCCGAGGAACCCATGTTCGTCGGCGGCGACCGGGCCGTGTTCGACAGCCTGGCCGACATCTGGCCGATCATCGGCAGCCAGGCCTACTACATGGGTGGCGTGGCCGCATCGTGCGCGGTCAAGCTGATCAGCAACATGGTGGGCATGACCAACCTGGCCGTGCTGGCCGAGGGACTGCGCATCGGCGAAAAGGCCGGCATCGAGCGCGGCGCGCTCGTCGCGCTGTTGCAGGACACGGGCGCGCGCAGCTTCCAGATGGACGTGCGCGGCCCGTGGATCGCCGCCGACGACTACGTCAACCGCTTCGGCCTGGACCTCGCCCTGAAGGACGTGCGCCTGGGCTGCGAGATGGCCGCCGCCTGGGGCATGAAGATCCCGGCCATGTCCGCCGCGCTGGACACCTTCCGGCGCGCCAGCGCCGCCGGACTCGGCCGCGAGGACTGCAACGCCGTGTACAAGGTGACCGAATAGTCACGGACCGGAGCGGCAACGCCCCCCTCCGCCTTCCATTGGCCTCCATGGGCCTCCATGGGCCTCCGAACCATCCGGAACTTAAGAGGAACTAACATGTTGAGCAATCCCGAATTGATGCGTCAGACATGCTACATCGACGGCGCGTGGGTCGGGGCCGACGGCGGTGCCACCATCCCCGTGCACAACCCCGCCAACAACGCCCTGCTGGGCACCGTGCCCGCCTGCGGCAAGGCGGAAACCGCCCGCGCCATCGCGGCGGCGGCCCGCGCTTGGCCGGAATGGCGGGCCATGACCGCCTTGCAGCGGGCGGACATCATGCTGCGCTGGCGCGACCTGATCATGCAGAACCAGGACGATCTGGCGAAGCTGATGACCCAGGAACAGGGCAAACCCCTGCCCGAGGCGCGCGGCGAAATCGGCTTCGCGTGCAGCTTCCTGCGCTGGTTCGCCGAGGAAGCCCGCCGCATGTACGGCGAGGTGGTGCCCGCCCCGTGGAAGGGCAAGCGCATCATGGTCACCCGCGAGCCGGTGGGGGTGGTGGGCATCATCACCCCGTGGAACTTCCCCACGGCCATGATCGGCCGCAAGGTGGGCGCGGCCTTCGCCGCCGGGTGCCCCGTTGTCATCAAGCCCGCCAGCCAGACCCCGTATTCCGCGCTGGCCCTGGCCGGGCTGGCCGAACAGGCGGGCGTGCCCAAGGGCGTGTTCAACGTGCTTACCGGCTCGGCCCGTGAAATCGGCGCCGAACTGACCGGCAACCCCGCCGTGCGCAAGGTGAGCTTCACCGGTTCCACCGAGGTGGGCAAGGAACTGATCCGCCAGTGCGCCTCCACGGTGAAGAAGGTGTCCATGGAGCTTGGCGGCAACGCACCGTTCCTCATCTTCGACGACGCGGATGTCGACCTGGCCATCACGGGAGCCATGGCCAGCAAGTACCGCAACACCGGCCAGACCTGCATCTGCGCCAACCGCTTCTACGTGCAGGAAGGCGTGTACGACCTGTTCGTGCAGAAGCTGGCCGTGGCCGTTTCCGGCCTGAAGGTGGGCAACGGACTGGACGACGGCGTGACCCAGGGCCCGCTCATCGACGGCAAGGCGCTGGTCAAGGTGGAATCGCAGGTCAAGGACGCCCTGGCCAAGGGCGGCACCCTGGTCTGCGGCGGCCACCGGCACAGCCTGGGCGGCAACTTCTTCGAGCCCACGGTCATCGCCGGGGCCACCCCGGGCATGGCCTTCGCAAAGGAAGAAACCTTCGGGCCGCTGGCCCCGGTCTTCCGCTTCAAGACCGAGGCCGAAGCCATCGCCATGGCCAACGACACGGAATTCGGCCTGGCTGCCTATGCCTACACCCGCGACCTCGGGACCGCCTTCCGCGTGTCCGAGGCGCTGGAATACGGGCTGGTGGGCATCAACGAAAGCCTCATTTCCACCTGCGAGGCCCCCTTTGGCGGCGTGAAGGAAAGCGGCATGGGGCGCGAAGGATCACGCCACGGCCTCGATGACTACACGGTGATCAAGTACACCTGCATAGGCGGTCTGGACGGCTAGGGACAGTCCTGGCCGTGGCCGCGCGGGGTCGCAACGCCGGGATGGCGGCCCCGCGCCGGATGGCACCCACGGCCCTGCCGTCGTGTGATCCGCTGGCCGGGCATGCGAAGCGACGCGCATGCCCGGCCCCCTTGTCCGGGGGACCTGTCGCCCGGCGGCCCCGCACCGCCGGAGGGAGCCCCGCGGGGCGGGCGCGCCTGCATGCTGGCCCGTGGAGGGCGCGCCCGTCTTTCCTTCCCCCCGGCCTTGGCCTATACCAGCCCCATGGCAGAGCGGAATCGCCGCCACCGCCCCCCCGACCATGCCCCATCTCCAGGCGCCGGGCGGAGAACGGCCGGACCCTCCGCCAAGGGAGCGACATGCTTTCGGAATACCTCGACCAGTTGCTGGACACCTTCAAGGACGCCATCTGCATCACCGACCGCGAGGGGACCATCGTGTACCTCAACCGGCGGCACAGCGAACTGACCGGCATTCCGAGGGAGGACCTGCTCGGCAAGTCGGCCATCGAGATGATGCGCCACGGCGTGTTCGACGTGGTGCTCAACCCCGAGATCGTCAAGACCCGCCAAGGCACCACGTCCATCCAGAACATCTCCAACGGCCGCAAGCTGTTCCTCGACGGCAGCCCCATCCTCGACCGCCATGGCGAGGTGGTCTACGTTGTCACCTTCATGCGCGACGTGACCACCCTGGTGGAACTGAAGCGCGAACTGGCCTCGCAAAAGGAACTGCTGGACGCCTTCCAGAGTCTGAGCAGCGCAAGCCCGGAGCGCACCGAAAACTACCCGGTCATGCTGCACGGCCCCGCCATGCGCAACATATGCGAACAACTGGCAGGCATCGCCGAAACCGACGCCACCGCGTTGCTCTTGGGCGACACGGGCGTGGGCAAGGACGTGCTGGCCCGGCGGCTGCACGCGATCAGCCCGCGCGCGGGCAAGCCGTTCATCAAGGCGGACTGTGCCAGCATCCCCGCCAACCTCATCGAGACGGAACTGTTCGGGTACACCCCGGGCACCTTTTCCGGCGGCAACAGGCACGGCAAGATGGGCCTCATCGAGGCCGCCGCCGGGGGTACCCTGTTTCTCGACGAGATCGGGGAACTGCCCATGCCCATGCAGTCGCGCCTGCTGCGCCTGCTGCAGGATCGAGAGGTGATGCGCGTGGGTTCCACCACCTCCGCCCGGGTGGACGTGCGCATCGTGGCGGCCACCAACAAGGATCTGGAAAAGGAAGTGCGCGACGGGCGTTTCCGCAGCGATCTGTACTACCGCCTGAAGGTGGCGGTGATCCGCATTCCCCCGCTGCGTCAGCGCAAAGCCGACATCGTGCCGCTGGCACAAGGCTTCCTGCGGTTCTACTGCTCGAAGTACCGCCGCAGCCTCGCGCTGTCGCCCCAGGCCGAGGACGCCCTGCGCGTGCACCACTGGCCCGGCAACGTACGCGAGCTGGAAAACCTGATCCAGGGCCTTGTGGTCACCTGCCAGCGCGCCGCCATCGAACCGCGCGACCTGCCCTTTGTCCGCCCCGCACCGCCCAAGACCGGCCCCTGCCTCGACGTGGGAACGGGGGTGGACATCGAGGGGCGCAGCTTCAAGGACATCATGCACGAACTGGAAGGGCGCGTGCTGCGTCAGGCGCTGGCCCGTTACGGCACCATCGCCGAGGTGGCCAAGCAATTCGGCGTGGACCGCAGCACCATATTCCGCAAGCTGAAGGACGGCGAGGAGTAGCCGACAGCGCACGTCCACGGGACAAGCCCGCGCCCTCGCCGCCGACCCGTGTCGCAGCGCCCCGGGCGCCGGGACCTTCCCGGCAGCATCCATCCCAAGGCGTTCCCGCATGCTCCCCAAGAATCCCCGCGTTCCCCTCCTTGCCCAGACCCTGCTGGCCATGGTCTTCTTCGCCGCCAATTCGGTACTCTGCCGCCTTGCCCTGCGGGATGCGCACATGGCTCCGGCCAGTTACACCGCCATCCGGGTGGCCTCGGGCGCATTGGTGCTGTGGGCGCTATGCGCCGGGCGCACGGCGGCGCTGGCCGCGCGGCCGAAGGGCTCCGGCGGGCCGGACGCACTGTGGCGGGCGGGCGAATGGCCCGCCGCGCTGGCCCTGCTGGCGTACATGGCCTGTTTCTCGTGGGCCTACGTGGACCTGCCCGCAGCCGCGGGCACGCTGATCATCGCGGTGGCCGTGCAGGGCTCCATGTTCGGCCTTGGCCTGCTGGCGGGCGAGCGGCCCGGCAGACGGCAGGTGCTGGGTCTCAGCCTTGCCATGGCCGGGCTGGTGGCGCTGGTGCTGCCCGGGCTTTCCGCGCCGCCTCCGGGCGGGGCGCTGGTCATCTTCGCGGCGGGCGCGGCGTGGGGCGTCTATTCGGTACGGGGCCGCTCCGCGCGCGACCCTCTTGCCGCCACGGCGGGCAACTTCCTGCGGGCCGTCCCGTGCGCCTTGCTGCTGCCCTGTCTGTCAGCCGACGGCGCCCCCCCCGGGCCGGGTGTCGCGTATGCCGTGGCTGCGGGCACCCTGGCCTCGGCCATGGGCTACGTGCTGTGGTACGCGGTGGTGGCCCGCCTGTCCGTGACCACGGCAGCCGTGGTGCAGCTGTGCGTGCCGCCCATCACCGCCGCCGGAGGGGCGCTGTTTCTGGGCGAGGCGGTCACCGTCCGGCTGGCCGCCAGCTCCCTGGCCATCCTTGGCGGCATCTTCCTGTGCATGACCGTACGCCGCATCCCTGCCGCGCCCGTTGCGGAGCGGCCACGTCAGGCGGTGTCAGCGGAAACCCGCACGAAGCCCCTTTAGCTCCGCACACTACGGTGCCCGCACCCGCATTGCGGTCCTTTCCGCAACGCGGCGTGGCCAGCTCACGCCCTTGCGCTGGCGGGTTTCTTCTGGCACTGGCAAGTGAACGTTTACGAGATTCCGCGACAAGGAGAACGCATGGAGTTCCTGCCCATCAAACGGGCGCTCATGAGCGCCACGGACAAGAGCGGCCTGGCCGACTTCGCGGCCTTTCTGGCGGGCAACGGCGTGGAACTCGTCTCCACCGGCGGCACGCGCCGCATGCTCGAAGGGGCGGGGCTGAAGGTCACCCCCGTCAGCCGCGTGACCGGCTTTCCCGAAATCCTCGGGGGCCGGGTGAAGACGCTGCACCCGCACATCCACGGCGGCGTGCTGGCCGACAAGGACAACCCGGAACATGTGTCCACGCTGCGCGAACTGGGCATCGCCCCGTTCGACCTGATCTGCGTGAACCTGTACGACTTCGCCACCGCCGCGGCCAAGGGGCTGGACCTCAAGCAGGCCGTGGAGGAAATCGACATCGGCGGCCCGTGCATGCTGCGCGCCGCGGCCAAGAACTACCACTCCATCCTCGTGCTGCCCTCTCCCGCGTACTACGGGCGGGCCATGGAGGAAATGCGCGGCAACTCCATGCGCGTGGGGCTGGAATTCCGGCGCGAGATGTCGGTACTCACCTTTGCCGCCACGGCGGCCTATGACCGGATGATCGCCGACTATCTGGCCGCTGCCGCGAGATAGAACCGCCGACTCCGCTTCGATTGCCGACCGGGCGTCCGCAAGGGCGCCCGGTTTTGTCATGCGGCGGCGTCCGTCCGGCCGTAGCCCATAATCCCCAGTCCGGCTGTCCGGCTGTCCGGCAAAGCGACGCCCTTCCCCGAAGGAACCACCCGTTTCCGCCGCCCCCCTTCCCATGTTCCGCTTCCCATGTCCCGCTTCCCCGCGCCGCCCCTTCCGCGTATGATGCCGAATCCGCCGGGCAACCGCCCGCGCGCACCACGTTTCATTCCGCCAGCGCAGGAGCACTCCCATCGCCAAGGTTCTCGGCAACACCCAGGGGCTCAAGCCCAGCCACGTCAAGGCCCTGACCCGTCTGTACCAGCGCCGCTTCCCGTCCGTGGGGGGCTATTCGCACGAGCAGGCACGCGAACTGTCCGCCCTGTCCCGCAGCATCGGGCGGCAGGTGGCCGTGCTCATCGACCGGCAGGGCCGCGTGGCCATGGTGCTGGTGGGCGACACCGGGGCCATCACCATCCCGGAACTGCCCCGCGCCCGCACCGGCTCGGGCCGCCTGCGCGGCCTGCGCCTGCTGCACACCCACCTCGGGCCCGACCTGCTCTCGCAGGAAGACCTGATGGACCTGCTGTTCCTGCGGCTGGACGGCTTCGGCGTGCTGACCGTGAACGAATGGGGCGAGCCGCTGACCTACCAGCACGCCCACCTGCTGCCGCAGGCGGAAGACGGCAAGCCCTACCGGGTGCACCCGGCCCAGCCGTGGGACCGCGTGGACACCGACGTGGTGGCCCAGGTGGAGGCGCTGGAAGCGGAAATGGCCCGCGCCGCCAGCGATGCGCGCGCCGTGGCCCCCGCCCGTGCGCGCGGCACTGCCGCCACCGCCGCCGGGGCCGTGCCGCAGGGGCGCAGCCATGCCGAGCACATCGCCCATACCGCCGCCCTGGCCGCCGAAGCGGAAGGCCCCGCCGCCGTGCTGGTCAGCGTGTCTACCGCCCCTCGGCCTTTGCAGGAACTGAATCTGGCCGAGCTGACCGAGCTGGCCCGCACCGCCGGGGTGCGCTGCGCGGGCACCCTGATCCAGCGCGTGCCCACCCTGAATCCCAAGTTCATCCTGGGCAAGGGCAAGCTGGCCGAACTGGAGGTGCTGGCCCTGCAGGGCAACGCCACCATGATCATCTTCGACGGCGAGCTTTCACCGGCCCAACTGCGCAACCTGGCCGACCTGACCGAACGCAAGGTGCTGGACCGCACCCAGTTGATCCTGGACATCTTCGCCCAGCACGCCACCACCCGCGCGGGCAAGTTGCAGGTGGAAATGGCCCAGCTGAAGTACACCCAGCCCCGCCTGGTGGGGAAAAACCGCGCCATGGACCGCCTGATGGGCGGCATAGGCGGGCGCGGCCCCGGCGAAACCAAGCTGGAAACCGACCGCCGCCGCATCCGCGACCGCATCGGGCGCATCAAGGACGAACTGGAATCGCTGCGCCGACAGCGCGCCTACGCCCGTGCCCGGCGCGCCAAGCAGCGGGTGCCGCTGGCCTCGCTGGTGGGCTACACCAACGCGGGCAAGTCCACCCTGCTCAATGCCCTGACCAACAGCGCGGTGCTGGCCGAAAACAAGCTGTTCGCCACGCTGGACCCCACCACCCGCCGCCTGCGCTTTCCGCACGAGCGGGAACTGATCCTGGCCGACACCGTGGGCTTCATCCGCAACCTGCCCAAGGAACTGCTGGAAGCCTTCCGCGCCACGCTGGAAGAACTGGAGGCGGCGGATCTGCTGATCCACGTGGCCGACGCGGGCCACCCCGAACTGGACCGCCAGTTGGGCGCGGTGGACACCATCCTCACCGACATGGAACTGCACGAGGTGCCGCGCCTGCTGGTGCTGAACAAGTGGGACACCCTGGACGAGGAGACGCGCGAGGCCCTGCGCGCCGTGCACCCCGACGCCATCACCCTGTCCGCCGCCACGCGGCAGGGGCTGGACGAACTGGTGGCGTCCATTGCCGCCCGCATCGACTGGGAACGCGACCTGCGCCCCTGCGGCAAGCGCGCGGGCAAGGGCGGCGGCGAGGGCGGAAATGCCGATGGGGAGTGGGACGACAGTCAGTGCCCGCCCGACGACGATGCCCCCGATCACGAGAATGCGCCCGATCACGAGGATGCCGACGCCGGGTACGACTGGCCGGAGATGGAGTCGGACCGGCTGAACTGATGCACGTGCGCGCCGGATGCCGCCCCGCGTGGCCGCCCCTGCGCCCCCCTGTCGGTCCCGCTGTCGGTCCCGCTGTCGGCCCCGCTGTCGGCCCCCTGGCGCACGGCGGATAACAGCTGCGAACGCACCACGGCGAGCGCAGTTGGCGCGGCGGGCGCACGACTGGCGTACCACCGACACGCAACCGGACACACGACGGAGCACGATGGGGCACGCCATCAAGGCTCGCACCGCATGCGGCGCAACCCTGCATCGTGCGGGCGCACAATGCCATGTGACGATGCACTGCCATCATGTAGCGCTTAACACGCCGTGTTCATTATCGATATTTTTTGCAAAAAAATACTCTTTCCTTTCGGCATATTACAAATGCAACATGGCAGTATTGCAACATGAAGAAATGCACATATCCAACTCCATCAATGGGCGCGCCATGTTGCGCAATAAAAAAACGCGCCACCATAACGCCGCAATAGTGTCGCCGCAACGCCATACCCCCTTTACAGCCGACACGCGCAGGGCTAGGGTTTAGTCACCGGCGAAAGAGATCGACCTAGCCAGTGGGTCGGCATCCCGCCGGAGTACGCAGCAACGCCGAGGGCGTTGCGAGGTCCGCAACCAGTGCACAGAGCGCTCGCAGCCTGAGACCAAACCAGGCGGAGCCCAGCCGGGCCACGGCACGACGCACGAAACGCGACAGGGGCCAGATGCGAAGGAACGCCATCGGAGGACTGTTCTGGCAGAGATTTACCCCCATAACGGCAAAGCGAGTTGCCCCCAATGAATAGGGACACGGAAGATAATCCCTAACAGGCGTGCAGCAGAGATCCCGGCGCAGAGCGCGGAATCTCCCGGATATCCGGAGCGGCACGCCTTTCCTTTTGCCGTTTTCCCGCTGCCGCGTACGACAGCCGCCGCCCTTCACCGGCCCTCGCGTCTTGTCCCGTCCCGCCCGACCCCGGCGATTCCCCGTCGCCCATGGTCATCGCCCCCGGCCAATGTAACGGCCTTCAGACGCAGCCCCCATCCGGCCCTCCCATCCGACCCAGTCCCTTGCGGTTTCCATATCCGCGCCGCCGCCCGTCGCCTTCCCGCACTTTTCTTTGCCACCCCGGTGCAGTAAGCACACGCAGACCTTGCCACGCGGCGCGAAAGCGCCTAAATCATACCCATACGGTAGGCAATAACCCCACTCGCGTGGGGTATTTCACGCCGTCGTCCCGGCGTTGCGGAGCCATCCCGGCTGCATGGCGTCACCGAAACTGGTCGATTGCATGCCGCCATCTTGACGACCGCTCGCGCCTGGGGCAGTGCAACCCCTTGCGGGTCCGGACTTTTCCGGCCGTTCCGTACCGCGTCGCCGCCGCTGCCGCATGATCAGGCAAGCCCGGCGCGCCCGCGCAAGCCCGAACAGACGCGCGCCCCCGTGCCGCGCGCCGCACCCCGCGCCGTCATCCGCGCGCAGCCCACGGAGGTTTCAGCATGTCCAAGCACGTCGTCGTCATCGGGGCCGTTGCCCTTGGCCCCAAGGCCGCCTGCCGGTTCAAGCGCCTCGAACCCGACGCCAAGGTCACCATGATCGACCAGTCGCCGCGCATTTCCTACGGTGGCTGCGGTATTCCCTATTTCGTCTCGGGCGAGGTCAACAACATCGACGCGCTGCAAGCCACCCCCTACAACGTGGTGCGCGACCCCGAATTCTTCCGCATCAACAAGGATGTGGACGTGCTGACCGAAACCCGCGCCGTGGCCATCGACCGCGCGGCCAGGACCGTGCTGGTGGAACACCTGCGCACGGGCGAGCAGCAGACCCTTTCCTATGACAAGCTGGTGCTGGCGCTGGGCAGCCGGGCCAACCGCCCCCCTGTCGAGGGGCTGGACCTTGCGGGGGTTACCGCCGCCACCAACCTGGAAGAAGCGGAGTTCATCCGCAATTCCGTGGCTGCGGGCACGGTGAGCCATGCCGTCATCGTGGGCGGCGGGTTCATCGGCCTGGAAATGGCCGTAGCCCTTGCCGACATGTGGGGCATTGGCGTGACCGTGGTGGAACTGACCGACCGGCTCATGCCTGGCTTTTTGTCCTCCACCCTCACCCGCATGGTGCGCCACGACCTCGAGAAGAACGGCGTCACCGTGCTGACGGGCGAGAAGGTGGTGCGGCTGGAAGGCGAGGACGGCGCCGTGGCCCGCGTGGTGACCGACAAGCGCACCATCGACGCGGAACTGGTGATCATGGCCGCCGGGGTGTCGCCCAACACGGCCATCGCCAAGGCCGCCGGGCTGGAAACCGACCCGCGCGGCGCGCTCATCGTCAACGACCGCATGCAGACCAGCGACCCGGACATCTATTCCGGCGGCGACTGCGTGACCATCCCCAACCTGATCACCGGCAAGCCCGGCTTCTTCCCGCTGGGGTCCATGGCCAACCGCCAGGGCCGCGTGGTGGGCACCAACCTGGCCGGGGGCGACGCCACCTTCCCCGGCGCGGTGGGCAGCTGGGTGGTCAAGCTGTTCGAAATCTCGGCCTGCGGCGCCGGCCTGACCATCGAAACCGCCCTGCGCGAAGGCTTTGACGCCATCAACGTGCACGTGGAGCAGTTCGACCGGGCGCACTTCTACCCGGAAAAGACCATCATGTCGCTGGAACTGGTGGTGGAAAAGGCCACCCGCCGGGTGCTGGGCATCCAGGGCGTCTCCACGCTGGGCGACGCGCTGACCGCGCGCATCAACGCCGTGGCCACCCTGCTGGCCGACAAGCCCACCATCGAGGACATCAGCAACGCCGAAATCGTGTACTCGCCGCCGTTCGCCTCGGCCATGGACATCCTGAACGTGGCGGGCAACGTGGCCGAGAACATCCTGGAAGGCCGCTGCGCCGTCATCGACCCCGAAGAGTTCGAGCGGCTGTGGAACGAGCGCGCCGGCAACGGCACCGTGTGTTTCATCGACACCCGGCTCATCGGCAACTCGCAGCCCCTGGCCGAAAAGTACCCCGGCCAGTGGAACGCCATCCCCGAAGAGGAAATCCACGACCGCATCGCGGAAATTCCCACGGACCGCACCGTGGTGCTGGTGTGCAACACCGGCCTGCGCGCCTACGAGTCGCAGCTGATGCTCAAGGAACTGGGCGTCACCAATACCGTCAACGTGCAGGGCGGCATGGTGGCCATGCACAAGATCGGGGCGGATATCTAGAAAAACCGCAAAAAGTTTCCGGGGAGGGGACCCTTTGCGGCAGCCGTTAGGTGAGCGCGACGCGCGAACCTTGCCCTAGCCGTTAGGCGAGCTTGCGAGCCTTACGGATAGGGACCGCACCGCGCGGATGGCGTCCGCAGAGCGTGAAAGGGTCTCCCTCCCCGGCCCCCTCCCCCCCAAACTTTTTGGTTGGGGTTCTTCGTTCCACCACAAGGCCCGTGACGGTTACCCGCCACGGACCTTGTCTTTTCCGCGATAATACCAGGACCTGCCTTGCTCTCAAGCCACACTCCGCCCCCGGAACAGCTGGCGCAGGTCCAACAGCAGCACAAGGCCCACCACGATGCACGCGGCCCCGGCGACCATGGCCGGGGTGATGCGCTCGCCAAGGAACAGCGCGCCCCAGCCCATGCCGAACACGGGTATGAGCAGGGTGACGGTAAGCGCGCGGGCCGGGCCGGTATCCTCCACCAGCCGGAAGTACAGCAGGTAGGCCACGGCCCCGCAGACCAGGGCCAGGGCGGCAATGCAGGCCAGCACCAGCGGGGTGAGCAGGGCCGGGTCGTGCATGGCGGGCGCGGGCCACAGGGGCAGTGCGGGCAGCAGGGTCAGCGCCGCGCCCAGTTGGCTGCCCGCCGCCACGGCTCCGGGGCGGATGCCCGCGCCGTGCAGCTTGATGTACGTGGCGGCCAGGCCGTAGCACAGCGGCGCGGCCAGCCCGGCCCCCACGGCCAGCAGCACTTGCGGGGTGGGCTGCACCGGCCCCACCCCCACCATGACGGCCACCCCGGCAATGCCCAGCGCCAGCCCGGCCACGCGGGCCGGAGTGACCCGCTCGCGCAGCCACACCGCCGCGCAGATCACCCCGAACAATGGCGCCGTGGCATTGAGCACGGCGGAATAGGCCGCCGGAATATGCAGCGCGGCATAGGCGAACAGGGCAAAGGGCACGCCGGAATTCACCGTGCCCACGATGACGAAGAAGCGCCAGTGGGCGCGCAGGCCAAGGTCCGTTCCGGTGGCCCGAAACCAGGCGAACAGGGCCAGGCCCGCCAGCAGCACGCGCAGTTCGGCGGTCAGCAGCGGCCCCAGCGCGGGGGCCACCAGCCGCATGAACAGGAACGAAGCGCCCCAGATGGCGGCCAGCAGCAACAGGCGAAGCAGATCGACGGGACGCATGGTTCCTCCCGATGCAAAAGCGTGACCCCGCCCCAATCGAACTGGCGAACGGGCGAACGCGACGGGGGACGGCATCTCGGCGCGCGCGATGGGCGCGGTGCGCGCGGAAGCTGCCGGTAATGAGGGCATCAAGCAATGTGTGATGAGGGGTGCGGCGGGCGGGCGCCTTCCATGTCGTCGTCGCCGGGCCTTGCCTGCGCGTGCGACGGGCAGGCCGGGGGCGTTGCGGCCCCCATCCCGTACCGTCTTGTCCGCCCGGGTCCGCCGTGCGGTCAGCCCGTGGAGGGCGGACGGCGGAGACGGATCGCGCGGGGCGACGGGATGGGGATGGCCGGGGGACGGCGCACCACCGTCACCCGATGGGCATTCGGGCGGCTTCGCGGCGCAGCAGTTCGGCCTTTCGATCCAACCCCCAGCGGTAGCCGGTGAGCGCGCCGTCGCGGCCCAGCACGCGGTGGCAGGGCACCACCACGGCCACGGGGTTGCGGGCGCAGGCGGCGGCCACGGCGCGCACGGCCGTGGGCCTGCCGATGCGGGCGGCAAGCTGGGCATAGCCCAGGGTCGCGCCGGGGGGCAGTTCGCGCAGGGCGCTCCAGACCGCATGCTGGAAGGCGGTGCCCCGCACATCCAGCGGCAGCGCGGGGTGCGCGCCGCCATGCTCGACAAAGGCCACCACCGTGCCCAGCCACTGCCGCACCGCGTCGCTGGGGGTGTGCAGTTCAGCACCGGGAAAGCGGCGTTGCAGGCCGGAAAGCAGGGCCTCGCGGTCATCGCCGATGTCGATGGCGCACACCCCGTCCTCCGTGGCGGCCATGACCAGCCAGCCCAACGAGGTTTGCGCGGCGGCCACGGCCAGGTGCTGGCCGGGCGCGCCCTTGCGGTAGCGGGCCGGGGTCATGCCCAGCATGCCGTGCGCATCCTCGTAGACCCGGCTCGGCGAGCCGAACCCGGCCTCGTAGATGGCCTCGGACACGGGTACGCCCCGTTCCAGCGCGCCGCGCAGGCGCTGTTCGCGGCAGGCCTGCTGGTAGGCGCGCGGCGAAACCCCCACCAGCCGGGTGAACACCCGCTGGAAATGGCTGGGGCTCAGGCCCGCCGCCTCGGCCAGTTCCGCCAGGGGCACCGGCTCGGCACGCTCGCGCAGGGTGGCGCAGGCGGCGCGGACCAGCGCCAGGCGCGGGTCGTCGGGCCGAAGGGCCGTGCCCGGCGCAGCGGGCGCGCCAGTCATGCCAGATCCGGCGACGGTATGACAGGTGGTCGTGTCCATGACGGCAACATAGGCCCGCCGCGTACGCTTTTCCATCCGAATCTTGCGCTGCACCCCGTCGGACGGAAAATTTTCTCCGCACTCCTGGCCCCCTCTCCCCGACGTGCGCCCTGCCCGCAGCCCGCGCCCCGGCTTGAATCCGCCAGCATCGCCCGCCCGCGCGGCGGCGCGTACCTCCAAAACAGCCCGGCAGCCGCGTGGACGGAACAGCCCCATGCGCGTATGCAGGGACATGGAGTGCTGTCGTGCGCGCGGCTGGGGCACCACATCGGCACACCACCGCCCCTTCCTGAGGGACGCGTTCTGGGGGACGCGTCCCGAATGAATGCTTCTGGGGGATTATGCTTCTGGGATGTTGCCGCTGGCGGGCGCAACCTGCGTCCCGGCATGACCTTGCGGATCGGTCCTGACCAGTCCGCAACGGTCCGCGCCGGAACGCCGCCATGGGGACTGCCGCAAGGCGGTCCGGGAGGTACCATGGAAGACGAGGCTGGATACCTGGCAATGCTGGAACGGCAGATGGACGAGGCCATGGCGCGCCTGGCCGACACCTGCCGCGACGAACAGGGCTGCGCCGCCCCGGAGGCGGACGGTGCCAAGCAGGCCGCCCGCGCCGCCTGCGAACAGGCCGAAGAGGCCGCCCGCTCCACCTACGAGCAGGAATGGGCCAAGGTGTGGGGCGTGGTACGCCAGCGCAAGCACAAGGGCGGACGCTGACCGCTGCCGTCCCTTTCCCGCGCGGTCATGCGGCGCGGGGCCTTGCCCCCGGCACGTGCACCCCGCAGGGAACTGCCTGCCCGGCTACCCCCGCAACGACAACCGGTCCAGACTGACGGACGACAGGTCCACCACGGCCATCCGGCCATGAGGGCCACCCAGGCGCGGGGGCTGGCCCAACGCCAGCCGTACCGCCTCGGACAGCACCAGGCCCGCCGCCACCAGCAGGGCCGGGGGCTGGCAGCCCAGCACGTCTTCCGCCGGAGTTGCCGCCGACCGCCCGTTGGGAAAGAACGTTCCGGCCAGCCCGCGTTCACCGGGCAAGGCCGTGGCCACCATGGCCGTCCACCCGGCAACGCTGGCGGCGATCAACGGCGCACCCGCGGCGGCGGCCCCGGCCTCTGCCACCGGGCGAAACGCCACGCCTCCCAGCGCGTCTACGGCTACGTCCACCCCCGCATAGAACCGCGCAAAGTCCTGCCCTTCCAGCCTGTCCCGCCACACGTCCAGTTCCACTGCCGGATTCACCTGCGCCACGCGGCGCGCGGCGGCGTCCGCCTTGGGCATGCCGAGTTCCGCTTGGGTGGCCAGCAACTGGCGATTCAGGTTGGTTGCCTCGAACACGTCGTGGTCAGCGATGCGGATGTGGCCGACGCCCATCCGGGCCAGCCCCTCCAGAATGTGCCCGCCAAGGCCGCCCAGCCCCACCAGGGCCACGCGGGCGCGCAGCAGCCGGGCCTGGCCCGCGCAGTCCAGCGTGGCGAAGTTGCGCAGGTAACGTTCCGGCACCAGCCCCAGTTCCAGTGCGGCTATTTCGGCCTGGCGCAGGCTTGCACCAGACTGCCGGGCGATGGCCGCCGCCGCGCCGTGCGCAAGCATCCGCACCGGCGTGCCGTCGGACAGGACGCCGGGCACGGCGGCCCGCTCCAGCGCCTGGCGCAACATGTCGGAAGAACCCATGGAGATATCCTTAAGAAATAAGGTGGCCTTGGGACGGGCATGCGCCGCGTCCGGCATGTGCTGGGGGTCCGGCCATGCCTTCAGGGACATGTAAACAAAAAGCCCCGCCGCCGTAAGGTGCGGGGCTGATGGACGGTTGGTGCGGCCTGGCTTCTGCCGACGGCAACCTCCAGAGCCGCTGCGTGGCGGATGCCGCCACGGGCCGGATGCACCTCCGGACATCCTACATCTTGCGAAAGCCCAGCAGCACCCGGTACGGCCCCGGAACGCCGGGCGGCGCCAGGGCCACCCTGTCCCCGCCGGACATCACGGCCAGATCCGGGCTGACCGCCTTGCCGTTGACGAAGACCACCTCCACCTGTTCCGGGGCGATGTCGAGCTGGCGCAACAACTCCGGTCCCGTGGTGCCCGGCTGGACGCGCACCGGCAGCGGCACGGACCATCCGCGCTTGCGGAACAATTCCGCAAGCCCCATGAACGCCCGCAGTTCGATGGTGTCCCGCGCCGTGGCTTCCCCGTTCCCCCCGTTCTCCTCGTCCCCCTCGTGTCGCTCGTGTCTCTGTCCGGTCACGCCACGATTGTTCGCATTGTCCGGCATGGTTCCTCCGCCCTGTGCCTACCCGCCGCCCACCGCCGGGAACAGGCCCAGCCTGTCGCCCTCGGCCAGCGCCTTGTCCATGGGGGCGTGCAGGCCGTTGACGAAGATCACCGCCACGTCCTCCGGCGCGATGCCCAGGGCCAGCACCACGTCGTGCACCGTTCCGCCGCCGGGCGGGGAAAACTCCTCACCGTCCTCGGGCTGGAAGCGTTGCAACGTGGCATAGCATTTCACGGTGATGTGCATGTGTCGTCCGCCTGTGCTGTCTTGTCCGGTCCGGTCTTGCTTCTGACCTGCACCCTGCATGCCGCGGGCCGCCCCGCCGTCGGGGCGGCCACGCGACTACACGTGCCTAGAAGGCCAGCACGCTGTCGATTTCCTCGTCCGTGAAGTCCCACACGGTGTTGTGCGGGGGGCACGGTTCCTCGAAGAACTCGGGCAGCCGGTCGTGCGCGCTGGTGAACCCGGCGCGGCGGTTGAAGTCCAACTCGGCCTTCAGGATGGTCTTGCCAAGGGCGGTCACGTCGTCGCCGGTCAGGGACAGATCGTAGCGCGCATTGATCATGTCGACCAGCGCGTTGAACCCGTCGGGAATGTCCAGGATGGCGAAGGCGATGAACAGGCACATGCCGGTGGAGTCCACGGCGGCGGTGGCGATTTGCAGGTTGCGCGAAAGCTCCACCTGCCCTTCCTTGCCCAGCGGATCCACAAAGCCGCCCACGCGCAGGATGTTGGTGGCCACGGCGTACCCGGCGGTGTGGTCCGCGCCCATGGGGGTGGTGGCGTAGGTCAGGCCCACGCCCTTCACCGCGCGCGGGTCGTAGGCGGGGATGGCCTGGTTCTTCACCACCGGCACGCGCGTAAGCCCGTACATCTGGCCCACGGCCGCCGCGCCGCACCCCAGGATGCGGCCAAGCGGGGTGCCCTGGCGGATCTGCCTGATCAGATCCAGCGCGGCCTTGGCGTCGCCCCACGGGATGACGCCCGCGTCCATGGCCACGGCCACGGCCACCGAGGTTTCGATGGAATCGATCCCCACGTCGTCGTACTCGCGGTCGGCGTAGGCGATGGCGTCCAGGTCGTCGATGCGGGCGTCCGCCCCCAGGGCCCAGATGGTTTCATACTCGAAGCCGCTGGTGATGTACTTGCCCTGCTTGTCCACGTAGTGCTGCGAACAGCGGATGACGCACCCGTTATGACAGCCGTGGGTGGTCTTGCCGCCGCGTTCCTCGATGGTGGCGGCCATGGTTTCGCCGCCGATGTTGTTGGCCCACTCGTTGCGGCCCCGGCGGAAGTTTTCCGTGGGCAGTCCGCCCGCTTCGTTCAGGATGTTCACCAGCACGTTGGTGCCGTACTTGGGCAGGCCCTGGCCGGTGACGGGGTGGGTGGTCAGGGCATTGGCGAAGCGCCTGGCCGCGCTCTTGAATGCGTCGGGCCTGGCGATGGCCACGGCGGACGCGCCCGCATCGTCGATGACCACGGCCTTGATCCCCTTGGAGGCCATGACGGCACCCAACCCGCCGCGCCCGGCGCTGCGGATGTTGCCTTCCGGATCGGCGAAGGAAATGTTGGCGGCGGACAGCTTCATCTCGCCCGCAGGGCCGATGAGCGCAACGCCTACCTTGGGCCCGTACTTGGCCTGCAACACCTTGATGGCGTCGTAGTTGCCCGCGCCCATGATTTCGGCGGGGGCCTCGTCAAAGGTCACGCCGTCCTTGTCCACCTTGACCACGGCGTACGTGCCGCCTGCGGGCAGGCCTTCGAACACCATGGCCTTGATGTCCAGGCGGGCCATCTTCTGCGAAAAGCTGCCGCCGCTGTTGCTTTCCTTGATGCCGCCGGTGAGGGGGCTTTTGGCCCCGCAGGAAATGCGACCGGAGTTGACCGCGCTGGTGCCGGTGAGAAAACCGGGGGCGAAGACAAGCTTGTTGTACTTGCCAAGGGGATGGCAGGTGGGCTTCACCTCGTCGGCGATGAACATGGACGTCAGGCCGCGCCCCGCAAGCCCGGCATACTTTTCGGGACACGCCCCGATCTCCGTCGTCCTCGAACCCATGTCGATGCGTATGAATTTCGCCATGTCAGCCTCCGTTGCTGTGTAAGGACAGGCGCGCGCCGCAAACCGGCAACGCCACCACGCCATGCGCCTTGTCCGCGCGGCGACCCGTTGCGTACAGGCGTGACGCAACACCTGCCTTCACTCTCACTATTTACAGCATGCCATGGTGTCAATTTATGCCTTGCATGACATAGGATGCATTTCCAGCACATTACGGAATGCGCCACTATGTCAGCAGTGACACATTGATTTTTCCATCATCAGCCATATGACACATTGCAGAGGGTGCAATGCTGTCTTCGGCCACATTCCAACCCCACACGATAGCGCAGGCACCGCAAATGCCCACTTTGCTGTTTGTCATGGTCTGTCTGCATCCGTACTGGTAAGAACCGCTGCAAATCCGCCAATGGCGCGACTTCCCCCGGGTCGCAACCCCGAGATGGCTCGCCCGGAGTTCGCAGGGCGGCCCGGCGCAGCAGATGAAAAAAAACCGGCCCCCGCCGAAAACGACGGGAGCCGGGAAAGGCCGGGCGCGAAAACCGGGCTAGCTGCCGGTCTTCAGCATCTCCCAATACTTCTCATATACTTCCAGCGCATTGCCCACGCCGTTGGTGAACTCGGCGTTCTTCAGGTCCGCGTCACTCGGCGAGGTGATGCGGCTCTTGGCCAGTTCGGGCGAAAGGATATTTTGCGTGGCCACGTTGGGGGTGGAGTAGTTGTATTCTTCCACGCATTCCTTGGCCACTTCGGGCCGCAGCAGAAAGTCGATGAACTTGTGGGCGTTGTCCTTGTGCTTGGCGCCCACGGGAATGGCCAGGCTGTCCACCCACAGAGGCACGCCTTCCTTGGGGTAGACGTACACCAGGTTCTTGTTCTCGCTGGCGGCGATGTAGGCATCGCCGTTCCAGATCAGCCCGGCGGCCACTTCCTCGCTGATGAAGGCCTGCTTGCTGGCGGTCACGTCGAACACGCGCACGGCGGGCAGCAGCTTCTTCAGCCATTCGTAGGCGGCCTTGATTTCGGCTTCACTGGTGGAGTTCACCGAGTAGCCCAGCGCCTTCAGGGCCACGCCCAGGGAGTCGCGCTGGTCGTCGGACAGGATGACCTTGCCCGCGAATTCGGGACGGTTCAGGTCGTTCCAACTGGTGATGGAGGCCGGGTCCACCACCTTCTTGTTCACCATCAGCCCCGACGAACCCCACATGTAGGGCACGGAGTATTCGTTGCCCGGGTCAAATGGCTGGTCCAGCACCTTGGGCGAAAGATTCTTGAAATTTTTCAGCTTGGACTTGTCGATCCTGGCCAGCAGCCCGTCGTCGCGCATCATGGAGATGAAGTAGGTGGACGGCACGACCACGTCGTAGCCCACGCCCTTCAGCAGCTTGACCTTGGCGTACATGGCCTCGTTGGATTCGTAGGTGGTGTACACCACCTTGATGCCCGTCTCCTTGGTGAACCGGTCCAGCACCGACTGGGGCACGTATTCCGACCAGTTGTAGACGTGCAGCACCTTTTCTTCCGCCGCCATGGCGGGGCCCGCGAACAGTGTCGCCGCCAGCACCGCCAGGGCAAGGCCCACCATCACCAGCGCGGCGCGGGCCGCATGCAGCTTCGTGCGCATCATTTCCTCCTCGTCCTGGTAAGGGTTTGTGCCAGCAGCACCAGCACTATGGTTACCGTGAACATCACCGCCGACAGGGCGTTGATGTCCGGCTTCACGCCAAGGCGGACCATGGAATAGACGCGCAGGGGCAGCACCTCGAAGGTGGGGCCGGTGACGAAGAAGCTCACCAGCACGTCGTCCATGGACAGGGTGAACGACAGCAGCCACCCCGCCGCCACGGCGGGCGCGGCCAGGGGCAGCAGCACGTGGCGGAAGGCCCGCCATTCCGACGCGCCAAGGTCGCGCGCGGCCTCGATGAGCTGCTCGTCGAACTCGGCCAGACGCGCCAGCACCGTCACGGTGACGAAGGGCAGCGCCAGGGTGACGTGGGCGGCCAGCAGGGTCCAGA
Organism: Desulfovibrio sp.; assembly: GCA_031287575.1. Lineage (GTDB taxonomy): Bacteria > Desulfobacterota > Desulfovibrionia > Desulfovibrionales > Desulfovibrionaceae > Cupidesulfovibrio. The sequence goes on from JAITSV010000034.1 coordinate 96,840, forward strand.
AGCCCAGCTGCACCCCCATGGCGATGAAGAAGATGAGCAGCGAGATGCCCATGACGATGTCCGGCGACACGGTCAGCACGTAAATGCAGCCGTGCAGCACCTTGCGCCCCGGAAAGCGGTAGCGCCGGATGCAGATGGCCGCCAGCGTGCCCAGCACCGTGGCGATGGTGGCTGCCAGGGTGGCCACGGACAGCGAGTTCAGCGCGGCGTCCACCAGCGGGCCGTTGGCGGCCAGGGCGGAATACCACTTCAGGGTGAAGCCCTTCCATTCGGTGGTGTAGCGTGCGTCATTGAAGGAATAGACGATGACCACCAGGATGGGCACGTACAGGAAGGCGTAGACCAGCCAGACCAGCCCCGTGCGCAGGGCGCGCAGCGTCGATGGTGTTCGGAGGGTGCGCAGCTTCATCCTACGCCCTCCCCCGCTCGCCGTGCGCCATGCCGTCGCCACCGTCTTCGCCCTCTCCGTGCATACCGTCGGGCGTGCGGCCCGCCGTGCCCGCCCCGGTGTCCGCGCCCTTGCGCTCGCGCAGGGCCACCCGGCGGCTGCTGAGCCAGTAGCCGATGATCATCAGCACCAGCAACACGGTCATGATGGTGCTGGCGGCGGCGCCCAGCGGCCAGTCGCGCGCCACCAGGAACTGGTTCTTGATGAAGTTGCCAATGAGCATGCTCTTGGCCCCGCCCAGGATTTCCGGAATGTAGAAACACCCCAGCGAGGGCAGGAACACCAGCATGCACCCGGCCACGATGCCCGGCAGGGTCAGCGGCAGGGTAACGTGCCAGAAGGCGCGCAGGCTGCTGGCCCCCAGGTCCTTGGCCGCGTCCAGCAGCCGCTTGTCCAGCTTTTCGATGGATGCGTACAGCGGCAGGATCATGAACGGCAGCAACGTGTAGGTCAGCCCCGTGAACACGGCGAAATCGCCGTACATGAACGACACCGGCTCGTTGACCAGCCCCAGCGCCAGCAGCACGTCGGAAGCGAGGCCCTGCGACTTCAGGATGATGATCAGCGCGTAGGTGCGGATGAGCGAATTGGTCCAGAACGGAATGACCACCAGCAGCAGCAGCCAGGGGCGCAGCCCGCGCCGGGCCGTGGCCACGGCGTAGGCGAACGGATAGCCGATCAGCAGGCACACCAGGGTGCTGGCGGCGGCCAGCCACAGCGATTCGCCCAGTATCCTGATGAACACCGGGTCGGCAAGGCGGGCGTAGTTGTCCCACGTGAACACCAGGTTCACGAAGTCCGATTCGCCCCGCTCCAGAAAGGTGACCAGCAACAGGCCGAGGTTGGGCAACAGGGCGAACAGCCCCAGCCACAACCAGACCACGGCGATACTGGCGGTGCGGAAGGGTCTACGCTGCGTCATCGGGCAGCAGTACCTCCCATCCGTCCACCCAGCTTACGGCAACGCGCTCGCCGGGGTTGTAGTTGATGTCCTCGTCGTCCTCGTTGAAGAACTCCGCCGCCATCAGGCGCTGGCCGTCGTCCAGGGTGATGACCAGGTCCACCGTGGCGCCCTTGTACACCGATTCCTCGATGCGGCCCCACAGGTGCGGCCAGTCCGGGGTTTCCGCAACCGCAATGCGGTCGATGCGCAAGTCCTCCGGCCGCAGCAGCACCTGCACCGCATCGCCGGGGGCCAGCCTGCGGGGCGAGCGCACCGGAAACACCGTGCCGCCCACGGTGGCGTCGTACAGGTGTTCGCCGGGCTTCAGGTCCGGCGGCAGGGCGGCGTGCTCCGGGGTGCCCGGCGCGGGCGGGGCCAGCGGGGTGCCCGGCGCGGCGGACCAGTCCAGGCGCACGGCGTCGATGCGGCCCGGCAACGCGTTGATGTCGCCCACGAAGCGCGCCACGTACATGTTGGCGGGTTCCTCGTAGATTTCCTTGGGCGCGCCGATCTGCTCTATGCGGCCCTCGTTCATCACCACCACCCGGTCGGACATGGCGAAGGCCTCTTCCTGATCGTGGGTGACGAACACGAAGGTGATGCCCAACTGCCGCTGCAAGTGCTTGATTTCCAGTTGCATCTGCTTGCGCAGCTTGAAGTCCAGCGCGCTGAACGGCTCGTCCAGCAAGAGCACCAGCGGGTTGTTGATGACCGCGCGGGCAATGGCCACGCGCTGCTGCTGCCCGCCGGAAAGCTGGCGCGGCTTGCGGTCGGCGAAGTTTTCCAGATGCACCATGCGCAAGGCGTCCAGCACGCGGCGGGCCGTTTCGTCCGCCGCCACGCCCTGCATCTTCAGCCCGAAGGCCACGTTGTCGCGCACGGTCATGTGCGGGAACAGCGCGTAGTTCTGGAACACGGTGTTCACCTGGCGCTGTTCCGGGGGCACGCGGTTGACCACCTGTCCGTTGATGCGCACCTCGCCCGCCGTGGGCTGCTCGAAGCCCGAAAGCAGGCGCAGGATGGTGGTCTTGCCGCAGCCCGACGGCCCCAGCAGGGTCAGGAACTCGCCGTTGCGGATGGTGAGGTCTATGGAATCGAGCGCCACGGTGTCTTCGAACGTCTTGGTGACGCCGCGCAGCTCGATGATGTGATCCTGTTCTGCCATCGTCGCCTCTTGCTGTACGTGGTCGGGGGCTGCCCCCGGAGGTCCTTGCGGACCGTGAAATCGGGAGATCGGGAAACCGGAGAACCGGGTGCGCCGCATGCGGCAGCGCCTGGGACCGTCTGCATGCAGGGTCGCATTCCGGTCCGGGAGCCGGGCCGTGTCGCGGCCCATGCCGCGCTGTCCGTGAATGCGTGATTCCGGGAAATGCGTCCCGATGCCTTCCGGGGCTGCGGGCCGGATGCCGCATGCAGCCGCCGCCCCCGCTACATGCCACCACAGGGTTTGCACGGGGAAACGGCGCGGGCAGTGCTGGTGCGCCGGGGCGCATCGCACCGGAAACCGGCACGGCAAGGCTTCGGGGAGTGGGTGGGGACGAAATCGCTACGCTACGGGATGCAGGGCGCGCCGGGTACCGGCGTGCAAGGCCGCAGGGCCGGCATCGCCGGCCACGGGCGTTCGGGCGTTTCCGGAGCGGCGAAGCCCCAGATTGCGCACCCGGTGCACCGGCCGGGATGAAAGGATGACCTGCGAGCAGCGTATCATGCGTTCGTCTTCCCTCATGGGGGGCATGAAGTGGCGCTGTGAAATGGCGTCGGGGAGTGACGCCATGCGCCGGGTCGGGGACGGGCCGCGCGCCCTAGGCGGGCGCGGGCTGGAAGGTGGTCGTTCGGGCCTTGTGTGCCATGCGGGGGGCGGGGTGACAAGCAAAAAAACACCCCCGGCGGGGGGATGCCGCAGGCAGGGCAGGCTCTTTCGGATGCCTCCGGCGGCCAAGGGGCTACCGCCCCTTGGAACCCCATCCACTGCATTCTCGTAATACGCAGGGAACGCAGATAAAAGCTTTCGGGGAGAACGGGGCCTCCTCCGGAAAACCCGGGGGTCGCAGCGGTTTGCTATTCCTTCTTCACGCGGCAGGCCCCGCGTCATCGGGCGCCAGCCATTTCCGTTCACCGCACCCCTGCTGGGTCCACCGCATCCGACAAATGCACGAAGCGCACCCCGCGCCGCAGCAGTTCCGGCAGGGCCGCGCGCAGCCCCGCCCCGCTGCCCGCGTTCGGCTTGTTCATGTGCAGCAGCAGGATGTCGCCGTTGCGGGCGGCCAGCAGGTTGCGGGCCACGACAGGCGCGGGCAGCGTGGCCCCGGCGTCCGCCGCCACGGTGCAGCCGGTGACGGTCTGGCCAAGGTCCGCCGCGATGCGCACGGCCACCTCGTCGCTGAACAGGGTGGCGGCCCGGTAGAAGCGCGGGCGCGCGCCGGTGAGGGCGGCCAGCCGCCGGGCGTTGGATTCCACCTCGTCCACGAATTCGGCCACGGTGCGGGTGCCCCGGATACCGTAGGCGGCGCGCCCGGTCACCGAGGCAGGCCTGTGGCGCGCGCCGTGATTGGCGATCTCGAACAGCGGGTCGGCGGCCAGGTCGGCGGCTTCGGCGGGGTGGGCGGCAAGCCACGGCCCGGCCAGAAACAGAGTGGCGGGCACGCGCAGTTCGCGCAGCAGGGCAATGATGGTGGCATCGTACCCGCCGCCGCAGGCGTCGAAGGTCAGGGCCACGGTGACCGGGCCGGCCTTGGAAGCGAGGGGCGCGGGAGGAACGGCGGACGCGCCTGACACGCCGGGCACGCCAGATACGCCGGACACGGGCAGACGGGTAAGCGTGCCCGGCAGGGCCGGTCCCCACTGGGCAGGCTGCTGCCCGCCGTACCGGGCCACGAGGTGGGCCGTCAGTTCCGGCAGGGGCAGCGCGGCAAGAACCGGTTCAGCCGCACAAGTGGGCGATGCGCACAGCAGGGACAGCAGCGCGATAAAGAGAGCGGTCAGAACGGGCGAGAGCGTGCGTCCGGGCACGTCCCACTGCGCAAAGCGCCCCGGCCAGTCAGCGGCAGCCATGGCCCCCCCTGCCCTATCCTTTGCCCAAGCCCGTGTGGAGACCGGGCAATTCGCACTGGCCGCAGACGCGGCCCACGGCCACGTCGCCCAGCCCCAGAGCTACGGAAACCAGAGTGCGCGCGCCTTCGGCGGGCACGTCCAGCCCGGTCCACAGGCGGAACTGCTCGCGGCCCTGCTCCACAAACATGGCCAGGCCGTCCTGGGTATCCCAGCCCGCGTCGGCGGCCTCGGACAGGAAGCGGGTGCGCAGCGGGTTGTAGACAAGGTCATAGGCCAGGCCGCGCCGTCCTTCTCCCGTAGCGACAAAGCCCTCTCCAGGGAAGGCGGTATCGCCCTGCCGCTCGCCGGACATGCCCATGGGCGTGGTGTTGACCACAAGATCGGCGCCCCAGCGGGCGCGGGCGTCCCAGTCCACCACCTGCGCGCCGAATTCGGCGGCCAGGGGGGCGGCCTTTTCCGCGTTGCGCCCGGTAACGGCCACCGAGCCCACCACGCCTTCTCCGTCGGGGCCAAGCTCGCGCAGACCGGCCAGCACGGCGCGGGCCGCGCCGCCGTTGCCCAGCACCAGTGCCCTTTCGCACCGCCACCCCGTTGCCGCGCGCTGGCGCAGGGGGGCCAGAAAGCCGGTGACGTCGGTGTTCTCGCCCAGCAACTGGCCGTCGCGCCAGTACAGGGTATTCACCGCGCCCACGGCGCGGGCGCGGTCGCTGATGCCGTCCAGCAGGGGCAGCACGACCTGCTTGTGGGGAATGGTGACGCTGGCCCCGCGTATGGGCAGGGTGCGCACGGCGGTAATGAAGTCGCCCACGCGGCCCGGCTCCAGCGGCCAGGCCATGTACACGGCGGGAATGTCCAGCAGGCCGAAGCCCCAGTTGTGCAGCAGGGGGCTCATGGTATGGCCGAGGGGATGGCCGATGATGCCGTAGAGTTCGCGGGGCAGGAACGGATGAGCGGGCATGGGACGGCCTCCGGCGGACGGCCCCTTTCACACAGGGGCAAATGTCCAGAACCACTGCGAGGCCCCTGCCTTTTATATCCAGACTGACCGCCGCAGTGGCAGTTTTTAGGGGGGAGCCTCAGCCGTTATGCGAGTCTTCGAGCATTACGGATGAGGACAGCAAAGCGGGGTCCGGGGAGGGAGACCTTTTTCGCTCTGCGGTCGCCATCCGTAAGACTCGCGCGATGCGCTCGTCTAACGGCTGCCGCAAAAGGTCCCCTCCCCGGTTCATTCTTAACCCAATGTACCCGGTCCTAAATAACCTTGTTCAGGGAATACTCGATGATGCCTTCGGCACCGGCGGCGCGCAGGCGGGGAATGAGGTCGCGCACCACGTTGTTGTCCACCACGATTTCCACGGCGAACCAGGTACTGTCGCGCAGCCCGGCCACGGTGGGCGAATTGAGGCTGGGCAGTTGGTCGAGCACGGCGTCCAGATTGTGGGCGGGCACGTTCATCTTCAGGCCCACCAGCGAATCGGCGCGCAGGGCGCCTTGCAGCAGCAGGTCGATCTGCTCGATCTTGGCGCGCTTCCACGGGTCGGCCCAGGCGGCCTTGCCCGCGATGAGCACGGTGTTGGTCAGCAGCACTTCGGCGATGATGCGCAGGCCGTGCGCCTTGATGGTGGTGCCGGTTTCGGTGACCTCGACGATGGCGTCTGCCAGGCCCTCGACCACCTTGGCCTCTGTGGCGCCCCAGGAATACTGCACCTTGACGGGGATGCCCGCGTCCTCGAAGTAGCGGCGGGTAACGCCCAGCAGTTCGGTGGCGATGGTGCACCCGGCGAGGTCCTCTGGCCGGACGTAGGGCGAATCACCGGCCACGGCCAGCACCCAGCGGGCCGGGCGGTTGCTGACCTTGGAGTAGATGAGGTCGGACACGGTGACCACGTCGGCCCCGGTTTCCAGCAGCCAGTCCTTGCCGGTCAGGCCCACGTCGAGCACGCCGTCCTCGAGGTAACGGGGAATTTCCTGCACCCGGCAGAGGCGCGCGGTCAGTTCCGGGTCGTTGATTTCCGGAAAGTAGTTGCGGTGATGCTTGCGGATCTTCCACCCGGAACGGGCGAACAGGTTCACGGTGGCTTCTTCGAGCGAGCCCTTGGGAATGCCGATCTTCAGCATGTTGTTGCCGGACATTATTTGTAGACCTCCTTGGGGTCGAACACGCGGGGCGAGCAGAGGGAAACGTCGCCGTCCTTCAGCTCTCGGTAGAAACAGCTGCGGTACCCTTCATGGCAGGCCGCGCCGCCCTTCTGATCCACGAGCAGCAACACGGTGTCGCTGTCGCAGTCCAGGCGCACGGCCTTGATATGCTGGGTATGGCCCGACGTGCCGCCCTTGTGCCACAGCCGGCCACGGCTGCGGCTGAAGTAATGCGCCTCGCCGGTGGCGAGGGTGGCGTCCCATGCTTCTTCGTTCATCCAGGCCATCATCAGCACTTCGCCGGTGGCGGCGCACTGGGCGATGGCGGGCACGAGACCATTCATTTTCGCAAAATCGGGACGGAAGCCTTGTGCGGCGTCGGAAGCCTGAGCCATGTGCGATGTCCTCGCGCGGGGAATTCCCCCAAGGGGTTGCGGGGCAAGGCCCCAAAAAGGTTGCAGGGGCGCGGCCCATACAGGAGCAGACACGGGGCAGACGCTGGCGGGTGCCGCGTTTGCCCGGTGCATGGCCGCAAGGTGGCGAATCTAGCCGTTCCGTGTGACGGACGCAAGGCGGCGAGACGGGTGAAGGCACCGCGAATGGGCCGCCGCGCCGGTCAACCCGCGCAGATCAATCCCGTACTGTGGCGTGGGCGGACAGCACCGCCAGTTGCACCCCGGCCAGATGCTCCAGTTCCTCGGCCAGGGCCAGGGCACGGGCGGCGGAAGGCCCGGCGCAGCACAGGCCGTGACGTTCCATCCACACCGCGTCGCGGGTGACGGCGGCAGCCGCCACGGCGTCGGCCAGTTCCTGCGTGCCGGGAGCGTGGGCGGGCGCGAAGCCCAGCTGACCGCGCAGCAGTTCCGATTCGTAGATGGGCAGGCGCAGCATGTCGTCCGGCGGGACCAGGGCGCCAAGGGCCAGCAAACGCGGCGGATGGGTGTGCACCACGGCCATGGCGTCGGGCCGGGCGCGGTAGATGGCCAGATGCATGGCCCCTTCGGACGAGGGCTTGCCCCCGGCCAGCACCGCTTCGGTGGCGATGTCCACCAGCGCGAGGTCGCCGGGGCCAAGGTCGCCTTTGGCGGCACCAGAGCAGGTCAACAGGCAGGCCGTGCCGATGCGCAGGCTGGCATTTCCGTTGAACCCGGAATACAGGCCGCGCTGCCAGCCGCGCAGGCAGATGCGCCGCAACTCGTCGGCGTGTCCCTCGGGGATGCCCTCGCCCCACGGCGAGGGCGCGGAGCCGGAGATTGCGTGTACGGATGCACTGCGATCTACACTACCATCCGCAACACGATTCATCGCACGATTCGTATTACCCGTCTCTCCGCCCGCACTTTCGGGCACCGCATCCGGCTGACGCTGACGGTACGAAGTCTTGATGTCGATGACCGGCGTGCCGTCCAGCGCTTCCAGCGGGGCCACGCGCAGGCGCACGCCGCCGTCGGTGCCGGGTGCCAGTTCCAGCAGGCGCACCTCGTGCAGGCCCACCGGATTTGGGCGGGCGGGCGAACGGGTGTTGAACACCCCGCGCTTGGGGCGGCGCGTGTCGCCGCGCGGATGCACGGACAACACGTCGCGGTCGGCGCGGTGCAGCCAGGTGAGCAGGGTCAGCGAAAGGCCCGACGTCAGGGTGTCCAGACCCGGCACGTAGGGCGCGGCAATCTCCACCCACGCTTCGGGCGCGCCTTCGTCTCCCTGCTTGGGGCACTGCGCAAGATCCGTGAGCGGCGACACGATGACGCCGATGGGCCGCAGGGTGGTGTCCATATGCTCCGCTCCTTGATTGCCAGGGGGTTGGATACTGACCATCGGCAGCCCCAACTAAAAAGTTTGCGGGGTGGGGGTGCGGGGGAGGAGCGCTTTTCAAAGCGCCCCTCCCCCGCAAATTCCTGACTTCCTTTTACCCTGAAAAATGGTCGAACCCGGCGGACGCGGGCAAGTCACCATTAACCAGCACCACGCCATCGGCGGTGACCTGCCCCAGCGGGGTCAGGCCGGGCACGGCGGCGCGCACCCTGTCGAGCATGGCCGGGCGGCAGCAGCCCAGCAGGGCGTAGTCCTCGCCGCCGGTGAAGGCCATGTCCACGGGGTCCAGGTCGTTGGCCAGGGCATAGGCGCGCACCTCGCCGGGCAGGGTTTCCGGGTCCATGGTCAGTTCCGCGCCCAGGCCGCTGCCCCGGTCCGCGCCGATGAGCCGGGGCAGGTCGCGCGCAAGGCCGTCGGACACGTCCATGAGCGCGATGCGCGTAGCGCCTGTGCCGCAAATGGCCGCCAGCGCCAGCCCCGCCGCCACCTGCGGGCGCGGGCGCAGATGGGCGCGGCACGCCTCGGGGTACAGGCGCGCGGCCTCGGCCCCCATGCTTTCCAGCGCCAGCAGACCCACGCGGGCCAGGCCCATTTGCCCCACAAGAAACAACTGGTCGCCCGGCTGGCAGCCGCCCCGGCGCAGGAAGGGCGACGTGCCCCCGGCGACGGGACGCGGGTGGGTGCCGATGCGCCCGCCGCCACCTTCACCAACCACGCCGTCCTCTCCACCGGCCTCCTCACCGACACCCTCGCCGTTTGGGCCACCATCCCCCCCACCATCTTCCATGATGGGCGCATGGGCCGGGTGCGGCGCGGGGCCGCCCCATACGGTGATGCACAGGGACAGGGCATCGCCCCGGGTCAGGTCGCCGCCGGACAGGGCCATGTCGTGCTCGCGGGCCAGGGTTGCCATGGCGGACAGCATCTCGTCGCAGAACTCGCGCGAAAGGTCGGCGGGCGCGGTGAACGCCAGGCTGAAGCCCAGCGGACGCGCGCCGCAGGCGGCCAGGTCGCTGATGTTTACCGCAAGGGCCTTGTGGCCGATGTCGCCGGGGGTGAAGTAGCTGGTGCGAAAATGACTGTGCTCGTTGAACAGGTCGGTGCTCACGGCCATGCGCGGCGGGCAGGCGATGACGGCACAGTCGTCGCCGCGCCCCACGCACAGGTGGGGGTGGGCATTGGTGAAATGGCGGTCGATGGCGGCGAGGAAATCGTCCTCGGAGGAAAGCCGGGTCATGCGAAGGCTCCTGCGGATGTACTTTTGAACGCCCCTGCGGCGCGGGCTGCGAAGCACCGCCTCGTCTGCGCCTTAGGGACGGGCGGCAGCTTCCGCGCCGCCGGAGCACGCCGCCATGCCGTGTCGGCGCGGCGACGCTGCCCGCGTCAGTCGGATTCCATGGTCAGGTATTCGGCCATGATCACCTTGAGGCCGAAACCGGGAAAGTTCACGCGGTACTTGTCGGGCGGCAGATGCTGCACGATCTTGCCGCGCCCGAAGATGCGGTGGGTGCAGTAGCCGCACTGGCCAGCCGGGGCGCTGCCGCCGGACAACAGCGAGGGCGCGGCGGCATCGGCGGCAGGCTGGCCGCCGGATTGCCCGCCAACCTGCCCCCCTGCCTGCCCTCCGCCGTGGTGCGTTACGCCGGGCAACGGTCGCCCTGCCCCCACGGTCCTGCCCGGCGTGGTCCCTTCCGCGAACATGGGCGGGCGGGGAATGCCGGGCGCGCCGTCAAAACGGTTCCCCTGTGCGAAGCCGCCGCCACCCACACCGCTCCTGCCGCCGCCAAAGCCTGCTCCGCGTTGTCCGTTCTGCACATCCCGGCGCATCAGCCCGCCGGAATAGCTTTCGTGCATCTCGTCGAACAGATGGGCGGGCAGTTCGCGCACGAACGGGCTGGGCACGGCGGGCTGGTTGCCGCCGTCGCCCCGGCTGTACAGGCTGGCGGGCACGAACAGGCACAGGTGGTCGCGGGCGCGGGTGCAGGCCACGTACATCAGCCGCCGCTCTTCCTCGAAGTCTTCGGCGCGGGCAATGGCGTGGCGCGAAGGAAACCGCTCCTCCACAAGGTCGATCAGCAGCACCGCCCCCCACTCCAGCCCCTTGGCCGAGTGGATGGTGGACAGCACCACGCTGTCGCGGTTTTCCTCTTCTTCGCCGGGGTCTTCCAGCGACAGGTCCGAGATGAACAGGTCCAGGTCGCGGTAGGATGCGGCAATCTGGAGCAGTTGCTCCAGCCCTTGCTGCCTGCGCGGCCAGTCGTCGGGGAAGGCGGCCTCCATGCGCGGCTTGTAGTGCTCCATCACTTCTTCGAGCAGCGAGGTGGGCGTGTGCGGGCGCTTGCGCAGGCCGTCCAGCAGATCCAGGTCCGCGCGCAGTTCCGGATAACGCAGGCAGGCGCGGCTGGTGGCATCCGGGTTGCCCTGCCGGGCCACCTCGTACAGCTTCAGGGTGGTCTTTGGCCCCACCCCCTTGGACATGGCGGCAATGCGCTGGAACGCGGGCAGGTCCAGCGGGTTCAGCACCAGGCGCGCGTAGGACAGCACGTCCTTGACGTGGGCCGCTTCCGAATAGCGCAGCCCGCCGTACTTGCGAAACTTCACGCCCAGTTTGTTCAGCTGCACTTCCACATGGTACGACTGGTACCCGGCCCGGAACAGCACGGCGATGTCGTGGGGCGGATAGCTGCGCAGAAATTCCACGATGCGCGAGACCACCAGCGAGGCCTGGGTCAGATCGCTGAGCGGGCGCACCACCTGCGGCCTGTCGCCCCCTTCGCGCGCGGCGAACAGCTTCTTGCGGTAAGCCTGCGGGGCCTCCGCCAGGATGGCGTTGGTCAGGTCCAGCACCGGCTGCACCGAACGGTAGTTCTCTTCCAGCTTGATGATCTGCGCGGCGGGGAACAGCTTGGGGAAATCCAGGATGTTGCGTACGTCCGCTCCGCGAAAGGCGTAGATGGACTGGGCGTCGTCGCCCACGGCCATGATGTTGCCGCCCTCGCCCGCCAGCAGATGCACCAGCCGGGCCTGCACCAGGTTGGTGTCCTGGTATTCGTCCACCATGATGTAGCGGAACTTGGCGCGGCACCAGTCCAGCACGTCGGCCCGTTCGCGCAGCAGCCGCTCCAGTTCGAAGAGCAGGTCGTCGTAGTCCAGCAGGCCGTGCTCGCGGCGGTAGGCGTGGTAGGCGGCGGCAATGCGACCGATGCCTTCGGCGTGCACCAGCAGGTGGAATGCCTCGCGCCGGATCACCTCGTCGATGTCCAGTTCCTTGTTGCGGGACTTGCTGATGAGCCCCACGATGTTCTGGGTGCGCGGAAAGGACCGGTCGCCCTTGCCGATGCCCAGATTGTCCTTGCAGTGGCGCACCGCGTCCACGATGTCCGCGCCGTCCATGACGGTCAGGTCGCCCGCCTCGTAGCCCGAGGGGCGGAACTGGCGCAGCACCGAATAGGCGAAGGCGTGAAAGGTGCCGCCCTGCACCCCGGTGACCCCGTGCATCCCGCCGTGCACGGCGGCGGTGGCGCTGTGTTCCAGCAGTCGCCCGGCCCGGTGCAGCATTTCGCGCGCGGACTTGCGGGTGAAGGTAAGCAGCAGGATGGCGGATGCGGGCACGCCCTGCTCCACCAGATTGGCCAGCCGGTAGACGATGGTGCGCGTCTTGCCGCTGCCCGCACCGGCAATGACCAGCACGGGACCCTCCAGGGTGGTGGCGGCCTGATACTGGGCGGGATTCAGTTCGTTTCGGTAATCTATCATATGGTTGCCGGATGCCTGTCGGTACGTTTACGGTAAAAAGCCTGTAGTGGCGCAGTTCAGCGCGCGCGGATACGCGGGCTATCGGCAAGTGATGCAGGCGATACGTCGGCATGCGCCGGGCCGGACGCGGAGGACGCGCTGGATGCGCCAGGCGCGCCGGGCACCGGGCCGGGCGCAGTGCCGGAAACACCGCCGCCCTGCCCCAACGCGGACGCTTTTTCGCCGCGCCAGTCCGCCTGCCCGGTGAGCGCCGCCGGATACGCCACGGCGCGGACCGGCGCATCCAGCCCGAAGTGGCGCAACACAAGCGCGCCCACGTCGCGCACCGAAACCGGCGCGACAATGCCTGGCTGTCCGGCCTGCGAATCGTACCAGAAGGCGTCATCCGGGGTGTGGGTGCCGGTGCGCCCGTACTGTTCCGGCAGGCCGAAGACCTGGCCGCGGTTCCACTTGGCCTTCAGGTCGAAGCCGTAGGCGGGCACGCAGACCAGATCCGGCGCGGCCCAGCGCAGGGGCGGGCCGTCTTCCGGAGCGGGGGGGACGACGGGGCCGGCAGCCGGGGCGGATGCCTGCGTGCCGGAAAGCAGCAGACGCCCACCTGTCCCGGAAATGATCGGCCCGGCAACGCCCAACTCCGGTCCAGTCAGACCCGAGCGGGTCTGGCACGATCCGCCCTGCTCCGGTGCTGCCTGGCCCAGCGCACCCTGTCCCGGCACCTCCGGCCCGTAGGCCTCGTCCGCCGTAAGCACGGCGCGGAATACCGGCGCGCCGTCGAAAGTCAATTCCATCAGTTCGCGCCGCAGCCGTTCGGCCAGTCGCCACCCCGCCGCGTCGTCCAGCGTGCCGTCCGGAAAGCGGCGGCGGGTGCGCAGGTAGATGCGGCCCGGGTCCAGCGCAAAGGCCGCGCTGTCCGGGTGCAGGGTGGTGGCATCCAGTTCGTGGCACTGTTCCACGCCGCCGGGCGTGACCTGACGCAGCAGGCCCTGCCCGCGCAGCCAGGCGTTCAGGTCCACCTCTGCCCGCACCGGGCCGAACCCGTGGTCGGCCAGCGCCACCAGGCGCACCGGGCGACCGTCACGCGCGGAAAGGGCCTTGGCGAGGTCCAGCACCTCGCCCACCAACGCGTCCCATTCCGCCAGAAATTCCATGCACGCCGGGTGCCGCGGGTGGCCTTCGTCGGTTACCGCGTCCCACAGGAAGTGGAACAGCCGGTCGGTTTCCGTCAGCACCAGCACGAACAGGTTCCACGCAAGGTCGGGCCACAGCAGGCGCAGCGCCGCGCGGCGCGAGGCCAGGGTGGCGCGCAGTTCCGTCAGCAGGTGGGCCGGGTCCGAGCCGCCGCGCGCGGTGTCGGCCTCCAGCCGGTAGCCCGCCCCGGTCAGCGGCCCCAGCAGGAACGGCGGATGCACCGCCCGCGCAAGGTCGTGCGCCACGAACCCGGACACCAGCATGCCCGAAATGGGCCGTGCCGGGTAGGTATTGGGCAGGTTGATGACCCGGCTGGTCAGCCCGTGCTCGCCCAGGCGGTCGAAAATGGTGGGCGCGGTCACCTGCGAGAAGTCCGCCAGCGACAGCTGCCGGGTGGTCACGTTGAACCGCGTGAAGCCGTACACCCCGTGCGCCTCCGGCCCGGACGCCGTGTAGAACGAGGTCCAGTTTACCGGCGAAAGGTCGGGAAGCTCGGCGGCCAGGGCCGACGCGTTGGGGGATGCGGCGATGCGGGCAAGGTTGGGGGTGCGGCCCTGGGCGCAAAGGTGGCGGGCCAGCGAGAACGGCAGGCCGTCCAGCCCGAGCACCACCAGACGGGGGCGCGTGTCCGTGTGCATACCCAGCCTGTAGCAGATGGGGGGGCGATGCGCCAGCGCGCCCAAGGCACGGCGGGCGCGGCAGGGGCGGCGGGAAACGGCGAGGGCCAGCCCGCCAATGCCCATCCGCCACACCGCCAAAACGTCGCGGGGGTGGACCGCTGGCCTTGGCGCATCGTCCCACAGCGCAACGCGGCGACATCCACGAACTGTGACCGCGCCGCCCCTTCCGGCTATGCCCCGCGCTTGCGCCGCGCGGTGATGGTCTCGCCGCCCACGCCCCAGTTGTCGGTGTCCACCTCGTCGATGGTCACCACCGTGGTGGCGGGATTCTTGCCCAGGATGTCCACCAGCAACTGCGTGACGCCCTGGATGAGCGCCGCCTTCTGCTCGCTGGTGGCGCCTTCGCGGGTGATGCGGATGTTGACGTAGGGCATGGGAAGCTCCTTGTACGGGGGTTGGGTACGCCAGTATCCATCGCCGGGGCGGGCGCGTCCAGCCCTGCCGCGCCCCTGCCATTTTGACGTCCGGCACATCCACGCTCTATCATGGGGAAAACATGCGCCCCGTGATAGGGGAAGGTGATGCACCCCGCCGCAACCGACCGCGCGCGGCGAGGAGAAACCGTGACGGCAGGCGCCCACCGGGCTGCGTCGGACGACACAAAGCCGGATAGACCTTGTCGGCTCGACGACACCGGCCTGACGACACCGGCCTGACCATGCCGATTCGGGGACACCGTCCGGCACGCTGGTCCGGCCAGGTTGCCGCGGCCACACCGTACCGGCCAACTGCCCCGACCTAACTGCCCCGGCGCAACTGCCCTGACGCCACATACACAAGGACCGACCATGGCCAAATTCGACTGTGAACTCTTCGGCCACTTCGTCTACGGGCCGGAACTGAGCTACAACGACCTGCTGGCCCGCGAGGCGGAACTGGTGGACGCCATCCACGGCGCGCTCGAAACCAGCGGCGGCGAACACATCGACTTCACCCCCACGGGCGATGCCCTGCGCGTGCAATGCGTGTTCGTCCACCACGAGGAAACGATATTCCACGCGGCCTGCGCCGCCGTGGCCCCCCTACTGCGCGGCGACGTGGAAGGGCGCATGCTGTTCGTCGACAAGGGGCTGGACCTGCTACACCTGTACCTGCTGGCCGACGGCGCCTGGCAGGAAGCCGCCCTGCGCCTGCCCGACGCCCGCGCGGGCATGGCCGCCCATGCCCACAAGGACCCGGCCCTGACCGTGGTGCCCACCACCCGGCCCAAACCGCCAGCGGCCCGTGCCAAACGCGGAAAGGGTGGGGGCGGCGGCAAGAGCGACGGCAAGGCCGTCGCGAAACCGGGGGCGTGACACCCGACGGATGATTCCTGGCAGTCCGCGTCCGCTGTCCCGGCACCGTGGCCAGGGGCTTTGACCTGACGCGCGGACCGGATGCATGGACCGCAGGCCGGATGCAGTCCACCACACGAGACATCGGGCACCCGCCACCATCTGACGCCCAGCGGGATCGCACCTTGCACGTCCCGCCGCCCCCGCCACCCCGACATTGACGGCAACCCGCCCGCATACTAGGGTTTCGGCCCATTCCCACCGTGCCCGGATGGCGGAACTGGCAGACGCAAGGGACTTAAAATCCCTCGGCCTCACGGCTGTGCGGGTTCAATCCCCGCTCCGGGCACCACTTCTTTTCCCACCGCCACAGTCGCAGCCCAGCGAACGTTCCGTCAGCAAGCGAGAATCCCGATGAAATTCGAAGAGTTCACCTCCGGGAAATTCGTCCAGCAGTACGAATACAAAAGCTTTACCCCCACCTTGGTGAACCGCGAATGGGCGTGGGAAGACCCGCGCATCAACAGTCTGCTGGAAGAGACCACACGCAGTCTTACCGAGTTGGATGCCTTTTCCAGGATGGTCCCGGACGTGGACCGTTACATTTACATGCACGTCCTGAAGGAGGCCAACACCTCCAGCCGTATCGAGGGTACGCGGACGGAAATGGACGACGCCCTGCGCGACAGGATGCATGTTGCCGAGGAAAAACGCGACGACTGGCAGGAAGTGCACAATTACATCGACGCCATGAACATGGCCATCCAGGAATTGGCGGAGCTTCCGCTATCGAACAGGCTGCTGCGGAAAACGCACGAAATACTGATGCAAGGGGTTCGCGGGGAACGCAAGACACCCGGCGAATTCCGCCGTTCGCAAAACTGGATTGGCGGGGCGTCGCTGAAAGACGCCGTCTTCATTCCACCCCACCATGACGAACTCCCCGAACTGCTCAGCGATCTTGAAAAATTCTGGCACAACGAAGAAATCCACGTCCCGCACATCATCCGGGTGGCCATAAGCCATTATCAGTTCGAGACCATCCACCCGTTTCTGGATGACAACGGAAGAATCGGCCGCTTGCTCATCACCCTGTACCTCATCAGCGCCGGGCTGCTGAGCAAACCGTGCCTGTACCTTTCCGCGCATATGGAAAAACACAAGGGGCAATACTACGACGCCCTGACGGGAGTGCGCGTTTCCAACGACCTCGGCCACTGGGTCCGCTTTTTCCTTGTGGCCATGCGCGATACGGCCCGCAACGGGGTCGCCACGTTCCGGAACATCATGGCCGTCAAGGACCGCTCCCTGCAGAAAGTCCTTTCGCTGGGTGCGCGTTCGGCCAATGCCCAACGGTTGCTGGACTCCCTGTACATGAACCCGGTCACCAACGGAAAACTCGTGGCCCGGAACCTCGGCATATCGCCCCCAACGGCCAACACCCTTATCGATGAAATGGTCCGCCTTGGCATTCTTGAGGAAATGACCGGTTTGCAACGCAACAGAGAGTACATGTTCACCGAGTACTACCGGCTGTTCCTCGACTGACCGGAACACCCATTGCCTAAAATTTCGCGCAAAATTTTTTCCTTGCTTGGCACACTAGTTAAATTTACGGCCTGTTTTTTAATTAGCGGCCCCAAGTAATAAAAATCCCCCCCTGAAATTGACGCACTCCCGGTCGCCTACTCCTCCGCCGTCACCCCCGTATTCCACATCTCGGCGTACAGGCCGCCGCGCGCCAGCAGTTCGCGCGGGGTGCCGCGTTCCACTTCGCGGCCCTGGTCCAGTACGATGACGCAATCGAAGTCGGCCAAGGTGGACAGGCGGTGCGCCACGGCGATGACCATGCGGGCCGGGCGGGCCGCTCCCGCCGACTTGCCGGAGGGGTCGGGCTGGCCGGGGTGTTCCTCCGTCGGGGTACAGTCCCCTCCGCCACACACTCCGTCGCCTTGCGGCGGAATGCTCCCGGCGCCTGCGCCTGCTTCCACGGCGCCCCTCACTCTCTCTTCCCCGGTCGCCTCCACTCCCCCCTTCCCAGCCACCACGCCAGCCCTCACCTCTGCCCCCTGCCCAGCCGCCAGCCCCGCAAGATTGCGCTTGATGCGCTGCTCGGTCAGCGAATCCACGGCGGATGTCGCCTCGTCCAGAATCAGCACCGCGGGGTCGCGCAGCAGGGCGCGGGCCAGGGCGATGCGCTGGCGCTGCCCGCCGGACAGTTTCAGCCCGCGCTCGCCGATGAACGTGGCGTAGCCGTCGGGCAGATCGGTGATGAAGTCGTGCGCATCGGCCATGCGCGCGGCCTCGCGCACCGCCGCGTCGTCGGCGTGCGGCGCGCCCAGGCGGATGTTTTCCTCCACCGTGCCGTGAAAGATGAACGGATCCTGCGGCACGTAGCCGATGTGTGACCGGTACGAGGCCAAGGTCCAGTGGGCCAGCGGGCGACCATTGACCAGCACCTCGCCCTGCCGGGGGTCGTGCAGGCGCAGCAGCAGGCGCACCAGGGTGCTCTTGCCCGCGCCCGATGGCCCCACGATGCCCAGCGACATGCCCTCGGTCACCGTCAGGTTCATGCCGTGCAGGGCGTCGTCGCCACCGCTCTCGCCATAACCGTACCCCGCGCCGCGCAGTTCGATGCGCCGGGGCGGCTCGCGCAGGTCCTCCGCGTCCGGTGCGTCCACCACCGTGGGCCGGGCCAGCAGCAGTTCGTCGATGCGCGTCAGGGCGGCGCGGGCCTGCTGCACCTGGTTGGCCACCATGCCCGCCGCGAAGATGGGCAGCACCAGGCGCATGCCCATGAACACGAAGGTGGTGTAGGCGCCCACGCTGGGGCCGTCGCCCTGCGCCGCCAGCCATCCGCCCCCGCCGATGAGCAGCGCGAAGGACAACCCCGCCGCGATGAAGATGGCCGGAATGAACCTGGCCCGCGTGCGCGCGGCGGCAATGCCCGCATCGCGGTATTCTGCGGACCGGGCGCGCAGGCGCTCCATCTCGTGGTCCTGGGCGTTGGCGGCCTGCAACTCGGCCACGCCGTGCAGGCTGTTTTCCAGCACCCCGGCAAAGCCCCCCGCCGCCTTGCGGGCGTGCAGGTACTGGGGCCGGATGCGCCGGGCAAAGTGCACCATCAGCCACGCCACGCCGGGCACGGGCACCAGCAGCAGCATGGCCAGCCGCCAGTCCAGCCAGAGCATCCAGCCATAGGTGCCGCAGACCATCATGCCCACGCGCACCGCGCCGGGCAGGGTGTCGGACACCACGGCCTCCAGGGTGTCCACGTCGCCGGAAACCACGTTCATCAGGTCGCCCTTGCGGCGACTTTCGTAGAACCCGGCGTCCAGCCGCAGCAGGTGGCCATACAGGGCCATGCGCAGCGCGTGGCGCAGCCGCTGGGCCACGTCGGCCAGCATGTAGTCGCTGCCGCACTGGAAGGCGGCCAGCCCGCTGAACGCCCCCAGCACCAGCGTGCCGTACAGCAGATAGGTTTCGGGCGCGGTCTGCCCCCCGGTGACGGCGTCCACCACCACCCCCAGCAGGGCCATGGGGACAAGGTCGCACAGCCGGGCCAGCAGGCTGCCCGCAATGCCCAGGGCAAAGCGACCCCGCAGGGGACGCAGCAGCGCGGCCACCAGATGGCGCCCCGTGGGAGGGGTGTGCGGAGCAGGCGGGGCGGCGGAAACGGAGGCCGATGCGGTATCGGCGGCAGTGGGAACGGGGGCGGCGGGCCCCGGCATGGTGGCGTTCAAGGGGTGCATCCGGAAGTGTTTTGCGATACAGGGGCGAAACGCGCGCGACGGCGCGGACAACACTACACGCAAGGGGCCGACATGTCGGCAGAGCACACCCCGCCGCTGTCCAACACGCTTGAAGATTATCTGGTCACCATCTTCCACCTGGAGATGGAACGCGGCGCGGCGCGCTCGCGCGACATCGCCGATGCCCAGGGGGTCTCGCGCTCCACGGTGACCAGCGCGCTGAAGGCCCTGGCCGCGCGCGGACTCATCGAGTACCAGCCGTACAGCCTGGTGCGGCTGACCCCGCAGGGCGAGCCGCTGGCGCGGGAGATCGCCCACCGCAACATGATCCTGCGCCGGCTGTTCGGCGACGTGCTGCAACTGGACCGGCAACTGGCCGAGGCCACCGCCTGTCGCGTGGAGCACGCCGTGGATGCGCAGGTCATCAAGCGGCTGGGACAGTTCCTATTGTACCTTGAACGCACCGGACTGCAACTGGACCGCTGGCGCGAGGACTACGCGGCCTTCATGCGGCGCAAGCCCCACCCCGGCCCGGAGACCCAGCCGGACACCCCGCCATCGCCCGGCCCGCGCGCCCGTCCGGCCAAGGGCACCCCGGAAGGCACGCCCGACGCGGAGTGACGTGCCGACCGCAGGGACGGACCAGCGCCTGTCCTGCCTGCCCCCGTTGTCCTGCCAGTCCGCGTAGTTCTGCCTGCTCTGCCTGTCCTCGCACCCCAACAGACCATGCACCGCGAACAGTGCGCCCGGACATGTTCCGGGCGCGTTGCGTTCCGGCGGGCGCGCATCCGGGAACGGCTCAGTTCAGCTGGTAGCGCACCGGCACCAGCACCCGCATGTCACCGGGCAGGCTGACGTTGGCCACGCGCACCCCTTCCATGCGGGCAAAGGCCTTTTCCGTGGCCCTGTCCAGCAGGGCATGGGCGCTGCACGCGGCCACGTTCCAGGTGTCGATGGCCCCGTCGCTGCGCAGCTTCACGGCCATGACCACGGTGCCCTGATACCCCGCCCTGCGCGCGGCGCGGGGGTATTCCTTGTACCGCTCCACCAGCGCCGTCAGGGCGGCCAGGATGCGCTGCGTCTCGCCCGCGTCCGCCATGGGGGTTCCGCCCGGATGCCCGACCGCGGGCGCGCCGGTGCCACTGCCCGGCCCGCCGCTTCCGGCACCGCGTCCCACGCCCGCCACTCCGCCCGGCGCAGTACCGGACGCATCACCGGACGCTCCGGCGCTGGCCGCCGCGTCGGCGGCAACGGGCACGGTGTCGCAAAACTCCGCCTCCCGCGTTGCCGTGGTGTTCCGCGCCTCTTTTTCCGGGACCGGCATATTCGTGGCGGACGGGTCCGGGTGCGGCTTCCGTTCCTCTGGCCGGAGCGCGGCCTTGACGGCCACCTTGCGCGCCGCCACGGGTTTGGCGACGCTCACCGCCGCCGGGGCCATCGGCTTTACCGGCACGGGCGGCGCGGCGGGGGGAGCGGCCTGCGGCTGGGGGCGGGACACGGGCTGCGGCACGACCGAGGCCGCCCCGCCACCGCCGCCGCCTCCACCGGGCAACGCCAGTCCCTGCAAATCCAGCATCACCACGCCCAACGGCATGGGCTGGGGCGGACGCACCGCCTGCGGGGCCATGGCCAGCAACAGGAACACGCCGCAGTGGATCACCAGCGACGCGACGATGCCGCCCAGGCCTTCCCGGGGTCCGGAATGTTCACGCAGTGCAGGCAGATGCATGGGGGCTCCTTGCCACGTCGGCGGTGATGCGAAAACCGTTGCCCACCGGGTCCGGCCTATGTCGGGTTTCCCGCGCCGGTCACGACTCCAGCCCCGACCCGGTCCACCATGGCCCGGAAGGCGGCCTGCGCGTCGGCAAGGTCCTTCTGGTCGGGATGGCGTTCCGCTTCCTGAATGCGCGCGATGCGTTCCGGGGTCATGGGGTGCGCGTCCGAGGCCATCTTCCGCATCATGGCGACCACGGCGGGGTCGATGCGCCCCTGGCACAGGAACGAGCCCAGCACCTCGTTGCCCGCCATCATCTCTTCGGCGCGGCGAATGCAGTCGCGGGCGTGGTCGGAATCGGGCCAGGCCCCCAGGGTGCCGAACAGGCCCACGCGGGAGTCCTTCACCGTCTGCATGTACCGCGCTGCCGCCGCGTCCGGGCCGCCCTTGTCCACCCAGAAGCCCAGGGCCACGAAATCGTAGCCGTGGGACCGGGCGCCACCGGAAAGGTCCGGGGCCTGGTCCACGGAAAGCACGTCGCACGGTTGGGGCAGGCTGTCCGCTATGGCGCGAGCCACCTTTTCGGTGTTACCGGTACGCGAGGAATAGACGACCAGCGATTTCATGCCGCCACCTCGCCCGCGTTGTTGCCTGCGTCCACGCTGTCGGTCGTCAGGGCCGGACCGGCGCAGACCCGGTCGCGCAGGGCCAGGAACGCATCGCGCACGGCGGGGATCAGCGCGCGCCCCTCGCGGCCCGCGTACACCGCGAACATGGCCGCGCCGTCGGTGTCGTAGAACTGCACGGAATGGCTCTCCAGCCCGAAGAATGGCTTGGACAGAAAGCACACCGCGCCCAGCCGCTCGATGAACACGTGCCCGCCCAGGGGGTTGTCCGCGTCGTGCAGGTTGAACATGCCGTGGCCCCGGCGGCCCTTGGGCAGCCTGCCTTTCACCTCCACCACGGCGCCGGGCGTCATGGCGATAAGGGTCACCTTCTCCCAGCCGGTCATGTCGTCCCACACCGCGTCAAAGGACGCTGCCGGGGCGAAGCGGCGCATGTCGGGGGGCAGGGCGCAGGCCACGGCGCCTTCGGGTGCGCCGCAGCGCTGGGCCAGGGTGTGCAGCATGACGTCCGGGCTGTCCTGCACGGCGGACTGCACGGCATCGCGCAGTTCCGGCGTCACGAGATGGTCGAACATTGAGGGATCTCCTTGGGGATGTGCGGACCGTGCAGCGGCAGGCGCAGCGCGGCATCGCAGGTGATGGAAAGCAGTTCCAGGTCGTGGCTGACCAGCAGAACCACGGCCCCGCGCGCGGCGGCGGCGCGCACCGCGTCGGCCACCAGACGCATGTTGTGGCCGTCCAGACCGCTGGTGGGTTCGTCGAGGATGAGCACCTCGGGCTGCTTGGCCATGCCGCAGGCAATGACCAGCCGCTGCTTTTCCCCGCCCGACAGGGACTGGGGATGACGGTCGGCCAGGTGGGCCAGATTGAACAGTTCGAGAAGGCGCGACAGGTCACTTTCGGCAGGGGGGGATGCGGAGCCGTTGGCGATTCGCGCCGCCCCTGCCCCGCCCGCCCCGCACGCCCCACCTGCAATGATGGACGCGGCGATTTCCTCGCGCACGCTCTTCATGTGCAGTTGATGGTCGGTGTTCTGCAGCACGATGCTGCCGTGGCGCAGCATGCGGTCCGGCCGCACCGGCACGCCGTGCAGGTGCAGCCTGCCGGAATGCATGCGGTGCAGCCCGGTAAGCAGCCGGGCCAGGGTGGTCTTGCCCGTGCCGTTGTCGCCCAGCACCCCGATGACCCCGCGCGGCAGCAGGAACGAGGCCCCGTGGAACAGTTCCGGCCCGTGCCTGTGGGCGTAGCGCAGGTCGGCCACGCACAGGGCGTCGCCGCGTCCGCTGGCATCGGGCAGGGCCGTGCGCGGGTCGGCCACGCGGGCGGCGCGCAGGCCCCGCGCACCACGCAGTGCGTCGTCGTGCAGGAGGGAAAAATCCCCTTCCTCCACGATGCGCCCATCGGCCATCACCACCACCCGGTCCACCACGCCTTCCAGCCAGTACAGGCGGTGGTCCACGATCAGCACGGCCATGCCCGCCGCCTTCAACGCGCGAATCTCGTCGGCCAGGGCCAGGGTGGCTTCCGGGTCCAGGTTGGCGGTGGGTTCGTCCAGCACCACGGCGCGCGGCCCCAGCGACAGGATGGAGGCCAGCGCCACCTTCTGCTTCTGCCCTTCGGACAGGTCGTGGATGGGCTGGTCGAGCAGGTGGACGATGCCGAAGCGGCGGGCGGCCTCGTCCACGGCGGCCAGGGTATGGGCCGGTTCGCTGCCGCGCCATTCGTGGGCAAAGGCGATCTCGTCGCCCACGGTCAGGGCGAAGAACTGGTTCTCCGGATCCTGGAACAGGGTGCCTACCATGCGGGCCAGTTCGTGCAGGGGTGTTCCCGCCGTGCGCTGGCCGCCCACGGTGACGGCGCCCTCCAGCCGCCCCCGGTAGTAGTGGGGGCACAGGCCGTTGGCCAGGCGGATCAGGGTGGATTTGCCGCACCCGCTGGGGCCGGTGCACAGCACCGCCTCGCCGGGGCGCACCCGCAGGGAAAGGCCGCGCACGGCGGGTTCCGTGGCGTGGGGATAGGCATAGGTGACGTTGGCGAAGGCGATCATCAGAACATGCCTCCCCCGCCCCAGCCCGCGCGCAGTTGCAGCCCCACGCCCGCCGCCACCAGCACCAGCGCGGCCACCATGGCGGCCCAGTCGCGCCGGGCCAGGTGCACCGTGCGGCACGGGCGCAACCGGTCGGCGTAGCCCAGCCCCTTCAGTTCCGCCGCGATACCCAACTCGTCCGCCGCGCGCAGGGCGCGGAACACCAGCGGTACGAACAGCAACCGCATCGACAGCAGCGGGTGGCGCAGCAGAAACAACGGGTTGACCCGGTAACCGCGCGTCTTCAGGGTTTCCGACACCTGGCGCACGTCGGCCACGAACGACGGCACGAAGCGCACCATCACCGCCGTGGGAATGTACACGCAGAACGGCAACCGCAGCGACTTCAGGGTGGACAGCATGGCCTGCACCCGCGTGGACAGGGCCAGCGCCAGCACCACGTTGACCATGATGGCCAGCCGCAGGAACGGCACCAGCAGGCGCACCGGTTCCAGCGGGGACATGCGCGGCACGGCCAGGTGCATGACGTGCATCAGGCCGAAGGCCACGCACAGCATGGCCGCGATGCCCGCGTGACAGGCCAGCAGCATGCGCCAGCGCCCCAGGGTCAGGGCATAGCCGAGGGATGCCGCCAGCAGCAGGCCCAGCGCCACGGGATCGGCCAGCACCATCACCGCCACGGACCCCAGCAGCGAAATGGCCATCTTGGTCCGCGCGTCCAGCCGGTGCATCAGTCCCCCGCCGGGCGCGGACGCCCCCCCGGTGGCGGTCCAGCGATCATTCATGGACGATGCCCGCATGGCGCAGCTCCCGCAGAAAGCGCAGTCCCACCGGCAGCCCGGCCAGGGCACCCAGGTACCCGATGGCCACCACCACCCCGGTGAACCACAGCAGTTCCGGCTGTTCGCGCACGAACAGCCACGACACGCCGAACGACCCGGCCTTGAACAGGATGTCGTAGCAGGCGATGCCCGCCACCAGGGCCAGCTCGTTGCGGTAGCCGCCCAGCAGCAGGATGATCCCTTCCGCCGCGAGGCCCGCCACCAGCATGGACGGCAGCAGGAAAAACCCGCCGCCCATGAGCAGCATGGACACCAGCACGTTCACCAGCGTGAACAGCAACAGCGTGCCCGGCTTGCGCAGCTTGAACAGCAGCACCAGGGCCAGCACCGTGAACACCAGGTTCTTCAGCATCAGGGTGAGCGGGTTCATGCCGCCGCCCACCAGGGCCACCAGCAGGCTGGACACCTTGGTCAAGGCGGCGAACACGCCCACCGTCACCAGTTCGCGCACGGCCCAGTAGCGTGCCCCTGCCCTGCGGAGGGCGCCGGACCGGACAGATGGGGACAGTTCGGATGGGGGCGGGGCGGATGGGGACAGGGCAGACGGGGGCGCCGGGGCGTCCGGGACCTCCAGAACGGGCAGGTGTGGCGCGCCGGGGGCGCTTGCGGTCATTTTCATGCGTCTCATCCGTTGGGTTGAAGGCGGGTGCCGGAAGACCGGCGGGTCTGGCGGCACCTTGGGAAGCACACCGGGCGACACCGTGGAAGGCTCCGGGGGAAATCATGACCGCCGGGGCGCCACGATCGGAAATTCGGGGGTGCCGGTTGCCCGGCACCCTCCTTCGCCATACTGAAAACGATTTCCATTTTCAACATCAGGCGATAATCCACCCACCGATCAGAACGTGGTGCCCACCTTGACCACCGCGTGCATGCCCGGCTCGTCGATGGACGAGGTCGCCGTCTGGTAGTCCCGGTTCAGGATGTTCAGCAGTTCCAGGCTGACGAAATGCTGCCGCTCTTCGCCGAACTTGGTGCCCAGCGAAAGGTTCAGCGTTTCCCAGGCCTCGTAGTTGTCGTGGGTGCCGTCGGAGTATTCCTCGCGGGCGTCCACGGCGGCGCGCATGTACAGGTCGGCGTACAGGTTCAGCTTGCGTTCCGGCAGGTCGCGGTCGAAGCGCACGCCAAGGCGGCCCATGTATTCCGGCTGGCCGGTGTCCCAGGTGCTCAGGGTGCCTGAGTCGTAATGGCGCTTCAGCCACGTGCCGCTGGCGTACGGGGTGAGGAACAGCGAATGGAAGGTGTACCCCGCCGAGGCCTCGATGCCATAGGTGTCGGCCTCGTCCACGTTGGTGAACTGGTTGCCGCCGGTGACCGCCGTGGTGGTGATGTAGTCCTTGGCGTTGGACACGAAGAAGGCCACGTCCAGGTTCAGCGCGCCGTTGTCATACCGGGCGCCCACCTCGTAGTTGTTCGAGGTTTCCGGATCCAGGTCGGGGTTGGGGTAGGTGGGGTCCGAGCTGCCGTGCACCGTGCCGATGTACAGCTGTTGCAGGTTGGGGAACCGGTACCCCTGCGAGAACAGGGCGCGCAGGGTGGTATCCTGGATGCCCGCCCAGGTCAGGCCCGCGCTGAACACCGGGTGCGAGGCGGAGCGGGTGTCCGTGTCCAGGCTGGGGTTGTTGGTGTCCTCCAGTTCCGAGCGCACCCACGTCTGGCGCACGCCAAGGGTCAGGACGAAATCCGCGGGCAGGGTCCATTCGTCCTGCAGGTACACCGCGTGGGTGTCCATGGTGGCGTCGTAGTCGTACTTGGTGAAGGTGGACGTGGACGAGCCGAACATGGTGGTGGTCTGGGTGATCTCAGTGGTGGCGTCCAGGTCGTCCAGGTTCATGTCGTACCCCAGGATGACGTGATGGTTCTCGTGCGGCAGCAGGTCCACCTGCATGGTGCCGCCCCAGCTGGCCTGCTCGTTGCGGGTCCGCTGGTCCTGGTCCACGGTCAGGAAGGTCGTGGGCTTCACCCCGATGATGTTGATCATCTCCTTGGTCACTTCCTGGTAGAAGCCGTCCACCCGCACCCGCGAGACCAGGTCGCTGATGTCGCGGAACTCGGCATAGGCGCCCGTCTTGCGGCGTTCCCACAGGGGAATGTCCAGGTCGAAGTTGTACAGGGTGTCGCCGGTGGTGCCTTCCGGCGTCATGGAGTTCAGGTTGCTCCAGTATTCGTCGTAGGTGACCCCGAAGGACGCCTTGTCCGCGTCGTAGCCCAGGAACGCCGAGTTGTCGCGCGACATGTACGAGGTGTCGTCCATCTCGCCGTCGGCCGAGCGGCGGTTGCCCTGGTCGTTGTAGCTGCCCGACACGCGGTACTTGAACCCGTTCATGCCGCCGAAGGCCGAAAGGTATTCGGTGAAGCCGTCGGTGGACGAATCGAAGGTGACGCTGGTTTCCACGCTGATGGGCTTTTCGCCGCCCTTCTTGGTGATGATGTTGATCACCCCGCCGATGGCCTCGGACCCGTACAGCACAGAGGCCGGGCCCTTGATGACCTCGATGCGCTCGACACGGTTGGGATCGATGAGCAGGGCCGCGCCGTCCATGGACTTCTGCTCCGACACCTTCTGCCCGTCGATGAGCACCAGCACGCGCTGCCCGCTTTCGCCGCGAATCTGCACGCGCTTGGCGCCGGGCACGGAAAGGTCGAACACCTCCACCCCGGGCACGTCGCGCAGGGCATCGGCCACGTTGATGGCGGGGCTGCGTTTCAGGTCTTCCTGGTCCACCACGGCGACGGACGAGGGCACGTCCTTCAGTTCGTGTTCCGTACGGGTGGCGGTGACCACCACGTCGCGGGTGCGGGTGGGCTGTTCCCCTGCCTCCGTGGCGGTTTCCTCGGCCAGGGCCGCTGCGGGCGACAGCAGCAGCACGGTGGCGGCGGACAGCAGCAGGCGGGCAGCAGCCCGCGCGCGGCGGCCGGTCTTGGGACGGACGGATTTGAGGCGGCCCGGCTTGATGGTCTCTTTCACGATGCGTTTTCCTCCTCGATCTCGTGGATCAGATAGTTGATGAGCAGGTGCGCCATGGTCACCTGCCAGAACTGTCCGGCCATGGTCAGCTCCAGCCAGTCGCCGTCCCGTTCCAGCAGCCCGGCACCGCGCCACTGTTCCAGCAGGGGCGCGGCATGGCGCGCCACGGGCTGGCCCAGTTCCGCGTCCAGCCGGGCGGGGTCGATGCGCCCCGCCTCGAAGGCGGCGGCCACGGCCCGCGCAAGCCCGGCGGAGGCCGGGGGCAGCATCAGGGCCATGACGGGCTTGCCGTCGCCCTGCACCGCCGCCAGCCAATCGGCGTAGGTGCGCTGGATGAAGAAGGCGTGGCCGTGCAGCATGCCCCCGGCCCCGGGGCCATACGCCAGACAGTGCGCCTGCCCCTTGGCCAGTTGATTGTAGCAATTGCGCTCGCGCGTGGTGCGGCCCCAGTGGCTGGACGACAGCCGCCGCCAGCGCGCCCCGTGCATCAGCCGGATGCCTTCGGCGAACAGGCGGCCCTGCTCCGCCATGCCCGCCGCCGGGGGCAGCTTGCCCGCCTCCACCGCCGCGAACAGCGGCGTGCCCCGAAACACGTTGAGCTGGTAGAAGTCCGCGCCGTCCAGCTCCAGTTCCAGCAGGGTTTCCACGTCGCGCCGCCACGAATCGGCGGTCTGGGTGGGAAATCCGTAGATCAGGTCGATGACCACCGCCGCCTGGTCGTAGGCGGCAAGGCGGCGCAGCGCGGCCACGATCTCCTCGCGCGGGGCGCGGCGGCCCATGCGGCGACGCAGTTCGGTGTCGAAGGTCTGCACCCCCAGCGAAAAGCGGTTGGCCCCGCCCGCAAGGCAGGCTTCCATCTTCTCCGGCCCGAAGTTGTGGATGCGCCCTTCCACGGTGATCTCGCAGTCGTTGGCCAGGGGCAGGGCCGCCGCGATGCCCCGGAGCAGCCGCAGCAGGTCCGGGGCTTCCAGCGCCGTGGGGGTGCCGCCGCCGATGTACACGGCATGCACCGGGCCTTCGCTCTGGGCGGGGGCGTGGGCCCACATGTCCAGTTCGCGCAGCAGGCCATCGGTGTAGCGGGCGCTTTCGCCGGGGCCGTAGGCCTTGGTGTAGAAGCCGCAGTACAGGCAGTGCGTTTCGCAGAACGGCACGTGCACGTAGGCCGCCGTCTTGCCCGTGCGCGGGCGGGACAGCAGATGGCCCAGCAGATCGGCCCGGCGGTCTTCTTCCACCGGGGTACCGCCCAATCCCGCATGGATGGCCAGCTTGCGCGCGAAGGCATTGCCCAGCGGGTCGCCATCGGTGGCGGCAAAGCAGGCCCGCAGGCGCTGCCCGGCGGCATCCGTGGGAGCGGGGGCGTCGGGAGCGGCGGCATTGGCCGCTCCCCCCTCCGGCAGGCCCTGCTTGCCGTACATGCGATTTTGGATTTCATTATCGTTCGTGGGCAACATGGCGGCGTCTGAAACCGTACGAGTCATGCGGTGTACCCCGGCTGCCCCCGCGACAGACAGCGTGTTTTAATGTACTCACAAAGTTTGATTAAGCGAACTTTTTAGCCCAATGCCACGCAGCCCTGCCGGTGTCAAGGCTGTCGGTTCAAAAAACGGCGGACTTTGGATGCCGGGGCAGTCGAGCCATGCCATGCGGGGACGGGAGAGGACTGGGTGGGGCCGGGAGAGGGCGGACGGGGGCGGACGGGGACGGCGTGATGGCAGGTCTTGACGCATGGTCGGCGCAGTCCGTGCGGGAATGCCGCGCACATGCGGGATGTGTCGCCGCGTCGCCCCCCGCACCAGGTAGACGCCAACAAACACAGGGGGGCAGACAACGTCTGCCCCCCTGTGAAATTCCTTGCCGCCGCCCGGCGATCCGCATGTACCGCCATTCAGGCAGCAAATTCTGGCCAGTGACAGTTAACGGCACGCCGCCCTGCGCGCTCCATTCCCGGCGCGCTCTGCCCCCACCATCCCTCCTCCCCCGTCTTCCTCACTCCCCCGCAAAGTACTTGCTGGGCGTCTTGCCCAGCGCCTTCTTGAACACGGAAATGAACGCGCTGGGGTTATCGTAGCCCATCTCCATGGCCACGGTGGTCACCTGCTCGTTTTCGGCCAGCAGGGGCAGGGATTTCAGGATGCGGATGTGCTGCTTCCACTGGCCGAAGGTCATGGAGGTTTCGGACAGGAAAAGCCGGGTCAGCGTCCGCCGGGTAAGCCCGATGGTGTCGCCCCATTCCTCCAGGGTGCGCTTGTCGCCGGGGTTCTCGTCCAGGTGCTGGTAGATGGCTTTCAGCCGGTGGTCCCTGGGAATGGGCAGGTTCATCAGCGGGGTCAGGTCCATCTGGCGGATGCGGTCCATGACGACCATCAGCAGCCGCTCTTCCGGCCCGTTGCGCGGATACAGCCGGGGCATCTGCGATGCCTCCAGGATCAGTTCCTTGAGCAGCGGCGACACGGAAACCACGCAGCACTCCTGCGGGGTATTGCCGCACAGCTCCGGCTGAAAATACAGCGAGCGCATGGAAATGTGGTGCGAAACCGTAAGCTTGTGCACCATGTAGGGCGGTATCCACACCCCCCGGTGGGGCGGCACCACCCAGATGCCCTTGTGCGTTTCCACCGTCATCACGCCCAGGCTGGCGTACAGCAGCTGGGCACGCGGATGGTTGTGGAATTCCAGGATTTCACCCGGCGAATATTCCGTGGCCAGTGCCACCACGGGGCGGGGTGTGTCCATGATGTTCATGGGCTGGGGGTCCATGCGGCGTTCCTTGTCTCATTTGAGGCATGATTTGTCTCAACGAAGTTGGCTGATAATGATTTTCAGTATTAGTGTCAATCCTGCCTGACGGGGCCCCCTCACACATACTCGGCAGTGTTTGCATGCCGCAACCGCGCGAAAAGACTCGCGCGTGGGAAAATGGGCTGTTCTTCCCCCCTTGCGACATATCACGACGGGGCGCGCACCCAGTTGCGCGCCGAACCACGCGCACTGCCGCATGGCGGCATCAACCCGAAATCGTCACGCATCATTCCGCACAGGAGATATACATGAAACCATCAGACCCGTTGCGCCTTCTGGGTCATGCCCTTTGCCTGGGGGCGGCCTGCCTGGTCGTGGCATCCGCCAGGCCGGTACTGGCCAACACCAACAGCACCGTGACGCTGGACCCCGTGGTGGTCAGCGCCTCGGCACTGAAGGTGGACGCCGCCATCCAGGAAACCCCCAAGTCCGTCTCCATCGTCGAATCGGAAGACCTGGAACAGCACGCCCCGCAGAAGCTGGACGAGGCCCTGCGCTACACGTCCGGGGTTACCTCGCAGCCCTACGGGGCGGACAACGACACCGACTGGATCAAGGTGCGCGGCTTTGACGCGGCCACCTATCTGGACGGCAACCGCCTGTTCCGCGACGGCTACTACACCTGGCTGCTGGAACCCTACGGCCTTGAGCGGCTGGAAGTGGTCAAGGGCTCGTCGTCCATCCTGTTCGGCGAATCACCCCCCGGCGGCGTGGTCAACGCCGTGCAGAAAAAGCCCAGGGACACCCCCGGCGGCGAGATACAGGTGCAGGTGGGCACCAGCGACACCCGCACCGTGGCCTTCGACGTGTCCGACGTGGCCACCGATTCCGGCAACATCCGCTTCCGCATCGTGGGCCTGGCCAAGGACGCGGACGGCGAACTGGATGGCACGGAAAACACCCGCCACTACATCGCGCCCAGCCTGACCATAGACTTTACCGACACCACGCGCCTTACCCTGATGGGCACGCTGCTGAAGGACGACGGTGTTCCCACCAACCCGTTCTTTCCCGCCGCAGGCACGCTGATCGATTCGCCGTACGGCACCATCGAGCCGTCCACCAACCTGGGCGAGCCGGACTACGACCGCTACAAGCGCACCCAGATGTCCGTGGGCTACCTGCTGGAACACGAGGTGGACAAGCACTGGACCCTGTCCCAGAACGTCAACTACGCCTACAACGACCTGTACCTGCGCAGTTCGTACGCCTTCCCCAACTCCGATCCCTCCGCCACCTCGCTGTACCGGGGCATCGTGTTCCGCGACGGCGAGCAGGACAGCATCACCGTGGACAACCGCGCCGTAGCCAAGTGGGATTCCACGGACATGGAACACACCGCGCTGATGGGCATTGACGTGCAGCATCACAAGACCCACGGCGACGAGCAGGACAACTACTCCTTCGGCACCATCAACCCGTACCACCCGGTGTACGGGTCCTATACCCCGCTTGACCCGGCCAACGACAACGACCGCGACATCTCCAAGCTCCAGACCGGCGCCTACCTGCAATACCAGGTCAAGTACGACAGCCATTGGGTGGGCGTGCTGGGCGGCCGCTACGACCGGGTGCAGACCGAGAACACCAGCGACAGCCTGGACCAGGACGAATCGCGCAACGACGGCCAGTTCTCGTTCAACACGGGCCTGATGTACCTGTCCGACTACGGCCTGTCGCCCTACGTCAGCTACTCGCAGTCGTTCGAAGTGCTGAGCACCATCGACCCGGCCACGGGCCAGCTCTACAAGCCGCTGGAAGGCGAGCAGTACGAAGTGGGCGTGAAGTACACCCCCGGCTTCTTCGACGGCTACATCAACGTGGCCCTGTTCGACATCACCCAGAAGAACGCGCTGGTCACCAACCCGCTGACCTACGTGGCCACCCAGACCGGCGAGGTGACCGCGCGGGGCGTGGAACTGGAAGGGCTGGCGCACCTGACCGAAGACCTGCAACTGACCGCCAGCTACACCTACACCGACGCCCGCACCGACGACACCGGAGGCCGGGGCACCAAGCAGGCCGGGCTTATCCCGCGCGACCAGGCCAACGCCTGGCTGAAGCTGGACACCTCTCGCTTCTTCGTGAAGGGGCTGACCTTCGGCTCCGGCGTGCGCTACATCGGCGAATCCAGGGACAATCCCGCCAGCAGCGACCTGACCGTGCCCGACGTCACCCTGTGGGACGCCATGGCCTCGTACCAGATTGACGAGAACTGGAGCGTCCAGTTGAACGTCAACAACATCCTGGACGAAGAGTACATCTCGGCCTGCGACTACTATTGCTACTACGGCCAGTCGCGCTCCGCGCTGCTCAGCGTCAGCTACCACTGGTAGATTCGGTCCCCCCCTTTCCGCCCCAGGCGCCCGGTACACCCGGCGCGCCCGGTGCGGAGAGGGGGCCTTTCCCTTTTCCGTTCCTTTCACCGCACCAGGCAGACCGCATGTTCCAGCTTACCGATGTCGGCATGGCCCGCGATGGCCGCCACATACTTTCCCTGCCGCAACTGGTCGTGCCCACGGACCAGTTGTGCGTCGTTCTGGGCCACAACGGCTCGGGCAAATCCACCCTGGTCGGCCTGCTGTCCGGCCAGCAGACGCCGGACACGGGCCGCATCACCCTGCACGGGCGTGACCTGGGGCGGTTCGGCACGCGCGAACTGGCCCGGGCCGTAGCCTTCCTGCCGCAGAAGCTGCCCCCTTCGGTGGGGCTGACCGTGCGCGAAATCGTCCGGCTGGGGCGCTTTCCGTGGCGGGGCGCCTTCGGGCGCTGGACCGCCGGGGACGCGCGCATCATCGATGAGGCCATGGAACGCACCGGCGTGACCCGCTTCGCCAACACCCTGGCCGACAGCCTGTCCGGCGGCGAGCGGCAGCGGGCGTGGATTTCCATGCTGCTGGCCCAGCAGTCGCCCGTGGCCATCCTGGACGAACCCACATCGGCCCTGGACGTGCACCACCAGTACCAGGTCATGGACCTGCTGGCCGCGCTGAACCGTGACCACGGCCTGGGGGTGGTGGTCATCCTGCACGACATCAACCTGGCCCTGCGCTACGCCAGCCACGTCATTGCCCTGCGCCAGGGCGAGGTGGCCTTTCAGGGACCGGCGGACCTGCTGCTGGAAGAACGCGCCCTGTCCGCGCTGTACCGTTCGTCCATCCGGCTCATCGACCATCCCGCCCCGCCGGAGGGCGCCCGCACCCGCAAGGTGGCCGTGGTATGCGCCTGATGCCGGAAGGTTACCTGATGCACATGGTGGCCCGGACACGCCTGCGGCAATGCCCCGCCCTGCTGGCGGCCATGGCCTGCGTGCTGGCCGTTCTTTTGGTGCCGGGCGTGGCGCGGGCCGCCGACGCCGCGCCGCAGGGCGTCAGACAACATACGGGGCAACATGCGGGGCAGGCTGCGGGGCAGACCACCAGTCCCGCCCCCATCCGCATCCGGGATAGCCGGGGCGACATCGCCTTTGCCGCCGTGCCCCGGCGGGTGGTGGTGCTGGACTGGGACCTGCTGGAGCAGGTGCTGGAACTGGGCATCACCCCGGTGGGCGCGCCCGAACTGGCCGGATACCGGGAATGGGTGGTCCAGCCGCCGCTGCCGTCCGGGGCAGGCGGTGAGCCTGGTGATGCGGACAACGCCGACACCGTGACCGACGTGGGCACCCGCGCGGAACCCAACCTGGAGCGCATCGCCGGACTGCGCCCCGACGTGATCCTGACCGCTTCACCGCAGAAGGACCTGCTGGATGCGCTGGCCCGCATCGCCCCCGTGGTCCATCTGCCCAACTTCGCGGCAACGGATCGCTCGGGCGAGGTGGCCATCGCCCACTTCACCACCCTGGCCGCCCTGTTCGGCAGGCAGGAGCTGGCCCGACAAAAGATCGAGGCCATGCACCAGCGCTTCGCGGAACTGAAAACGCAACTCGCGGCAGCCCTCGGCCCCTCGGCCCGCGTGCTGCCCCTGCGCTTCGCCAACACCACGTCGGTCTTTGCCTACTGCGAAAATTCCACCGCCCGGTACGTGCTGGACCAACTGGGCCTGACCGACGCCCTGCCGCAGCCGCCGCGCGCATGGGGCATCACCCGGATGCCCTTCAAGGACCTGCACGCGCTGGCCGACGCCTGGGTGCTGCACGTGCTGCCCTTCCCCGAAGAAGCGAAGATGCGCGCCACCGTGCTGTGGCAGTCCATGCCCTTCGTGCGGCAGGGACGCATCCGGTCGGTGCGTCCGGTGTGGAACTACGGCGGGGCCATGTCCATGCGCTATCTGGCCGACGCCTTTGCCGAAAGCCTGCTGCGGACGGAGGCGGCGCAGTGACCCCGCGTCGTCTTGCGGGACTGGTCTGTGCCGTGGCCGGGCTGGCCGTGCTTCACCTGCACATGGACGGCCTGCTGGCCGACGGCGGCCTGCCCCTGACGGAACAGCTGCGGCTGGTCCTTGGCTGGCACACGCCCGAAACCTTCGCGGAACTGAATTTCTGCCACGCGCTGCTGCCGCGCGCGTGCATGGCCCTGCTGGTAGGCGGGGCGCTGGGGCTTACCGGCAGCCTGATGCAGCAGCTGACCCGCAACATGCTGGCCTCTCCGCTCACCCTGGGCACGTCGTCCGGGGCCTGGCTGGCACTGGTGGCGCTGCACATCTGGCTGCCCCGGCACGTGGCGGCCCATGGCGCCCCGGCGGCCCTGCTGGGCGGGCTGCTGGCCTTCGGGCTCATCGTTTTCATCACCGGCGCGCGCAACATGGACGGCCTGCCGCTGGTGGTGTCCGGCATGGTGGTCAACATCCTGCTGGGGGCCATCACCACCGCCCTTGTGCTGCTGCACGAGGAATTCGCGCGCAGCGTGTTCCTGTGGGGTGCCGGAGACCTGGCCCAGAACGGCTGGCAGGCGGTGCTGTGGCTGCTGCCCCGGCTGGGCGTGGCCCCGGTCCTGTTGCTGGCGGCGCCGCGCCTGCTGGCCCTGCTGCGCCTGGGGCACGAGGGCGCCTCCGCGCGCGGCCTGCCGGTGGTCCCGGCGTTCCTGCTGCTGATGGCGGCCTCCATCTGGCTGGCCTCGGCATCCATCGCCACGGTGGGGGTGATCGGCTTCATCGGCCTGCTGGCCCCCAACATGGCCCGGTCGCTGGGCGCCAGAACCCCCGGAGCGGAACTGTGGACCAGCCTGCTGCTGGGCGCGGCCCTGCTGCTGGCCACGGACGCGCTGGCCATGCTGGCAGGGACGTGGACCCAAGACGTGGTGCCTTGCGGCGTGGCCGCCGCGGCCCTGGGCGCCCCGGCGCTGCTGTGGCTTTCGCGCCGCAGGCTGCGGGCGCAGGACACGGTGGGCTTTTCCTTCCGGGGCGGCGCGCGGGGTCGCCTTGCGGTGCACCCCGTCGTGCTGGCCTTGCTGGCGGGCGCCACCGTGCTGGGGCTGCTGGCGCACATCCTGGTCCAGCCCGAAGGCGGCGCCTGGCACTGGGCCGCGCCCTCCGCCTACCAGTGGTCGGTACGTTGGCCCCGGCTTGCGGCGGCGCTGTGCGCGGGCGCGGCCCTGGCCGTGGCGGGCACCATCCTGCAACGGCTGGTGGGCAACCCGCTGGCCAGCCCGGACATTCTGGGGGTGTCCTCCGGGGCCACCTTTGCCTTGGTGCTGGCCGGGTTGCTGTTCGGGCAGGCGGTGTCGGCGGCGCAGTGGCCCGTTGCCCTGCTGGGCAGCGCGGCGGTGCTGGCTGCGCTGCTGCGGCTGGGAAGGGCGCACGGCTACGCGCCGTCCAGCCTGATCATCGCGGGCGTGGCCCTGACCGCCCTGCTGGATGCACTGGTGCAGTTCTGCCTGGCGCGCGGCACGGGCGACAGCTACGCGGTGCTGCTGTGGCTGAGCGGCTCCACCTACCGCGTGGCCCCGGCCCAGGCCCTGCTGCTGGCGGCGGGCACCGTCGTGCTGACCTGCGCCGGGCTTGGCCTTTCCCGCTGGCTGACGCTGCTCTCCGCCGGGCGCGACGTGGCCCGCGCCCGTGGCCTGGACACCCGTCGGGCCAGCCTTGTGCTGCTGGCCGTGGTGGCCCTGACGTGCGGGCTGGTCACCTCGGCCATGGGGCCGGTGACCTTCGTGGGGCTGGTGGCCCCGCACGCGGCCTCGCTGCTGGGGGCGCGCACGGCGCGGGCGCAGCTTGCCACCGGCGCCCTTGTGGGCGCCGCCCTGATGCTGTGGGCCGACTGGATAGGCCAGACGGCCCTGTACCCGACACAAATCGCCGCCGGCATCGTCGTGTCCATCGTGGGGGGGAGCTACTTCCTCGCGCTGATGATCGGCGGGCGGCTGCGTTCACCCCACGGACAACCATAGAGTCTCCACCGCATGCACGCGACCAAGAACAACCCCATGTACCTGTTCCTG
This sequence comes from Desulfovibrio sp., assembly GCA_031287575.1. Classification (GTDB taxonomy): domain Bacteria; phylum Desulfobacterota; class Desulfovibrionia; order Desulfovibrionales; family Desulfovibrionaceae; genus Cupidesulfovibrio. Next base: position 133,253 of record JAITSV010000034.1, read on the forward strand.
ATGATCCTTACCGTCTGTGGCGCCGCCGGGCTCCAGGTGTGGGTCATCCTGTTCGACAACTTCCTCGTCAACTCCGTGGGGCTGACGGCCTACCACGCGGGCATCCTGCAATCGGTGCGCGAGGTGCCGGGCTTTCTCTCGCTGCTGGCCGTGTTCGCCCTGCTGGTGATGCACGAATGCAGGCTGGCCGTGCTGTCGGTGGTCTGTCTGGGCGTGGGGGTGTTCATCACCGGGCTGTGGCCCAGCTTCACCGGGCTGGTGGTGACCACGCTGGTTTCCAGCCTGGGCTACCACTACTTCGAAACGGCCCGGCAATCGCTGACGCTGCAAAGCTTCGGCCTTGGCGAAACCCCCACCGTGCTTGCCCGCCAGGTCAGCGCCGGGGCGGCCACCAGCGTGGTGGTGGGAGTGCTGGTGTACTTCGGCGCGGAGTGGCTGAGCACCGAGCATCTGTACATGCTGTTCGGCGGGGCCATCGTGCTGGCGGCCCTGTGTCTGGTGGCGTGGAACCCCACGGGCGGAGCGCTGCGCCCGCAGCAGAAGCGCATCGTGCTGCGGCGCCGGTACTGGGTGTTCTACGCGCTGACCTTCATGGGCGGGGCGCGGCGGCAGATATTCATCGCCTTTGCCGCGTTTTTGCTGGTGCAGAAGTTCCAGTTTTCGGTGCGGGAAATCTCGCTGCTGTTCATCGTCAACAACATCGTCTGCTACTTTTCCGCGCCGCTGGTGGCCCGGCTGATTCCCCGGCTGGGCGAGCGGGCGGTGCTGTCCGCCGAATACCTGCTGCTGGCCGCCGTCTTCGTTTCGTACGGGCTGGTGGAATCCAAGGCCGTGGCCATCTGCCTGTACGTACTGGACCACGTGCTGTTCAACTTCAGCATGGCCATCACCACGTACTTCCAGAAGATCGCGGACCACGAGGACCTGGCCCCCAGCGCGGCGGCGGGGTTCACCATCAACCACATCGCCGCCGTGGTCCTGCCCGTGACCGGCGGCTACCTGTGGATGATCGACTACCGGGTGACCTTCTTTGCCGGGGCGCTGATGAGCCTGTGTTCGCTGGGCATCGCCCAGTTCATCCGCCCGCAGCGGACGGTTACCACCGCGCCCGTTACGACCGGCGCGACTGGCGCGGCTGGCGCGACCGGCACCACCGGCACATCTGAGCACACGGACGTTGCCGCGGGCTGACGCCGTCCTGCAACGGCCCCTCGTCAAACTACCTACGATTCAAGGAGAACTCATGGATACCGGCATTCTGGGGCTGTATGCCCATGCCACGCCCGTGGCCAAGGCGGTCATGCTCGCCCTGCTGTGCATGTCCGTCGCCAGTTGGGGCATCATCTTCCGCAAGGCCCTGCTGCTGCGCGGCGCGGCAGGCCGCATCGACGCCTGCATGGAGCGGCTTGGCCGCATGGAAAGCCTGGAACAGGCCATGTCGCGCTTCAAGGATTCCGGCGACAGGATGGCCTGGAACCTGCTGCGCGCGGGCTACGACGAATACCGCCGCATGGCCCGCTGCAACGCCCCAGCCGCCCTGCTGGCCGACAACGTGCGCCGCTCGCTGCGCCATGCGGTGTCGGACGAGGGGGGCAGGCTGGGCGCGCAACTGCCGCTGCTGGCCACCACCGCCAACATCGCCCCGTTCATCGGGCTGTTCGGCACCGTGTGGGGCATCATGGATGCCTTCCACGACCTGGCCGGGGCCAAGTCCGCCTCCATTGCCGCCGTTGCGCCGGGCATTTCCGAGGCGCTCATCACCACCGCCGTGGGCCTTGGCGTGGCCATACCGGCGGCCATCGGCTACAACCTGCAAACCACCGCCCTGAACAAGGTCAAGGCGCGGCTGGTCAACCTGGCCGGGGTAATCCTGAACCACGTCATGCACGACGTGGGCGCGGTGCTTGGCGGCACGGCCCCGCATACCACGGAGGCGGACGATGCAGGCGGCATCTGACGAGGACGGCGGCGTCGTTTCCGAAATCAACGTCACGCCCTTCGTGGACGTGATGCTGGTGCTGCTGGTGATCTTCATGATCACCACGCCCATGATGCAGTCCGGGCTGGACGTTTCCCTGCCGCAGACCACCACCGTGGACGTGCTGCCCTCGGACAGCGACCACGTGGTGCTGACCATCCGCGCCGACGGCACGCTGCTGCTGGACGAGGACGCCGTGGGCGACGCGGACATGGCCGCCTTCATGCGGGAACGTGTGGTGACGCCCGACCGGCTGCTGTTCCTGCGGGCCGACGCCAGCGTGCCGTACGGCCGGGTGGTGCGGGTGATGGGCATGGCGCGCGCCGCCGGGGTGCACAAGATGCACGTCATGGCCGAGGAGGAAGACACGCCGGAGGCCCGGCCATGACCGCGCGCGTGGAACGGGCCGACTTGCAGGCGGCGCGCGGTCCGCAAGGCCACGCTGGGCGAGCCGCACCTGAGCGGGCAAGACAGACAAAACGGGCAGAACGGGCAGGACAGACCAACCAGACGGACACCCGGCTGCTTGACCGCTGGACGCTGGGCGCTCTGTGCCTGCACCTGCTGCTGGCCGGGGTACTGCTGGCCGCGCCGCAACCGAAGACGATCAGCGGGCTGGATCAGGGCGGCAGGGGCGGCGGCAGCCAGATGGTGGAACTGACCCTGGGCGGGCCGGGCGGTAAACGCCCGGCAGCCGCAGCGCCGCGCACACCCACGCCCGTCCCGTCACCCGTACCGCAGGCGCGGGACGTGAAGCCCGACGCCAAGGCCGTGAGCTCGCGCAAGCGGGATGCCTCCCCCCGGCCCACCCCGGCTGAACACCAACCCGAACGGCCCGCCGCCCCCACATCACCGACGGAACCGTCCGTAGCGCCTGCGCGCGCCATGACGGCTGACGCGGCACCATCCGGCGAGCTGGACACCAGCGTGCCGGAAGGGGCACCCCCCGGCAGCGGGGGCACGGACAAGGGCATGGCCTTCGGCCCCGGCGGCGGAACCGGCGGCGGAAGCACGGGCACGGCAGGGCCGGGCGGCGTGGGGCTGCACGCCGACACGGCACGGGACGGCGACTACGACCGCAAGGCGCGGCCTCTCTACGCGCCGCAGCCCCCCTACCCGGCAGAGGCCCGCCGCAAGCGGGCGGAAGGCGTGGTGGTGGTGCGGCTGCACATCGACCCGCAGGGCCGGGTGGCCTCCCGCAGTGTGGTGGGCGGTGAAGCGGTGGACCTGTTCGCGGACGCGGCCCTGTCCACCGTGGAGCGCTGGCGCTTTCGCCCCTGCGGGCGCGACGGACGCGACGTGGCCTGCGAGGTGGTGGTGCCGGTGGTGTTCAAACTGGTCCGCTGAAGGGAGACGGGAAAGCACGCCCCAGCCTGAGCGGGGGTTGCCGCCCCCGTTGCCTGTGGCGCGCTTTTCGGTATGGTGGAGGAAATCGCCGTTCAGGAGGCCGCCATGCCGCATGCCCCCAGCGCAGCCCAAGACACGCACCATGACGCGCAGCATGACTCCGGAAAGTCCCGCCCCCCGCACGCGTCCCGCACCGCCGGAAACACTGCCGCACACACTCGTGAGTGCGCCGCATCCCGCGCCGTACCCGACGACCCACGGCCCCACACCGCCCCGTCCCGATGGCTGGGCGCCCTGCTCGGCCCGCTGGTTCTCGCCGCCGGACTGGCCGCGACGCTGGGCACCCTGCTGACCGGCTGCGGCGACAAGACGCCGCCCGGCGAGGTGGTGACCATGCGGGCCTGCCGCATCTGCCACGGCGCGGACCGCATTTGCGCGGACATCGGCAAGCTGGACCGGGCGGGCTGGGAAAAGACCGTGGACCGGATGATCGCGGGCGGGGCCAGCGTCACCCCCGAGGAGCGTACCGCCGTCATCGAGTGGCTGTCCACGCGCAAGCCGGGCGAAAAACCCCTGTGCCCGTAAGCGCATGTTCGGCACCTTCCGAATGCTTTTCGAAAATCCTTCGGATGCCGCACGAAAAAAACACACCCCACTACGCCCTCTGTGCCGCATCCGCAGGCACCCCTGCGCCGGAACTGAACACCCCGGCAGCGGACTTCACGCGGCTGGGCGCCAGTTGGGTGAGATGCCTGGCCAACCTCCTTCCTCCGTGAAAGCCTTTCCCGCATCATCCCGTTGCGTCCGGCGCGCACCCGCGTGTATAGTGACGGCAATCCCCCTTAACCAAGGAGTCGCCCATGCGCCGTACGCCCAACTGCCGTGGCCGGATGCTGGCCACCCTGGCCATGTCCGCCGCCCTCACCGCATTTGCCGCCTTCTCGTCCGCCGTTCCCGCCACCGCGCAGGACCCGGCAGGCACCGTCATGTCCGCCTGCACCAAGTGTCACAACACCCAGCGCATCTGCGCCAACCTGGGTGCCAAGGACAAGGCCGCCTGGAACACCACCGTCACCCGCATGATGGGCAAGGGCGCGCAGGTCAGCGAGGCCGAAAAGCCCGCCGTGGTGGACTGGCTGGCCACGCAGCAGCCGGGCGCCAAGCCCGTCTGCCAGTAGCGGCGGCGCGGATACCCCCTACCCCCCCCTGCCCTGCTGACGGAAACGGCGCACCCCTCGCGGAGTGCGCCGTTCCTGCCGTCGTGCCCTTGCGGCGCGTGCGTCCATCACGCTTCAACGGGTTCGTCCAGTTCGCCCTGTCCCATCCAGTAGCACAGCAACGGCGCGGGAATGCGCATGACGTCGCCGTGCCCCGCCAGCGGACCGAAATCCGTCAGCGACTTGGTCACCGCGTAGCCGCGCTCGGCCTTGCGTTCGCGCATGAACTCCAGCAGCCCCCGCAACTCGGCGGCCCCGGCGTGTTGAGCGCGGTACTTGACCTCGAAGGGCACGAGCTTGCCCCCCATGTCCGCCACCAGGTCGACTTCGCGATTTTTCTTGTCGCGCCAGTAGGTGAACCGTACGTCCAGTGCATAGTATCTGGCAAAAAGATGTTTGAACACGGCGGTTTCCGTGGCAACGCCCAGCGCCATGGGGTCGTCGATCAGTCCCTTGCCCTTCAACAGGGCCGCCGGGGCCAGCGCGGCATCCGCAAGGTACACCTTGTACCTGGCCCGCAGGATATCCTTGCCGTAGCCGTGCGGCGGCAGCTTGTAGACAAGGTGCGTGGACTCGAGAAGGTCGATGTACTTCAACGCCGTGGGACGCTTGACCTCAAGGTTCTTGCACAGGTTGGGAACATCCAGCAGCCCCCCGTCATGCATGCACAGGTAGAGGAAGGTGTGCTCCAGTTCCAGCACGCGGCGGACTCCGAACAGCACCGTCATGTCCCGCTTGAGCACCTTGTCGATCACGTCCTCGCGCAGCAGGCGTTGCGCCTGCGTCACGCTTTCAACCTGCGCGATCTGAGGAAAGCCCCCGCGCACCAGATAGTCGTGAAAATGCCCGACCAGTGGCGCGGCCATCTCCGCAACCCGGTAGAACGTCGCCTCGGACCAGGCGAACGTTTCCCGCAGGCTGCGCAACGGGGGAATCTCCGAATGGGGAATCCGCTTCAATTGCAGATACTCGTAAAAGGACAGGGTGGTCAGCTTGATGGTATGCCAGCGGCCCACGCCCGACTCCTGGTCGGACTCCAGCAGCGGCAACGCCGAACCCGTGAACGCGATGCGCCGATGGCGAAAGAAATCCACCTGATGCTTGACCCAGGTACCCCAGTCCCGGATGAACTGCCCCTCGTCCAGAAACAGGAATTCCGGCCCCGGCACGGCGGGTTCGCGGGCACGCCAAGCCTCCAGGACGGCATCGATCCCCGCCAGCTTGAGCAAGGGATGGTCGAACGTGGCATACAGGATGTTGGCCGGGGGAACGCCCCCGGCGATCAGATCGGCAATGCTTTGCAGCATCAGCGTGGTTTTTCCCACCTGTCGGGCACCCGACACCAGAACAGCCCGGGGGGCAGGCGGCGCGACAACCCAGGCGTGCAGTTCACGAAATGCCGCCCGGCGCCACGCGGGCAAATCCGCCACGGGTTCGCCCCGCCACCATGGGTTGAACTGGGCAAGCACCCCGATCAGGTCATCCTTGGGTATTTTCATAGTTGAAAGCTACCTCCTGCACCTAAATAAGTAAAGTATACTTTACTAAAAATGCATCTGGTTGCTGCTTTCACCCTCCAGAACCCCCTGAACCCTCCAGACACCCTTGCTCCACGGCACGGCCCGTAGTAGCTGGGGCCATGCCCCGCACCGCCCCCACCGCCGCTTGCACCGTTGCCGTCACGCCCCACGCCAACCTGCCCGCGCGAACCCTGGCCGAAGGCGCCCTGTGCGCCCTTGGTGCCGGGCTGGCGTGGGGGCTGGTGTTCATCGTCCCGCTGCTGCTGGGCGACTATCCGCCCGCCATGCTGTCGTTCGGGCGGTACACGGCCTTCGGGGCCATTGCCGTGGTGCTGGGCCTGCGTGACACGGCCCGGCTGCGCCTGCTGGACCGGGCCGACTGGCTGCGCGCCCTGGAACTGGCCCTGAGCGGCAACATCCTGTACTACCTGTGCCTTTCCGCGGCCATCCAGCGTGCGGACGCCCCCCTGCCCACGGTGATCATCGGCACCCTGCCCATCATCATCGCCATCATTTCCAACCTGCGCGACCGGCGGCTGCCGTGGGCGCGGCTGGTGCCGCCGCTGGCGGCCATCGCCGCCGGGGTGTTGCTGGTGAACCGCCACGAAATCGGCCGTCTGGGCTTCGACCGGCCCCTGCCGGACTACCTGGTCGGCGTGGTTCTGGCGTGGGGGGCCGTGGCCTGCTGGACGTGGTATCCGTTGCGCAACACCCAGTGGCTGGCGCGGCGCCCGCATCTGGGGTCCGGCCTGTGGGCCACCGCGCAGGGGCTGGCCACCCTGCCGCTGGCCCTGCTGGGCATGGCTGGCGCCTGTGCCTGGTATTCCTTGGCGGACGGCGGCAGCGGCGGGTTTGCCGTGCCGCTGGGTCCCCGCCCGTGGACCTTCGTGGGGCTGATGTTCACCCTGGGGCTGCTGGCCTCGTGGCTGGGCACCACCCTGTGGAACCGTGCCAGCCGCCTGCTGCCCGCCGGGCTTGCGGGACAGCTGATGGTTTGCGAGACCCTGGCGGCCCTGGCCTACGCCTATTGCTGGCGCGGCCAGGCCCCGGATGTCGGCAGCCTGTGCGGTGTGGCCCTGCTGATGGCCGGACTGCTGCTGGGGCTGCGCGCGTTCCGGCGCGGGCGATAGCCCCGCACCACGTCCACGCGTCCCTGATGATATCCTTTCGATACCGGAGCCCCGGCTGCCACCTCGCCGGGATAGTCTGCTCGTGCGGGCGGGCCGCCGTTCTCCCCCCCCAACCGACGAAAGCGGCGGCACGTTGCCGTGCCGCCGCATGCGTAAAATCCGGATGGCCCGGAGGCGTGCCGTCCTTCCCTGTCATGGGAAGAAACGGCGCATCCGTTCCGTGGTGCGGCTGCGCCGGGGCTAGCCCGCCGCGGCGCCGCCCTTGCTGATCAGGAAACCCTTGGTGGTGGGGCCGGTGGAGGCAGAAGTGCCCGCGATCTTCGACAGGTAGGTGTCGCCCAACGTCTTCAGGTGTTCGCCCACGTTGTCGAAATGGTTGAAGTGCACCTGCTCCTCTTCGATGATGGTCTCGAACAGCTTCATGCTGATGCTGTCACCGCTGTCCCGACAGACCTGCAGGAACTGGTTGTAGGCGTCGATGGTGTCGTCCTCGAGCCCGGCGTCGTAGGGGAAGATGGTCTGCACGTCCTGCCCCTTGACCAGGTCGCCCTCGCGCTCGGTGGTGGGCTCGCCGCCCAGTTCCTTGATGCGCTCGGCGAACATTTCGGCGTGACGCATCTCGTCGATGGCGATCAGTTTCATGTCCGCCGCCAGCGTCCCGTAGTCCATGTTGTCCAACCCGTAGTGCTGGTTCATGTACTGGGTGATGGCGTTCAGTTCCATGGCGCGCGCCTTGTTCAGCACCTCGATGACCTTGGCCTTGCGGGCCTCGCGCGGGGAGGGGGCCGCCGCTGCGGGCTTGGCGGGCTTGGCCTTTGCCGGTTTCGTCGCTTTGTTCATGCGTCCGCTCCTTTTGCAGGGAATTGGGGTGGGGGTTGCCCACCTGATTTTCCGCATACCACAGGCGGGGCAAAGGTGCATCAATTTCGTGCACGTGCGGGTCTGCCCAATGACAGCGGGAGGCGGTTCCGGCCTCCCGCCATCTTGCCCGCCCGGCCACGCGCGTCCAATCCCCCCGCCCGGCCACGCACAGGTCGCTGCCCCATCAACGTACCCATCGTACCAGCATGACAAATCCCGCTCCCCTCATTCTCCTGTCGCGCGATTTGCAATTTCGCGTATAGTATGTCCATAGACCACTCCGCGCCGCATGCGGCGCGTCACCCGACCAGAGGAACCGCCATGCCCAGCGTGCATCATTCCGGGTCCGCATCCGTTGCAGTCCGGCTTGTCGCCCTTGTTCTGGCGATCATTTTGCTTGGGGCCGCCGCATCTGGCACGGAAGCGCCGCTGGCCCCCGTTCCCCGTGCGTCGGGAACGGCCCTTGCCGCTCCCTTGTCCGTACTGTCCCTACTGCCCGTGCTGCCCATGCATTCCGCGACATCCGGTGCCCTGCCGGGCACTGCCTCGCAGGCCGTCCCCACCGGCGTGCAGCCTCCCCCCCTCTGGTGGGTGCGTCTCATCGACGATGCCGCGCTCATCCTTCCGGCAGCCGCCCTGCTGCTGTGGCTGGCCCTGCGCCTGCGCCGCACCCGCCGCGCCCTGGGCCGGGCGGAAAACACCCTGCGCAGCATCGTGCAGGTCACCTCGCCGCTGGTGGAACAGGAGTTCTTCCGGATGCTGGTGCAACAGTTGGCCCATGGCCTTGGCGCGCGCTACGCCCTGGTGGGCGAACTGAGCGAACTGGGCGAGCAGGGTGATCTGGCGGAACTGGCGCGGCGGGCCGGACATGCCGGGCAAGCCGCGCGGGTCAACCGGAATGACGGGGGAGAAAAGAGCGACGGCGACTACCTGCGCGTGCTGGCCGCCTGGCTGGACGACGCGCCCGGTGAACCCTTCGACTATGCCTTGCACGGCACCCCTTGCGCACGGACCCTCAATTCGCCGGACCTGTGCGTCTACCCCGACGGCGTGCAGGAACTCTTTCCCGAAGCCGAACTGCATGTCTCGCTGGGCATACAATCCTACATGGGCCTTGCCCTGCGCGACGCGCAAGGCACCCCCCTGGGCCTGCTGGCCGTGTTCCACGACCTGCCCATGGCACCGCCCACGGGCGAGGACATGGCGCTGATGCGCATCCTTGCCGGGCGCGCCACGGCGGAACTGGAGCGCCTGCGCGCCGGGCGGGCCCTGCGCGAAAGCGAGGCCCGCTACCGGGGCCTGTTCGAAAACAACCACGTGGTGGCCCTGCTCATCGACCCCACCACCAAGGCCATCCGCGACGCCAGCCCCGCCGCCGCCGAATTCTACGGCTGGCCGCGCGACGTGCTGCGCACCATGCACATCTCCGACATCAACACCCTGCCCTCGGACGCGTTGCGCGGCGAACTTTCGTCGGCGGCGCGGGGCGACAAGCGGCGCTTCCGGTTCCGCCACCACCTGGCCGACGGCACCATCCGCGACGTGGAATCGAACACCGGCACCCTGGTGCTGCACGGCGAGCCGCTGCTGTATTCCATCATCACCGATGTCACCGAGCAGCGCCGGGCGGAAGAAGCCCTGCGGCACAGCGAACTGCGGCTGCGCATGCTGGTGGAGAGCGCGGGCGACGCCATCTACCTCGTCGACGGCACGGGCCATGTCCTTGACGCCAACCCCGAGGCGGAGCACCAGACCGGCCACACCCGTGCACAACTGCTGCGCATGACCCTGTCCGACATCGACGAACGGCTTGATCAACGCGCCTTTGCCCGGCTGCGCGCGGAACTGGAATCCGCCCGCAAGGCCACCTTCGAAACCACGCACCGCACGCGCGGCGGCACGCCGCTGCCGGTGGAGGTGCGCATGGCCCTGGTGGAGGAAACGGACGGCGACCCGCTGCTGCTGGCCATCGTGCGCGACAGTTCGACCCGCAAGCGGGCGGAATGCGAGCTGCGCTGCGCCAAGGAGGCCGCCGAGGCGGCCAGCCGCACCAAAAGCGAATTCCTGGCCAACATGAGCCACGAAATCCGCACCCCGCTCAACGGCATCATGGGCATGCTGCAACTGTTGCAGGCAGACCCGCCCAAGGCCATGCGCACGGTGTACGTAAGCGCGGCCACCCAGTCGTGCCGCCGCCTGGGGCTGCTGCTGGGCGATATCCTGGATCTTTCGCGCATCGAGGCGGGCAAGCTGGAACTGCACGACGAGCCCTTCGAGGCGCGGGCAGTGCTGGACGAGGTGCGCGGCCTGTTCGAAGGTCCCGCCGCCGAGCGCGGGCTGGCCCTGCGGGTAAGCGTGGACGAGCGCATCCCCCGCCACCTGCGCGGCGACGCCATGCGCCTGCGCCAGGTGCTGTTCAACCTGGTGGGCAACGCGGTGAAATTCACCGACCAGGGCGAGGTGGTGGTGGAGGCATGGAGGGTGCAGGCATCGCGCTCGCGCGGGTGCAGGGTGCTGTTCACCGTGCGCGACACCGGCATCGGCATTGCCGACGACCGGCTGAAGGACGTCTTCGAACCGTTCGTGCAGGCAGAGACGGCCAGCACCCGGCGCTACCAGGGCGCGGGGCTGGGGCTGCCCATCGTGCGGCGGCTGGTGCGGCTGATGCGCGGCACCGTCACCGTGGAAAGCGCGCCGGGCTCGGGCACCGCGTTCAGCGTCAGCCTGCCCTTCCGCTTCGTGAACAAGGTGGAGGAGACCGTGGCCCACCCGCCCGCCGCCGACACCCATACCCTGCGCGACAGAGCCATCCTGCTGGCCGAGGACGACGCGGTGAACCGTCTGGCGGTGACGCGCCTGCTGGAGAACATGGGGGCGCGGGTGACCACCGCCGACAACGGCGAACGCGCCGTGCAGGCCCTGCTGGCCGCCGACTTCGACTGCGTGCTCATGGACATCCAGATGCCGGTCATGGACGGGATGGAGGCCACCCGCCGCCTGCGGGCCCTTGCCCACGAGGGAACGGAAGACGCACGGACACCGGGCACGATGGATGGCGCCCCGGTTGAGCGCGGCGGCCTGCACGCGAAGGGTGCCGAACCCGGCGCGGCACCCGGTGGGATACATGACGCGGAAAACGATGCGGAGTCCGACGCCCTGCATGCCCGCCGCATCGACCCGCGCATCCTGCGGGCGCGCTCGGCAACGCCCATCATCGCCCTGACCGCCCACGCCATGCGCGGCGACCGCGAACAATTCCTGGCGGCGGGCATGGACGGCTACCTGACCAAGCCCGTGGAGGCCGCCACGCTGGCCAGCGCCATCGTGCGGGCCATCCGCGAACAGGGCCTGCGGGAGCGTGAACCCGAAGGGTTGCAGTAGGCCCGGACGGGACAGGTACGCGGACGCAGTGGCCGACGCGGCGACCGGACGTGGCGGCGGGCAGCATGGGGCGTCGCGCCGCCGGCTAGAGCTGATCCAGCAACTCCAGCGGATGCGCCAGCAGCACGGACGCCCCGCTCTCGCGCAGTTCCGCCTCGCCCCGGAACCCCCACAGGCAGCCCACGGCCAGCATGCCCGCGCCGCGCGCGGTGCGCATGTCCACGTTGCTGTCGCCCACGAAGGCCACGCATGCCGGGTCCACCCCCAGCGCGCGGGCCGTGGCGATGGCCGCCGCCGGGTCCGGCTTGCGCGGCACGCCGGGGCGCGCCCCGGCCACCACGGCGAACGGCCCCAGCGGCCCGTCTTCGACAGGCGAACCGCCGGAGGCATCAGCCGCGCCGTCGAAGAAGCTGCCCACCATCAGCCGGGTGAAGGAGTGCGGCTTGTTGGACAGCACCCCCAGCGGCAGCCCGGCGGGGGCCAGCGCGGCCAGCAGTTCGCGGATGCCGGGGTACGGCGCGCTCTTGGCCGACCAGCGCGCGCCGTATTCGTCGCGCATGCGGGCCACCAGGGCGGCCACGGCCCGTTCGGTGACGTCGCCGGGCGGGGTGCCGGACGGCAGCGCCCGGCGGAACAGGGTTTCCACCCCGTCGCCCACGAACTGGCGGTAGGCGTCCACGGGGTGTGCGGAAAATCCCCGGGCCAGCAGGCAGGCATTGGCCGCGTCGGCCAGGTCCTCCAGCGTGTCCAGCAGGGTGCCGTCCAGATCAAAGATGATGGCGTGTATGGGCATGGTGCTCACCTAGCGTGTCCGGCCCGGACTGTACAGGACGAAGGGCAGGACTGGCGGGACTGGAGTCTGCCGGGCTGGCCGGGCAGGAGGACCTGCGCTGGCGTACCGCCGCCTTCCCCGTGACCGTCTGGACGCCGGATTCCTTGCTGCCGTGTAAAAAAAGCTGACACCCCGCTTCACCTTTGGGCGGCGGGGATGAACCGCAACCCACGCCGCGCGCCCACAACACGCATATCATAGCGATATTAAATATTATTTATCACAGAACCCCGTGCATCCAGACAAAAGAGCGCCTCCGCATTGCGGTGCCCGCCCGGACGGACGGCGGCTGTCCCCACGGCACGGGACGATGCCCGTGGCCGCTTTGCGAGGCAGTGCAAAGATTCCGGACAGCGGCAGGCTCCGGGGTGGCCCGGTTCCGCAACCGGGGCAGCCGGACATGGCAGGTTCCGGAATATTTCCTTCAGTTTCGCCATGTTACATGGTGGGATGCCGCCAGCGTTCCATTTGGCACAACCGTTGCTATTTCCGAGGCGTCCCACTGTGCCGCAAGGGGTGCATGGGGGCGGAGGCAGGGTAAAGGGTATGCATCACGCATCGCGTTTCACGGAGGAACCATGAGCTTTCCAAGACAAGTCTTCGAATTCCTGAAGGCGAGTTCCATCGCCCACGCGCAGTGGGATATCGAGGTCTCCACGTCCATCATCAAGAACCGGAAGAAGCTGATCATCCTCGGCATCCTGCTGCTGCCGATCCTGATGTTCAGCTTCGCCGAGGCCGGGTCGTTCCTGGGCAGCAAGACTGCCTACGCGCCCGCGTTCTACTCCACCAAGATCTTCCTGGTGTCCATCGCGGTGGGCCTGGCCGCCGGCCTGATCACCGGCTGCATCGGCGCGGGCGGCGGCTTCATCATCACGCCGGCGCTCATGGCCGCCGGGGTCAAGGGCATCCTGGCCGTGGGCACCGACCTGTTCCACATCTTCGCCAAGGCCATCATGGGCACCACGGTGCACAAAAAGCTGGGCAACGTGTCCGTGAAGCTGGCCATCGCCTTCCTGGTGGGCTCCGGCGGGGGCACGTTCATCGGCGGGGCCATCAACAAGGGCCTGTACAACACCGACCCCCTGCTGTCCGAAATGTTCATCAGCTCCATCTACGCGGTGCTGCTGGGCTTTCTGGGTTTCTACGCCCTGTTCGACTTCCTGAAGGCCAACAAGGCCGGCGGCGGCGGTGACGCCCACGGCGGCAGCAGCGGCGCCACGGGCCTGTCCCTGAAGCTGCAGGCCATGAACGTCCCCCCCATGATCACCTTCGACGAAGACCTCGTGCCCGGCGGCCGCCGCATCTCCGGCTGGATCGTCGCCGCGGGCGGCGTGGTGGTGGGCATCCTGGCGGCCATCATGGGCGTGGGCGGCGGCTTCATCACCTTCCCCATGTTCGTGTACATCTTCGGCGTGTCGTCCATGACCACCGTGGGTACCGACATCCTGCAGATCATCTTCACCGCCGGTCTTGGCGCCATCGCCCAGTACGCCATCTACGGCTACGTGTTCTACACCCTGGCCATGGGCATGCTGATCGGCTCGCTGCTGGGCATCCAGGTGGGCGCGCTGACCACCAAGGTGGTCAAGGGCATCCACATTCGCGGCTTCTATGCCATGTCGATCATCGCGGGCTTCATCAACCGCGTGGCCACCCTGCCCAAGAAGATGGTGGAACTGGAAATGATCTCCATGCCCAAGGAACTGGTTGCCAACATCGAATTCGTGGGCAACATCGTGTTCTGGGTGGTGGTTGCCATCTTTGGCGCCTGGGTGTTCGGCAAGTTCTTCGCCAACATCGGCAAGCTGAGAGCGGAGGCGTAACATGCTTATCCACAGCAAGAGCAGCTTCACGAAGGGCCTTCTGCTCATGGGCTCCTTCTGCGCGGTCTTCTTCATGATCTTCATGCCGCTCTTTCCCGGTGACGGCGGCAAGGCCCTGACCGGCCTGGAATACTCGGACGACCTGTTCAACAAGCTGTCCAAGGGTTCGTCCTACTTCATCCCCGAAACCCAAAAGCGCATCGAACCCGTAAAGGGCAAGATCGTTGACGTGTCCTACACCTCCAAGAAGGCCGCCGACGCCGCCAAGGTGTTCACCGCCGCGGGCGTGCCCGCCTCCGCCGACGGCTCCACCCTGAAGGTGCAAGGCGACCTGGGTACCCTGCTGGCCGCCGCCGTGGCCGATTCCGACGCCATGTACAAGAACGACGGCGCATCCGTGTCCGCGCGCTACGCGGGCATGGACCACATGGCGGTCATGGAGGCCTGGTGGGAAGGGCTGAACCCCATGATCAAGGCGCTGCAGAAGAACAAGATGGTGGATGAAGCCAACGTCATCGACTCGGTGCTGAAGCGCGCCGTGGAAACCGGCTACAACTTCTACGGCATCCCGGCCGCCAAGGTCATGGACAAGATGGGCGTGATGATCGGCCTGCTGGTCTTCTACGTGCTGTATACCATGTGGTACGGCTTCGCCATCTTCGAACTGTTCGACGGCATCGGCCTGACCATGAAGAAGTCCAAGATCAAGCAGGAAGCCTAGCGCCCGCCACTCCGGCGTCGCTGGGCACGGCCCGGCGGCCATGCGCTCATGACGACCACGGCCCCCCGTACCTCGTGCGGGGGGCCGTTCCATTTTTCCGGCTTTCCCGGCTGGCCACGCCACGCGGCATCCACAGCCACTGTCGCGGACCACACACACCTGTTGCGGGATGGACGAGTTGTGCTATGGTAACGGCAATCGCCCGCCCCCCTCTCCGCTCCCCCTGCGCCTCTGCGGGCTTCGGTATCCGGTATCCACGGGGCCTTCACGCGTCCCGTTCCGTCGCACCGCTCCCGCTCCACACTCCCGGAGACCCGGCGCGGCCCACCTTTATCCGCAAGGAGAACGACATGCCGTCCAATTTCACCCGCCGCTGTTTCATGTCCCTGTGCGCCTCGGCCACCCTGGTGGCAGCCGGTACCCGCCTGCTGGGCCCCACCGTGGCCCACGCCGCCGACGCCCCCGACGCCTTTCCCATGCCGGCGCTGCCCTACCCCGAAAACGGGCTGGAACCCGCCATCAGCGCACGCACCATCTCGTTCCACTACGGCAAGCACACGGCCGCCTACTACGGCAACATGAACAAGGCCGTGGCAGGCACCCCCATGGCCACCATGAAGCTGGAAGACCTGATCAAATCCGTGGCGGGCGATCCGGCCAAGGCCGCCCTGTTCAACAACGCCGCCCAGTCCTGGAACCACACCTTCTACTGGGCTGGCATGAAGCCCGGCGGCGGCGGCACCCCCCCCGCCAAGGTGACCGACGCCCTGTCCGCCGCCTTCGGGTCCGTGGACGCCTGCGTCACCCAGCTTTCCGACGCCGCCAAGACCCAGTTCGCCAGCGGCTGGGCCTGGCTGGTCAAGGGCCGCGAAAACGGCAAGGACGTGCTGAAGGTGCTGAAGACCGGCAACGCCGACAACCCCATGACCCAAGGCTTCACCCCCATCCTCACCATCGACGTGTGGGAACACGCCTACTACCTGGATTACCAGAACAAGCGCCCCGACTACGTCCAGGCCTTCTTCGACAAACTGGTGAACTGGGACGAAGTGGCCAAGCGGTTGTAGCTAGCGCATAGTCCGAATTTTTGAAAATGAATCGGGGAGGGGACCCTTTGCGGCAGCCGTTAGGTGAGTGCGAAGCGCGAACCTTACGGATGGCGACCGCAGAGCGAAAAAGGTCCCCTCCCCGAACCCCGCTCTGCTGTCGTCATCCGTAACACTCGCGCGTTGCGCTCGCGTAACGGCTGACGCTCCCCCCCAACTTTCTATTGGGGGGATTTTTTATGCGCACCACCTCATCTGCGGCTATGGTGCATCGTCATCCTCCGGCTTGACCTGTCCCTACCCATTTAAAAAGTTTTGGAAGATGGAGGTCCGGAGGAAGAAACCTTTTCCAAAAGGTTTCTTCCTCCGGTTATTTCTTCAAATTCTTAAGTAGTTGGGACTACCCGGCGACAGGCGCGATCTTTGCCATGTCGGCGGCGATGCGGTCGCGAATGGGGCCGAACACGCGTTCGTTGTGGGCCACCATGTCGATCTGGCGGGTATGGATGAGCAGGTAGCCCACGCCGCGCACCAGGGTGAGGATGCGCTCCTTGGGCAGCCCTTCGAGGGAGGCGAACAGGGCGTCGTCCTTGACGTCTGCGCGGAAGCCGCGTGCTTCCAGCACCTCGCCCACGAAGCGGGCGCGCAGGGCGCGGCGGTCGGCGCTGGCGGCACCGCCCTTGAACTGGAAGGTCACGTAGTTCTCGTGCGGGTTGTCGGCGGCCATGGCTTCCACGGTGCAGAAGTGGTAGCCGAAGCGCGCCTGAAGGTTGCAGTAGTCGCGCGAGATCATGAGAAAGTTGCGGTTGGCAAGGGTGGTGGCGGCGGTGGGTTCCAGGTCCGGGTTCACGGTGGATTCCAGCATGACGGACAGGAACCCGCGCGCGTCGGTGGCGGGCGGCCCGGCCCAGGGCACGGCGGTCATGCCGTCCCACAGGGCCAGCATGGGCGCGGAGGCGATGTCGGCCAGGTCCACCACGGGGCCGGGCACGGGCTTGCGGAACCCGCCGTCGATGTCCAGCAGCCAGTACTGCAATTTGGTGCCGTTGACCCGCAACTGCTTGCCCAGGCGCTGGGCGCCGGGACCGGCGGGGCTGGTGGGATCTGGCGCACCGAACAGCACCTCCACGGACTTCTCGTGGCAGAAGCGGGTGATGTCGTGCAGGGTGCGGCAGTGGGCGGGGGCGAACCGAGGCGACTCCGGGTCCAGCAGGTTCAGGGGCAGCACCAGCCGCGCGGCCTCGGCCAGCGCGGTGTGCACGGGGCTGCCCTCCATCAGGTTGCGGCGCGGGGCGTGGCCCAGAATATCTTCGATGCGGCCGGGGTGCACGCGGCGGTTGTCCGCGTCCACGGTAACGATGCCCGCATGCTCCAGCAGTTCGGCGGCGCGGGGCAACCCGAACAGGGCGGGCACGCCGTACTCGCGGGCCACGCTGGCCAGATGCCCGGCGGCGCCGCCCGCCTCGGCCACCACGGCGGAGGCGCGGGACAGCAGCGGCGCCCAGCGCGGCAGGGCCCGCTCGATGACCAGCACGCCGCCGTCGGGGAAGGACAACAGGTCCATATCCTTGCGCACAACGTGGGCCAGACCCGCGCCCGCGCCGGGGCTGACCGGGGTGCCGCCCAGCAGCAGCACGGGCGGGCCGGATTCGCCGCAATTGTAGCCGCCCGGCAGAGGGCCGGATTCGGTGGGACCGGCGGCGACGTCGCCGCCGGACAGGGCCGACCCTGCCGCGTCAGTTTCAGCCGCATCCGTACCGTCATCCCCGGCCACGGGCGCGCATTCGCCCTCGGGCAACTCGTCGTGGCGCGCCTCGCGCAGGGGACGGCTTTGCAGGATGGTCAGCACGCCTTCCGGGCACACGGCCCATTCGATGTCCTGCGGTTCGCCGTAGAACACCTCGAACCCGGCGGCCAGCGCGGCGATTTCCAGGGCGCGGGCGTCGTCGATGCACGGGGCGTCCACGAGGTCCGGCGGCATGTCCTCCAGCCGCACGCCCTCGATGGGGTCGCGCACGAAGCGCTGGGGCTTGGCCGCAATCTGGCGCTGGGCCACCGCCATGGGCACCTCGCGCGAGACCACGAACACGTCGGGGCTGAAGCTGCCGTCCACCACGGCCTTGGGCAGGCCGGGCACGGCGTTGATGACCACGGTGTTGTCGCGCAGGTCCAGCGGGTTGCGGCTGTAGGCCACGCCGCCCGCCACCGCGTCCACCATGACCAGGCAGCCCACGCACATGGGCACGTCCTCGTCGGGAATGCCGCGCGCCAGGCGGTAGGTCATGGCGGTGACGCCGTACTTGCTGGCCACGATGTCCTTGAAGGTGTCCAGCACGTCTTCGGGCGGCACGTTGAGTTCCGAGCGGTACTGCCCGGCAAAGGAGGCGTCCAGCGAATCCTCGCCCACGGCGCTGGAGCGCACGGCAAAGCGCACCTCGGCGCCGGAACAGGCGTTGATTCCGGGGTGTGGCCCCGTCCGCGCATCATGCGGCGGCCCGGCCAGGCGCTCCACCTGCGCGGTGATGGCCCCGGCAAGGTCGTCGGGCACGGGCGCGGCCAGAATGAGCTGCTGGATGGACGCGGACAGCGCGAACACCTCGTCCAGCCGGGTGGCGTCCGCCGCCTGCACCCGCCGGTCGATCTCTTCCTGCAGCCCGCCCGCCTCCATGAAGCGCTGGTAGCCGCTGGCCGTGACCACGAAGCCGTCGGGCACGGTGATGCCGAGACGGCGGCGGATTTCGCCCAGGTTGGCCATCTTGCCGCCGGCCTGGTCGGCCAGGTCCACGCCGGTTTCGGCAATGGGCAGTACCAGCGGCCCGCCGCCCGCGCGCACGTGGGGGGCCACCACGGCCTCGATGCCCGCGCGGATCTCGTCGAACTTCGTTTCCAGTTCCGGCCAGCGGTCGTCGGACAGCGCGTTGAGGTGGCGCACGATCTGGAACACGCTGGCGCACGCGCGGGTGCAGGCCCCGCGCACGTAGGTCATGCCGAAGGGGCGGACCCCGCGCAGGGCCTCTTCCATGTCGGCCATGATTTCGAGGGCGCTCTTGTTGGCGGACAGCAGCAGCCGGAACCGCGAGCAGCGTTCGCGGTACAGCGCGCGCAGCCGCTCGGTTTCGGCGTCGGGCACGCCGTCGCCCGGGGCAGGTACGTCCTGCCGCCGGAACAGTGCGCCGAGAGTGTGGAAAAAGCCGCCCATGTCGCGTCCGCCGTGGTCTGCGTCGTGATGTCCGCCGTCAGCCGATGAGGCCGCCGATAAAGCCACCGATGATATCACCGGTCGTGCCTGCCCTCTCGCCTGCCTGGCGCCCGTCCGTTACCTGTCGGGCACCCGTCTGGCACCGCCCTGCCGCGCGCCGCCGCTCAGGCGTGGCGCACGGCCTCGCCCAGCTTGAAGATCAGCTCGTTGATGGCCACGGGTTTGAGCATGTAGTCGAACGCGCCCAGTTCCATGCCGGTCAGGGCCGCGCCCAGGCTGGCATGCCCGGTCAGCAGCACCACCGGCACCTCCGGCCGCAGGGCCTTGATGCGCCGCAGCGTCTCCAGCCCGTCCATGCCCGGCATCTTCACGTCCAGCACCACGGCGTCGTAGGCGCCCTGCTCCACGCGCGCCACCGCGTCCGTGCCGTTGTCCGCCGTGTCCACCTCCATGCCGCGCCGTTCCAGCCGCTTGTGCATGAGGTCCAGGAATTCCGTCTCGTCATCCACGATGAGAATCTTCATGTCGTGGCCCTTTCGCTAGAGAATGCTTAAAAACTTATGAGCATGAGCCTCGGGGGAAGGGACCCTTTGCGGCAGTCGTTACACGAGCGCACGGCGCGAGTGTTACGGATGGCGACCGCAAAGCGTTGAAAGGGTCTCCTTCCCCCGAACCCCCATCCCCCCAAACTTTTCATAATGGGGTTTGGCTTAAACATCTCCCCATCGCGTCACAAAGCGCCAAACAAAAAGTTTTGGGGGGAGGGGTCCGGGGAGGGAGACCATTTTCAAAAGGTCCCCTCCCCGGTCAGTTGCCTGAAAATCTTGCCCCGCCGGAGGCGTACAAAAAACAGCCGCCGTTACCGCAAGTTGAGCAGGGTATCCTGCGTGAAGGCGGGCGGCGCGGTGGGCAGGTACACGGTGAAGGTGGCCCCGTTGCCGGGGGTGCTTTCCGCCACGATGCGGCCGCCGAGTTTTTCCATGATCGAATAGCAGATGGCCAGGCCGAGGCCGGTGCCTTCGCCTGCCTTCTTGGTGGTGTAGAACGGGTCGAAGATGTGTTCGAGCACGTCGGGGGTGATGCCGCCGCCGGTGTCGGTGACGGACACGAACACTTCCTGCCCGCCTTCGGTGGCGCCGGTGCGCACGGTGATGGCGCCGCCCTGGCCCACGGCGTCGATGGCGTTGTCCAGCACGTTCAGGATCACCTGCTGCACCTGGGCGGTGTCGGTGGTGACGGCGGGCAGTTCGGCGTCGAAGTCCTTGTGGATGGTGATGGAGCGGTGCAGGGCCTCGCTTTCCAGGAACTTCACGGTCTGCTCGGTCAGCACGTTGAGGGGCACGTCTTCCTGCATGGGTTCCATGCGGCGGCCAAAGCCCAGCATGCGGTGGGTGATGCCCTTGGCCCGGTCCACGTGCTGTTCGATCTTGACGGCGGCTTCCTCGATTTCGGCGTGGTGGGCCATGCGGGCGGCGTCCTCTTCGGACAGCAGGTCGCGGATCCACCCGGCGTTCTCGCGGATGAGCATGAGCGGGTTGTTCACCTCGTGCGCCACCCCGGCGGCCAGCTTGCCGAGGGCGGCCATCTTGCTGGACTGCATGAGCGATGCATCCAGCATGGCCTGCCTGCGGTCGGCCTCGATGACCTTGTCCACGATGACGCGGGTGGTGAAGAAGGTGCCCAGACAGATGACCACGGCGCCGCCCAGCAGGAACAGCACCACGATGAGTTGGGTATGCACCAGGGGCGAAAGCGGCTCGCGCGGGTCGTCCATGACCACCAGCAGCCAGGGCATGTTCTCCAGCCAGGTCATGCCGGTGACCATGGGCCTGCCGTCGGTGCTGGCCACGGTGTCCACCACCACCCCGCGCTTGGCCCTGTCGGGCATGGTCAGGCGCAGCCCGGACCTGGTCATGATGGCGCCGTTGTTGCGCGAATCGGATTGCAGGGTGCCGTCCACGGCCAGCAGGAAGGCGTCGCTGTTGGTGCCGGAATAGGCGCGGTGCAGCATGGCGCTGACGGCGGCGGAATCGATGGTGGCCCGCAGTATCCAGGCCCGGCCGTTCTCGCGGCGCATGACCGCGATGATGAAGTGCGGAAAGCGGCGGAACCCGGTGAACACGTCGCTGACGTACTGGCCCTTCAGCATCACCTCGTGGAACCACGGCTCGTCGCGGTAGTTGGCCGCTTCCAGCGAATACGGCCCCACGTAGGCCACGTGCTCGCCCTGGTCGTTGATGACGCCAAGGTCCACGTAGGAGCGGGCGTTGGACTGGATGACCCCGAAGATGGTGCCCAACTGGGTGGGGTCGGACAGTTCGCGGAACGAGTGGGTCCAGGCCAGGCTCTTGATCTGCGAGACGCGCTCGGCCAGAAAGGTATCCAGCGCGCGGCGCTTGCTTTCGGTCACCGCCTCGATGCCCGAAACCATGCGTTCGTGGTAGGTCTTGGAAAACTGGAGATGGATGAAGAAGCCCAGCGCGAACAGCGGGACGAGCGAAAAGGCGAGCATGGCGAAGGTGAGCCTGCGCCGCAGCCTGGTATATCCGCCGATGTCCATCCAGCCTCCGTGGGCGGGCCGCCCCCGCGAAAGGGGCACCCTGAAAAGACCGCCCGGAAAAGATCACCGGAAAAAGGGCTTGGGGGAAAGGAAGGAACGCGCCGTCCACGGCGTGGAAACGTTGCGATCGCGGAACATCCGTCTCACGGCGGATACACCGGAACATCAGCGCGGCAACCTCTCTCCCCCGGCGGCACACTTCTGGAACACGGACCGCGCAGGGGTCACCCCATGTGCTACAATTACCCGATCATCCAGCATTTTACAATCGCCGGAAGTGCCCTGGCCAACGAAACGGGGAAACATCCGGCGCCCGTTCCGTCCCTGTCTGGCCAGTGTCTGGCCCGTATCCGGCCCGTATCCGGTCCGTGTCCAATCGGGCACCGCCGACAGGGGGGTCAGATGGGGGCGGCGGGGTCCACGGCCCGGCGCGGGCGGGCACCATCGACAGCCACGGCCTGATCGGCCTCTTCCAGCAGACGGCGGCAGTCGGCCAGCATGGTCGTACGCCGTTCGGCCAATTGCGGGCCGTCGTTCATGATCATGTCCAACTGGCGGGTATGAATGGTCATGTACCCGGCCACCAGCAGCATGCGCAGGGCCTCTGCCTGGGGCAGGTTCTCTATGCGGGCCGACAGCGCGTCGCGCCGCACGGTGCAGGCAAAGCCGAATTCGCCCAGCAGCCCGGCCACGAACTCCACCCGGCGCACCCGGCGCTCGATGTTGGCGGCCCCGCCGCGCAACTGGAAGACCACGTAATTCTCGGGGGTGCGGTCGCCCACCAGCGATTCCACGGCCACGAAGTGGAAGCCGAAACGCGAATGCAGGCTGCAATAATTGCGCGAAACCATGAAGTAGTTGCGCTCTGTAAAAAACGCGCTCTGCGAGGCCGGGTCCAGATGCGGGTTGGCCGTGGCCTCGAACATCACCGACAGGAAGCCCTTGGCGTCCACCGGCGGCGGCCCCTGCCACGGCACGGCGTTCATGCCGCGCCACAGGGTGCGCATGGGCACCGAGGTTACCCGCGCGATGGGCACCAGCGGGCCGTTGACCTCGCCGTCGAAGCCGTCGTCCAGATTGACCACCCAGAACTGCTTGGGCACGTCGCATTGCAACTGTTTGACCCGCTGCGGCGCGTGGCGCTGCTGCGAGCCGAAGCGGAACATCTCGGCCACGGCCTTTTCGTGGCAGAACCGGCCCAGGTCGTGGAAGGTGCGGCAGTTGGCCGACTTGAAGTCGGGCGAATCCGGGTCCAGGGTCAGGGGCAACATGTGGTGGGCGGCGGCGTCCAGCGCCTGCAGCACCGGGCTGCCGGGCATGAAGTTGCATTCGTGCGGGGCCGATTCGATGAAGGCCTCGATGCGGCCCGGATAGACCACGCCCACGTCGCCGTGCACGGTCACCATGGCCCCCTGCTCCAGCAGGTCCAGCGGGCTGCCCTGCCGGAACGGGCCGAACACGGCGGGCTTGCCGAATTCGCGCGCCACGGCGGCCAACTGGCTGGAAATGCGCCCCCGCTCGGCAACCACGGCGGCGGCGCGGTCCAGCAGCATGCCCCAGTCGGCCAGGTCGCGCGCCACCACCAGCACGGCGCCGTCGGGGAAGCCGCGCACGTCGTCCCGCTGGCGCACGATGTGCACCGGCCCGGCCACCACGCCCGGCCCTGCGGTGATCCCGCCGTCCAGCAGGGCCGGGGGCGGGCATTCGGTCTGGGCGGCGTCCTCGGCTTCCGATTCGGCGTAGCTTTCCGGCAGGTGGGCGCGCGGCGCGGGCAGGGGCCGGGCATGCAGCAGCGAGATGGAGCCGTCCGGCTCCAGCAGCCAGTCGATCTCCTGGGGCAGGCCGCAGCGTTCCTCCACGGCCAGGGCCAGTTCGGCCACGGCGCGGGCCTCCGCGTCATTCAGAACTGGCAGAACGGGCAGAACCGGCAGAACGGGGCCGGAGGCAGCGTCGGTTCCGGGGGCAATGCTGCGCAGCCGCACCGAACCGCCCGCGCGGCAGACGTGGTAGGCGTCCACGTCGTGCGCGCCGTCCTCCACGGCCTCGGACAGGCCGCGCGCTGCGTAGACATGCACCGAGGTGTCGCGGGCGTGCAGGGGGTTGCCGGTATAGGCGATGCCCCCGGCCACGGGGGCCTCCACGGCAAAGCAGCCCACGCACACGCAGGTGCCCGCATCGCGCAGGCCCCGGTTGCGGCGGTAGGCGATGGCCTGGGGCGAATACTTCAGGGCCAGGGTGGCGCGCAAGGCGCCCAGCACGCGCTGCCGGTCGGTTTGCCGGTCGGGCTGCCGGTCGGGGCCGGGGCCTTCTTCGAACAGGGGAATGGACGGCCCCCACAGGGTCATGCCGCCCGCGTCGTCGTCCGGGGTCGCGTCGGTGCCCGTCGAACCCTGCGGCCAGACCCGCCCGCGCAGCAAGAGGCGCATGTCCCGCCCCCGCGCGCCGGGCCGCGCGGCCACCCGCTTGCGCAGGGCGGACAGGGCGTCCATGAGCGCGTCGGCCACCTCGTCCGGCACCTCCGCCGCCTGGATCAGCCCGACGATGGAGGGCGAAAGGTCCAGCAGGTTGTCCGGCCTGATGCCGCCCGAAGCCTGCACCCGCCGCCCGATCTCCTCTTGCAGCCCCTGATGGCGGAACAGCCGCTGGCAGGCGGCGGCGGTGACGATGAATCCGTCCGGCACGGCCCCGCCCGCAATGCCCGTCAGGCCCGATACACCCGACGCGCCCGATGCGCCTGACGCGGCAGCATCCCCGCCACGCGGGGCCAGCGCCGCGCGCAGATCCCCCAGCCGGGTCAGGGCCGGGTCGGCAAGGTCGGGCTGGGCAAGGTCCGGATGGCCGAAGGGCAGGGCAAGCGGGCCGTCCATGGTGGCGGGGCGGCCATAGACGATGGCCGAAACCTCGGCCTGGATGGCGTCGAAGCGGGCGAAAAGCTCGGGGTAGCGGCCGGGGGCCAGTTCATCCAGTTGGCGGATGCACTGGAAGACCTGGGTGGTGATGCGGGTGCACAGCGAGCGCACCGTCTGCATGCCGAAGGGATGGACACAGCACAGGGCCAGTTCCATCTCGGTCATCACTTCCTGCAACTTGGCCCAGGCGTTGAGCACCAGCTTGAAGCGGTGATGGCGCGCCGCGAAGGCCTCTTCGGCGGCGGCGCGCTCCTCGTCCCGCCGCTTGCGGCGGAAGGGCAGCCAGCAGAACAGACCCATGGCGGTTTTCCGGGTGGATATTGGTTTGAACCCCTGCGGTGGCACCGTTAGGGGGTTATTTCCAAATTAGGATTTTTGTTCGTTGGCAAGGAAAACGAACCCACCATGAGGGAGCATACTCTTCTCGTATTCGACCGATATGGCGGGTGAAGTTTGACGAAGCCAACGGACAAAAGGACAATTTGGGACAGCCCTTACGGAGTCTTGCGTGCCGCAGCCCTGCGGTCAAGCTGACACTGGGTGTAGGCGTCCTCGATCTTGAACAGCAATTCATCGAAATCGGTGGGCTTCATCAGGTAGCCGAAGGCGCCAAGGCGCATGCCCTCCACCGCCACCTCCATGTCGGCGTGGCCGGACAGCATGATCACCTCCACCCCCGGAAACTCGGCGCGGATGCGCTGCAACGCGCGCATGCCGCCCATGCCCGGCATCTTCACGTCCATGACCACCACGTCGGCCCCTTCGCGGGCCAGGTGTTCCAGCGCCTCTTCTCCGCTGGCCGCGCGCGCCGCCGGAAAGCCGCGCTTGCCCAGGCGCAGGGCCAGCATCTCGGTGCTTTCCGGCTCGTCGTCCACCAGCAGGACGCGCGGCAGGGGCTTTCCGGAGTCGGGGTGGGCGCCGCCGGACGGGGCACCGCCGGAGTGGGCATCTGATGTCGGCGTGTCGGTCATGGGGCCTCCCGGCGTCAGGATGGCGGCCCTGTCCCCCGTGCGAGTGGAGGCGGGTCCGCCCTGCCTTCCTACCGCTCTTTGGGTTGGGCCACAAGGTGGCTGGATGCGCGGCAGCAGCACTCTCGCGCCGCTGTTGCGGGGGGCCACCCGCCGTCCGCCCGTCCCGCGCTGCCCGTCCGCCCCGGCTGCCCGCCCGCCCATTCCGGCTATTCCGGGTGGCCCGGCAGCCCGACCACCCGCCCGTCTCGTTGTTACCGTGCGCGAATTGAGCTAGAACCACCCTGACCCACTGACATGCCGGTACCGCAACCTCACATTCGGCCCACGGATTCGCCATGGTGAACTGGATACTGCCCAGGGTGGTGCGCTTTCGCCCCAGCCTGCGCGTACGCATCGGCCTGCTGCTGGCCGCGCTGGCGGCCACGTCCATGGCCGCCGCCGCGCTGCCGCTGCTCATGGCCAGCGGGCGGCTGTCCCTGCCCACGCCCTTCGGCACCTGGACGGCGGACCCGGCCACCGATGCCCTGGGGCTGATGCTGGTGGTCCTGTTCCTGGCCGGGCTGCTGGCCGTGGTGGTGTTCCGCCAGGTGCTGGGACCCATCCGCCGCCTGGCCCTGGAAGGGCTGGAGGATGCCGACGCCTACGGCAACGAGGTGGAGGTGCTGGACCGCCGCCTGCGCCACCTGCTGGACACCATGCGCCGCACCCAGGTGCAGCTGGAGGAAAGCCACGAAACCCTGCGCCAGACCGAAAAACTGGCCCTGGTGGGCAAGCTGGCCGCGGGGGTGGCCCATTCCATCCGCAATCCGCTGACCTCGGTGAAGCTGCGCCTGTTCGCGCTGGAGCGCAGTCTGAAACTGGGGCCGGACCAGAAGGAACAGCAGGAGGACTTCGAGGTCATCGCCGCGGAAATCCGCCACCTGGACGCCATCGTCACCAACTTTCTGGAATTTTCGCGCCGCCCGCGCCTGCGCATGCAGCCGGTCAGCCCGTCCGACGTGGTGGACATGACCCTGCAACTGCTCAAGCACCGCCTGGAATCGTTCAACGTGGCGGTTTCCGTGCACCGGGCAGAACGCCTGCCCGTGGTGGACGGCGACGCCGAACAGCTGAAGGAAGCGCTGGTCAACCTCATCCTGAACGCGTGCGAGGCCATGGGCTACGACGGCACGCTGGACATCACGGAAGAAAAGGGCATCATCAATCCCTTGGGCCGGGCCGTGGTCATCCGCATCGCGGACAGCGGCCCCGGCGTGCCCCAGCACATCCGCGAGGAAGTGTTCCAGCCGTTCTTCAGCACCAAGGAAGAAGGCACCGGCCTCGGCCTGCCCATCGCCCGGCGCATCTTCGAGGAGCACGGCGGCTGGCTGCACCTGCATTCGGCGCACGGCAAGGGGGCCACCTTCGTCATCGTGCTGCCCGCCCGCAAGGACGACTCATGGCTAAGATCCTGATCGTCGACGACGAACTGCAACTGCGCCAGAGCTTCCAGCGCCTGCTGGCCGGGGAAGGCCACGACGTGCGCGCCGCCTCCACCGGCGAGCAGGGCATCAAGCTGGTGCGCGAAGAGTTGCCCGAACTGGTGATCATGGACGTGCGCATGCCCGGCATGGACGGCCTGACCGCCCTGCGCGCCATCCGCGAGATAGACGCCCGCCTGCCGGTGGTCATCATGACCGCCTATTCCACCACCGAGACCGCCATCGAGGCCACCAAGCTGGGGGCCTTCGACTACATCCTGAAGCCGTTCGAAATCCCGGACATTCTCGCGCTCATCGAGCAGGCCGTGGAGGCGGGCCGCCGCATGCGTGCCCGCGTGGACATGGTGGCCGACGGCGAGGACGGCGACGGCGCCGGGCAGGAGCCGCTGGGCGAAGCCCTGGTGGGCACCAGCCGGGCCATGCACCAGGTGTACAAGGCCATCGGCCGGGCCGCGCCCACCGATGCCCTGGTGCTGGTGCGGGGCGAATCGGGCACCGGCAAGGAACTGGTGGCCCGCGCCGTGTACCAGCACAGCCTGCGCGGCCAAAAGCCGTTCCTGGTCATCAACTGCGTGGCCATTCCGGACACGCTGCTGGAAAGCGAGCTGTTCGGCTACGAGAAGGGAGCCTTCACCGGGGCCACCAACCGCCGGGTGGGCAAGATAGAGCAGGCGGGCGGCGGCACCGTGTTCCTGGACGAAATAGGCGACATGCCGTTGGGCATCCAGGCCAAGCTGCTGCGCCTGTTGCAGGAAAAGCAGATCGAGCGGCTGGGGGGCCGCCAGCCCATCCCCGTGGACGTGCGCATCATCGCGGCCACCAACACCGACCTGGAGGCCGCCGTGGCCGACGGGCGCTTTCGCGAGGACCTGTACTACCGGCTGAAGGTGGTCACCCTGTGGCTGCCCCCGCTGCGCGAACGCAGCGAGGACATCCCCCCGCTGGCCCGGTACTTTCTGGCCCGCTTCTCGCGCGAGATGGACATGCAGAACCCCGGCATCACCCCCGAGGCGCTGGCCTACCTGGAAGCGCAGCCGTGGCCGGGCAACGTGCGCGAACTGGGCAACACCGTGCACAAGGCCCTGGTATTCAGCCGGGGCGGGCCGCTGGGCGAAGCGGACCTGAAGCAGGCGCTGGAGGCCAGCCGGGGCGTGCGCCCCGGCAGCGAAGGCCCGGCCTGCGACCTTTCGCTGGCCGCCGACCAGACCATGCAGGAACTCATCCGCCGCACCCTCAGCGAAAGCGACGGCGACAACGTGTTCGACGCGCTGATGGACCACGTGGGGCGGCTGGTGGTGCGCGAGGCGCTGCACCTTACCGGGGGCAACCGCACCCGCGCCGCGCGCCTGCTGGGGCTTTCGCGCCCCACCCTGCTGGCCAAGATCGAAAAGTACGGACTGCGTATAGAAACGCAGGTTTCCTGACGGCGCGGGCGGGCCGGCCATTGCATCGGCATTTCACCGCACGGGCGCCCCACCGCCGCGCCTCCGCGTCCCCCACGCCGCGTCCTGCGCGACGGGAGTTGCGGCTGCCCGATCAACCAACATCAGCAAAAGGCCCGCCACACCGCGCGTCTGGCCGGTTTCACCCGTTATCACCCTCTTGTGCCGCGCCCGTTTCTCGGATAGTTCAAGACAGGGAAAGGTAAGACTGCTGTCTTATATTTCTTGCAAGACATTCCCCAAACAGGAAGCGCACGGCTTCCGAAGCACCATAGATGCACATGCCCGTAAAGCCCGCCTTCAACCCCCTGTACCAGCAGGTCAAGGAATCTCTGCTCCGCCGCATCGCCACCGGTGAATGGGCGCCGGGCAGCTTCCTGCCCAGCGAACCCGTGCTGGCCGAAGAATACGGCGTCAGCCACGGCACCCTGCGCAAGGCCCTGAACGAGCTGACCGCCGAGCGCCGCGTGGTGCGGTACCAGGGCAAGGGCACGGCGGTGGCGACCTTCGACGCGGACGAGGCGCTGTTCCGCTTCTTCCGCATCGTCAGCTGCGAGGACAGGCGCACCCTGCCCATTTCCGAAGTGCTCGGGGCCTCCCCCGGCAAGGCCGCCGCCGAAGAGGCGGCGGCGCTGGACATCGCCCTGGGCGCGCCGGTGCTGCGCATAGAACGCGTGCGCTCGCTGGACGGCGTGCCGCTGCTGAACGAACACATCACCCTCAGTTGCGCGCGCATGCCGGGGATCGAGGCCATCCCCGTGGGAGCGCTGCCCAACACGCTGTACGACTTCTTCCAGAAGCGCTTCAACGTCACCATCGCCAAGGCGGACGAAAGCATCACCGCCGTGGCCGCCGACAAGACCGACGCCGAACGCCTGGGCGTGCCGGTGGGGCACCCGTTGCTGGCCATCCGCCGCGTGGCCATGGACATCGAGGACAACCCCGTGGAACTGCGCCACACCCGTTGCGTGACCGTCAACTTCCACTACCGCACCAAGCTTTCCTGATTTCCCCGCCCGGCTTTTGCCGAACAGGCAATCACCAGGCGGGCGGGCGGCCCGCGCCACGCACCCCGCATGCCAACAACGGAACGGGCCTTCCCCAAGGGGAAGGCCCGTTCCTGCTTTTGCAGGCGCGTGGGCGTGATGGTGACCTGCCACCACAAGGATTCCTGTCGCGAGTGGGTAGTTGGTCACGCTCCCCGATCAGGTGCGTCCGGCCAGGCTCCACCGGTCAGGGCTCCGATCAGGCCCCGGTCACGCCCCCCCCCCGGCGCGTCGCAGCAGGTCCTGATGCAGCGACCACGGTATGGTCACCCCTTCGCGGTGCGCCCGACGTTGCAGTTCAAAGCGCCGCGCGCCGGGCAGGCGGGTGGAGGGCTGGTCCAGCACGTGGCCCAGCAGCGCGGCGGCGCGCCCGGCAAAATCGGCCCCAAAGGCCTGCGGCGCAATGAGCAGCATGCACTGCCCGGTGCGGGGCGGGTCGCCCGCCGCATCCAGGAACGACGAGGCCTCGTAGGCGTGATTGCTGCCGGTAAGCGATGCCGCCAGCAGTTCCACCATCAGCGCCAGCGCCGCCCCCTTGGCCCCGCCAAAGGGCAACAGCATGCCGCCAAGGGCAGCCCGCGCGTCCGTGGTGGGGCTGCCGCCCGCGTCCACGGCCCAGCCTTCCGGAATGGGTTTGCCCTCGCGCGCGGCGGCAACGATCTTGCCGCGCGCCACGGTGCTCAGCGAAAGGTCCATGACCAGCGGATCGTGCTCCGGCCCGGCACCCGGCGTGCCGTCTGGCCCGGCATGTGCCCCGGCCCCGGCGGCGTCCATGACACTCGCGGAGTCAGCGGCAGTTCCGACCGGTGCCGGACAGGCAAAGGCCAGGGGATTGGTGCCCAGCGAGGCGCGGTTGCCGCCCCACGGGGCCATGGCCGCCGGGGTGTTGGCGAACAGCAGCGCCACCAGCCCCTGCCGGGCGGCCCGTTCCACGTGCAGCCCGGCCACCCCGCAATGATGCGAATTGGTCACTCCCAGCGCGGCGCAGCCCATGCGCAGGGCCAGCGGCGCGGCCACATCCAGCCCGGCCTCCAGCGCCGGATAGGCAAAACCGCACCCGGCATCCACGCGCACGGTGGCGGGCAGCGGTGTTTCCACCCGGGGCACGGCATCGCCGCGCACCTTGCCCGCCGCCGCCTGATCGGCATACTGCGGCAGGCGCGCCACCCCGTGCGAGGAAATGCCCATGCACTCGGCGGCCACCAGCGCCCCGGCCACGGAGGACGCGGCGGTGGGCAGCACGCCCACCCGTTCCAGCACGGTGCGGCACAGCGCCGCAAGATCGTCGGGCCCGAGAACCACGGTCATGGCTGCTCCTGAAGGTTCGCTATCCACGGCCCGCTGACGGCCGATTCGAAGACCGCCCCCAGGGGGACTTTCGTTCGTTGACGAGGAAAACGAACCTGCCACGAGGGAGTGCGGCAGTCGTTGGGCAAGCGTAGCGAACCTTGCGGATACGCACGGCAAGGCAACGGCAGGCGAAGTTGACCACTCCGCGCACGCTGCCCGTATCGTTGCTGTCGCCATCCGTACGGTTCGGCTCACCGACGGCGGGGGCAACGCCCGCAGACTCGCGTAACGGGCACGCCACGCGCCCTTCGGGTCTGACGCTCTGCGCACGATGCCCATAACGCTCGCAGGCTCGCGTAACGGGCACGCTACGCGCCCTTCGGGTCGGTGCCAACGGGCGAAAAGCCCCTTCGGAAACACGCCCTACGCGCGCAGCCTGTGCAACGCCTGCTCCAGTTGCGCGGCCATTTCCGACAGTTCGCGGATGGCCACGGCGGACTGCTGCATGCCCCCCGCCGTTTCCGCCGCGATGTCGCTGACCGACTGCACCGTGCGCCCGATCTGCTCGCTGGCGGCGGACTGTTGCTCCGCCGCCGTGGCAATGCCGTTGACCTGCGCGGCCGATTCACCCACGATGCGCACGATGGCCGTCAGTGCCTCGCCCGATTCACGGGCCGACCGGGTGGCCTCGTCCACCGCCGCCACGGAATGCTCCACCGCGTCCACGTTGCGCCGGGCCACGTCCTGGATGCCCCGCACGCTGCCGCCCACTTCCGCCGTGGCCAGCATGGTGCGTTCGGCCAGCTTGCGCACCTCGTCGGCGACAACGGCAAAACCGCGTCCGGCGTCCCCGGCCCTCGCCGCCTCGATGGCGGCGTTCAGCGCCAGCAGGTTGGTCTGGTCCGCGATGTCGGCGATCATTTCCATGACCTTGCCGATGGCCTCTGCCTTCACGCCCAGTTCCTGCATGTTGCGGCGCACCGTGTCCGATCCCGCCGCAACCTTCTCGATGGCGGTGACGGTACGGGCCACCACCTGCGCCCCTTCTTCCGCGTTGCGGCGCGAATCGTCGGAGTTGCGGCTGGTGGCGGCGGCGCTGGCGGCCACCTCTGCCACGGCCCCGTTCATCTGGGTGATGGCAGACAGGGTTTCGGCCATGCGCTGCTGCTGCACCTCCGCCCCGGCACCCACCTGTTCGGCCTGGGCGGCCAGTTCTTCCGCAGCGGCGGCGATGCGCGCGGAAATGGCGTGGGCCTCGTCCGCCACGGATAGCATGGTCCGGTTGGCCGCTTCCACCCCCGTGCGGGCCTCGTCCGCCTGCTGCATGGCCAGCCGTGCCCGCTCCGATTCCTCCCGCGCGCGCTGCGATTCCTCTTCGGCGCTGGCAAGGTGGGCTTTCAGAGATTCCACCATGTCCACGATGTGGCCGTATACGCCGACGTGGGGGCTGCCGTCGTCGATGGCGTAGTCGCCCTCGGTGACCCGCCGGGCGATGTCGGCCAGTTCGCCGGGGTCCTTGCCGAGTTGACGCATGGTGCCGCGCGGCAGGACACAGGCGATGACCGTGCCGACGCACGTCGCCGCCAGGGCCACCCCGGCCAGAAGCCACGTGGCCGTTCGGGACGCGGCGGCCAGAGCCTCTCCGGCGTGGGCCATGGACTCTCCGGCTGCCGCCTGGGCCGCCTCCAGCACCTGGCGCTGCTGCTCCAGCGCGGCAAAGCGCGCCTGCATGGTGCCCGCGCACAGGCCGAAGGCCATGCTGTACTCGTTCAGCAGCCCCTGCAACTGCCCCAGGGCCTCGACCACGGCCGGGTCGCTCTGGCCTTCCCCGGCCAGTTCCAGCTGCTTGCGCACTTCGAACAGGTTGCGGTTCACCTTGCGGCGCAGATCCTTGTCCGGCTGCACCAGAAACTGCCCCGCGTGCACCCGCACGGCGCCGAAGCCTTCCATGGCCGCGGCCAGGTGCCGGTAACGGCCAAAGCGGGCCGCATCCGGCGCCGCCTGCATGGAGGCGGAAAGCGTTTCCTCCAGCTTGGCGGCGGCGGCCTGCACCGCCTCCGCATTGCGGGTCAGCCCCTCGCGCATGACCGAAATTTCCTGGGTGGAGGAAACCAGCTGCCCGAAGGCCGTCTTGAACTTTTCCAGGTTCTCCACCAGGGCCTTGCCGTCGGCGGCGGCCCACTCTTCGCTCAGGGTGCCCATGACACCGGTGACGATGGCCAGTGCGCCGTCGAGGTGCTGGTCGGTAACGTCGGTCTGTGCTTCCTCGCCGAGCAGCATGTAGCGTCCCATGGACGCCTCGGCCGAAGACATCTGGCGCATGCCCGTTTCGATGGCCGTGGCGTACCCGCCATATCTGACCATGTCGTGCATTCCCCGCCACCCGATGCCGCCGACGACGACCGTCAGCAGGAGTACGGCCAGAAAACCCAGATAAAGCTTGGTCTTCAGAAGCATGCTGCCCTCCGGAGTTGCTGTTCCGCCGACGCCCCGCCGGAGCCAACAGGCCGCCGTCGGAGCGCGTCACCGGTCCGCGCGGACCGGCCCCGCCTGAGACTGTTCCGCCCCCTTGCGTTGCAGGTTCGATGCATGCAGGCCGCCTGTCGGCCCTGGCTGCCCCCCCCGGACAGGTCCCCTGCTTCTGTCGTCTTGCCCGGCCCGAATGCCATGGTTCCCCGGATTCCACGGATATCCCGGGTTCCCCGGACGCCCCCGGACGCCCCCGGAAACACGCGCCGACCGCCGCGCCCCTTTGCGGCCCGGAGCAGCCCGCCGGGCAGTCCGGGCCCCTGTCGCCCGTAGGGGCGGGCGGACTCCGCAGCGCCGGACCTTGCGGTTTCGACGTTTTCGCGACCGGCTTGCCGTAACGGCCCTTTCGGGACCGACCCGGTCGCAGCGCGGAATCCGCCCGCCGTCTCAGGAGGAGGCAGGCAAAGTGTCTATTTCCGGTAAAAGAACGAAGAGTTGGCGTTCTTCACCACGGCCACGCGCGGGTCCCGCATCCCCGCCAGCCAGGTGTTCACGGTTTCCTGCATGTCGCCGGGCGTCAGCAGGCATTCGCGCAGCCGGGCCTGGTCCAGGTCGGAATGCACCACCACCTCGAAGCTGGTGGTGGCCCGCGCGAACAGGAAGCCCTTGTGCGCGCCCATGCGGAACGCCCCGGACTCGAAGTCCTTCTTCAGCGAATGCGCGCACGGGAAGCGCCGCACGTAGTCGTGATACACCTCGTCGCCGATGCCCTGGCCGCACTCGGCCACCAGCAGCACCTTCGCGCCGGGCGCGGCGCACTGCACCGCCGTGTTCAGCCCCTTCTGGGCCTGGTACAGGCAGATGTCCTTGGGCGTGCCGCCGCACGAGGCGATGACGATGTCATAGGGCTTGTCGTAGGCCAGCCCGTACACCTGCGCCGTGACCTTGGCCGCCGCGCGCATGACCAGCGGCGGCCAGCCCGCCAGCACGGCCACCGGGCGCTTGGCCGCGTCCAGCACCACGTTGACGGCCATGGACACCCCGGCCAGTTCACCGGCCTCGTCCAGGTCGAGGCGCACGGGGTTGGTGTCTATGGCGCCCACGGTGGCGGCCGGGTCGCGCATCAGGCGGTGGTTGGCCTGGATCATGGCGGCAGAGGCGCAGCCGATGACCACGCCCTTGGCCCCGCCGGTGAAGCCCACGAACTGGTGCGCGTCCACCATGCCGATGACCAGCCGCAGTTCCGCCGCCCCGTAGGCGGCATTGACCTCCACCGGGGTGCCGCGCGTGGTGGCGCCGAAGCGCGCCAGCGCCGAGTGCTCGGCGTCATGGGCAACCACCCGGCAGCCGCGCAGATCCTCCGGCAGCACGCGGGCCAGCTGGGCCTCGTCCGCCGGGGGATGCAAACCGCCGCCCACCACGATCACCACGTCTTCCGGCTTCAGGGACGGATAGGCCGCGAACAGTCTGTCCAGCAGCGGCGGCAGCAGCAACCGCACCGGCACGGGCCGCGTTTCGTCGGGCACGGCGATGGCCACGGAACGCGGTGCCGGCCGGTCTTCCAGCCGCAGGCAGCCCAGCGGATCGTCCAGGGCGGCGTGCAGGGCCGCCAAAGGATCGGCCAGCGGCTCGACGGGGTTCGGTTCGAACACGTCCACGTGGGCGGAATCCGGCAATTCCAGGGGCACGTAGCCGTGCCCGTATTTCAGGTCGATGCGCATGAAACGAAACCTCTCGCATGAAATGTTGCCGCAACGGGATGCCCCGAAAAGGCCGAACCCCCGCCGCGCGGTACCAGCACGGGAACACGCACGACGGGGGCGGAACGGAAGGCGCCTACGGCCCACGCCGGGCATCGGGCGCACGAAAGGCGGCGGGGACGCCCAACAGCATCGCGTCCCCGTCACGCCGGGCCGCATCAGCCGTCATCGGAAACCCTGTTGCGCACCACCGCACGGTGCAGGCGGGGGTATGCCAGCACGAGCGCGACCCCCAGGATCATGGCGCCGTATTCCACCACCGGGGTCTGGGGCAGCACCGAATGCATGAACGGATCGGTGACGATCATCTCGCCCCCCACCTTGCCCAGCACCGCCGCACCGATGGTGATGATGATGGGATAGCGTTCCATGAGCGTGGACAGCAGGTTCGAGGTGAACACCACGAAGGGAATGCTGAGCGCCAGGCCGAAGATGAGCAGGCCAAGGCTGCCCTTGGAGGCGCCCGCCACGGCCAGGATGTTGTCGGTGGACATGACGAGGTCGGCCACCACGATGGTGAGCATGGCGTCGAACAGGCCCTTGCACTCGTGGCAGTCCTTTTCCTCGCCGCCGCCTTCCATCAGCAGCTTGACCGCTATCCACAGGATCAGCGCGCCGCCCACCAGCTTGACGTAGGCAAGGCCCAGCAGCTTGGCCGCGAAGAAGGTAAGGATGATGCGCAGCACCACGGCCGCGCCGGAACCGAGCAGGATCCCCATCATCTTCTGGCGATGGGGCAGGTTGCGCACCGCCAGCGCGATGACCACGGCGTTGTCCCCGGCAAGGACAAGGTCGATGAGCACGATGCTGAGCAGCGCGCTTAAGAATTCCCAGGTAAAGGCTATGCCGCCGGGAAACAGGACGTCCATCATCTGACTCTCTCCTTGAAAATGATCGGCGAAAAAGACGCCCGGCGTGACGTACAGCGCGCCACGCCGGGCGTTTCAGGAGCGGTGGTTAATCGTCGCCGTCGGCAAGGGCCTCGGCCTCGCCGCTCTTGTACTGGGCCCACAGGCCGCGCACGAACGAGCCGATGGACAGCACCATGAACACGCAGGCGATGGGGCGGGTGAAGAACACGCTCCACGAACCGCGCGACATGAGCAGGGACTGCGACAGCGAGGTTTCCAGCATCTGGGCCAGCACGCTGGCAAGCACCAGGGGCGCCATGGGGAACTTCAGCTTGCGCATCAGGTAGCCGACGACGCCGAAGATCAGGGTCACCCACACGTCGAACAGCATGAAGCGGATGCTGTATGCCCCGAGCACCGCGAACACGAGGATCAGCGGCCCGAGCACGGGGAAGGGAATGAGGGCGATGCGCGCCCACATGCCCACCAGCGGCAGGTTGAGCACCAGGCAGATCAGGTTGCCCACGTACATGGAGGCGATGATGGCCCACACGAAGGTGGGGTCGGACTGGAACAGCAGCGGGCCGGGTTGCAGGCCGTACATCATCAGGCCGCCCAGCAGCACCGCCAGGGCCGGGCCGGTGGGCAGGCCGAAGGCCAGCAGGGGCACGAAGCCGCCGCTGGAGGTGGCGTTGTTGGCGCCTTCGGGTGCGGCCACGCCTTCGATGGCCCCCTTGCCGAAGCTTTCGGGGTTCTTGGACAGGCGTTTTTCCATGTCATAGGCCACGAAGGTGGTCACGGCGGGGGAACAGCCGGGCAGAAGCCCCATGAAAAAGCCCACGATGGACGAGCGCAGCATGACCCAGCGGCAGCGGTACACGTCGGCCCACTTGGGCATCCATTCGACCTTGCGGTTGTCGAGCATGTAGGTGATGCGCTGCTCGACGTTGCAGAACACTTCGCCCAGGGCGAACAGGCCGATGATGACGCTGATGAAGTTGACCCCGGCCATGAGGTCTTCAGAGCCGAAGGTCAGGCGGCCCACGCCGGTCAGCGGGTTCTGGCCCACCATGGCGGCGGTGAGGCCCAGGATGGCGCTGACAAGGCCCTTGAACAGCGCCTTGCCGGCCAGGCTGACCACCAGGGACAGGCCCATGACCATCAGGGCGAAGTACTCGGGCGGGCCGAAGTACAGGGCGAAGCTGGCCAGGGTGGGCGCGAAGAAGGTCAGGCCCAGCAGGCTGACCGTGCCCGCCACGAACGATGATATGGCCGATATGGCAAGTGCGGCGCCTGCCCTCCCCTGTTTTGCCATCTCGAAGCCGTCCAGCGCCGTGGGCACGGACGAGGCTTCGCCGGGGATGTTGACCATGATGGCCGTGGTGGACCCGCCGTACATGGCGCCGTAGTAGATGGCGGCCAGCATGATGATGGCGGGGGTCGGCGGCAGGAAGGTGGTCAGCGGCAGCAGGATGGCGATGCCGCTGGAGGGGCCGATGCCGGGCAGCACGCCGACAAGGGTGCCCACGAAGCAGCCCACGAAGGCCCACATGATGTTTTCGGGGCTCATGGCGATGGCGAACCCCTGGAACAACAGGTCGAATGAGAAGAACATGTGCGGACTCTCCTATGCACCCAGCACGCCGAGCGGGAAACTAAGCGAGAGGTAGTGGATCATGAGATAGATGCTCACGGCGGTACCGATTCCAGTCAGTATCCCGGCAAGCACGCTCATGCCGAGGTAGGGCACGAGAACGGCGACGAAGATCATGCTGGCAACGGGCAGGCCCAGCAGTTCGATGACGGCGACATATATCACCAGGGCCACCATGGTGACGCCTATGTGGCGCCAGCCTTCCATGTCGGGCCACTCGACGGGAATTTCCTCGCCCTTGTAGGTGATGGCCCGCACGACCAGCAGCAGGCCCCCCACGGCGGTCAGCACGCCACACAGCAGCGGCAGCGCCTTGGCGGGCAGACGTTCGCCCATGAGCGCCGGGATGCTCATGGCGGCCAGGGCCACGGCGATGCCCAACAGGCAGATGAAGATGCCGCTCACGATGTCGGCAGAGCGGAGTGTCCGCATAGAATGCCCCCTCTTCGGATGCACGAGGGGGGCAGGGCCGGAGGCACTACCGGCCCTGCCCCCCCGTGTACGCGTTACTTTTTGATGGACTTGGCCAGTTCGGTGTACTCGGCGGTCACCTTCTTGATGTACGCGACGCTGGCGTCATGTCCCATGGACAGGGGCACGAAGCCCTGGTCGCGCATTTCCTTCTGGATCTCCGGATTGTTGGCGATTTCCAGGAAGGCCTTTTCAAGGGTGGCCACCGCTTCGGCCGGGGTGTTCACGGGAACGCCCACGCCACGGTCGATGGAGTCGACCATGTCGAAGCCCTTTTCCTTCAGGGTCGGCGCATCGGGGAAGTGCGGGAAGCGCTGCTCGGTGGAGAACGCCAGCACGCGCAGCTTGTCCTTGAAGCGCACGAGGTCGTCGGAGTTGGCGAACACGGCATCCACGTGGTTGCCGAGGATGGCGGTCATCTGGGGGGCCGAGCCGGTGAACGGCACGTAGCTGAAATTCACGCCCGCCAGCTTTTCAAGGCGCAGGGTGGCCATGTGGTGGCCGGAGAATGCCGCGGAGCCGCCGATGGTCACGCCGCCCGGGTCCTTCTTGGCGGCGGCCAGCAGATCGTCAAGCGTCTTGAGGGGGCTGTCGGTATTCACCGCGAGGCCGAGGGGCGTGCTCTGGAACATGGCCACGGGCACGATCTGCTCGGTCTTGTAGCCCACGTTCTGCTGCATGGGTTGCAGGATGATGTGCGGGGTATTGATGGTGTAGAAGCTGTAGCCGTCGGGCTTGGCGCGGGCCAGTTCCTTCCAGCCCACGGCACCGCCGCCGCCGACGACGTAGTCGACCACGACCTGCTGGCCCAGGATCTGGTGCAGGTACTTCTGCTGGCGGCGGGCTTCACGGTCGGACTGTCCGCCCGGATCGAAGGTCACCACGTAGGAAAGCTGCTTGGAGGGGAACTTGTCTTCCGCCGAGGCGGACGCGGTCCAGAGCATGGCGACGCACAGGAACGCGAGGGCGAAAACGTTGCGGAGGCTGTAGCACCGGTTCTTCATGGCCTTTCTCCTGCCGGCCGGAAGAGGCCGGGCTCGTTGACCTATAAACCTACAGTCCCAGACACTAGGGAGAAGCTCCCCCCGTGGCCGTCCACGAGGGGAGCGGAGGTACGGACTAGGCGCTTTCGTACAGGCGGGTAAGGACGAACTCGCGGTGGCCCAGCACTTCGGCGGCGGTGTTGCGGCCGTTGGCGGTACGGATGGCCATTTCCACCAGCTTGTCGCCGGCGCCGTCCATGGTCAGCTCCTTGCGCAGGATGCCCGACACGTCCACGTCGATGTGCTCGCTCATGGTGCGCACGGTGCGCGGGTTGGCGCACAGCTTCACCACGGGAAGGATGGGGTTGCCGATGACGTTGCCCTGCCCGGTGGGGAACAGGTGCACCACGTAGCCGGCAGCGGCGCACAGGGTCACCATTTCGGCGGCGGCCGACGAGGAGTCCATGAACCACAGGCCGGGGCCGGTGGGGGCTTCGGCCTTGTCCAGGCAACCCACGACCGGAGCCTTGCGGCCGATCTTCTGGATGTTGCCGAGGGCCTTTTCCTCGATGGTGGTCAGGCCGCCTTCGATGTTGCCCTTGGTGGGCTGCGAGTCGGAAAGGTCGCTGGTCTTGTGGTCGTCCACAAGCTTCGCGTAGCGGTCGAAGAAGAACTGGAACTGCTTGCGCACTTCGTCGTTGGCACAGCGTTCCAGCACCAGGTGCTCGCCGCCGGTCAGTTCGGTGGTTTCACCGAACAGCAGGGTGCAGCCCTTTTCGTACAGCTTGTCGAAGGCGTTGCCCACGGTGGGGTTGGAGGCGATGCCCGAGGTGGTGTCGGATTCACCGCACTTGGTGGACACCCACAGGTCGCTCACCGGGCACTCCACGCGCTGCAGCTCGGTGGCCCAGTGCATGAATTCCTTGGCCTTGCGCGAGGCGTTGCAGATGGTGTTGTGGTCGCCGTTCTGCTCGATGGAGAAGCCCGCCACCGGCTTGCCGGTCTTGGCGATGCCTTCCACGATGCGACTGGTCCACTGCGGCTCGATGCCGATAACCACCACGGCGGCCACGTTGGGGTTGCTGCCCACGCCGATCAGCGTGCGGAAGTGCAGTTCCAGGTCTTCACCGAACTGCAGGCGGCCATAGGGGTGCGGCAGGGCCATGGTGCCCTTGACGTTGTTGGCCACCGCTTCCGACGCGGCGTTGGAAAGGTCGTCCAGGGGCAGGATGACCACGTGGTTGCGCACGCCCACGCGGCCATTTTCGCGGCGGTAGCCGAGGAAGGTATTAGCGGTCATTGTACTACCACCTCTTGGTCTTGACGTTGTGAACGTGCAGGTGTTCGCCCTGCTTGATGGGAGCGATGACCTTGCCGATGTCGGTACCGTACTTGATCACGGTGTCACCCACGGACAGGTCCTTCAGGGCCAGCTTGTGCCCGATGGGAATATCGTTGCGCACCTTGAAGGTAATGGTCCGGTCCTCGGCCATCACCCACCCGGTCAGGTCCTGACCGGCCTTGACGCCTTCAACAGCCACGACGCCGACGGAATCGCCGTCTTCGTGCACCAGAAATTGAATCGACATGGAATTCCTCCTTGGGGAGCGTTGTTGGAAACATGTGTATGATGTCTTATGCAAGACTGTCAACAACAATACATGTCATTCCGTTCATCACCGCTTTTTTGTGTTATAATAATCTGCTATAATTAATTATTTTTTCTTGAACACGCTGTACTCCGAAACACGCAGGCCCCCCGCCGGAATCCGGCGGGGGGCCTGCGTGACGCTTGGGGGCTCGTGATGCCTGGCACGGATGGCCGGAGGAAAGAGGAGGAAACCCGGCGGCGCAGGGAGCGCCCCCGGAAGCGCGGCTGAGGTCGGCCTATCCTGCCTGGGCCAAAATCAGCTCCACCTCGTCCACCGACAGTCCGGTGGAGCGGGCGATCTGGTCCAGGCTGCGCCCCTTGCGGTGGCCGTTCAGGATCACCTCGCGCAGGAACTGCGGCGAGCGGCTGATACCCTCTGCCTGCTCCAGCAGGCGGCGCAGGGCCTGAGCCCGCTCTTCCAGCCGCTGGTCCAGGTGGCGCAGCTGTTCCTGGCGCTGGGCGAAGGTGGCCACCAGTTCCTGCTCAAGCTCCGCGTTCTGGCGCAGCCGCTCCAGCAATTGGGTCTGGTTGGCCTGCAGGCGGTTGAGCAGCGCCTCCGACCGGCGCAGCCGCAGGAAAAACACCAGCAACACGCCGAGCAGCGCCACTTCCACCACGCTGACGAGAATGATGAGCCACAGGGATACGGTCATGGGTATTCCGGTTCGGGTTGCCGCGCGGGGTCCGGCCATGCCCGCGTTGGTCTGCCAGATCCGAGCGCGCCTGCCAGACCCGCGTGAGCCAGTCAGACCCGCGTGAGCCAGTCAAACCTTGATGTTCAGGATGTTGCCGGACCAAGGGTCGTCGTCGGAGTCGGGGGTTTCGTCCTCTTCCCCTTGCACGGCGTGGGCCTTGCGCCGGGCCAGCAGCAGGGCGCGCCGCCGCTGGCGGTTGCGTTCGCGCTCGTCCACCATCTCGGACTTGCCGCTTTCGCCGGTCTTCTGGACCTGCGAACGGTCGTGCTGCAACGCCTGGGCCGCGGCCTGCTGGGCGGCAGCCTGGGCCATTTCCGGGTGTGCCTGCGCCTCGTGGACCACGCGTTCGGCGTGGCCCATCTGGGCGATGACGACGGGAAGCGTCGGGTCGACGGACACGGCGGGTCCTCCATCGCCGCATGGTGCCCCGCGCGACGCACCTGCGAGGGGTGGCGGCGGCTGACGGCGAAACCCGCTGCCGGGGCGGGTCGGCTGTCGGCGGGGGCGGCGAGCTCTGGCGCACCGGATTCTCCGGAATGGCCGGACCGATGTGCCGGGGGGGCGTCCCTTACTTTACCAGGTAGTTTTCTATCAACAAATCCTCAAGCTTACCGATGCTGAGGTATTCGTTCATGATGGCCAGGATGTCCTTCTTCAGCGTTTCGGCATTGGCCGCATCGGTGAGGTAGGTCAGCGACTTGTTCTTCAGATAGTAGTACACGGCGTCGCGGATGACCACCTTCTTGGCCTGCGCCTCGAACACCAGCTTCTGGTTTTCCGTGGGCGCCGAGAATTTGACGACCAGGAAACGGATGCTGCCCTTGGCGTCCTTCTGCTCCACCCAGAACGGTTCCCAGCTCAGGATGGTCTGGGCGGGTTTGGCCGGTTCCGACGGGGGCGGCGCGGCCTGCTGGGGCACCACGATCTTCTGGACGGTGGGATCTGGGGCCGCGGGGGGCGGTGCGTCCTTCTTGCGGGTCAGGAACCACGCGGCACCGCCGCCCACCAGCAGCAGCACCAGCACGGCCGCCACGATGATCAGCAGCTTCTTGTTGGCCAGCAGCCCGGAAAGGTCGAGGCTGAATTTCTTCTTCTTGGAAGCGTCACCCTCGGGCGACAGCGAAAGTGCCTGTGCGGCGGGGGGCGGCGGGGGGGGAGCCTTTTCCTCTTCCGGCAGCAGAAAGGGGGCGTCTTCGAGGTCCAGCTCGACCTTGTCTTCCACCGGGGGGCCCAGCGAGTCGACATCCAGCTGCCCGGCGTCCAGTTCCGCCTTGCCCTCCTCGTCGGACAACAGGCCGTCCACCCCCTGCGCGGCGGGGGAGTCGGGAACGGCGGCGGTGACGATGGGCATGAACAGCATGGTCTGGTCCCTCGCACGGCCCTCGCCGGGGCGCCGGGGTAACGGGCGTCCGGATCAGACCCGGCCGGGGAACACCGGCATGGGAAGACGCCGTGTCGGCTGGTTTCGTGACCTCCGGGGGGTCCGGAGCGGCGGGCCTGCCTGCGGGAAGGTGGGCGGCATGCGGCACGGCGCGGGGCTGCCCTGCACGGCAAACGGGCGCAAGCCCGCCGGATGGCGGCCCCGCGCCCGCAGGAAATGACGGTCTACGGGAAGATCTTGTCGATCTTCTGCTTCATGGTCTCTGCGGTGAAGGGCTTGACGATGTAGTTGGACACCCTGGCCTGCACCGCTTCGATGACGTTTTCCTGCTGGGCTTCGGCCGTCACCATCAGGAAGGGCATGTCGGCGAACTCCTCGCTGGCGCGCACCTTGCGCAGCAGCTCGATGCCGGTCATCTTGGGCATGTTCCAGTCGGAGATGACGAACTCGATGCGGTCCTTGTTCAGGATCTCCCACGCGGTGGTGCCGTCGTCGGCCTCGACCACGTTGGTGAACCCCAGCTGGCGCAGGATGTTCTTGATGATGCGACGCATGGTGGAAAAGTCGTCCACCACGAGGACACGCATATTGGTGTCGTAGGGCATTGTGCGTACTCCTGGCCAACGGACGCCGCAGTCAGACGGTGCCGTGTTCTCCGTAGTGGTTCCTGAATTCCTTGCGCAGCCTGTTGAGCGCCTGGGAGTGCAGCTGCGAGACGCGTCCCTCGGTGATGCCCATGACCTCGGCTGTTTCGCGCATGTTCAGCTCGTCGCTATAATATAACGACAATACCAGCTTCTCTCGGGGTGTCAATTCGTCGATCAGCCCCGCCACCCGCTCTATGAGTTCCTGCGTTGCCGTTGTCTGGAACGGTTCGCCATCTCCCTGCACGGCAGCATCTGGCGCCAGCGAGTCCTGTATGGCGTCGAGCGAGAGGCACAACTGGTTCTGCAACGCCTCCAGCCCCAGCCGTACATCCTTCTGGTCCAGTCCCGTGGCGTCCTGCAATTCCGCCTCGGTGGGGTGGCGTCCCTTTTCGTGCTCGATACGCTGGATTGCCTCGTCCAGCTGCCGCACCCGTTGCCGCAGGCTGCGCGGAAACCAGTCCAGCCGCCGCAGTTCGTCCAGCATGGCGCCCCGGATACGGCTTTCGGCATACGTCTCGAAGCGGATGCCAAGCTGCGGCCGGAACTTGCCCAGCGCCTCCATGAGGCCCAGGGTGCCCGCGCTGATCAGCTCGTTCAGCTCCACGTTGCGGGGCAGCTTGGCCTTCAGGCGCAAGGCCAGGAACCGCACCTTGGGTGCGTAGTGCCGGACTATCCGTTCCTGGTCGGCGCGCGGGAAGTCGCCCC
This sequence comes from Desulfovibrio sp., assembly GCA_031287575.1. Taxonomy (GTDB): domain Bacteria; phylum Desulfobacterota; class Desulfovibrionia; order Desulfovibrionales; family Desulfovibrionaceae; genus Cupidesulfovibrio. The sequence goes on from JAITSV010000034.1 coordinate 177,277, forward strand.
AGGCGACCGCTCCCGATTCCAGCGCCTCCCAGGGGTTAGTGCCGGAAGAGGAGCTTTTTCCAGAAGAACTTGATGTTTCCATCGAGGCTCGCCGCCACGTCCCACGTTTGTACCGTCCGGGCCACCTCGCGCACCGCCGCGCAGGCCGGGCTGTCCGGCGCCATGACGCAGAAGGGTCGCTGGTTCACCACTGCCTTGCGCACCGCCGGGTCGCGCGGGACAAACCCCGCGAGGTCCAGCGACACGCCGGAAAGAAAATGGTCGCAGGCCTTGTACAGCCGGGTGAACATGTCGCGCGCGGTCTGCGCGTCGGGCACCATGTTCACCAGTACCTTGAAATGCTCCACCCCGTGGTTGAGCTTCATCACCTTGATCAGGGCGTAGGCGTCGGTGAGCGACGTGGGCTCGGGGGTCAGCACCACCAGCCGCTCCTGGGCCGCCAGGTTGAAATACAGCACGTTGTCGTTGATGCCCGCGCCGGTGTCCACGATCAGGTAGTCCACCGCGCCTTCCAGCGCGTCCATGGCTTCCAGCAGTTCCAGCTTCTGGCCGGTGGAGAGCGACAGCATTTCACTCATGCCCGACGAGGCGGGCAGGATGCGGAAGCCGTAGGGCGTTTCGCAGAGTATCTCGGAAAGGTCGACGCCTTCGTGGAACAGGTGGAACAGGTTCAGCTGCGGGGTCATGCCCAGCACCACGTCCACGTTGGCAAGGCCGAGGTCCGCGTCCAGCAGGACCACGCGCTTGCCCTCCTGCGCGAGGCAGCAGGCCAGGTTGGCGGCGATGTTGGTCTTGCCGACGCCACCCTTGCCGGAGGTGACGGAGAATACCAGGGGAAGATCGGGGCTCATTCGATGCAAGCTCCAGTGGGTGCGTGCGGTGCCGGGCGCGCCTGGCGCGGTCGCCCGTGGATGCCGTGTGCCGTCGGGCCCGCCGTCCGGGGCTGCCGTCGGGCCGGGACCATGGTTCAGGGCCTTGCGCCGGCCAGGGACCGGGCGTTCGCCGAAATGCCGCCTGGCCGTATTCCGTCTGTCCGGGCACCTTCCGGCCGGACACCTTCCGACCGGAGGCTGCCGGACCTGATGGCCGTCTGGCCCCCGGTTTGCCCAGGAGGCCGGACCGAAGGCCGGGGCTCGGCCTGCGCCGGAACAGGTCCCTGGACCTCGCCGGGCAGTTGCCGCTTGAACAGCAGGCGCCACAACGCCGCATCGCTTGCGGCAACCAGCGAATTGCGCATGCCGGGGCCGTAGGAAAGGGCCGACACGGGCAGGCCGCACGCCGCCGCCACGTTCACCAATGCCCCGAAGGTACAGGCTTCGTCCAGCTTCGTCCAGACAAGGCTGCCCGTCCCCTCGAAGGCATAGCGCGCCAGCAGCGCGGCCATCTGGGTCGGGCCGTGATGCGGCGGCAGCACCAGGTGCACGGCAACGCCGCTGCCCGCTCCTGCTCCCGCCCCTGCTCCCGAAAGTCCCAGGATCGCCAACTGGCGGGCCAGGCTGCCATCACGCGCGACGCCGGGCAGGTCCACCAGGATGCGGCCCGCATCGGGGCATTCGCGCAGGATGGCCGCGAATTCGGCGGCGGTGGAGGCCTCGCGGTACACAAGGTTGGAAAGTTCCGCGTAGTGTTGCAGCAGCAGGCGGCCATGGCCGCGCCCGCAGTCGGCGTTGACCAGCACGATCTTCAGGTCCGGCTTTTCGCGGCGCAGGGCCAGCGCCATGCGCAGCATGGCCGTGGTCTTGCCCGCACCGAACGGCCCGGCGAACACGTGGGCCCGCTGCGGCCATGCCGCAAGGCCCCAGCCGCGCACGGGCACGATGTCGGCCAGGGCTTCCAGCACCGAGGCGCCGGAATCGGCCGCCAGCCTGCGGTGCAAGGTCATGGCCACGCCGTCGTCCACGCCTTCGCGCGTCAGGTATTCCAGGGCCACGCGCTGGCGGGGAGTAAGGTCTTCCATGCGCAGGGCGGGCTTCATCAGCGCGAACAGGTGCTCCTTCATCTGGCTCCATTCGCGGTGCCATTCCTCCCAGCCGGGGGGAATGGCACCGCCGGGGCCGCCAGGCGCGGCAGAACCGGCAAAACCGGCGGCAACGCCGGGCGCGGCCGCATGCTCGATGCCCACGCTCATCTCGTGCCACGTGCGGTCGCCCTCGCGGCATTCGCGCGAGGACAGGATGACCGCGTCCGGGCCGAGTTCGGCCTTGATCTTCGCCAGCACCGCCGTCGCGTTCCGGCCTGTGTACGTCTTGATCTGCATCAGAGCATTTCGACCTTGAAGTTGTAACCGTTGCAGAAAAATGCTCTCGGCGCTGACGGCACCGCCCACCTAGTCAAAAGCCACACTCCCCACGGACTGCAACCGGATGTCCGAAGGAATCTCGGCCTGCGAAATCACGGCCACGTTGGGAAGAAAGCGCATCAGCAACTGGGCCAGATGGGGCCGGGCCACGGGCGAGGCCAGGATGACCGGCTGCCCGTCGGTGTTCACGGCGCGCTCCACCGCGTTGTTCACGCGCTGGATGAGCCGCTGGGCAATGCCGGGGTTGAGCGCCAGGTAGTTGCCGCCGTCGGTCTGGCGGATGGCTTCCTGCACGGTCTTTTCCACGGCCTGGTCCAGGGTGACGATGGGCAGGCCGCCCTCGCTGTCCATGTACTGCTTGACGATGGAGCGGGCCAGGCGCTCGCGCACGTATTCGGTCAGGGTGTCGGCGTTCTTCACCGCCGGGCCGTAGTCGGCCAGGGTTTCCGCGATGGTCAGCAGGTCGCGGATGGAAACGTTTTCGCGCACCAGGTTCTGCAGCACCTTCTGCACCGTGCCCAGCGGCAGGATGCCGGGCACCAGCTCTTCCACGGCCTTCGGCGCGTGCTTGGCCAGGTTGTCCAGCAGGCCCTGCACTTCCTGGCGGCCCAGGAAGTCGCCCAGGTGGCGCTTGAACACCTCGGTGAGGTGGGTGGCGATGACCGTGGAGGGATCGACCACGGTATAGCCCGCCAGCATGGCTTCTTCCTTCTGCGATTCGGGTATCCACAGGGCGGGCAGGTTGAAGGCCGGCTCGCGCGTTTCGATGCCCCGGATGCGGTGCTTGGCGTTGCCCGGGTCCATGGCCAGGTAGTGGTCCACGAGGATTTCCGCCGAGGCCACCTGGTTGCCCTTGACCAGCACGCAGTACTGGCCGGGCTTCAGTTGCAGGTTGTCGCGCAGGTGCAGCGAGGGCACCACCACGCCCATGTCCAGGGCGAACTGGCGGCGGATGGAGCGGATGCGCGAGAGCAGGTTGCCGTTCTGGTCCTCGTCCACCAGGGGGATCAGGCCGTAGCCCACTTCCAACTCCAGGGTGTCGAGGGGCAGCAGGGTCTGCACTTCTTCCGGCGTATCCAGCGAATCGCCCTTCTTCTTGCCCTTGGCACCCTTGCCGCCCTTGGCTTCGGCGGCGGCCTCCGTGTCCTGCCTGTCGGCCACCAGGCGCGACACGCCGTACAGGCCCACGCCAAAGGTCAGGAAGGGCAACGTGGGCAGGCCGGGCACCAGGGCGAACAGCACCAGCACGCCGGACACCAGCTTGAGCGCGCGCGAGTTGTAGGACAGCTGGCCCACGAATTCCTCGCCCATCTTCGCTTCCGCCGCCGCGCGCGACACGATGAGGCCCGCCGCCGTGGAGACGATGATGGAGGGAATGGTGGCCACCAGGCCGTCGCCGATGGTCAGCAGGGTGTAGGTGGTCAGCGCGTCGCGCCACTCCATGTCCTTCTGGAACACGCCAAGCAGGATGCCGCCGATTATGTTGATAATCGTGATGAACATGCCCGCGTTCACGTCCCCCTGCACGAACTTGCCCGCACCGTCCATGGCGCCGTAGAAGTCGGCTTCCTTGCGGATGTTGGTGCGGCGGGCGGTGGCTTCTTCCTCGTCGATGAGCCCGGCGTTCAGGTCGGCCTCGATGGCCATCTGCTTGCCGGGCATGGCGTCCAGGGTGAAGCGCGCGGCCACTTCGGCGATGCGCGTGGTGCCCGCGGTGATGACGATCTTGTTCAGGATGAACAGGATCATGAAGATGACCGCGCCGATGACGTAGTTGCCGCCCACCACGAATTCGCCGAAGGCCTGGATGACCTGGCCCGCGGCGCCGGTGCCTTCGTCGCCGTGCAGCAGGATGAGGCGGGTGGAGGCCACGTTGAGCGCCAGGCGCAGCAGGGTGGTGACCAGCAGCAACGACGGGAAGATGGAAAATTCCAGCGGCGAGAGCATGAACATGGAGGTGACCAGGATCACCAGCGAAAGCGAGATGCTGAGCGAAAGCAGCATGTCCAGGAAGAACGTGGGCAGCGGCACCAGCATCACGAACAGGATCGTGACGACGCCGCCCGCCAGCAGCATGTCGCCCTGCTTGGCGAAGCGCTGGTAGTCGATCTTGGGGGCGTATCCTGGTTTGGCAGCCATGTTCTTGACACCTTCCGGAGCGGTCCGGGTTTCTCTTCAGGTTCGCCGCGCGGGGGCTACGATGCGCGCCCCGCCTTGAATTTCCACAGGCTGGCCAGCACGGTGGCCACGGCCTGGAACAGTTCGGCGGGAATCATGTCGCCGACTTCCACCGCTTTATACAAAGCCTGTGCCAGCGGCTTGTTCTCGCGGATGGGCACGCCGTGCTCGCGGGCCACTTCCTTGATCTTCTGGGCCATGTTGTCCGCGCCCTTGGCCAGCACGATGGGCGCGGGGGCCTCGGTGGCGTCGTAGCGCAGGGCGATGGCGAAGTGGGTGGGGTTGGTGATGACCACGTCGGCCTTGGGCACGTCCTGGAGCATGCGCTTGGCCATCATCTGCATCATCTTGCGGCGCTGCTGGGCGCGCACCACCGGGTCGCCCTCGGCCTGCTTGCGTTCGTCCTTGGTTTCGTCCTTGGTCATCTTCAGGTTTTCCTCATAGCTCCAGCGGGTGTACCAGAAGTCCGCGATGGCTATGATGAACATGGGCACCAGGGCGTAGCGCACCATGTCCCACCCGGTTTTGAGCATGTACGCGCTGATTCCCTGGGCATCGGAGTAGTACAGGGGCAGAAAGTTGTGCATCTCGCGCCGGATGATGATGTACGGCGCAACACCGATGAACAGGGCCTGCAACAGGCTCTTGCCCAGGCGCACGAACGTTTCGGGCGAGATGAACATGCGCTTCAGCGCCGCAAGGATATTGAAACGCGCCCAGTTGAACTTGAAGACCTCGGTGGTCCACAGCTTGCCCACCTGCAACCGCAGCACCAGCCACGCCGTGAACCCGATGAACAGCATGATGGGCAGCAGCATGGCCGCCAGTTCTCCGGCCAGCCACATGAGCAGCTTGATGACGTTCTGCTGGTTGGGATTGAAGCCGAAGGCGTTGCCCAGGAAATGCCGGAACAGGGTCTGCATGTCCTTGGCCAGGAAGTCGATGTAGAACAAAAGGCCCACCGAACCAGCCAGAATGGTCAGGGCCTTGGTGAGTTCCTGCGACTTGGGGACATTGCCCTTGCCGCGCGCCTTCTTGCGCCGTTTCGGCGTCGCTTTTTCTGTCTTGCTCGGATCGCGCTGCGCCATGGCAGCCCTCCGTCAGGGTTCCGTCCGCGCCCGCCCCGGAATGGAGGGGGGGGCGGACGGTGGGTGGTCAGCGGTTCAACGGTTCAGCAGGGGGCTGGCGGCCTGCAACAGGTGCAGCATCATGGGGTCCATGCCCACGATGAATTCGCGGATCTTGTCGGCCATGATGGTGAACAGCATGCCGATGAAGAAGAAGCCCACGGCGATCTTGAGCGGAAAGCCGATCATCAGCAGGTTCATCTGCGGGGCGGCGCGGGCCATGAGCGCCAGGGCCAGCTCCACCAGAAACAGCGAGACCAGCACCGGCGCGGCGATCTTGGCGGCCAGCACGAACATGGAACCGGACAGGGCGATGATTTCCTTCACCAGCGGGGGGGTAAGCAACAGGCCGCCCGCTGGCACCAGTTCGAAGGTGCGCACGAAGGCCCGCAGCATGTACAGGTGCCCGTCCAGCACCAGAAAGCTGAGCATGGCCACCATGTACAGCAGGTGCGAGGTGATGCTGACGCTGGCCCCGGTCAGCGGGTCGGCCAGGGTGATCATGGTGAAACCCATCTGGGTGGCCAGCAACTGCCCGCCGGTCTGGATGCCCGCGAACAGGAAGTGCACGGTCATGCCCAGCATCAGGCCCATGATCAGTTCGCCCGCCAGCAGCACGATGAGCGAAAAGGGGTGCGTGGGCATCTGCCCGCCCGGCAGGGACACGTGCGGCCACAGCGCCAGGGTGAACACCATGCACAGCGCCACCTTGACCTGCATGGGCGCCGCCTCGCCCCCGAAGAAGGGCAGCAGGAACAGCACCAGGCTCACCCGCATGAAGGTGAGCACGAAGCTGAGCATGGCGGCGGTGTCGAAGGCGAAGATATCCATGCGCGCGGCACAGCAAGATGCGGGCCATGCCGCCCGGCCGGACGGCGGGCGGCCTTGGGCCGCAAGGCCCCGGCTGTTGCGGAAGGTACCGGAGGAAGACGCGGCGGCGCGCACGGCACGGTCACGGGACGGCTTTGGAGCGGGCCATGGCCAAAAATCCGTCGCGGCAGCCCCCGCCGCGCCACGCCCCGTTTCCGGCAACCGCGCTGGACACACGGCCCCTTCGGAGGCATCCTGTGGGCATGCCCGGCCCCCCATGCATTCCGGCGGGGGTGCGCCCAAGCCCCACGGTGAGACCATGCCCGACACACCAGATCCCGATACCCCAGATACCCCTGCCCCGCCGCCGCCCCCGTCTGGCCCGTCTGGCCCGACGCCCCCTCCCGGCGGCCCGGCCTGCCCGGTGCCCCCGCGCGGCCTGGGCGACAAGCTGCTGTGCGCCGCCCTGCCCTTCGTGGAAAGCCTGCGCGGCTATTCCATGCAGGCGCTGCGGGCGGACGTGCTGGCCGCGCTGACCGTGGCCGTGGTGGCCCTGCCGCAGTCCATGGCCTATGCGGTCATTGCCGGAGTGCATCCCAAATACGGGCTGTACGCGGCCATCGTGCCGGTGATCGTGGCCGCGCTGTGGGGGGCATCGCGCTACCTCGTCGCCGGTCCCACCAACGCCATCGCCATGCTGCTCTTCGCCACCATGGCCGAAACCGTGGTCAACGGGGTGCCCCTGTCCGCCCTGCCGGAAGAAACGCGCATGGCCTACGTGTTCGGCGTGGCCATCCTGGCCGGGCTGTTGCAGGTGGTCATGGGGCTGGCCCGGCTGGGCGAGCTGGTGCACTTCATCTCCCATTCGGTGATGGTGGGCTTCACCGCCGGGGCGGCGGTGCTCATCGCCGTGGGGCAATTGAAGAACCTGCTGGGCGTCAGCATCGGGAACGCGCCCACCTTTGTCGAACTGGTCTTTTCCACCCTGCGCCATCTGCCCCGGACCAACCCGTGGGCACTGGGCACGGGGCTGTTCGCCATGGCCGTGGCGCTGGGCATCGCGCGGGTGCACCGCCGCCTGCCCGCCGCGTTCCTGGCCGTGGCAGCGTCGGGCGTGGCAGCGTGGGCGCTGGACCTTGGCGCGCACGGGGTGAAGGTGGTGGGGGCCATCCCCGCCGGCCTGCCGCCCTTTTCGCTGCCGCCCGCGCCCGACGCGCAGGTGATGCGCGACCTGTTCATGCCCGCCCTGGCCATCGCCCTGCTGGGCGTGGTGGAGGCGCTGTCCATCGCCAAGACCCTGGCGGGCGCGCGGGGCGAACAGGTGGACGGCAGCCGCGAATTCGTGGCCCAGGGGCTGGCCAACATTGCCGCCGGGTTCTTTTCCGGCATTCCGGGCAGCGGCTCGTTCACCCGCAGCGCCGTCAATTTCGTGGCCGGGGCGCGCACCCGCTTCGCCGGGGCGCTTTCCGGGGTGATCACCCTGCTGGCGGTGCTGCTGCTGGCCCCGCTGGCCGCGTACATCCCCATCGCCGCGCTGGCGGGCATCCTGATGATCATCGCCTGGGGCATGATCGACAAACACGGCATCGCCCTGGCGCTGAAGGCCACCCGCGCCGACCGCACGGTGCTGCTGGCCACCTTTGCCGCCACCCTGCTGCTGGACCTGGAAAAGGCCGTGTTCGTGGGGGTGCTGCTGTCGCTGGTGCTGTTCCTGCGCAAGGTGTCGCATCCGCTGGTGTCGCGCATGGACACCTGCGACAGTCCGGAATTGCAGGGGCTGCCCGCCGGGCCGTGCTGCCCCAACCTGGCCGTGTACTCCATAGAGGGCACGCTGTTCTTCGGGGCCGTGGACGAACTGGAACAGCGGCTGTACGAATACGAGGATTTCGGCCACCGCGCGGTGATCCTGCACCTGCGCCAGGTGCACTGGGTGGACGCCACGGGCGTGCACGCCTTCCAGCAGTTTCTGCGCAAGTGCCAGCGGCGCGGGGTGGCCCTGGTGCTGAGCGGGGTGAAGCCCGCCGTGCGGGCGGTGTTCGAGCGGTCGGGCCTTGTGCCGCAACTGGGCGCGGACAACATGGCGGAAACCCTGACCGACGCGCTGGCCCTGTGCTACCGCCGCTACCTCAAGGGCGCGGTGTGCGACGCCTGCAAGCAGTCCAACGAAGGCCGTTGCCGCCGCGAACATCACGCCGGGGGTAGTGGCGGCGCCGATGCGACGAGCGGCACGGGCGAGGGGTCGGAGGGCGCGGCGGTTCCCGCAGTCATGGCGGATGCTGGTGCCACATCGGACACTGGCGCCAGGGCAAATACCGGCGCCGGGCCTCACCGCCCCGGCGGGGACGCCCAGGCATGAGCGAACGCATCCGCCACACCTCCGGCACCGACTCCGCCGGGCTGTCCGGCGGCCTGGGCGACCGGCAGGGTGCCGGGCACGACCCGGAACGCGCGGCGCGCTTCCGGCGGGCCCATCGGCCCGGCGACACGGTGCGCGGCGTGTTCCTGCGCCCGGCGGCGCAGTCGGCGACCTTTGCCGGGCCGGGAGCCAGCGCTGGCGGATTGGGCTGGGCCGACATCGAAGGGCAGACCCTGCTGGCCTCCATGCCCGCCTTTCCCCAGCCCGGCACGGAATTGCTGTTCCGGGTGGAACGCACGGAGCCGGACATCGTGCTGCGTCTGCTGGCGGAAGGCGACGGCGCTGCCGTGGTGCCCCCCTCGCCCGCCCGGCTGGCGGCGGACTACGCCGCCGCGCGCGACCGGCTGGACGCCCGGCTTGCCGACACGCTGTTCGCGGAGTGGGCGGCGGGGACCGAATCGACCACGGGGACCGGGCATGCCGACGCTTTGGAGCGGGCCGCTCCCAGCCCCTCCACTACCGCCACCGCCGCCGCACGCCATGCGGCCTTTGCCGCGCACGTGGCCCCCGTACACGATGACGCGGAAACCGCAGGGCTGTTCCTGGCCTGCCAGCGCGCCCGGCTGGCCCTGCTGCCCGTGCTGCGCGCGGCGCACCCCGGCGTTGTGCTGCTGCACCTGCCATGGCTGTGCCCCACGGCCCGCGCCCTGGACTGCGCGATACTGCCGCCGCCACCGAATGCCACGGCCGGCGGGCTGACCCGCATCCTGCTGGGCGGGGTGATCGCCCCGCCGTGTGCCGCCGACGCGCCGGACAGCTGCGCCGGTGGCACGTCGTTCCTTTCCCCGCCGGGGCGCTTCCTGCTGCATGGCCTGCTGCGCCACGCCACGCCAACGGACCCGGCCCGCCTGGCCTTCCGGGTCATGGCGGAGCATCCGAACAATCTCGATGCGCTGCTGGAACCGCTCGCGGGCCAGGCGCAAGCCATTGGCCCCATGGAGACGGCCCTGCTGTCCACCGGCCCCCTGCCCGCCGGGCCGTCCGATCCGCTGGGGCTGCTGCTGGCCACCTTGCACGGCGGCCCCGGCCTGCTTACCTGACACCGGGGTATCGGCAACGTCCCTCCGGGAAGGCTCCGCCTCCCCGGACCCCACCGGCAAAGGGACCGCGTCCCTTTGCAAACCCTTTCAGGGGAGCACCGTATTCCGGCATGTGCCCGCCTTGGCCACTATTTTCCCGTCATTTTCCGGGGGGTGCGGGGGGCGTTGCCCCCCGACTCGGGCTGATGGCAAACCCGCCTGCGGCGCGATTTGCAAAGGCACGCCCACTCCGGCGTCGTACGGCGGCAGTGAATGCCGCCTGCGCCTGCATGGCGGGCTGCCGACAAACTGCGTTTGTCTACAGCCTCGGACAGGGGGCGTTGCCCCCCGTCCGTTGACAGCGTACAAAACCCCTTCCCGATTCCCGGCTTTCCACCCCGCCCCCGTTCACCACGAACCTACCACCCCAACCCGTCACCCCGCATGACCGACACCGCATCCCCCGCCCCCCATCTTGGCGTTGCCCCGCCCCTGCGGGCCGACGCCCCATGGCTGGCCCCCCTGGCCGGGTATTCCGACCTGCCCTTCCGCCTGCTGTGCCGCGAGCACGGGGCGGCGGCCTGCTGCACCGAAATGGTCAGCGCCAAGGGGCTGCTGTACTACAGCCCCGGCACCCGCGACCTGCTGGCCTCCACGCCTGAAGATGCACCGCTCGTCCTGCAACTGTTCGGGGCCGACGCGGCCATCATGCGCACGGTCATGCCGGGGCTGCTGGAACAGGGCTTTCGCTGGTTCGACCTGAACATGGGGTGCTCGGTGCCCAAGGTGGTCAAGACGGGTTGCGGCTCGGCCATGTCACGCGACATGGACAACGCCCTGGCCGTGGCCCGCGCCATGGTGGAGGTGGCCGGGGAAGGCCGGGTGGGCTTCAAGATGCGGCTGGGCTGGCAGGCGGGTGAGGAAACCTGGCGCGAAATGGCCCTGCGGCTGCAAGACGCGGGCGCGGGCTGGATCACCCTGCACCCCCGCTTCGCGCGGCAGGGCTTTGGCGGCGAGGCGCGCTGGAGCGCCCTGCGCGAGCTTGTGGCCGCGCTGTCCATTCCGGTCGTCGCCAGCGGCGACCTGTTCACGGCGGCGGACGCGGTGCGCTGCGTGCGCGAGACGGGCGTGGCCACGGTGATGTTCGCGCGGGGGGCCATGAACAACCCCGCCGTCTTCGACGAATACCGGACGCTGCTGGCCGGGGGCCAGCCCCCGCCGCCCGACGCGGACCGGCTGAAGACGCTCATCCGCCGCCATCTGGAACTGGCCCTGGCCCACTCCGGCGAGCGTACCGCCCTGCTCAAGATGCGCACCTTCGTGCCGCGCTACGTACGCCACATTCCCGGCGTGCGGGCGTTGCGCAACCGGCTGGCCTCGTGCCTGGACCGCGACCTGCTGGAAGAACTGCTGGAAACCCACCTTACCCCGCAGGCGTTCGCCGAAGACGGCGGCAGCGCCGATCAGACCACTGCCAATCCCGACGGAGATGCCCGGCCATGAAGATCGTTCGCGCCCGCACGGCGGGCTTCTGCATGGGGGTCAGCCTGGCCCTGCGCAAGCTGGACCGGGAAGTGACCGAAAACAACGCCCCCATCGCCACCCTGGGCCCCATCATCCACAACCCGCAGGTCATGGCCCACTACGAGCAGCGCGGGGTGCGCTGCCTGCGCGACACCACCCAGGTCACCCCCGGCCAGCGGGTGGTCATCCGCGCGCACGGCATTCCCGTTGCCGAGGAAGCGGCCCTGAAGGGCACCGGCGCCTCGGTGGTGGACGCCACCTGCCCCAAGGTCAAGCGCGCCCAGTTGGGCATTGCGGAAGAACGCGGCCGGGGCGGTACCCTGCTGCTGTTCGGCGAGGCCGACCACCCGGAGGTGCGCGGCCTGCTCTCCTACGCCGATGAAGGGGCCATGGTCTTCGGCTCGCTGGACGAGTTGAAGGGGCTGGCCCTGCGCGACGACACGGACTATTTCCTGGCCGCCCAGACCACCCAGGACCGCGCGGCCTTCGAAGACGTGGTGGCCTGGCTGCGCCAGCGCCTGGGCCGCGACATCCCCGTGCTGCAAACCATCTGCGACGCCACCCGCAAGCGCCAGCAGGAGGCCGTGGACATTGCCCGGCGGGTGCAGGCCATGGTGGTGGTGGGCGGCTTCGACAGCGGCAACACCCGGCGGCTGGCCGACGTGGCCCGCGCGCAGGGGGTGTTCACCGTGCACGTGGAAACCGTGGACCAGCTTCCTGTTGACGAGTTGCGAAAAAAATCAGTCATTGGGCTAACGGCGGGGGCATCCACGCCGAAAAGTCTTATTGACGCCGTGCAGCGGTTTCTGGAATCCTTGTAATCCTGTTCCAAAGCGTTTCCGCCCGGCGAAACCGGCAAGCCGCATGCCCGACTGTCCCGACTGTCCCGACTGTCCCGATTGTCCCGGCTGTTCCGGCTGGGCAGGCGACGGAAGCCCGCCGCGGAAGCCAGGCGCCCGCACGTACCGAAAGACGCGACGCACCAACGGAGGGGACCATGTCCCAGACCAACATCCTGCTCGAAGCCGGGACCAATGAACTCGAGATCGTGGAATTCCACCTCGAGGAAAGCGCCACCGACCCCGCAACGCCCAACTACCGGGGCTACTACGGGGTCAACGTGGCCAAGGTGCTGGAAATCATCCGCATGCCCAAGGTCACGGGCCTGCCCGAGGTGCAGCACCCCTCGGTGCTGGGGGCGTTCAACCTGCGCTCGCACATCATCCCGCTGGTGGATCTCAGCCAGTGGCTGGGCAAGCAACGCACCGAAAGCGAACCGCCCAAGGTCATCGTCACCGAATTCAACAACGTGACCACGGCGTTCATGGTCTCCGGCGTCAACCGCATCCACCGCATCAGCTGGGAGGAAGTGGAACCGCCGAACAGGTACGTGGCGGCGCTGTCCAACAATTCCATCACCGGCGTGGTCAAGCTGGAGGGGCGGATCATCTTCATCCTGGACCTGGAGAAGATCGTGGCCGACCTGAACCCCCAACTCGGGCTGCGCCTGGACGAAGCCGTGGACTGGTCGGCCAACACCCGCTACCGCGCCCTCATCGCCGACGACTCGGGCCTGATCCGCGAAATGCTGAAGGACCTGATGCAGAAGGCCAACTTCGAGGTGGAGGCCGTGAACAACGGCCGCGAGGCATGGGAGCGGCTGGTGGAAATCAAGCGCAAGGCCGAGCAGGACGCGCGCCCCGTCACCGACTACGTGCAGGTGCTGGTTTCCGACATCGAGATGCCCAGCATGGACGGCCACAACCTGTGCAAGCAGGTCAAGGAAGACCCGGCGCTGAAGAAACTGCCCGTGGTGCTGTTCTCGTCGCTGATCACCGACAAGCTGCGCCACAAGGGCGAATCGGTGGGGGCCGACGACCAGATTTCCAAGCCCGAGGTCACGGCACTGGCCAAGCGGTGTCTGGCGCTCATCGAGGCGGCCAGCTAACCACGGGGTACGGACCGGTGCGGGACTTCGGGGGCGGTGCGCCATGCGGCGTGCCGCCCCTTTTCGTTGGACGCTGTTCGCCGGACGCCGTTGGCGGTATACTGGCAACGCTGGCTCCGGAACAGCCACCGGGGCAGAGCCCGGGCCTTCGAACGGTCCCGGGTCGGGCCGGGTCAAACAAAATCAGGCCGGGCCGGATCAGGTCGGATCAGATCGGGTCAGGCCAGGTCGGGCCGGGCCGGAGCCCGCGCGGACAGCCGACCCGCCAACGCGTCCCACCCCCCACCGGGAAACGAGCGCACCATGTTCATCCTGGACCACGACGACAGCGCCCCGCTGTACGTGCAGTTGTACACCCAGGTCAGGGACCGCGTGCTGACGGGTGAACTGCCCGCCGGAACCCGCCTGCCCTCCGTCCGGCATCTGGCCGGCGAGCTTGGCGTCAGCCGCAACACGGTGGATACCGCCTATCTGGAACTGATCGCCGAAGGGTTTCTGCTTACCCGCCCCAGAAGCGGCTTTTTCGTGGCGCCCGTGGACCGGCACCAGGCGTTCCGCGCGGGCATGGAACCCGTGCCCGCCACTGCCGGTGCAGGTCCCCACCGCCCCCACGCCCGCCCCGCCGCCGCGCACGACAGGGTACATGGCGGCGTGCCCAGCGGGGATGTTCAGGACGGGGCATCACCCTCCCCGTACCGGTTCGACTTCCACCCCGCCCGGCTGGACGCCGCATGCTTTCCCCTGCCCCTGTGGCGCACCTATACGCTCGAATGCCTGCGCGAAGCCCCCCGCGACCTTGCCGAATACGGCGATCCGCAAGGCGATCCGGAACTGCGCCGGGCCATCGGCGACTATCTGCAACGCTCGCGCGGGGTGGTCTGCACGCCGGACCGCGTGATCGTCTGCGCCGGATTGCAGCACGGCCTGGAGATCGTGGCGGACCTCATGACGGGCGTCTCGCCGAACGCCGGGGCCGACGCGGCGGGCACGCAGGCAGGCCAGGGGGCCGCAAGGCCGCTGGTGGTCGGGGTGGAGAACCCCGGCTACCCCCTGCCGCGTGCCGTGTTCCGGAACCGGGGCATTCCGGTGGTTCCCGTGCCCGTGGGACCGGAGGGCATGGACGTGGACGCCCTGGCGCAGAGCCGCTGCACGCTGGCCTACGTCACGCCGTCGCACCAGTTCCCCCTGGGGCACGTGATGCCCGTGCACAACAGGCTGCGGCTCATCCACTGGGCCAGGGAGGGCGGCAACGTCATCATCGAGGACGACTACGACAGCGAACTGCGCTACGCGGGTACGCCGGTCCCCTCCATGCAGGGGCTGTACCCGGCCCGACTGGCCGGACTGGCCGGACGGGCCGGACTGGCCGGACCTGACTGGCAAGACGGGCAAGACGGGCAAGACGGGGCCGTGGTCTACACGGGCACCTTTTCCAAGATACTCTCCCCGGCCCTGCGCACAAGCTACATGGTGCTGCCCCCCGCGCTGCTGGAGGTCTACCGGCAACGCCACCGCCACTACCACGCCATGGTCCCCCTGCTGGAACAGCGGGTGCTGGCCCGGTTCATGGCGCGCGGCCACTGGGACCGCCACGTGCGGCGCATGCGCACGGTATACCGGCAGCGCCACGACGCCATGCTGCGCGCCATCGACGCCCACTTCGGCGGGCGGGCCACCGTGATCGGGCAGGGGGCGGGGCTGCATGTGGTGGTCCGGCTGCACGGGACGGATGCCGACGAGCGGGAACTGGCCATCCGGGCAGAACGCGCGGGCATCCGCCTGCTGCCCTTCTCCGAAACCCGGCTGACGGCCAGCCCCGAGGCATTCCGGAGCGACGCCCCTGCCCGTCCACCTGCCGCCCCCCCTGACGATCACCCCGACGGGTACCCAGACACTTCCGGCGACGGCCCCCTGCTGCTGCTCGGCTTTGGCGGCATGCCCCCCGACGAATTGGAACAGGGTGTGGCGCAACTGCACCGCGCCTGCTTTCCCCACGTCCGATGAACGACACGGGGCCGGGCGATGCACGCCCGGCCCCGCCGGAATTTCGCAACTACCGGGTCGCACCGTCCGGCGCGGGCAACCGCCTGATGCGGGCCAGCCCCTTCAGACGGGCACGGCCCGTCTACAGGGTCTGCTCCACCGATGCCACGGTGATCACCAGGGCGGCGCGGGCCCACTTGAACCGGGCGATGGCCTCGAACTCAGGCCCATCGGTGCGGAATGCCGCGCTGCCCCGGATCAGGAAGCCCGTGCCCGGCCCGTTGCGGCCCGCCACCTTGCGGCTGCCCAGGGTCATCAGCACCCGCCCGTCGCGGGAGACGTTGGCCTCGGTCTTGCGCATGCCGCCCACGGGCACCACGATGCGGTTGCCGTCCAGCACCTTCAGATAGCTGTTCCATGTATTCACGAGGTGCGGGCCATCCTCGCCCTGGGTGGCGATGGCCACGACCCCTTCGTTCTTCAGCACTTCGAAAAATGTATCCGGCAGCATTTTGCTATCCTCCGTACGGTGTATGCGCCACGCGACGCGGCCCGGAGCAGCCCCGGTGGAAGTCCGGTGACTGCCCGCCCGTGCATTCGCGTGGCATGCCCATCCTTGTACGGGGAAACGAAAGATGGAACAGGTGCAGTTTCCGAAAATCCGGCGGGGGCAGATGCCCTGTGCCAAGCACAGCTGACCCTGTCGGCAAGCGTTAGGGCAGATATCCCCCATCCACCTGCCAGCGGCCCGTCCAGTCCGGCAGGGCCGTGAAGCGCTCGCCGTCGGGCAGGGTCAGCCGCACGGCGTGCAGCAGCATGCCCAGAGCGCAGGCGGGGCCGCCGTATTTGCGGTCACCCACGACGGGGTGCCCGCGTTCCGCAAGCTGCACCCGGATCTGGTGGGTGCGCCCGGTATGCAGGCGCACCAGCAGCAGCGATACCCCATCGCCGCGCCGCAGGGGGGTGACGGTGCAGGCCGCGTGGCGGCCCGGGGCATCACCATCCGCCGCATGCGTGTCATGCCCGTCGGACATCACAACGCGGGAGGCGGCGTTATCCCCGCTCACCCGGCGCACCTTCTGGCGGCCCGGTGCACCCTGTTTCTCCAACCGGTCGCGCAGGGTCAGCGCCCCATCATGGGGCCAGCGCCCGGCCACCCAGGCCAGGTATTCCTTCACCAGCCCTTCGCGCGCCGCAAAGGCGTCGGACAGCGCCCGCAGCCGGGCATAGCTGGTGGCCACCAGCAACAGGCCCGAGGTGTCGCGGTCCAGCCGGTGCGCGGGCGTGGGCAGAAAATCCGCCCCGGCATACCGCGCCGCGAGCCGGGCGGTGACGCAGTCGGCGTGGCCGGTGCCCGGCTGCACCGCCAGTCCGGCGGGCTTCAGCAGCACCAGCAGCCCTTCGGCGCGGCCCACGACGGGCAAGCATTCCTGAAGTTCCGGGCGCACGCCGGATGCCCGTGGACCTTCTGCCGCCTCGTTTGCCGTGCCTGCCGCCCCACCGGCAAGGCTCTCACCCGATGCGGGGTCAAGGGGACCCCGTCCCCTTGCAGGGCGCGGGGCGGAGCCCTGCTCCTTTCTTCCGCCCGCATCCGCCGACGCGTTCCGCACGGCGCCCTTCCCTGCGTCCGGGACACTCATCCCTGTATCCGGGGCACACGCACTGTCCGCCATGGCAAAGGGCGGCACCCGCACCACGTCGCCCTCGGCCACCCGGTCGAAGGGCTTGCAGCGCCCCCCGTTGATACGCACCTGCCCGGTGCGCACCCAACGCTGGATGGCCGACTGCGGCGCGCCGCAGCGCCGTTGCAGGTACTGCACCAGCTTCTGCCCGGCCTCTGCGGGGGTGACCACGAGCGGTTCTGCCATGAAGGGATTCCGTAGGTTGAAAATTGCGGCGGCGTGCCTGCATGCAGGGGGCGGCTGCGTGTTCGGGGCCTCTCGATGGCCCCCGGACGGCGCGAGTCGGCACGGGTCGGCGAGAGTCGGCACGGGTCGGAACGATACGGGCGACATGCACCACGCGGCCAGCCATTCGCCGCGCCGCGACGAAAACGCCCGGCGGGTGCTTGGGCATCCCGCCGGGCGAGGTCATCGGGCGAACCGGGAACGAACTGGGGACGAACCGGGGCAGGGGCCGCTTCCCGTGGGGGAAGGCTGGCCCGGTGCCGGGCTACTGCTGTTCGTTCTCGGTCTTGTCCGGCGCCGTGTTGGGGTCGGCCTTGGACAGGTCGAGGGGATAGGCCAGCAGCATCGTCTTGCGGCTTTCCAGACCCAGGGCGCCGGGGTGGGTGTTCACGCACAGCACGATGTCGGTCACGCCGTCGTTGTTGAAGTCGCCCACGGTGAAGTCGGCCACGGACCCCTTGATGCGGCGGGTCTTCCATTGCAGGTTCAGGCCCACGCCGTCCCAGTACAGGGCGTGGATTTCACCCTGCGGGAAGAAGCGGTAACGCTCGAAGAACTGCGACGCGGTGGAGATGGGCCGGTTGACCAGCAGTTCCCAGTTGTCGTCGCGGTCCAGGTTCACGGCGTACATGCGCAGCGGCACGAAGTAGATGTTCTTCAGCTGCACGCGGTCCTTGCCGAGGCCCGGCATGGAGGGTTCCTCGGGAATGCCCTTGGCCGAGCCGGAGTAGTTCTCGTCGGTTTCGGACAGGCGGGCATTGCGGTCGGTGTGCACGCGCAGCCGTTCGTTTTCGGTCAGGATCACGCACTTGTCGCCTTCACCCTTGCTGCCGGGCAGGTAGGTGAAGTTGAACACGTTGGCGCCTTCAGGCAGGTCCAGACGCTTGCCCGTGACCAGTTGATCGCCGGACTTCAGCATCTCGTACACGCCGGGCTTGAACAGGCGAGGGTTGTCGCCGCGCTGGCCGATGAGCGTGGGAATGTAGTCCGGGGGCAGCTTTTCCACGTTCAGGTAGAAGCGCACCCGGCGCATCACTTCGGTGAACTGGCCGCCCTTCCAGTTGAGGATGAACGCTTCCGGCTCGCCGTCGCTGTTGTACGCGCTGACCACGATTTCCTTCACGCCGTCGCGGTTCCAGTCCAGCGTGCGGATGTTCAGGCATTCGGCCATGCCGGGCGAACGATATTCACCCATGGGCACCAGGCGACCGTTGTCCCAGCGGTAGGCATAGACCGCGTGGTCGTCCAGCATGAGGACTTCGTTCTTGCCGTCGCCGTCAAGATCGTCCACCACCATGCCCACGGCCGAATAGTTCAGCGCCTGGCTGCGGATGCGGCTGTCGCCTTCCGGCGAGCCCGCGTAGCGGAACTGCGGGTTCAGATACACCTGCTGGGGCTGCGTCTCGTTGTGCACCAGCTCGGGGTTCATCTGGTTGACCGCCTTGGGCGCGGCATTGGCGGCGCCACCTTCGCCGGGGCGCTTGAACACCTCGGCGTTGATGGAGTCGGCCACGCCCTTCAGGGCGGGGATGAGCCCGGCCACCTTGGCGTTGGCCGACTTGGGCCATTCCTTGCCGTCACGGTCGCGCACGCGCACGTCCAGACTGCAATCCTCGCCCACCACGGTCACGCTGCCCCACACGGCGTAGTCGGCACCCAGCGAGGCCTGGGCGGCCCTGGCCTGGGTTTCGGTTTCCGGGGGAGTGATCTTGGCGGAGGCTTCCTTGGAAACGGGATGGAAGTTGTCCTTCCAGTACAGACGCGAAGTGAGCATCTCGGGGATGGCCCGCTCGAGATACTTGTAGCCGGCGGGGCCGTTGACCTTGAACGGCAGCACGGCGAAGCTCTTGGGGGCCGGTGCGGCCATGGCGGTGGCGGCGGAAAGCAGCAGGGCAAGCACGAGCGCCGCCGAGCGCATGAGCAGTTGCATCAGGTTCTCCTTGGTTCAAGGCCGCATCCCCGCGCGCATCCCGGAAGGGGAAGGGGGATTGCCTTGGCGCTGAACGCTCTCATAATATCTCTTGATGGCCGAAGCAACCATAAGGTAGGAGCGGCGCTGGGCCGTCCGCCTCCGGTCGCATCCGGCTGCATCCGGTGGGGGAAGGGGCGGAAGACGGCGTGCCGCGCCCGGGGCGGGGCCGCCAGTGCCCAGCCAGGCCGCGCCGGGCCATGCGGCATCCGCTGCTCCGGCACCGACGCGGTATCGCCACGGGCACACCGGCCAACACGCATCGGCCCGGCACCGTACCCGGCACAATGCACCGGTTCCGTTGCCCCCGTGTGTCCGGTCCGTTTCCCCATGTACCACGGCATGCCGCCGCGCCAGCATCACCACTCATATTTCCCCCAACGCCATGACCGCACCCGCCGCCCGTTCCTTCCGCATCGTGTGCCCGCCCGGCCAGGTGCCCCTGGTAGAGGATCTGCTCCGCGCCCAGGGCTACGGCTTCGAGCCGGAGCCGTTCTCCCCGTGGTGCCGCCGCCTCACCGAAGAACCGCGCCCCCTGGGCGGCAGCCTGGCCGCGTTCTTCGGGCTGATCTACATCCAGGACCGCTCGTCCATGCTGCCCCCGCTGGCGCTGGCCCCGGAATCCGGGGCCGCCGTGCTGGACATGTGCGCAAGCCCCGGCAGCAAGACGGGGTTCCTGGCCCAGCTGGTGGGGCCCGACGGGCTGGTGGTGGGCAACGAGCCCAACCACACCCGCCTCGCCACCCTGCGCCAGAATCTGTTCACGTTGAACCTCGTCAACGCGGTGACCTGCTCCCACCCCGGCGAAGCGCTGCCCCTGCCCGACGGTTCGTGGACGCGCATCCAGCTGGACCCGCCGTGCTCCGGCTGGGGCACCGTGGAACGCAACCCCTCGGTGCTCAAGCTGTGGCAGGGCGACAAGGTCAAGCCGCTCATCGGCATCCAGCGGTTGCTGCTGGCGGAGGCCGCGCGGCTGCTGGCCCCCGGCGGGCGGGTGGTGTTTTCCACCTGCACCACCAACGTGCACGAGAACGAAGCCCAGGTGCTGCACGCCCGCGACGAACTGGGGCTGGAAATCGTGCCGCTGGCCCCGCCACCGGGCTTCGTGTTCGCCGAGCCGGAACTGCCCGGCTGCGAGGGCACCCTGCGGGTGGACCCGGAACGCTCGGGCGCACAGGGCTTCTTCATCGCCTGCCTGCGCAAGCCCGGCACCGGGGGACAGGACGGGCTCGACGACGCAGACCCCCTTGCCCACTGCCCGCCCCTGCCCGACGCCGACCGGGTGCGCGCCGACGCCCTGCCCGCCTCGGCCTGGCCAGATACCGGGCTGAACCCGGCCCTGCTGCCCGACGGCGTGGTGGCGCCCTTTGGCGACACCGCCTACTTCCTGCCCCGGCACGCCCTGGAACGGCTGCCCGCCGCATTGCGGTGGCGCGGCTACCCGCTGGGCAAGTGGGGCAAGGACGGCATTCGTCCCTCGCCCCGGCTGCGCACCCTGATGCCGTACCCTGCCGGGTCCGCCGGGCCGGGTGGGGAGAACGGGCCGGGCGACATTGCCCTGCTGCACATGGACGACCCGGCGGACATCGCCGGTGTGCTCACCGGGCGCAGCATCGACGCACCCCGCAACGCCACCGCCGCCCTGCTGTACTGGCGCGGCCTGCCGCTGGCGCGGCTGCGCGTGAAGGGGGGAAGGGCCTTGTGGGCGGAACGCTAGGCCTCTCCTGATTCGAAGGCAGCCCCTTGGGCCGCACACGAAAAAGGGCGCACACCGCGCCCCGTTCAGCCCCCATGCATTCCCCGCATAGCACACGCGCTCGCGCCCGTTTACCCTTCCGTCCCAGCGCATCCGTTCCGCACCACAAAACCGCAATACCGCACTGCGGCTCAGTCCGGAGCGTCCTGTCTTTCGCCGCAAGCATCCCCCGCAGGGCCTGAAGGCCCCACCGCAAGAATGAACTCGTTGCGCAAGTCCGGCTTGTTGTAGGCCAGCGGCGTGCCGTCCAGCAGGGTGACCGTGCCGCCCGCCCCTTCCAGCAGCGCCTGGCCCGGCGCGGTATCCCATTCCCAGGTGGGGTGCATGCACGGAAAGACGTGCGCCACCCCCTCCGCCACCAGGCAGAACTTCAGCGGCCCGCCCGCCTGCATGCGCCGGTGCGGGAACAGCCCGGCGCGCAGCCTGTCCTGCGCCGCCGTGTCGGGCGGCATGGGCACGGGCGCGGGTGCACCGGGGCGTCCCGGAAACGCCGCCGAACGGATATCCGCATGCGCGGCCAGATAGGCGTCCAGCCGGGGAGTGCGGCGCACCCGGCCCTGCATCACCGTGGCCCGTTGCGGAAACGCACGGGCGGCGCGCACCGGCTCCGGCGGGGCGTCGTGTTCCAGCCGCCACGCGCCGCAGGCGCGCCCGCCGAACCAGGTCACCCCCAGGGCGGGAAAATGCAGGATGCCCGCCGTGGGAAAGCCGTGCTCCACCAGGGCCATGCACACCGCGAAGTCTCCCTCGCCGTTCAGAAAGCCGCGCGTGCCGTCCAGCGGGTCCACCAGCAGAAAGCGCGGCCAGCCCGCGCGCTCGGCATGCGGGGGGATGCGCCCTTCCTCGGACAGCACGGGCAGGCCGGGCCGCAGCCGGGCCAGCCCTTGGGCCAGCACGGCCTGCGAGGCCTCGTCCGCCTCGGTGACCGGAGAATCGTCGGCCTTGCGGCGGGTGCGCGGGGCGGCCCCGCCGCACCAGTGCAGGATGGCCCGGCCCGCCTCCATCACCAGGGGCAACAGGTCGCGCAGGGGAAAGGAGGCGGCGGAGGGCCGGGCGCCGGAGGTTGCGGCGGGAGACCCGTCGGCCAGGTCCGTGAAATCGGGGGAATCGGGGGAATCGAGGGGATCGAGGGGATCGGCAAAGGCCGTGCCGTCCGTGTGATCGGCACGGTCAGCGCAGTTGTCCGAAGGTACGGGAAGCACACCCGGCGGCGTGCCCGGACACCCGTGCCCCGCCGCACGGATCCGTGCGTCCGCGCCGTCGCGGCAGTCCCCGCTTTCTCGCCGCTTCCCGTCGGCCATCGCCCCTCCGCATGCATGGGCATTTTCAGGATTTCGTGCTACAGGGCGGCCATGCGCCCCACACACTCCGCCGGTACGAACCGGCGCGCGCACCCTGCCGTCATTGCCACCGCCGTTCCGCAACACGCCGGAACGCGCGGCACGCCGCATTGCGCCCGCCGCCCCGGCCACTTCCCTGCCGGTCAGCAGACGGCCAGTCGGGCCACGGCACGCCGGACCGCACTGACCGTCCTGCTGCTGTCCGTTGTGGCACTTGCGGGCTGCGCGGGCAAGCAGCAGATCGTCATCCCCCAGGAAACACCGCAGCAGAGCCGCCAACAGGCGCCGTCCGCGCCGTCGCAGGCGCTGGTGCACACCGCCCGCTCCGCCCTGGGCGTGCCCTACCGCAACGGGGGCCGCACCCCGGCCGAAGGATTCGACTGCTCGGGTTTCGTGTGGTGGACCTTCCAGCAGCACGGGGTAAACCTGCCGCGCACCACGGAGGAGCAGGCCGCCTGCGGCAGCCCGGTCCCCCCAGGCAACGAACTGCGCCCCGCCGACATCATCGTGTTCCGCACCGGGTCCGGCCCGCTGGGGCTGCACACGGCCATCTACACCGGCGGAGGGCAGTTCGTGCACAGCCCCAAGCCCGGCGGCACCGTGCGCGAGGAAAGCCTGACCGTGCACTACTGGCAGCGCGCCTTCATCGCCGCGCGGCGCATCCTGCGCCCGGCGGACCAGCCCCCCGCCAGCCAGCCCTGAGTCCGCTCCCCCCTGCCCCGGCCCGCCTGCGCCTGACCGAATCCGGATGACCCGATCCCGCCGAGCCCTGTGCCCCGCGCATCGTGCGCAGCCCGCGCCCCACAGCGACCCACAGGAAGATGGCGCCGCACGCCACCCGCTCCAAAAGAAAACGGCCGCACCCCGAAGGATGCGGCCGTTCGCGTCCGGACGCGTGAATGCTACTTGTTCAGGCCGTCAACAAGGGTCTTGGCGGCCATGAACTTCACGGCCTTGCGGGCCGGAATGGAAATGCTCTGACCGGTCTGGGGGTTCCGGCCCGTGCGGGCGGCCCGCTCGGCGACCGAGAACGCTCCCACGCCGGGCAGACGCACGCCTGCGCCGTTGGCAACGCCATCGGCGAGCACGCGGCAGAACGCGTCATACGCCTTTTCGGCGCTCACCTTGGTCACGAACACATCGGGCAGCGCCTCTTTGAGGGCGGCAACAAATTCAGCCTTGGTCAACATCAGGATGTCCTCCTTGCGCTATGCGGATTTCCCCCCGTAACCAAACCACGGTCAGCATGTCCCACCCTATGCAGTGACCTCGTTTTCTTGTCAATCGTTTCACGGCCCGCAAACCAAGGACGCACGCGGTTTTCCTCTGCCGCCCTCCGTGCTGTTGCGCTTGGTTCGCATTGCGTATAGGAGAAATGATGCACACGGCCCCAGAGCAACAGGCATTGCGCACCCCCAGGGCAGCGCATTCGCCACAACGCCACGGGAGCACACCATGCCAAGCCCCCTGCCGCGCGATTCCGCACAGTCCGCGCCACCGTCCGACGACGGACTGCTGACCATAGCCGACATCGCCCGCCGCCTTTCCCTGCCGGAATCCACCGCGCGCTACTACTGCAAGCGCTTCGCGGCCTTCATGCCCACCGTGGGCGACGGGCGCCGCCGCCGCTACCGCGCGGACACCCTGACCATCATCCAAGCCATCATCGAGGCCATGCACACCGCCCGCACCGCCAGCGCGGTGGAGGCCATCCTGGCCCGGCGCTTTCCCCGCAATGCCGCCGCGCAGCCAGCCCCGGGCCGTGGCGGCACTGCGGATGTTTCTTCCGCAACAACAACCACCGCAAGCGCGGCGTCACAACCGGTACAGCCGGTTCCCGTGCCGGACGGCGCCCCCTCCGTTCCACCGGTGCCCATGGGCGGCGTGGAACCTGGCCATGCGCTGTACGCGCTCATCGAACACCAGACCCGCGCCCTGGACACCATTGCCGCCGCCCTGTCCACCCTGGCGGCCCGGCAGTCGGCCATCGATCTTCTGGCCGACCTTGCCCGCACCGCCGAAGGCGAGGTGGGCTCCATCCGCAAGGATGTGGAAACCCTGCGCCTGCTGCTGGATTCCTCCGAAAAGATTCACCAGCAGGATCTGGACCAGCTGCGCGACTGGCTGGGCCGGGTCATCGCCGACCGGCGGCACCGGGTGCGCGACCAGGTGTAGCCGGGGGTGGCATGGCCGCCTCGATGCCCAATCAACGTTCCCGTGCGGTGCCGCACGAAACCCGGGCACGCGGTGCTGGCGACATGGTTGCGCCAACCCCCATGCGCCCCCATGCGCGTCCCTACGCCATGCCCGGCGGAGCGCAATGCATCGCCTGCGGGACCGACCGCCGGGGCCTAGCACCACCCATCATTCCCCCCGCCCCCCCCCCGGACCGCGCTCCCGCTTCCCGCAGCCCGGACACGCCTTTCGTTTTCCCCACCCGGCCATTTCGCACATCTTTTTTTCCGCCCGTAATTCCGGCGCATTATGCCGTATTACAAAACGACATCACATCGTCATGTCATGCGTCCGCCCTGTGTCCGCGCCACCTTGCCGACCCCGCGCAGTGATTGTGGAAAAAATCTAGACTCTGGATTTTCCCGCCATGCCGGGTTACACCACGGATTGGTCACAACTGCATCTGCGGAAAATTTTCCGTTCAATTTCACCATACTATAAATTTATCACTGGAAATCAGCCACATGACAGCGCCAGCGAACCAGCCCCTGCCCACTCCGCCCGCCATGCCCGATGCCCTGCCCGACGTGGCCCTGAACCCCAACGCCAAGGTCGTGCTGGCCAAGCGGTACTACCGCAAGGGCCCCGACGGCACCCCGCAGGAAGATGCCCGCGCGCTGTTCTGGCGCATTGCCGGGGCCATCGCCGCCGAAGAAGGCAAGTACAAGAAGTCGCCCTACAAGGCGGACGCGCTGGCCCGCGAATTCTACGACCTGATGACCGGCTGGAAGTTCCTGCCCAACTCGCCCACCCTGATGAACGCAGGCACCGACCTGGGGCAGCTTTCCGCCTGCTTCGTGCTGCCCGTGGGTGATTCCATCGAAGAAATCTTCGACGCCGTGAAGCACGCCGCCATGATCCACAAGTCCGGCGGCGGCACGGGCTTTTCCTTTTCGCGCCTGCGGCCCAAGGAGGCCCGCGTGGGTTCCACCGGCGGGGTGGCCTCCGGCCCGGTGTCCTTCCTGCGCATCTTCAACACCGCCACCGAGCAGATCAAGCAGGGCGGCACCCGGCGCGGGGCCAACATGGGCATCCTGCGCATCGACCACCCGGACATCATAGAATTCATCCGCGCCAAAGAGCGTGACGGCGAATTCAACAACTTCAACCTGTCCGTGGGGCTGACCGAAGCCTTCATGAAGGCCGTGGAGGCCGACGAGGAATACGACCTCGTCGCCCCGCACACCGGCCAGGTGCGCGAGCGGCTGAAGGCCCGCAAGGTCTTCGAGATGCTGGTGCAAAAGGCCTGGGAAAGCGGCGACCCGGGCATCGTGTTCCTGGACCGCATCAACCGCGACAACCCCACGCCGAAGCAGGGCGAGATCGAATCCACCAACCCCTGCGGCGAACAGCCGCTGCTGCCCTACGAGGCCTGCAACCTGGGGTCCATCAACCTTTCCGCGTTCTTCGTGCCCGGCACCGCCACGGCACCAACCACCAAGGACGGTGGCCTGCCCCATCCTTCGCCGGAAAAGGCCATCGACTGGGCGGAACTGAAACGGGTCATCCACCTTGGCGTGCGCTTTCTGGACAACGTCATCGACGCCTCGCGCTTTCCGCTGGAGCGCATTACCGAAACCGTGCACCGCAACCGCAAGATCGGCCTTGGCGTCATGGGCTGGGCCGACCTCTTGTACCAGTTGGGCATTCCCTACGACAGCCAGGAGGCCATCGGCCTTGGCGAGCGGGTCATGCAGTTCGTGCAGGACGAGGGCCGCGCCGCCTCCAAGCTGCTGGCCAAGGAACGCGGCCCCTTCCCGGCCCATGCGGAATCGACCTTTGCCGAACGCGACATGGGTCCCTACCGCAACGCCACGGTGACCACCATCGCGCCCACCGGCACCCTGTCCATCATTGCCGGGTGCTCGTCGGGCATCGAGCCGCTGTTCGCGCTGTGCTTCTCGCGCAACGTCATGGACGGCGAGCGGCTGGTGGAGGTGAACCCCCACTTCGAGGCGGCCCTGCGCGACACCGGCAGCCACAGCAAGAAGCTGATGGAAGCCGTGGCCGAAAAGGGCACCATCCAGGCCATGGACCACCTGCCCGAAGACCTGCGCCGGGTGTACGTGACCGCCATGGACATCGCCCCGGTGTGGCATCTGCGCATGCAGGCCGCCTTCCAGAAGTACACCGACAACGCCGTGTCCAAGACCGTCAACCTGCCCAACTCGGCCAGCATCGACGACATCCGGGGCATCTACTGGATGGCCTACGAGCAGGGCTGCAAGGGCGTCACCGTGTACCGCGACGGCTGCAAGTCCGTGCAGGTGTTGTGCACCGGCGAGGGCGAAAAGAAGGACGAGGGCAAGGACGACGGCGACCACAAGAGCGCCGTGCGCCAGCGCCCGGACGTCGTCTACGGCTTCACCCAGAAGGTGCCCACGGGCCTGGGGGCCATGTACCTGACCGTCAACGAAGCCGACGGCAAGCCCTTCGAGGTGTTCGCCACCATCGGCAAGTCGGGCCGGTCCATCACCGCCAAGGCCGAGGCCATCGGCCGCCTGGTGTCGCTGGCCCTGCGCTCCGGCGTGGAGGTGCGCGACATCGTCCAGCAGCTCAAGGGCATTGGCGGCGAGCACCCGGTGTTCCAGAAGAAGGGCCTCTTGCTGTCCATCCCCGACGCCATCTCGTGGGTGCTGGAAAACCGCTACCTGAAGGGCGAACTGCCCCCCCACGGCCCGGTGAACGAACTGGACAAGCAGCGCTGCCCCGATTGCGGCGAGGAACTGGTGTTCCAGGAAGGCTGCTATATCTGCCCCGGCTGCGGTTTTACCAAGTGCGGGTAGGCTAGATTTGGCGAGAGGAACGGGGGGGGGGGGGGGGGGGGGGGGGGGGGGGGGGGGGGGGGGGGGGGGGGGGGGGGGGGGGGGGGGGG
>JAITSV010000047.1 GCA_031287575.1 Desulfovibrio sp.
ATCTTCCGGGGGAGGGACCCTTTTGGAAAAGGGTCTCCTCCCCCGGACCCCCTCCCCCCAAAACTTTTATTTGTGCTTTCTGTGCATTACGAAAATACAGGGTTTCAAGGGGCGGCGCCGCTCTGCGATCGCCATCCGTAAGGCTCGCAAGCTCGCCTAACGCCTGCCGTCCTTGGCCGCCGGAGGCGTACAAAAACAGGCTTTGTCAACAACCTAACCACCCGCTATGCGGGTGGTTTTGATTTGGGTGGGGGGAAGGGCGGCTCAGGCCGCCACGGGGGCGAATGCGGCCCCGGTCAGCGCCGCAAGGTCGGAGGGCGAAAGTTCTATCTCCACGCCCCGCCGCCCCGCGCTGACGTAGATGGTGGGGTATTCCTGCGCGGAAGCGTCGATGACCGTGGGCAGGCGCTTTTTCTGGCCCAGCGGGCTTACCCCGCCCACCACGTAGCCGGTCACGCGCTCGGCCACGGCCACGTCGGCCATGGCGGCCTTCTTGGCGCCCACCACGCGGGCCAACTGCTTCAGGTCCAGTTGGTGCAGCACGGGCACCACGGCCACCACCAGCCCGTCGCCTGCGGCCACCACCAGGGTCTTGAACACCCGGGCCGGGTCCACGCCCAGCTTGTCCGCCGCCTCGCGGCCATAGGATTCCGCCGCCGGGTCGTGCGTGTATTCGTGGATGGTGTAGGCTATCCTGGCCTTTTTGGCGCGGTCGATGGCCGGGGTCATGCTTCCTCCCTGGGGGAACGGGCCTGCGGATCGGACGATTCGGGCCGCGTGGGCGGACATGGCGGCGCAGGCGGCCCGAACGGGTTCCGACACCGCGCTTACCCCCGTTGCGTCCGGCGCGCAACAACCCGTCCCGGCCCTGCGGCGGCTTTCCCCCGGTCAGTGCTTGCTCGCCTTGGCGGGCATGCCTATGTGAGGCGGTACGTCCCTTTTTTTCAGGAGCAATGCATGAAGCTTTTTCGTCTGATTCTTCCGGCCACCCTCGTGGTGCTGGCCCTGCTTGCCCCGCTGGTGCTATCCACCACCGCCCACGCCTTTTTCGGCTTCGGCGGCAAGTACGAAACCGTGCAGCCGCAAGGCGAGACCATCCGCATCAAGGCCGCCGACATCACCCCCACGGCGAAGTTCTATGCCATCAAGGACGGCGGCACCGAAATCCGCTTCTTCGTGGTGAAGGGGCCGGACGGCACTCCCCGCGCCGCGCTGGACGCCTGCGACGTGTGCTGGCGCGAGGGCAAGGGCTACCGCCAGGAAGGGGCCAACATGGTCTGCGAGAACTGCGGCATGGCCTTCAATACCGCGCGCATCAACGAGGTGCGCGGCGGCTGCAACCCGCATCCGCTGGAACGCACCATGGACGGCGGCGATCTGCTGTTGCGCGTGGCGGAATTGAAGGCCGGGGCCAAATATTTCGCTACCGCCAAGAAATAAGCCTTACCGCAGGGACAGCCCTGCGGACGGGGCGCCCGTTCTGGCCGTGACCGTTCTGGCCCTGGCAGGTCTGGCCCTAGCAGATCTGGCCCTAGCAGATCTGGCCCTGACCGGTCTGGTCAAGACAGGTTGTGTCTTGGCTGCCCGGCTTCTCCGGCCCGGTTTACCAGCCCTGCCTGACCGGGGAGCCAGGAACCGGCCACGCCGCACTGCAACCCCGACCACGAGCACCTGATGAACATCCTGACCATTCCGTTGCGCTGCGCCCGCAAGAAGTGGCTGCGCACCCTCTCGCTGTTCTGCATCTTCACCCTGGGGGTGGCCTCCATCGTGGCCCTGCGCGAGGTGTCCGCCGTGGTGGGCGAAAGCCTGGAGCGCAAGCTGACCAGCTTTGGCGCCAACATCATGGTTGCCCCGGCGCGCGAGACGCTTACCGTCAGCTACGGCGGACTGCCCCTGGGCGACCTGCTGCTGGACGAGGGGCATTTGCCCCATGCCGAGACGGCCCGGCGCATCCGGTCCATCGAATTCAGCGCCAACATCGCCAGCGTGGCCCCCAAGCTGGTAACCATGGCCCGCATCGGCTCGCCCGCAGGGGCCGCCGCGCCCGTGGCCCCGCTGCCGGTTGCCGTTATTGGCGTGGACTGGCCGGAGGAACTTTCGCTGAAGGGCTACTGGGCCATCGACGGCGCCGCCCCCAAGACCCCGGAAGGCGTGCTGGCGGGCCACACCGTGGCCGCGCGGCTGGGCCTTGCGCCGGGTCGCGTGGTGGACGTCAACGGCCACGCGGTGACCGTCACCGGGGTCATCGGGGCCACCGGCAGCGACGACGACAACGTGCTGCTGGCGGACATCGGCTTCGTGCAGCGGGTCTTCAACCTGCCGGACAAGGCCAGCTTCGTGGAAGTGGCGGCCCTGTGCGCGGGCTGCCCCATCGACGACATCGTGGCCCAGCTGCGGACCGCGCTGCCGGGGCAGGACATCAAGGCCCTGCGCCACGTGGTGGAGCAGCGCATGTATTCCGTGCACTTTGCCCAGCAGCTGGCGCTGGTGGTCAGTCTGGTCATCCTGCTGACGGCCTGCGCCATGGTGGTCATGTCCATGCTGTCCGCCGTCAACGAGCGGCGGCGCGAGATCGGCATCCTGCGCTCGGTGGGCTTTTCGCGCTCCGGGGTGTTCACCGTGTTCGCGTCCGAGGCACTGCTGGTGGGCGTGGCGGCCGGTCTTGCGGGGTACCTGTCCGGTCACGGACTGGCCCTGAAGGTGCTGGCGCTGCTGCATATGGCCGACGTGGCCCCGCCCGTGTTCAGCCCCGCCGCCCTGGCCCTGACCACGGGCGGCATCGCCGCCGTGTCCGTGCTGGCGGCGGCCTTTCCGGCGTGGAAGGCCTCGCGCGTGGAGCCTGCCGCCGCGCTGGTTTCTCTGTAGCCGGTTGCCGCGAAGGTTCTTAATTCTCATGGCGGCGACAGACCGTGACCGCTAAGAGATGCCCCCCATTTCCATCCCCGCACAGTTCGGCCCGTTGAAGAAAGGCACCACATGACCACAGACCACACCGCCAACGCCCCGGCCATCATCGAGGCGCGCGATCTTTGCAAAAGCTACCCGGCCACCGACGGCGGCGCGCCCGCGCCCGTGCTGCGCGGCGTTTCGTTGCGCGTGGCCCCCGGCGAATTCGTGGCCGTGGCGGGGCGTTCCGGCTCGGGCAAGTCCACCCTGCTCAACGTGCTGGCCTCGCTGACCCTGCCCGATTCGGGCACGGTGCTGTTCGACGGGCAGGACATCACCCGGGTGTCCGAGGCCCGGCGCAACCGCCTGCGCCACAGCGACTTTGCCGTGATCTTTCAGGCCCACCACCTGATGCCCTACCTGACCGCGCTGGAAAACGTGCTGCTGCCGTTCATGAACGGTCTTGCCCCGGTGCCTGCGGCCATGGCCGAAAAGGGCCGCCGGGTGCTGGACAGGGTGGGGCTTTCCGGCAAGGCCGGTTCGCTGCCGGGCGCCCTTTCCGGTGGCGAGCAGCAGCGCGTGGCCATTGCCCGCGCCCTGGTGCGCGACGCCCGCGTGCTGTTTGCCGACGAACCCACCGGCAGCCTGGACACCGCCACGGGCGAGGCCATCATGGAACTGCTGGCCGAACTTGGCCGCGACGGCCTGACCACGGTGATGGTCACCCACAACCCGGACTACGCCCGCCGCGCCCACCGCACCCTGGTCATGCGTGACGGCCTGATGGTGGACAGCCTGGACTGACGGGTTTTCCCGAGGTGTTTCGTGCTCCGTTCACAGTAAAACCCCCGTCCCGGATACACCGGGGCGGGGGTTTGTCGTCATTGCAGGGCAGAACGCCCAGCGCACTGCCTTGGTGGCGGCGCGTGGCCGGGCGGGCGCTACTTGAAGCGCGCCCGCGCCGAGGCGAAGGCCGCCTCCACGGCGTCCCAGGCCAGTTCCAGGCCTGCCTTCATGTCCTTCCAGGCATGCTCGCCCGCATGCTGCAATTCGTCCAGCTTGCGCTTGGCCTCTTCGCGCTTGCGGCGCAGGTCGGTGATCTGCTCGTGGTATTCCACGCGGGCTTCCGCCTTGGCCAGCGCTGCCTGCACTTCCAGCTTCTCGAGCTGGGCCTTCCACAGTTCGAGCTTGTCGCGAAGGGTGCGGATGTACTCTTCCCTGGTGCTGGGCATGGTCTGCACTCCCGTGGCTGGAGGTTCAAGGGGTGGCCGGAATGTCCGGCATCCGCGCGGCCCGTGCCGCGCCTTCACCCATACAGGTAGGCATTGGAGAGGGCTGCGGCAAGGGTGGGGCGAGGAAACGGCGGGATATCTCGACGTGATTTTCCCGAAATTATTGATGATGCGCGAAATGCCATCCCTCTGGAAACAAAACCGCCCGCCGCGTATGCTCGCGGCGGGCGGTCCGTTTTTCATCATATTCCCCGCAAGCCTTGCGGCGCATGGGGTTTCGCGCGGTTCCCGCCCCGCGTTGCCGTTGCGCTTCGGTTGCGGGCAGGGTGGGACAGCGCGATGCGGTTGTGCGCCACCGACAGGCGTTCTCCTGCCGTTGCGGCAGGTTAGCCCGCGTAGTCGAAGCCCGCCTGCAACGCCTCCGCGTTCTTGGGAATCAAATGGCTGTAGTGGGCGGAAATGACGCTGGTCAGGCTCTTCTTCACCACGTCCAGGTCCACCACCCCGGTGGCCCGCACGTAGGCGCCCAGCGCCACCATGTTGGCCATCCTGGTGTTGTCCAGTTTGTCGGCGATGTCGTTGGCGGGCACGCCCACGGTGCGCACGCGCGCCTCGGCCTGCGCTGCGTCCACCAGCGAGGTGTTCAGCACCTGCACCCCGCCGTCCTCCAACCGGGGCTGGAACTTGTCCAGCGAGGGCTGGTTCATGATGATCAGGCTCTTGGGCCGCTGGATGATGGGCGAGCCGATGTCCTCGTCCGATACCACCACCGTGCAGTTGGCGGTGCCGCCGCGCATTTCCGGCCCGTACACGGGAATGTACGTCACGTTCAGCCCGGCGTTCATGCCCGCGTAGGCCAGCAGGTTGCCGATCAGCATCACGCCCTGGCCGCCGAAACCGGCCATGATCACGTCCTGGTAGAGCGCCATCAGCACACCCCCTCGCCTTCGGTCACGTCCTTGTACACCCCCAGCGGAAAGTAGGGGATCATCTCTTCGCGGATGCGGGTATTGGCCTTTACCGCGTCCATGCGCCAGTTGGTGGGGCAGCCGGACAGCAGTTCCACGAAGCCGAAGCCCAGGCCCTGCTGCTGCACGTCGAAGGCCTTGCGCACGGCCTTCTTGGCGGCGCGGATGTTCTTGACGCTGTCCAGCGAGGCGCGGGCGGAATAGGCCACCCCGCCAAGGCCCGCGATGATCTCGGCCATGCGGATGGGCATGCCCTCGCGGTCGCGGCAGCGGCCACCGGGGCAGGTGGTGGTCTTCTGCCCGATGAGGGTGGTGGGGGCCATCTGGCCGCCGGTCATGCCGTACACGGTGTTGTTCACGAATACGATGGTGATGCGCTCGCCCCGGTTGGCGGCGTGCATCACCTCGGCCAGGCCGATGGACGCCAGGTCGCCGTCACCCTGGTAGGCGAACACGATCTTGTCCATGCGGGCGCGCTTGACGCCGGTGGCCACGGCAGGGGCGCGCCCGTGCGGGGCCTCCACCGAATCCACGGCCAGGTAGTTGTAGATGAACACCGAACAGCCGATGGAGGCCACGCAGATGGTGTCGTCCACCACGCCCATTTCCTCCAGCACTTCGGCCACCAGGCGGTGGGCGATGCCGTGGTGGCAGCCGGGGCAGTAGTGGGTGGCGCGGTCCACCAGCACGTCGGGAACCTCGAAGGCCATCTGCTCGTCGTCGGCGAGCGCCAGTTGTTCGTCAGCCTGCATCACTTGCCCCCCATGGCGTCCAGAATGGGCGCGAGGAAATCGTCAGAACCGGGCATCTCGCCCGGCATGTGCCCGTAGAAGGCCGAATCCACGATGCCGCGAATGGAAAGCCGCACGTCCTCCACCATCTGGCCGCAGTTGTGCTCGATGGTCAGGAAGCGCTTTCCCTGCTCCGCCAGGCCGCGCAGCAGCGGGCCGGGGAAGGGGAACAGGGTCTGCGGACGCACCAGGCCCACCTTGTGGCCCTGGGCGCGCAGCTTGCGGATGGCGGACTTGGCGATACGCCCGATGGAGCCGTACGCCACCACGATGAGTTCCGCATCGTCGGTCAGGAAGCATTCCGCCCTGGCCTCGGCCTGCATGGCGGCGTACTTGGCCTGCAAGTGGCGGTTCTGCCCCGCCAGCGCGCCGTCTTCCAGGAACAGCGACTTCAGCAGGCGCGGCTTGCGGCCCTTTGCCCCTTCCAGCCGCCAATCAGAGGCTTCGGTGGCGGGCACGGCGGCGGGCTTCCACGGAGTGACCGGCTCCTTCATCTGGCCCACGATGGCATCGCCCAGCACCATGACCGGGTTGCGATACCTGAAGGCCAGGTCGAAGGCTTCCACCATCATGTCATAGCATTCCTGGCAGGTGGCCGGGGCCAGCACAAACAGCTTGTAGTCGCCGTGGCCGCCGCCCTTCACCGACTGAAAGTAGTCGCCCTGCGAGGGCCCGATGTCGCCAAGGCCGGGGCCGCCCCGGTTCATGTTCACGATGACGCCGGGCAGTTCGCTGCCCGCCATGTACGAAATGGCTTCCTGCATCAGCGAGATGCCGGGGCTGGACGACGAGGTCAGCGCGCGGATGCCCGCGGCGGCGGCGCCCAGCAGCATGTTGGCCGATGCCACCTCGCTTTCCGCCTGCACGAATTCGCCGCCCGCGTCGGGCAGGGCGTAGGACATCATTTCCGGAATGTCGTTCTGGGGGGTGATGGGGTAGCCGAAGTAGCAACGGCACCCGGCGGCCAGGGCGCCGTGGGCGATGGCCTCGTTGCCCTTTATGAAGATGCGTTGCGGCGTGCCCGTGTCGGTTGTCTTGTGCGGCATGGGGCTACTCCTTCCCGGCCTTTTTGGCCTTGCGCGACTTGATGACGCGGATGGCGACGTCCGGACAGATCAGCGCGCACGAGGCGCAGCCGGTACAGTCCTTCATGGCATCCGCCGGAACCTCGGCAACCTTGTAGCCCTGCCTGTTGAAGCGAGAGGACTGCACGATGATGCCCTTGGGGCACACCGTGGTGCACAACAGGCACCCCTTGCAGCGCTCGTCCAGAAATACGACCCGTGTCATGAAACCGTCCTTTGGGATGGAGGTTCGAAAGGCTGGTGGATGTGATGCGTGTCCGGCGCCAGCCGGGCGCCAGCCGCCGGGCCTGCAAGCCGGTGGTGGTGTTTGCCCGATGGTTTGTGCTGACGGCCGCCAGCGGGCGGCCATCGTGCGCCCATCATGCTGGCATCGGGCTGGCATCGGGCTGCCATCTACGTTGCCGTGCGCGCTGTTTCCGGCAGGCGTGGCGGTATAGCGTGGCGGCACCTCGTGGCGGCACCTCGTGGCGGCTTCTACCTATAGGACAAGTTCCGCCGCTTTTCAAAGCATGGCAGCGCGCCCGGTGGGCGGGGCTGCCGCACCGCGCTTCCGGATCTGGCGTGGCCGCAACCGCCCGTCACAGCAGCAGCATGGCATCGCCGTACGAGAAGAAGCGGTACCCGTGCGCCACCGCCTCTTCATAGGCGGACAGCACCCGCGTGCGCCCGGCAAAGGCGGAAACCAGCATCAGCAGCGACGATTCCGGCAGATGGAAATTGGTGATGATGTGGTCCGCCACCGTGAACCGGTAGCCCGGCGTGATGAAGATGTCCGTCCAGCCGGTGAAGGCGCGCACCTCGCCGCAGGCGCGCACCGTGCCTTCCAGCGTGCGGGTGGAGGTGGTGCCCACGGTGACCACCGGCCTGCCTTCCGCCTTGGCCGTGCGGATGGCGGCGGCGGTGGCCTCGCCGACCTCGATGTATTCGCGATGCATGGCGTGCTGGCGGATGTCCGCGCAGCGCACCGGGCTGAAGGTTCCGTAGCCCACGTACAGGGTGACCTCGGCCCACTTCCTGTCCGTGGCGGCCAGGCGGGTGCGCAGGTCGTCCGTGAAGTGCAGCCCGGCGGTGGGGGCGGCCACGGAGCCAAGGCGACTGTCGTCGGCGTACACGGTCTGATAGCGGTCGCGGTCTTCCTGCGCGTCAGGTGTGTCCGTAGCGCCGGGCCCGGTCTCGCGGCGGATGTACGGGGGCAGGGGCAGGTGCCCCTGTTGCAGGAACAGCTGGCGCAGATCGCCCCGCCAGTGCAGGCGCACCGCACTGCGCCCGAAGTCGCCGGGCTGGATCACCTCCACGCGCAGGGCCGGGCCAAAGTCCATGACGTCGCCGGGGCGGATCTTCTTGGAGGCGCGCAGCAGCCCTTCGGCGGGCAGGCTGCGCCACCCGTCGCCTGCATCGCGCAGGCCTTCAGCCCCGCGTGCGGCGGCGTCACCCTTTCCGCCATCGCCTCCGGCCAGTTCCTCCAGCAGGGGCAGGGGGGTCAGCAGCAGGAATTCCACCTTGCCGCCGGTGGGGCGCACCCCCAGCAGTCGGGCGGGCAGCACCTTGGAATTGTTGGCCACCAGCAGGCAGCCTTCCGGCAGGTGATCGCACAGGTCCGCGAAGCGGGCGTGGGTCAGCGCGCCCGCGCCGCCTTTTTCGACGCTCCGGCGGTCCAGCACCAGCAGGCGCGAACCGCCGCGTACCGGCGCGGGGTGCTGGGCTATCTGGTCTTCCGGCAGGTGGAAGCGGTACGATTCCAGCCGGTCGTCCTCGGGTATGGCGTCAGCCGCGCCATCTGCCGCGCCATCCGTCCCGCCGCCGGAAACGGCAGCGGGCTCGCGCTGGGCGGATGTGTCCGTGGCGTGTCGGTCAGGGGCGCGCATCTGTTCGTGTCCGGTGTTGCCCATCGTGCCATCCATACGCATATATTGCTCGCGAGGCTCGCCCCGCGTGGTGCATGCCGTTTGCAGTCCGGCACGACATCCGCTAGTGTCGGCGCAGTTTTCGCGGTGGGCGCTGCCCCCCGCATGGCCCGCCCGCGGGCCGTACCGGAACCCCGGCCAGGCACTGCCAGCCGGTTGCGGATGCCGCCGAACGACCCTGGCCGTCCGCATCATCAAGCACAGGAGAACCCCATGCGCAAGCTCGTCATAGCCGCCGCCCTTTCCGCCACCCTGCTCACCGTGCAGGGCTGCTCCTCCACGTCCATCCCCAACCCGTTCGAACCCGCCCCGCCCGCCAACGTGAACGAGGTGTACTTCGGCGAGTTCCGTGACGTGCCCATTCCCAGCGACATGACCGAGCAGACCAAGTACACGGCGGTGTCGCAGAATTCCGACGGTTCCAAGACCGGCACGCAGGTGTTTGACGGGCGCATCGACCGGCAGTCGCTGGTCAACGCCATGATCCACAACATGACCCGCCAGGGCTGGGCCCTGCGCTCGGTGTTCCGTGGCCAGCGTAGCGTGCTGCTGTTCGAAAAGGCCGACCGCAACGCCATCCTGGGCATTACCGACGGTCAGGCTTACTCCACGCTGGAAGTGTGGGTGGCCCAGCGCCTGCCGGAAGGCGCTGGCGTTTCCGCTGGCGCGAACACCGCATCGGAAGGCACGTACCCCACTGGCAACTTCTCGGTGGCGCCCAACGCTCCGGCGCCCGCTGGCGGCGGTGTCAAGGAACAGGGGCTTTCGCAGTAGTCCGTCCGGCGGCGGCTGTCCAGTGCCCGGACGTGCCGCTGCCGACCGTTGCGGCGGCGTGACCGTGGCCGGCGGTGCCGTGGCCTCGCTGGCCCCTGCTGCGCGCGCCGCTCCTCCGGGCCACGGCCAATGATGGCGATGGGCGGCATTGGAGCCTGATCGCTTCGGCCCTGCGGGTTCCCGGCCTCCTTTCCATCGGATACGCCCAGCCGCACGCGCAACGTGCCAGAGGGAACATGGACGCGCATCTCGCCTTTACCCGCTTCTCCGGCCGCAGGCTCCACCTTGGGGTCTGCGGTTCCATCGCGGCCTACAAGGCTCCCGACTTCGTGCGCATGTGGCGCGACGCGGGCATGGACGTGGGCGTCACCCTTACCGACGCCGCCCGGCGGTTCATCGCACCGCTGACCTTTGCGGCGCTGGGGGCATCTCCGGTGTTCACCACCATGTTCGCGGGCGGGCAGCCCGGTGGTGAATCCGCCGCGTCACCCCTTTCACCAGACGACGACGTGTTCGGGCACCTCATGCCCGGTCAGTCGGCGCATGCCTTCGTCATTGCCCCGGCCAGCGCATCCACCATGGCCCGGCTTGCATGCGGACTTGCGGACGACATGCTCTCGGCGCAGGCGTTGGCCTTTCCGGAACCCCTGGTCATTGCCCCGGCCATGAACCCGAAAATGTGGGCCAACGCCGCCACGCAGGACAACGTGGCCACCCTGCGCCGCAGGGGCCATGTGGTGGTGGACCCCGGCTGCGGACGCACCGCGTGCATGGAGGCAGGGCAGGGCAGGCTGGCCGACCCGCGCGAGGTCTATCTGCACGGCCTGCGCGCCGCTTCCCCGCAGGACATGCAGGGCAGGCGCGTGCTGGTCACCCTGGGCCCCACGCGCGAACAGTGGGACGGCGTGCGCTACTGGACCAACCCTTCCAGCGGCACCATGGGCGCGGCCGTGGCCGTGGCCCTGTGGCTGCGCGGCGCACAGGTGCACGCCGTGTGCGGCCCCGGCACGCCGTGGCTGCCCATGGGCATCGCCCGGCATGACGTGACCGGCGCGCGACAGATGTTCGACGCGGCGGACGCGCTGTGGGATGCCATGGACGCGGGGGTGTTCACCGCCGCCGTGGCCGACTTCAGCCCCGTGCCGCTGGGCGCGGAAAAATTCAAGAAGGCCGACGCGCGGGATGGCTTCAGCGTGGCCTTCACCCCCAACCCGGACATTCTGGCCACCTTGGGCACGCGCAAGCGGGATGGGCAGACCGTTGTGGGCTTTGCCGCCGAAACGTCCGGCCTTGCCGAAAGCATGGCCCGCAAGCTGGCCGCCAAGAACGCGGACATGATCGTGGGCAATCTGGTGGGCGGCGCGGATGCCGGGTTCGGCGCCGCGACCAACCGGGTTACCGTGCTGACCAAGGCCGCTGAACCGGAAGAATGGCCGGTGCTGCCCAAGCCCGACGTGGCATGGAGGATCGTGGATTGGCTCGCCCGCCGTTAGGCCTGCTGGAAACCCTGCGCCCATGGCACGGCGCGGGCCTGCTGCATGTGCTGTTGCCCGAAGGGCAGGGCGCGGCATCTGGTGATGCGCCCGTTGCGGACGCCGCCGGTAGCGCCGCGCAGGCCGCCAGCGGCATGGCCCCCGGCGACGAAGCCCCGGACATGCGCGCGTTTCCCGCTGCCTGCGATGTCCCCCGGTCCATGCAGGGCGACCCTTCCTTCGATCCGGATGCCTATGACATTCCTCCGGACCCCTCCGATCCCATGGACGCACCGTACACGCAGGACGGCGCGTCCACGGGCATGAGCCGTGGTGCCGGCCCCGCGCAGGACTACCGGCAGCAGCCCGCTCGTACCGGGCAACCCGTCAGTCCCGTGCCGCCACCCGGACAGGCCGCGCAGCCCGCATCCGGTGCAGCGCTTGCGGAAAGCCTGCCGCCGGTGGGGAGCGGCCCCGCAGCCAGCCCGTTGCCGCCGGAACAGTGGCCCGGCCCGTGGCGCGTCCTGCTGGGCAAGACCCCGCAACCTGCCCCCGTGCTGTGGACCTACTGGGCGCTGGGGCTGGATCTTTCCGGCTGCGCCGACGCCGCCCGGCGCGACACCTTGCGCCGCATCCTGGGTGCGTTGCAGCAGCCCAAGGGCAGCAATGCGTTCTGGCCCGTGGCCATGCCTGAATCAGGCGGTGAAGCCGTGTCCTCTCCCGCCGGCGTCGCTGCCGACGGCTCCGCCGCATCGTCCACGGAGCCTGTCTGCGATCCCGGCTTGTTCCTGGCCGGGGTGGAGCGCATCGCCCCGCGCCTGGTGGTGGTCATGGGGTCCAAGGCGTTGCGCGCCTTCGCGGCCGATCTGCGCGCCCGTCCGTATCAGCAGATTCCGTGGCGGGGCAGACTGCTCATCGTCCTGCCGGACATGGATAACCTGGTCAGCGCTCCCGCCACGGTAGAGGCGGTCATCGCCTACCTGCGCACCGCGCTGAAGCCCGCCACGACGTAGCGCCTATTGGGCGACGTCGCGGCATCGCTTCCGTCTGCTTCTGCTTCCACGGCCCGTCCACTCCCCATCCATTGCCCGTGCGCGACTCCGGCCGGACGCCCGTCCTGCCCAGCGCTCGTCCATGCGCTCTAGCATTGCAGGTCTCTTCTCCGGTGCTGCCGTGCTCCCTCGTGTGTTGCACGTGTGCCTGCTGCCCGCCTCGTGCCCGTGGCGCTCTTTCTCCCGTCCGTTCACGCAAAGCCGTGGCGCACGGCCTGCCCCGTGATTATGATGGGCGTACAGGCCCGATTGCGCGCTTGGCCCGCCGGATTTCCGGAACAATGCCCCGCGCCGTGGCCCTGCCGGAGGTTGCCATGTTCGAACTAGCCCCCATTCTCGCCCCTGTCGCCGCGCTGGCCGTGCTGGTGCTGGTGGCGTCGCTGAAGGTGCTCAACGAATACGAACGGGCCGTGCTCTTCCGTCTGGGGCGGCTCATCCGCCCCAAAGGCCCTGGTTTGATCATCGTCATCCCGGTCATCGACCGCATGGTGCGGGTGGGCATGCGCGTGCTGACCATGGACGTGCCCAATCAGGACGTGATCACCCGCGACAACGTGTCCATCCAGGTCAACGCCGTGGTCTACTTTCGCGTGGTGGACCCGGTGAAGGCCATCAACGAGGTGGAAGACTACCTGTACGCCACCTCGCAATTGGCCCAGACCACCCTGCGCAGCGTGTGCGGCGGCGTGGAACTGGACGACCTGCTGGCGCACCGCGACAAGGTCAATCAGGACATCAAGGCCCTGTTGGATACCCAGACCGAAGAGTGGGGCATTGCCGTGCAGTCGGTGGAACTGAAGCACATCGACCTGCCGCAGGAAATGCAGCGCGCCATGGCCAAGCAGGCAGAGGCGGAACGTGAGCGCCGGGCCAAGGTCATCAGCGCCGAGGGCGAATACCAGGCGGCGGACAAGCTGGCCCAGGCGGCGGCCATCATCGCGTCGCACCCGGAGGCCCTGCAACTGCGCTACCTGCAAACCATCCGCGAGATGGCGGCGGAGAGTAAGTCCACGGTGCTGCCCATTCCGCTGGACCTGCTGCGCGGGCTGTTGCCCAAGGGGTAGGGCGTCGTGCGTGGTGCCCGGGGTGATTTGCGGCCGGGTAGATCTCCGGCACTGGACTGGGTAGAACAGGGCAGGGCGGTTTGGCATGCTGGAAATGAAGCGTGTCGAGCCGCCTTTCCCTTGTGACCGTCTTCCGCTACTCTCGCCCCGTCGTCACGCCGCCACCGGGGAACCCCTGCGGTTTTCGCGGCCATCCCGTACCGGGCAGGTGGTACCCCCTGCCCATGCAACAGCCATCACAGGACGCCATCATGCATATTCTCGCCACCGGCGCCGCCGGATTCATCGGCTACCATCTTTCGCGCCGCTTTCTGGAGGCCGGGCACACCGTGGTGGGCCTGGACTGCCTGAACGACTACTATGACGTGCAGCTGAAAAAGGACCGCCTGAAACAGCTGGAACCGTATCCCGGCTTTGTCTTCGCCCATCTGGACATGGCCGATGACGCAGGCATGGATGCGCTGTTTGCCGGGCAGCAGTTCACCCACGTGGTCAACCTGGCCGCCCAGGCCGGGGTGCGCTATTCGCTCAAGAACCCCCGCTCGTACGTGCAGTCCAACCTGGTGGGCTTCGGCAACATTCTGGAAGGCTGTCGGCACAACGGCGTGCAACACCTGGTGTATGCATCGTCCAGTTCCGTCTACGGGCTGAACACGGCCATGCCCTTCAGCGTGCACCATAACGTGGACCATCCCATCAGCCTGTACGCCGCGTCCAAGAAGGCCAACGAGCTGATGGCCCACACCTACAGCCATCTGTACCGGCTGCCCACCACCGGCTTGCGCTTCTTTACCGTGTACGGGCCGTGGGGCAGGCCGGACATGGCCCTGTACCTGTTCACCAGGGCCATTCTGGAAGGCAAGCCCATCAATGTGTTCAACGAAGGGCGCATGCGCCGCGACTTCACCTACATCGACGACATCGTGGAAGGGGTGGTGCGCGTGACGGAACGCACCCCGCAGCCCAACCCGGAGTGGCGGGGCGATGCGCCGGACCCGTCCACCAGTCCTGCCCCGTACCGCATCTACAACATCGGCAACAACAATGCCGTCGAGCTTGGGCGGTTCATCGAGATTCTGGAAGACTGCCTTGGCCGCAAGGCCGTGCGCAATCTGATGCCCATGCAGCCTGGCGACGTGGAGGCCACCTACGCCGATGTGGACGACCTGATCCGCGACACCGGCTTCAAGCCGCACACCCCGCTGGAGCAGGGCATAGAGGCCTTCGTGCGCTGGTTCCGCGACTATTACAAGATGTAGCGCCTCGGCGCTCCTGCCAGGCGTGGTTCCCGCCGCTTGAGGGGCGTCTGGCCGTTTTTCTTCTTTGTTCAAGCCGCATTGCCATGCATGTGTCACGGGCGCCATCCGCAAGGAGGGCGCCCGTTGTTTCATGTGAAACTTCACATCTTCCTGGAATGGTTCTCTGTTGATTTCAGTTGATGTCCGTGGCCTTTCGGTTCCGCAATGCCGTTGCGCCGTTGACGGTGTTTCCCCGCTCGCACACGGCCACCAATGGAGCGGGGCGGGCTTGCCGGGCAATCCGTTTCGCTGCAGGCGTTCCTGCTCGGGAAAGTATCCCCCGCGTCGGGCCTGCATGTTCCGCGCTCGGTATTTGTGGCATGCGCAGACGGGCTGCCTGGTTTTGCGCGTGCTGCCCTACCCTGTTTTGTATTCTCCCGATATGACAGGCTCTGTTGGCGGTTGATGGAGTGCAAGGGCGCGTCGAGCATTGTCTGCTTTAACGTTTTGCGTGTTGACAGGGTGTCGTGCCTCAACTAGCTATAGCCCTGTGCTTGGCGAGCCCGGCGGACCCTTCAGCCGCCGCTTTTCCCCCTCCGGCGCGCGCACGTTTCATGTGAAACATGAATTTTGCCTCTTACCCCAACAGGATAGGCAGCCGTGGCACGAATTATCGCAGTCGCCAACCAGAAGGGCGGCGTGGGCAAGACCACATCTTCGCTCAACCTTGCCGCTTCCCTCGCCATCATGGAAAAAAAGGTGCTGCTGGTCGACTGCGACCCGCAGGCCAACTCCACCAGCGGCCTCGGCATCGACCAGGAGGAAGTGCGCCACAACCTCTATTCGGTGTTCTTCCAGCCCGATGAGGTGGTAGAGGCCATCTACCCCACCCAGACGCCGTACCTGTCCATCCTGCCCTCCACCACCGATCTGGTGGCGCTGGAACTGGAACTGGTGGACAAGATGGCGCGGGAATACTACCTGGCCGACCTGCTGAAGCCGTTGGACAACCGGTTCGATTATATCATTCTCGACTGCCCGCCGTCGCTGGGGCTGATCACCCTGAACGCCCTGTGCGCCGCGCGCGAGCTGCTGATACCCCTTCAGTGCGAGTTCTTCGCGCTGGAAGGCATCGTCAAGCTGCTGCAGACGTACGAGCAGGTGAAGAAGCGGCTGAATCCCGGCCTGTCGCTGCTGGGGGTGGTGCTGACCATGTACGACGTGCGCAACAAGCTGTCGCGCCAGGTGAAGAACGAGGTGCGCAAGTGCTTCCCCGACCACCTGTTCGAAACGGTCATTCCGCGCAACGTGCGCCTGTCCGAGGCTCCCAGCCACGGCAAGTCCATCATCCACTACGACATCAAGTCCAAGGGTGCGGAATCGTACCTGGCGCTGGCCAAGGAAGTGGTGCTGCGCAGGCCGCAGCGGCGCGAAGGGCAGGGCGGATAGGCTTGAAAGGCGGTTCGCCGCGCTGGTGCGCGGCGAACCGTGTTTATTTGGGGCTGGCGGGCGTGAATTCGAAGCAGATGTGGTCCTTGAAGTGCTTCTTGCGTACGGAGGCGCCACACTGCACGCAGTCGAAGACCAGCATGCCGCTCAGGGTTGCGTTGCGCAGCACGAACGGGTGCGCGGGATCATGCTCCCAGTCCTCGGTGGCGGCACCGCAGCAGTCGCAGTGCACGTCGGCGCAGAAAGGATACTTGAAATCCCAGTAGTCCTTGAACATCCGCCAGTCGTCCATCGGTTCCGGCCTGGCGGTGGGGTACATTTTTTCCAGGGCCTGTTCCAGCAGCGGCGCCACCTTGTGCTGCACGGCGGCCCATACCTGCGGGCTCAGCAGTACGCCGTAGAGTTCGCCATGGCGGTCGTGCAGGTGCACCACATGCGCTTCACGTTCGGTCATCCGGTTGCCACTCCGTAAGGGTGTTTGTTCGTCAGTCCACAGATTTAGGTAAAGATTCAGGTCAATGCGGCCCAAAGTCAAGGAGAACACGATGGCAGGACCTTCGCGCGGATTAGGCAGGGGACTCGATGCCCTGTTCAAGGGCTATCAGGAACAGCCCAAGCCCTCGGACATCCGCACGCTGCCCCTGCGCGCGCTGCGCCCCAATCCCGGCCAGCCCCGCAAGATGTTCACGGAAGCGGCGCTGGAAGAACTGGCCGCCTCCATCCGCAGCCAGGGCGTGTTGCAGCCCCTGCTGGTGCGCCCCATTCCGGGTACGGAAGGGCAGGCCGAAGGTGCGCCGCAGGCCTACGAGATCGTTGCGGGCGAACGCCGCTGGCGGGCCAGCGAGATGGCCGGGCTGCGCGAAGTGCCCGTGCTCATCCGCGAGCTGACCGACCAGGAAACCCTGGCCGTCGCGCTGATCGAAAACCTGCAGCGCGAAGACCTGAATCCCATGGAAGAAGCGCTGGCCATGCAGGAACTGCGCGAGCAGTTCGGCCTGAGCCAGGAAGATCTCGCCCAAAAGCTGGGCAAGAGCCGCCCTGCCGTGGCCAACACCCTGCGCTTGCTGCATCTGCCGGAAGCCGCCCGCGAAGACCTGCGCGAGGCGCGTCTGTCCGCCGGGCATGCCCGCGCCCTGCTGACCGTCACCGACCCGGAGCCGCAGGACACCCTGCGCCGTCGCATCCTGTCCGACAGGCTTTCGGTGCGCGAGGCGGAAGCCGCCGCCGCCCACTGGCGCGACCGGGGCGCCCTGCCCGAGCCGCTGGCCGTGCCGCCCAAGCGAGAAGAAG
Source organism: Desulfovibrio sp. (assembly GCA_031287575.1). Taxonomy (GTDB): domain Bacteria; phylum Desulfobacterota; class Desulfovibrionia; order Desulfovibrionales; family Desulfovibrionaceae; genus Cupidesulfovibrio. The sequence continues at coordinate 17,209 of JAITSV010000047.1, forward strand.
CCCGTCCCGTGCGCCCGCCACATCGGGTTGCGCCGTCCATGCGCAGCCTGCAAGGCCGCCTGCACGAGGCGCTGAGCCTGCGCGTATCGGTGAGCGGCACGGAAGAGAAGGGCAAGATCACCCTCAATTTCGAATCGTCCGAGCAACTTGCGCAGCTTTTGTCGCGGCTTGGACTGGAACAGCGTTAGGCGCAGGCCCTTGCCTTAGCGTCTGCTTATAGCGTTCGTAGTACACTTTGCAGGATGTATTGATGGTCAACTACAGCATCGATGGCGCCGCCCTGGGCGCGCTGGTGGCCCGGCTGGCGGGTGCCCGCGTGTGCGTGGTGGGCGACGTGATGATCGACGAATATCTGGTGGGTGATGCGCAGCGCATTTCGCCCGAGGCCCCCGTGCCCGTCATCAGCGTGTCCGAGGATCGGCATCTGGTGGGCGGCGCGGGCAACGTTGCCAAGAACATCCGCACCCTGGGCGGGGTGCCGCGCCTAGTCAGCGTGTGCGGCACCGGGTCGCGCTCCGCGCTGCTGCGCCGCGTGCTGCGCGACGAGGGCGTGGATGCCGCGTTCGTGGAAATTCCAGGCCGCCCCACCACCCTGAAAACCCGCGTCATTGCCCGGCAGCAGCAGATGCTGCGCATCGACCGCGAGGAAACCAGCCCCATCGGCGGGCAGCACCTGGCCGACCTGCTGCGGCTGGTGGATGCGGCCAGCGCCGATTGCAACGTGGTCATCGTGTCCGACTACGGCAAGGGCGTGGTGACCGGTGCGTTCATGGACGGACTGGAAGCGCTGTGGGAGCGGCGCGGTGCGCGCCCCGCAGTGCTGGTGGACCCCAAGACGCCCAATTTTCATCTGTACCGCAACGTGTTCATGCCCACGCCCAATGCCAAGGAGACCAGCGAAGGCGCGCACCTGCCCACGGGCACGCGCGAGGAAATCCTGGCCGCCGGGCGGGCCATCTTCGACACGCTGCACTGTCGGCATCTGCTGACCACCCTTGGCCCCAAGGGCATGGCCCTGTTCGAGGCGGCGGACAAGGTGTGGCACATTCCCACCACCGCGCGCAGCGTGTTCGACGTGACCGGCGCCGGGGATACGGTGATTGCCACCGTGGCGTTGGCCCTGGCCGCCGGAGTTGACCTGCTGGAAAGCTGCGTGCTGGCCAACTATGCGGCGGGCATCGTGGTGGGGCAGGTGGGGGCGGCTTCCGTGTTGCCGGATGCATTGCGCGAGGCCATCGCCACCTTGCCGGTCCCGGATGTGGATCGCTGGGCCTGAACGTCTCTGAATCTGTCTTTTCGCAGGGCTCCCGCAAGGGAGCCCTGCTCGTTTTAGTGACGATGTGCGATTTCACGTGAAACACGAAGTGTAAACGCCGGTCGAAACGTAATACGATTTGTTGGCTGTGGTGAATGTGAAGGCGGCGCGGCTACGGCGCGACCGACCCTAGGAAGGGTGCAGGCGGCAAATGGTGATGCACAAGGCATTGCCGAACGCGCGGCTGGAGCGTATGCGCAGGAAAATGTCGGCGAGTGTCGGCACACTGGCGTCGGGCCATCCTGCCTTTTCCCGTGGCGCGCGTAGCGCGCCCCACGTCTGTCTGCACCCCCATGCCGGAGGTTTCATGGACGCCATGACGCTCATTGCCGAGCGGCGCATAGCCGAGGCCCAGGAAGAGGGCGCGTTCGACAATCTGCCGGGTGCCGGGCGTCCGCTGGAACTGGAGGACGACTCCATGGTGCCCGAAGACCTGCGCATGGCCTACAAGGTGCTGCGCAACGCGGGGTACCTGCCGCCGCAACTGGACACGGCGCGCGAGATCCAGACGGTGATGGACCTGCTGGAAAACTGTTCGGACGAGCGCGAAAAGTACCGCCAGATGCAGAGGCTGAACCTGCTGCTGCGCAAGGTGGGCACCAGCCGGAATCGGCCGCTGAACTTCGAGGAGTATGAAGCGTATTACCGAAGCATGGTCAATCGGATGCGCGTTGCGGGCCAATCCGCCGACGGTGATCACGACAAGACGTAACCGTCGACAGGCGAAACGTCACCGTCAGGCGGCAGCGCACGCAAAAGGGCGCCCGGAGTACACAGCTCCGGGCGCCCTTTTGCGCAGGCAGGCATGAGGACGCTCGCGGCTACCCCTTGCGCAGCACAACGCCGAAAAAGAATTCCCGGGCCGGGGTGTCGGCAGGTGTGGTGTACTGCGCTTCGACCGAGAGGGGGGCGGCACCCACAACACCGGCTGCGGACAGCAGGCGCTCCACCTGGGCCTCGTTCTCGGCGGGGTTCAGGGTGCAGGTGATGTACACCAGTCGACCGCCCGTGGGCAGCACGGACAGGGCGGCATCGAGTATCCGGCCTTGCAGCGCGGCAAGCGCGCCGAGGTCGGCGGGGGTGCGGCGCTGCTTGATGTCCGGGCGGCGCGAAAGGGTACCCAGGCCGGAGCAGGGCGCATCGATGAGGATGGTGCGGAAAGCACCCGGGCTGGCCGCCGTGGAGTTCGCGTCTAGAGTGACAGGCGTGGCTGGCGTGGCCGTCCCTTCGGTGGCAGTGGTCATGTCCACGGCGCACGGCGGTTGCGTTGCGGAGGCGCGGACAATGGCGGGCACGGCAAGGCCCAGCCGCTCCGCGTCCGCGCGCAGGCCGCGCAGGCGGCCCGCATTGGGGTCGCTGCACAGGCGCACGTCCACGCCGCGCTCCAGCAGGGCCAGCGCCTTGCCCCCGCGTCCGCAGCAGGCATCCCACACCGGGCCTTCCCAGGTGTCCGGGCGCAATGCGTCCAGTACTTCCTGCGATGCGGCGCCCTGACGGGAGAGCAGCCCCTCGCGTTCCAGCGCGACCACCTCTGCCGGAAAGCCCCCCACCGGAAAGACCACCCCGGCATGACCGCAAGCTGTTCCCCCGTGATCGGCAATCAACTGGTCACGCAGTTCCTGCCAGCCCGGTCGGGCGGCATTGACGCGCACCGCCGGGGCCGGAGCCTGGGCGCTGGCGGCCAGCAGTTCGGCGGCGCGCTCCTGGCCGTACGCATCGCACCACAGGTCCACCAGCCAGCGCGGCGCGGCATGGTACACGGACAGGACATCGCGCGGGTCCGGCTGGCCTTCGCGGTACAGGTCCGCGTCGCGGGCACCGTCGCCCAGCCGGGCCACGTTGCGCAGCACCGCGTTGGCCAGCTTGCCGAGGCCGGGGCCGAAGCGCTGGCGGATGTGGGTGACGGCCCAGTCCACCGCCGCGTAGTCGGGAATGCGGTCCAGGTGCACGATTTCGTGCGCGGCCACGCCCAGGGTCAGCAAGGCTTCTTGCGGCAGCTTGTCCGGGGCCGTCAGGAAGCGACGCAGGAGCCACGAAATGCGGATTTCCGACCGTAGGTATCCGTAGACGAGTTCCGTGGCCAGGGCGGCGTCCTGGCGCGAAATTCCGGCATGCCGCAATGCGGAGTTGGCCGGGGTGGATGCCGCGGCCTTTGGCGCAATTGACGCGCTCTTTTTGGGGGATGTGCCGCTTGCGGTTGCGAGGGCGCCTGCTTCATTGCGCGGGGCAACATCCGCAAGCACGGTGTCCAGCGCGGCCTGCACTTCCTGTCCCTTGCGGAGCACCTTGTCCAGGGCGGCAAGGGCAGCGGCACGGGCAGGGGGCAGGGGCGAACCCTTTGCGTGAGGTTGGGAACGTCGGGTGCTCATTGCGGTTCCGAGGGTGCAGCGGGGTCCGAGACGTTGGGGGATGCCGCAGGCGCGTCGCCGGAGGTGCGACGGTTGGCGATGCTGGCGGCGCTGGCACAACCGTCATCCCGGTTGTCCCACTCCTTTCCGTTACCCGCCCCAAAGGTGGCATCCGCAACGGCTCCGGGGGAGGACGCGCTCGTACAGGCCATATCCGCCTCCGCAATATCCGGCGGCAGCACGTTCAGGAAGTGGCGCAGGGCCTTTTCCACGTTGGCCAGGCTGACCAGCGTGTCCAGGCAGGGGCCGTTGGGTCGCTCGTTGAGCACGCCGTACACCGGTATGGGGTGGGTGTCCTGAATGCCGCTGGCAAGGTCGCGCTCGCAGGCCACGGCAATGATCAACCGGGGGCGTTCCTTGACCACGATTCGCCGGGCGATGGTGCCGCCGGTGGCGATGGCCAGCTTGACGCCGTAGCGGTCGCGCAGGGCCAGCAGTTGCTCTATGGGGCACTGGCCGCAGCGCTTGCAGTGGTCCACGCCGTAGGTCAGGCGCACCGCGCAACTGCTGGATTGCAGGCAGTGCGGCAGCAGGATCAGCACGTCGGACGGGGCGAAGCTGCCCGTCTCGCCGCGCACCAGCTCGTTGTTGACCTTGATGAACGAGTGGCGCACCTCTTCGCGCGAAATGCCGAACAGCCGCCCCAGCAGCTCCATGAGCGGCAGGAACAGCTTTACCGCCACGCCGCGTACCCGTTGCGAGCCGAACCACGGCCGCCCGGTGTAGATGTGCAGCACAAGGCCCAGCGTGGCCCACACGATAAGCGCGATGCACGCCACCAGCAGCGCGCCGGTGATATCCGGCACCAGCGGATGGATGTTGCCCAGCCCGATGTACGGGATGATCCACCCCACCAGCAGCACCAGGCACAGCGCGCCGGACGTCAGGCTGATCAGCCCGATGAACAGCCGCTTGCGGGCGCCGTGGTAGTCCTCTCGGGGGAGGGAATCCGGGTTCTTGCGAATGGGCATGGACATGGCTTTCGTGCTTGCGGAATGCGGAAAGGGGTGGGAGCGCAATGGCCTGTGCCGGTTCGGATATGGTCCGGGGGCGGGGCGAGGCCGGGGGCACGCCGCAGGTCCGGCCACGCCCGTAAGGCCGGGGCCTTGTCGCCGGTCTACGCCAACGTCACCCGTCTATACGCACACGGCAAGGCCGCCGTCGCACTCGCAGGCGTTCAGGTAGCCGCACAGAAAGGCGCGGGCATCCATGGGCTTGCGGTCCGCCGGACGGATGGAATCCACAAGGTACAGCCGGTCGGCGCAGGCGATGGCCAGTTGCTCGTCCACCAGCCCGACTATCGTACCGGGGGTGGCGCCGTCGTATTCCGGGGCATCCGACAGCAACGGGCCAATGCGGCCGGGGCCGAGGGCCACGCGCAGTCCCTTCTGTCCTGCTCGCTGGATGGTGCAATACGCACCCGGCCACGGGGTAACCCCGCGAATGTGCGCGTGCACCTGTGCGGCGGGCCTGTTCCAATCGATGAGACCATCGGCCTTGGTCAGCTTGGCGGCGTAGGTGGCCCGGTCGTTATCCTGCGGGATGGCAATGGCGGTGCCGTCGGCCAGCTTGCCCAGCGCCACGGTCAGCAGTCTGCCGCCAAGGTCGGCCAATTGGTCGTGCAGGTCGCCAGCGGTGTCGTTGATGTCGATGCCCATGGCTTTTTGCAGCAGCATGGGACCGGTATCCAGACTGGCCTCCATGCGCATGATGGTCACCCCGGTCACGGCGTCACCGGCCATGACGGCGCGCTGGATGGGGGCGGCGCCACGCAGGCGGGGCAGCAGCGAAGCATGCACGTTGACGGGGCCAAGGCGCGGGATGTCCAGCACCGACTGCGGCAGTATCAGGCCGTACGCAGCCACCACCAGCACATCGGGCCGCAGGGAACGCAATTCCGCAACGGCTTCCTCGGTCTTGAAATTCAGGGGCTGGTACACCGGCACGCCGTGCTCTATGGCCAGCAGCTTGACCTCCGGCGGGCGGCACTGCTGGCCGCGTCCGCAGGGGCGGTCCGGCTGGGTGTACGCGGCGATGACCTCGCAACCGTCCCATTCCAGCAGGTGGCGCAGGATCACCGCGGCAAAGCCGGGCGTTCCCATGAACACCACGCGCAACGGAGTGCGCGGCGCGGCGGAGGCCGTGGCCACGTGTTCGCCTTCCGTGGTGGCGTTGCCGCCCCGCATGGTGTCCTGCTCGGCGTTGTGGCCGGTCATGCTAGCGCGCTCCCGTGCGCGCCTTGGCCGCTGCCGTGGGCATGGGCCGGGGCGCGCTTTTCTGCATCTTCTTGACGCGCGAATCGTACAGGGTGCGCTTCAACCTGCTGATATGGTCGATGAACAGGGTGCCCTTCAGGTGGTCCACCTCGTGTTGCAGGCACACGGCCAGCAGGCCGTCGGCGTCCATGCACACCTCGTTGCCGTCCAGGTCGCGGGCGGTCAGGCGCACCGTGTCGCTGCGGGTGACCGTGGCGCGGTAGCCGCCGGGCACGGACAGGCAGCCTTCCTCCGAGTCGATCTTCTCGCCGGTCAGCTCCAGCCGGGGGTTCACGAAGGCCATCAGCGCCTCGCGCTTTTCCGGCCCGGACACGTCCACCACGATCAGGCGGCAATGCTCGCCCACCTGCGGCGCGGCAAGGCCGATGCCGTCCTGCCGGTACATGGTTTCGGCCATGTCGGCGGCAAGCTGGCGGATTTCATCGGTGATCTCGGTGATGTCCTCGCATTCGACGGCAAGGCGCGGATCGGGATATTGCAGCACTTCTCGGATCATGGGCGGTCCTGTGATGTGGGCGTTTGCTACGGTCACACTACGGTAAGCACGCCGTGCGGGCAAGGAAAGGGCCGGAAACGGCGGGCGAAGCGACGGGGGAGGAAGGCGCGCGGCCTTCCTCCCCCGTGCGGAGCAGACGATGTGCGAGGCTAGCCTTGCGGAGCGTCCGTTGCCGCGTCCTTGGCGGCTTCCTTGCCCGTTTCGCGCAGGCGCAGGCCCAGGTCGCGCAGCTGGCGGGCGGAGACGCTGTCCGGTGCCTGGGTGAGCAGGCAGGTGGCCTTCTGGGTCTTGGGGAAGGCGATGACGTCGCGGATGGACGAGGAGCCGGTCAGCAGCATGGCCAGGCGGTCCATGCCGAAGGCGATGCCGCCGTGCGGCGGGGCGCCCATTTCCAGCGCCTGGGTCAGGAAGCCGAACTGCGCTTCCGCTTCCTCCGGCGAGAAGCCGAGGGCCGCGAACATGCGGCGCTGCTTTTCCGCCGTGTGGTTGCGGATGGAGCCGCCGCCCAGTTCGTAGCCGTTCAGCACCATGTCGTAGGCGCGGGCGCGGGCCGCCGCCGGGTTCTCGACCATGACGTCCATGTGGCCGTCCTTGGGCGAGGTGAACGGGTGGTGGCAGGCCACGTAGCGCTTTTCTTCCTCGTCGTATTCGAACAGCGGGAAATCGGTCACCCACAGGAAGTTGAAGGCGTTCTCGTCGATGAGGCCCAGATGCTCGCCAAGGCGCACGCGCAGGTTGCCCAGCGCGGCATTGACCATGCCCGGCGCGCCCGCCTGGAAGAACACGATATCGCCCGTTTCAAGGCCCAGCGCGTCCTTCAGCCCCGCGCGTTCCGTATCGGACAGGAACTTGGCGATGGGCGACTGCCAGTCGTCGGGGCGGATCTTGATCCAGGCCAGGCCCTGCGCGCCGTAGATCTTCACGAATTCGGTGAATTCGTCGATTTCCTTGCGGGTCATGGTTTCGCCGCCGGGCACGCGCATGGCCTTGACCAGTTCCGCCGTGGCGAACAGCTTGAAGTTGGAGCCGCGCACGATGTGCGTCACGTCCTGAAGCTCCAGCCCGAAGCGGGTGTCCGGCTTGTCCACGCCGTAGCGGGCCATGGCGTCGTCATAGCTCATGCGCGGGAAGGGGGTGGCGATCTCGCGGTCCAGCGCGTCGCGGAACACGCGGGCCATCAGGCCTTCGGCCATGGCCATCACCTGTTCCTCGTCCACGAAGCTCATCTCGATGTCGATCTGGGTGAACTCCAACTGGCGGTCGGCGCGCATGTCCTCGTCGCGGAAGCAGCGCACGATCTGATAGTAGCGTTCCATGCCCGACATCATCAGCAGCTGTTTGAACAGCTGCGGCGACTGCGGCAGGGCGTAGAACTGGCCCTGGTTCAGGCGGCTGGGCACCAGGAAGTCGCGCGCGCCTTCCGGCGTGGACTTGGTGAGGTAGGGCGTCTCGATTTCGAGGAAGCCCAGCTCGTCCAGGTAGCGGCGGGTGGCCTGCGCGGCCTTGTGGCGCACGATGAAGTTGTTGGCCATGCGCGGGCGGCGCAGGTCGAGGTAGCGGTACTGCAAGCGCAGGTTCTCGCTGGCCTCGGTGCGGTCCTCGATGACGAAGGCGGGCGTTCTGGAGGTGTTCAGCAGCTTCCATTCGGAAACGTACACCTCTATCTCGCCGGTCTTCATGCCGGGGTTGGTCATGCCTTCGGGACGGGGCCGCACGGTGCCGCGAATGGCCAGCACGTATTCAGAGCGGATGATGTGCGCGCGCTCATGCGCGGCGGGATTGACGTCGGGGCTGAACACGATCTGGGTAAGGCCCTGGCGGTCGCGCAGGTCCACGAAAATGAGGCCGCCGTGGTCGCGGCGGTACTGCACCCAGCCCATTAGGCAGACTTCGGCCCCGGTGTCGGCGGCGGTCAGCGTGCAGCAGTCGTGGCTGCGCACCCAGTCGCCCAGGGGTTCGATGTACTGCTGGTGTTCCTGTTGGACGTCAAGTTTCTGATCGCTCATGAACGGTTCCTTTGGATGTTTCCCGAGGATGACAAGTCGGAAAGGGACGGAAACGGTTGCAAGGGTTCCGGGGTGGGAACCCATCATTCAAGATGCCTGAAAAAGGCAAGAGCCGAGGCGCGATGGCAGCCAGTTGCTAGACGTTCTGCACGGCCTCGCCCTGCGGCACGCTGCGCTGCTCGCCGCTGTCCATGTCCTTGATGACCACGGTGCCGTTGGCCATCTCGTCGCCGCCCAGCAGCAGGGTCTTGCGCGCGCCGGTGCGTCCGGCCTGGCGCATCTGGCCCTTGATGCCGCGCGCGGCAAAGGACACCTCGCCCGCCTTGCCCGCCGCGCGCAGTTCCTGCGCCAGCAGCATGGCAGCATCCGCCGCCGCCGGGTCCAGCACGGCAATGTAGAAGTCGGGCCGCTTCTTTTCCCGCGCGGGCATCATCAGGGCCAGGCGTTCCATGCCGCAGGCAAAGCCCACGCCGGGCACGTCCGGCCCGCCCAGCTGCGCCACCAGGCCGTCATACCGCCCGCCGCCCGCCACCGACGACTGCGCGCCGATGGAGCCGGAGACCACCTCGAAGGTGGTGCGGTTGTAATAGTCCAGCCCGCGCACCAGGCGCGGGGTGAGCACGTAGTCCAGCCGCGCGGCGTCGAACACCCGCAGCACCGTGTCGAAGTGGCTGCGGCATTCCGGGCAGTTGTGGTCGATGATGCGCGGGGCATCGGCGGTCAGCTCGCGGCAGGTGGGTACCTTGCAGTCCAGCACCCGTAGCGGGTTGGTGTCGATGCGGCGGCGGCAGTCCTCGCACAGGGCGTCGCGGTCGATGGAATCCAGAAAGTCGCGCAGCGCGGCCCGGTACACCGGGCGGCATTCGCGGCAGCCCAGCGAGTTCACCTGCAACGAAAGGTCGGTCAGCCCCAACTGGCGCAGGAAGGTCATGAGCATCAGCACCAGTTCGGCGTCGGCCTGCGGTTCCTGCGGGCCAAGGCATTCACAGTTGATCTGGTGGAACTGGCGCATGCGGCCCTTTTGCGGGCGTTCGTAGCGGAACATGGGGCCGGTGGTGAACAGCTTGGACACCGGCTCCTGCGCGTGGCGGCCCGCATCGATGAAGGCGCGCATGACGCCCGCCGTGGCTTCCGGGCGCAGGGTCAGCGAACGGCCCTTGCGGTCGGGGAAGGTGTACATTTCCTTCTGCACCACGTCGGTCTCGGTGCCGATGGAGCGGCAGAACAGTTCGGTGCGCTCCAGCAGCGGGGTGCGCAGTTCGGCGTAGCCGTAGCGGCCGAACACCTCGCGCGCGGTGTTTTCCATGAAGGTGAACACGTCGCTGTCAGGGCTGAACATGTCGGCGAACCCCTTGATGGTGCCCACCTTGTCGCCCGTAACCTTTTGTGCGGTCTTGTCGGAATTGTTGGTGCTCATGGCTCGCTTCCGGATGCAGGCTTGCGCGGCAGGGGGCATGCGCACGGCACGCCGCGCCCCGCCGGTGCGGAAACAGCCATGGATAGTCCAATGGGCGGGTATTGTCAAAATCGTCGAATATCACGCGCCGGGAAGAGTGCGAGGGCGGGGTGCCAACGGGGTGCCGTTCCTGGATGCCTCCGGCTGCCGATCGCAACGCGGCTGCCGCCCCTTCGAACCCCTGTTTTCGACTTCAGTCACGATGCAGGGGGGCGCGACCGTGCGCGGATAGTGGCAGCGCGATAATTCCGGTCATGCGCGATGACGTTGGAAACGTATGGCGAGAGGGCAGGGAGGAGACGGGAGCGAGTCGTAGCCGTGCCCGGCTATTCCCCGTGCTTGCGGCGGCAGGAAAAGCCGTCCGTGGCGGCCTGCCGTCCGGGCGCCAGACGCGACACGGCGGCCTTGCCCGTGCGCAGCACCAGCGGGGTGACCGGCATGCGGCGGCCAAAGTCCATGCGCATGGCCACGTATGCTCCGAACGGCGAAAGGCTGATCCAGCCGTTCAGCATCTCGAACAGGCGCGATTCGCGCCAGGTGCAGGCCGGGCCGTGCAGCACCGAGCGCATGGTGATGGAGCAGGACACCCCCGTGCCGCGCACCAGCGCGTACATGGAAGGCACGCTGAACCAGTGCGCCTGCCGCATCAGCGAGTCGCGCAGCCCCGGTACCGGCATGCCGTGGGTGGGGTAGTAGGGCGAAATCCGGTTCAGGAAGCCCACCAGCACCCCGCGCGAGGCCACCCGGAACGCTTCCGCCAGCGCCGCCGCCGGATCGGGCATGAATTCCAGGCTGGTCAGCAGGGCCACGTAGTCGAAGGCGTCGTCGTCAAAGGGCAGGTGGTCCGCCACGCCCAGGTGAAAGTCCGCCCGGCAGTTCATGCGCTCGCGCGCGGCCTCCAGCATGGCCTCGCTGCTGTCCAGGCCCGTGACGTCGAACCCCGCGCCCCAGAACGACTCCAGGAACACCCCCGGACCGCAGCCCACCTCCAGCAGGGTGTGCCCGCGCCGGGGCCAGCCCGACACCATGTGGTGCAGCAGCCGCTGCTCGTGCCGTACCGCAAACGCCCCCCTGGGCGTCTCCAGCCACTGCATGTAGCCCCGCACCGTGTCCGCGTCCCACCGCTGGTTCATGCGCCTCCCCATTGCTTCCGGCATCCGGTTTGCGCGCAGCATACGCCAAGACCCCCCGCGCGAAAAGGGTGTGGGGTGGAGGGACGTGGGGGGAGATGGGGAGGAGGATCATAGGGGAAAGGAAGAAGGAACCGGGGGCGGGGGAAAGAACCTTTTGAGAAAGGTTC
>JAITSV010000050.1 GCA_031287575.1 Desulfovibrio sp.
GAACCTTTCCGGCGGCGGACTGCGCCTGCTGGTGCCCCGCGCCACGTCCCGTTCCGCCATGGCGCGGGGCATGAACCTGGACATCGGCGGACGTCTGGCCGCCCTGCTGGAGCTGTACGATCCCCAGCACGACCGCAGCCTGGGCTTCTGGCTGCAATGCCGCATCCAGAACCGTTTCGTGGCCTTCGAAACGCGCGACGTGGAACTGGGCGTCCAGGTGCTGGCGTGGGGGCAGGCCCGCGACAACGCCCCGCACATGGCCGACTGGAAGCCCCTGTCCGACGAGGGCGAGGTGGAACCGCTCGGCAACTGGGTGATCCGCCGCCACCTTGAGCTTTACAGGGAAAGCGGGAGCGATGTAGTGTGAGCGCGAACCGCAAGCGCCCGTACCCGCTGGCAACCCCGGCCTGACCCGCACATGCCCGGCCCGGTCCCCGACCACCCCGCCCTGCACGGTCATGCAGACCCCGGCCAGCCCGCCGGACGTACCCGCGCGCGACGGCACCCCCGCCAGCCGCCGGTGGCGAATACCGCCCCGCCCCACGGCGACGTCACCACAACACAGGAGCCCCCCTTGGACGGAGAATCGGGCAGTCCCATCTGGTCGCGCATCACGCGGCTGTTCCAGAACCGCACCGGTGACTCGGTGGAACAGGCCATCATCGAAGCCCGCGAAGACGGCGAACTGGACGCCGAAGAAGGCTCGATGCTGCTGAACATCCTGAGCCTCGACGACACGCAGGTCCAGGACATCATGACCCCCCGCACCGACATCGACTGCGTGGAGGTGGACAACTCCCTCGGAGAGGTCATCGAGCGCATCGTCGCCTCCGGGCATTCCCGCATCCCCATCTACCGCGACAACCGCGACAACATCGTGGGCGTGGTCTACGCCAAGGACCTGCTGCGCTGCTTCGTCGATCCCACCGGGTGCGCAACCCCGGTGGCCGAGCTGATGCGCGAGCCCTACTTCGTGCCGGAGACCAAGAACGTCTACGAACTGCTCCAGGAATTTCGCGGCCGCAAGAACCACATGGCCATCGTGCTCGACGAGTACGGCGGCACGTCGGGCCTCGTGACCATCGAGGACGTGCTGGAACTCATCGTGGGCGACATCGAGGACGAGCACGACGCCCCGCGCGACGAGGACATCGTGGTCCTGGACGGCGAAAACTACCAGCTTTCCGGGCGCGCCCTGCTGGAAGACCTGGAAGAGCTGGGCATCAGCCTGGATTCGGACGAGGTGGACACCATCGGCGGCTATCTCAGCATGCTGGCGGGCCACGTGCCCCAGGCGGGCGAGACGTTCGACCTTGCCGGACGCCGCTTCGAGGTTGCCGAGGCCGATGCCAAGCAGATCCGCACCGTGCGCGTGGGGCCGCTGGAGGCCGTCTGACGGACGGACAGCCGGATCACCGGATCCACTGCCACCCGGACGGAAAGGTCGAGTCTGGGCGCTGAGGCCCGACGATGGAGCTGGGCCGCGCAGACCGCCCGGCGTTGTCGCGGCATGCTGCCTCGCCGCACGCCCGTGTTCCTCCCCGCCCCCCGCTGCGCGCCCTTCACGCCATGCCCGCACGTCGGCCAGGCGGGTCGCGCCGCCACCACATGCGAGCCGCCGTTCCTGGAAGGCCATCGCTGGTTCAGCCCCATTCCGCCGAACCGGCAGCCCGGCGATCAGGCAGCCCGGCGATCAGGCAGTCCCGCCCGGCATTCCGGGGGCAGCCGCTCCCCGCGCGGTTGCCCGCAACACATCCGTAACCGCGCCGTACTTGACTTTTCCCCCACCGGGGGTTTCACCTCCTCGCATGCGCAACACACTCTGCATCCTTCTCGGCGCCGTCGGACTGTGGCTGGGCTTTCCCAATCCGCTGGCCCAACTGCCGCTGCTCGCCCTTGCCTACCCCCTCGCCCTCCTGCTGCTGGGCCTTGGCGCACCGGGCCGCTGGCCCGCCTTTCGCCTGGGCTGGCTGACCGGCATCGTCGGCGCCTCAGCCTGCCTGTACTGGCTGGCCCTGCCCGTGCACGAATACGGCCAGTTGCCGTGGATGCTGGCCGTGCCCTGCGCCGTGGCCATCGGCGCGTACGTGGGCCTGTACGGCGGGCTGTTCTGCCTGCTGGTGCACCTGACGCGCGACCGGCTGGGGCCGTTCCGGCGCGGGCTGTTCCTGGGCTGCGCCTGGCTGCTGCTGGAAGTGTTGCGCGGCGTGTTCCTGACCGGGTTCCCCTGGCTTGCCCTGTCCGCCGCCTTCGTCCCGTGGCCGGTGGCCATCCAGGGTGTCGCGCTGGTGGGCGCCTACGGCCTGTCCGGCCTGCTGGTGGCCGTGGTGTGCTGGACCATGGGGGCCATCGCCCCGGAATGCGGCCCCCGCTGCCCCGGCGTGCGACGGTCCGTGTCCCCCGCGTCCCTGGCCCAGACCCTGGCCTGCGCGCTGGGGGCCTCGCTGGTGACCTTCGGGCTGGTGGGGCATGGCGCCTACATCCTGTCGCGCGGCCTGCCCAGGGACGGCGAATCGTTCCGGGTGGCGCTGGTGCAGGGCAACATCGACCAGGACCAGAAGTGGGAAACCGCCTTCCAGCGTTCCACGGTGGACCGCTACCTTGCCCTGAGCAAGGACGCCGTCACCGCCGGGCACCCGGACCTGATCGTGTGGCCGGAAACGGCCATGCCCTTCTACTTTCAGGAACACAAGGAATTCGGCCCGGCCATCCGCGCCTTTGCCGCCGCCAGCCGCACCCCGGTGCTGGTGGGCACGCCGGGCTACGTCAACGCGCCGGTGAAGCGGGGCTACCTGCTGTACAACCGGGCCATGCTGGTGGACGAAAACGGCGGCGATGCCGGGCACTACGACAAGGAGCACCTTGTCCCCTTCGGCGAATACGCCCCCCCCGGCCTGGACATGCCCTTTCTGGAAACACTGATGCAGGGCGTGGGCGATTTCACCCCCGGCGCCTCCGTGGCCCCGTTGCGCCTTGGCAACCTTGCGCTGGGCATACTCATTTGCTATGAAACCATTTTCCCGGAACTGGCCCAGCAGCGCGTGGCCGACGGCGCCAACGTTCTGGTGAACATCAGCAACGACGCGTGGTTCGGCACCACATCCGCCCCGGAACAGCACCTGCAGCTGTCGGTACTGCGGGCCGTGGAACAGGGCCGCTACGTGCTGCGCGGCACCAATACCGGCATTTCCGCCATCATCGACCCGCACGGACGCATCGCCGAACGCGGCGGCCTGTTCCGGGCAGAGGTGATCAGCGGCATGGCCACGGCCCGCGCGGAAACCACCGTGTTCCACCGGGTGCAGCATCTGGTGTGGCCCGTAGCCCTCGCGCTTGCCGCCCTTGCCCTGCTGTGGCCCGCACGCCGTTCCTAGAACGCTCCCCACGCACAACCCCGCAAACAGACATACCATCCACATGCTTCAGCTTGCCGAATTGCGCGCGCGCAGCGCCGCCCTCATCGACCAGTACGCCTCGCTCTGGGGGCGTCTTTGACCTTGCGGGCAACCGCAACCGCCTCGACGAAATCGAGCGCCAGCTTTCCAGCCCCGACGCCTGGAACAACCCCGAACGGCTCACCCCGGTCTTGCAGGAAAAAAGCCAGCTCGAAGGCGAGATAACGCGCCTGGAGCGGCTGAAAACCTGCCGCCGCGACGTCACCGAATGGCTGACCCTGGCCGAGGAAGAAGAGGCGGCGGGCGAACCGGGGCAAGAGGCCCTGGAATCGCTGGCCGAACAGGTGACCGCGCTGGAAACCCTGCTGCAGGAGACGGAGATGAACATGCTCCTCTCCGGCAAGGAAGACCGCATGCCCGCCATCGTGGAAATCCACCCCGGCGCGGGCGGCACCGAGGCCCAGGACTGGGCCGAGATGCTGGTGCGCATGTACCTGCGCTGGGCCGACACCCACGACATGAAGGCCGAATACCTGGACTACCTGGCGGGCGACGAGGCGGGCGTGAAAAGCGTCACCCTGCGCATGGCCGGGCCCAACGCCTACGGCCTGCTGAAGGGCGAAAAGGGCATCCACCGGCTCATCCGCATTTCGCCGTTCGACTCGTCGGGCCGTCGGCACACCTCGTTCGCCTCGGTGGACGTGATTCCCGACGTGGGCCAGGAAATCACCGTGGACATGAAGGAAACGGACCTGCGCATCGACATCTTCCGCTCCAGCGGCCCCGGCGGCCAAAGCGTGAACACCACCAGTTCCGCCGTGCGCATCACCCACCTGCCCACGGGCATTTCCGCCCAGTGCCAGAACGAAAAGTCGCAGCACAGCAACCGCGACACGGCCATGCAGATCCTGCGCGCCCGCCTGTACGAACTGGAACTGCGCAAGCTGGAAGAAGAGAAAAAGGCCCAGTACGCGGGCAAGGACGCCATCGGCTTCGGCAGCCAGATCCGCACCTACACGCTGCAACCGTACCGCCTTGTGAAGGACCATCGCACCAATACGGAAATTGGCGACGTCGAGGCCGTGCTGGACGGCCGCATCGATCAGCTCCTGCGGGACTACCTGCTGTACCTCCATGGCCAGAAAACCAACTGACGCCGGCCAGCCCGCCGGGCCCGCCCATTCCGCCGAGGCGGACCAATCCGCCCAGCCCGCGCACGCCCCCCAGGCCCCCCTGGCGGAAGACACCGGCGCTTCCGCCCAGTTGCTGGGCGAACTGGACGCCCTGCGCCGCGCGCTGGCCGAAGAGGCCGCGCGCGCCATTTCCGCCAATCCGGACCAGCCCGGCGACACCCCCGCCGACGGTCCCCTGCTGGCCGTGGCCCGGCTGTTTCCGGGCATGACCCGGCACCGCTGGCTGGCCCTGGCCGAAGAACACGGCCTGCGCCAGTGGTTCGCCATCGACCTGGACAAGAGCACCAACTTCAACCTGCGCGAACTGCAAAAGGCCGTGGAAGAGCTGGCTCACCAGCGCGACCACGACTCCCTCACCGGCCTGATGAACCGCCGGGCCTTCCTGCGCCAGGTTGAGCTGGAACTGCAACGGGTGCACCGGGGCGGCACGGAACTCTGCCTGGCCATGCTGGACCTGGACGACTTCAAACGGGTCAACGACACCTGGGGCCACGCCTGCGGCGACCTTGTGCTGCGGCGCATGGCCGACCTGCTGCGCGACGCCACCCGCGCCTACGACGTGGCGGCCCGCATCGGCGGCGAGGAATTCGTACTGCTGCTGCCGGGCGCCTCGCCCATGCGCGCCCAGGCCCTGCTGGAGCGGCTGTTGCAGGATATGCGCGACGAAACCTTCGAGTGCCGGGACGAAACCTTCCGGGTCAGCTTTTCGGCGGGCATCGCCGGGTGCAAGGGCGCCACGGTGTGCCGGGCGGAAGAGCTGCTGGACCGGGCGGACAAGGCCCTGTACGAGGCCAAGGCCTCGGGCAAGGCCCGCGTGCGGGTGTACCGGCTGCCGGGCGTGCCCGACTACGACCGCTCGACCATGGTGCAGTCGGACGAGAAGCAGTTTCTTTTTTCAGGCAACGACGACTAGGGGCTGCCCCCAAATTGTCCTTTTGCCCGTTGGCTGCGTCAAGCTTCACCTGCCATGTCGGTCGAATACAATAAGAGTATACTCCCTCATGGCAGGATCACTTTCCTTGCCAACGGACAAAAAATCCTGATTTGGGAGACAGCCCCTTGGGCAATTTGCCTCACCACGGCCCACAGGACCTGACGCACGGACGAAACATGACGCAGAACACCACACTCAGCGTTTCCATACTCAGCGGCAAGGGGGGCGTGGGCAAGACCAACATCGCCCTCAACCTCGGCTATTGCCTGTACCGCGGCGGGCATCCCCTGCTGCTCATGGACTGCGACCTCGGCCTGGCCAACCTGGACGTGCTGCTGGGCATCGCCCCGGACAGGAACATGCAGGACCTTCTGGACAGCGACGCCGCCCCGCGCGACATCGCCGTGCCCATCGAACAGGGCGGCTTCGACTTCCTGCCCGCCGCATCGGGCGTGCCCGAACTGGTGGAGATGGACGGCGACATGCGCGCCCTGCTGGTGCGCAAGCTGGAACCGCTGTTCGCGCACTACGACTACCTGTTCCTGGACCTTGGCGCGGGCATCAACCCCACGGTGCTGGCCTTCGCCGCCATGACCCAGCTACGCATCGTCATCGTGACGCCGGAACCCACCTCGCTCACCGACAGTTATGCGCTGATGAAGGTGCTTTCCACCCAGCACGGGGTGCGCGACTTCTTCGTCATCGTCAACCAGGCGGAATCGCGCAAGGAAGAGACACAGACCTTCGAGCGGCTGGCCGCCGCCTGTCGCAAGTTCCTGGAGATCGAGCCGCAATTCCTGGGCGGCATACGCCTGGACAAGGCCCTGCCGGACGCGGTGCGCAAGCAGAAGCCGCTGATGCGCGTTTCCCCGCAATCGCCTGCCGCGCAAGACCTTTTTTCCATCGCGGTCAAGCTGCAACGCATGCGCGCCGCCCTGCTGCCGGAACTGGCCGACAGGCACCCGTTGCGCGCACTTTCGGATGAGGCATATTAACCCCTTGAAACCTTGACCATCTTCGGCCATAGTGCGTCCATTGTCTTTGGAATTGCCACGGAACCCCACCCTACCCCCCGTGGAAGGGCTGTCCTGGCAAGGCTTCAGCGCATCCGGCGGCAGGCACCTCGCCACGCATCGCAGTTACAGGCAACGTCATCCGGGGCGAAACGAGCCACCCCCACCGCACCGCCGCACCACGGAGGATTCCATGAACAAGAGTGAACTCATCAAGACGCTGTCCGAAGAGACGAACATCCCCATCGAGGAAGCCGCCATGGTCGTGAACACCTTCGTGGACAACATGAAGGAAGCGCTGGCCGATGGCGACCGCGTGGAAATCCGCGGTTTCGGCAGCTTCAAGGTCAAGGACTACGGCGGCTACTCCGGCCGCAACCCCAAGACCGGCGACATGGTCGTCGTCCAGCCCAAACGCCTGCCCTTCTTCCGCGCCGGGAAGGAACTGAAAGAATTCCTCAACGATTAGGCGATGCCCTCGCAGTCATCGCCTGACGGCACGGCGGCACGGGCTCTCCGTGCCGCCGACCCGACGCTTCGCCCGCATCCGACCCCTCTTTTCCGTTCCCCCCAGCCGCGCCCGCACGGGATCGCGGCGTGGCTGTGCCGTTGCCTGCTGGGCGTGGCGCTGTGCGCCGTGCTGGCCGCGTGCGCCTCGTCGGGGCAGACTGGCCCATCCGGTGTGGCCGACCCGTCCGGCGTGACCGGCGTACTCGGGCAGTCCGGCACAGCCTCTGGCGCCGCCATGGGCACCGCGCGGGATGCCGCATCCGCCGCTCCGTCTCACGGGCAGACAGGCAGCAAGGCAGACGGTCAGACAGGTGGCACTGCACCGGCATCGCCCGCCATGGCCCGTGACGGCCTGCCCACGGGCCTGCCCTTCG
>JAITSV010000028.1 GCA_031287575.1 Desulfovibrio sp.
CCGGCGTCGCGCCGGCGTCGATCCGGTCGGATGTCGCCGGCGCGAGGATCTTCGAACGCGCCGAAAACGTCGGGTCCAGGAAATAGAGAATCTGACGGCCATAGATCGGCGCTGAACCCGCGACGAAAACCAGCATGTCGCCGGGGGATACGATCTTGCCCGAGTCGTCTTTCACCGCCCCCGGCAAACGCATGCACTCGTCAGGCGTCAACAATGAGCGGGCTGTTTCGGTCATGCTGACGCTGGCCCGCCCGAGGTGGCCGGAACGCGAGCCGGAGAGCGTCGTCTTCTTTTCAACAACAGTCGTCTTGCCGGTCATCTCCGAGAGCATCTTGGCCGTTTCGACCTTGTTAGGCGCATACGCGGTGCGGATATGACAATTGGAGGTAATCGACTCTTCCTTGCCGTACTCCTTTTGGAGCTGCGCCATGTCCTGGGTGATGATGAACGACTTGATGCCGTACCCTGCCATGAACGCCAGGGCGCTCTCGAAAACCTCCATCTTCCCAAGGCTGGGGAACTCGTCCAGCATCAACAGCAGCCGATGCCGGTATGTCGCCTTCGCCGCCCCGTCCTCGAACTCCATCCGTTCCGTCAGCCGACGCAAGATCACATTGAGCATAAGGCGGATCAGCGGTCGCAACCGGTTCAGGTCCGCCGGGCTCACCACGAGATAGAGAGACACCGGCGTGTCGTGGTTCATAAGGTCCGACACCCTGAAGTCACTGGCGCCGATATTCTTGGCCACGACGGGATCACGGTAGACGGCCATGTTGGCCACGGCCGTGGACACAACCCCGCTCATTTCCGGCCCGGCCTTGTTCAGCATTTCGCGCGCAGCTGCGGCAATAAAGGTGTGCACGGCCGCGTAGTCCGCCCCCCCCGTTTCCGGCCCGAAGATATTCACCAGAAGACCGGCGTGCTCCGTTTCAAGCATCTCCCGAAACAGCTCATCAATGCCGCGCTCCTCATCGGCCAGCATGCACGACAGGTCGTACAAGGTAGCGTCCCTGCCGAGTTTGACACGCACCATGAGCATGCAGTGGAGCACCGTACCGGCAAAAAACGCGAACGCAGCCTTGTTCCAGTGGTCCTTCAGCCCCTTGCCGTCAGGGTCCACGATCATGGCCGCGACGTTCTGCGCGTCCGGGATGGCGCGCGGGCCGTCCAGGCGGACTTCCAGGAGGGGATTGAAGCGCCCGCCGTCGCCCAGGGCCGTCGGATCGAACCGGATGACCTTGTGCCCCTGCGACTGCCGCCAGCCCGCAGTCAGCGCCCAGTTTTCGCCTTTGATGTCGAGCACCAAGGTGCTCTCACCCCAACTCAGCAGTGTCGGCAGCACGAGCCCCACGCCCTTGCCGGATCGTGTCGGCGCAAAGGCAAGGACGTGTTCCGGGCCGTTGTGGCGCAAATAGCGCTGCTTTTTGCCCTCCATCCAGCCGCCGACGTAGACCCCTGCCTTACCCAGGAGGCCAGTACGCTCGATGTCGGCTTTGGTCGCCCACTGCGCCGTGCCGTGGATGCCTTCCCGCTTTTCCGGTCGCCGCCCGAACTGAAGGGCAAGGCCAATCACGACCATCATCGGGGCAAGGAAGACCATCTGGCCTTGCGAAATCGCCTCATCAATCACCCCGTAGGTGTCCGGAATGCGCTGGGACCAGAGCCACCACGACCAGGGCGCGTAGATGTGGCCATGGAGAGGCCGCCCGAGGGCCGGGTGATACCCGTAGGCGGCGGCAATCTCCTGGGTGGTCCACATGCACGCAGCAAGGGCGCACAGAGCCATCAACCCCATGAGGAGATAGGGGGCCGCGCGGCGCGGCGAGAGCGAAGGCAAGCCGTAAGCGCGCATGCTGTTCACCTCGTGGCCACATAGGGCCGGTCAAAAATGACATCCTTGACCACCACCAGGTTGAAGCGGTAGCCGGGCCGAATTTCGAGAGTAGGCTTGATGTTGACAGACTGCTGCAAGAGTTGCAGCGAAGCTTGGCCAAGCTGCGTGGCCAGCGCCGTGCCCATCTCATCCTGCATGGTCGGCTTGTCGCTTTGGGAGGAGCCGCTGTTGCCGCTCATGGAGTCCACGGCATAGGACATGCCGCCGGTGATCAGGCTCATGACCATGGCCGAGCCGAAGATACGCAGGTAGTGGTTGTTCACCTCGTCGGTGAGCCCCGCGTATCCGGCCTGGTCTGTGCCGGGCATCGTGTCCAGGGAGACGGATGAACCGTCCGGGAAGATCACCCGGTTCCACGCGATCAGGACGCGCTCCTGACCCACGGCCACGCGCGAATCGTAGACGCCGAACAGCCTGCTCCCTTGCGGGATGACCAGCATGTTCCCCGTGGCCGTGTCATAGACGTGCTGGCTGACCTGGGCGATGAGCTTGCCCGGTAGGTCGGAATTGATGCCGGTGAGCATGATCCCCGGAATGACCGTGCCGGTCTTTATCTCGCAGAGCGCACCGGGCACCCGCGTATGCTGCAAGGTCCATTCGTCGGGCGCGCCGGAACGGGCGCTGAGAAACCCTTCTTTGTCCTTACGCTCGGCTTGGTCATAATGCTCGGAAGGTGTGTCCGCTGTTGCGCCGGGCTGCGCGCCGCGATCACGCGCCCCCTGCTGCGCCGTGGTCGCTGCCACGGGCCGCACGGTCGGGCGAGCCCCCGCCGACACGTTGCCCACGCTGAGCGGGGCTTGGAGGGCCTGCAATTCTTGCTGCATCCGGTACTGGCGGACCCGCTCCTGATCCTGGCGCAGGGCTTCCGCGTAGCCGGAATTTCGCCCTTTCGGCGCCGGTGCTCCGGAGGGTACCGGGGCGGCAGGCTCAGGAACCCTTTTGACCGGCACCGCCAATCCACCCTCGGGTGCGTCAACCAATGCAGGCACCTTCACGTCAACTTCGGGCGCCTTCTGTTCTTCCGTGCGTTGTTCCGGCTTCTCGTCGTGGATCGAAACGGCCAGCACGGCCACGAGGGCCAACACCACGACAAGTGCCAGGTACAGCGAACGCTTGCCAAAACGCTCGACAGCGGGCCGGGGATGCGTTTCCAGCCCGTCAGGGCTTTCATCAGTCGTCTGTGACATGGGACAGCCTCACTACGGGGTCGGGGTAGGTTCGTCGGGGGCACAGGTCGCAAAGGCGATGATGCGGCCGTAATCGGCCTCCGGCTGCACCCATCCCAGGCTGTCGTCCGTGGTCAACAGCCGAAGATGCACTTCCCATTCAGTGTCCGAGAGGCTGGTTGCCCACGCCTGAACCGAAGTCATGGGCGGGGCATCCTCACCTGGAGCAACGAGGGAGGGGGCAACGAAAATTTCGGGATGGGTGGCCGTGCCCGGCGGGCACGTGGGCTTGGTGATACGATCCCCGGCCTTGGCCAGAGTCGCCTTCTGCATAAGCACCGAGTTGCCGGAATCACCCAGCATCTTCACCTCGCCGTTGCGGCAGAGGTACAGCCCCCGCTCCCGGTCGAGGAACGTCCGGCCGTCATCGTCCGCCGACGCGCAGAAGTCCGTCATGTCCTCATAAGCAACGTGGGAGAACTGGACCTCGCGCACGCCCCGAATGGCGTGGTCGGTCATGTCCAGTTCGGTCTGCATGGCGTTCAGGTCGGGTGAGCCCGGCACGGCCACCCGGTAGAGGAAGTCTTGGCCAAGGCTGCTCGCATCGAAGTTGGCCAAGTAGCCAAGGTGACCCGCACCAGGGTTCGCGATGCCCGCACCTGACAGGTCCACTTCCCATGCGCCATAGGCGCCGCGCAGGACGCTGGAAGACTGCCCGGCGATGTCGCCGGTCGGCACAAAACCACCGGCGCCCTCGACCAGGGCTGCGGCTGAAGGAACCACCGTCAGCCCGAAGCCTGGACTGTCTGCGTCATGGCCACGGCCACCTGTGGTCAGGACGACCACCTGAAGCTCGCCGGAGCGTGGTTCACGGACGTGGATTTCGTACCCCTGGCCCCAGCCGTTCCTGTCGCCGAATCGTTCGGGCAGAAACTCACCATTGCGAAGGTCCGCAAGCGTGATCGTCGGGCCGCTGCTGGCTGTCGCTTGCGACAGGAGGGTTGCCTGGTTCTTCTGCGCGTACTTCGCCGCAGCCTCGCCCACCCTGGCCAGGTGCGTTGCCGCGGCGCGCTGTTGCACCTGCGTCATGCCCCAATCCGCCAGCCTGGCCAGCATCGGAAGGAGCATCAAAAGCACGATCAGCGCCCCGATCATCTCAACCGTGGCGAACCCGGCATCCTTTTTCTTGTTCATCCTCATTCTCCTTGGAGCGGATCAGTCGAGCGAGATCACGCTGACAACGGCTCCGTCCGCAATCCAGGCAGGCAGGGCGATGCGTACTCCGTCCGGATTCGACGGAGACAGATGGCCGTCGGCCTTCCATCCCACGGCGTAGCTACCGCGAAACAGCTCCCGCACCTTCCCCGCCTCGGCGGGCGTGGCAGGACCGTGGACGTAGCAGCGCCCGCCCTCGATGCGCGTCCGCCATTCCCGCATCGGCTTCCACGCGGCAGGAAGCGCCAGCGAGGCTAAAGGCACCTCGCCGCTAGTTCCGTTGCCGAGCGCGTACCGAAATGCCTCATTGCGATAGAGCGCGTAGTTGAGGGCGACGAATTGCGCCCCCCTGCCCTCGCGCTGCGCGTCGAGCTGGTTCCAGGACAGCAGGGCCACGAGGCCGAGCATCGTCGCAAGCACGGCAAGCGCCTTCATTTCAGGAATCCTTCAAGTCCCCTGAAGTTGACGCGGTTCCGCTGCTCCCGGATATCGTTCCGCAAATCGCCCAGGTTCCCGTCCTTCAGCTTCGCGCGAATCCCCTTGAACTCGTCACGGAAGGGCACCAGCAGGAATTCAGGGCACCGCAGGGTGCGCTTCCCGTTGACGGAGGCAAGGTCCTGGTGGATCACGGCCAACAACGAGTTTTCCAGGTTGCGGCTGGCGGCTTCGCCTTCCAGCTCACGCGCCCAGGTCAACAGGCGGTCGAGGGCTGCAACGGCATCAAGACCGTGGATGGTGGCCACCACCATCTGACGGCTGGACCCGAGGGATACGCGCAGCGCTTCTGTCGCCGCGTACTTGGAGCGGATTTCGCCGATGTGGATGATGTTGGGAGAGCCGTAGCGATGAGCGCGCTCGATGTGCGCGGCCAACTCATGCTCACCGAGGATTTCCGTCTGGAAGCAATAGCCGTGCTGACCGTGGGGGCCGGTGAGGGGCATTTCCACCGGGTTCTCGAAGGTGACGCCGTGGCCTCCGTACAGCCGCAGCCGGGCCGCGATCAGCGCGGCTGCCGTCCAGGTCTTGCCGGAAGCCTGGGGGCCGGAGATGAGCACCAGCCCTTGCGACTGCTCTTCAGCGGACAACCAGGTCACCAGTTGTTCGGGCAGGCCGATGGAATCCAGGGAGGGAACGGATTCTGCGAGGCGGCGCAGGAACCAGGTGCGCCCGGAATCCACGTTGTCGAACACGGCCACCCGGTAGCGGACGTCGCAGTGCTCGAAACGGATGGTGTCCGGATGTCGGCGCACACCAGAGGACGCTTCACAGGCGGACGGAACGCTGGAGAGAAACGAGCTTTCAAGTGCCCCCGGAAGCCCCTTCAGCTCATCGGCATCCTCGTCCCGAACCGGTACGAGCTGCTGGTCATGGCCGGGTACCCCCTTCAGGAGGCCCCGGCCGTTCGGCAGAAGGATGAGATCGGTGAAATCCTGCTCATGAAGCGCCATGGCTACCTCGACGTGAACACAAGGGTGTTGCTGTCGTTGCAGCTTTGCGCGGCCGTCGTCGTGCCGGAGCTCTTGTCGATGGCGTTTCCGTTGACGGAAACCGCCGTCCACGAGTCCAGTTGCGAGGTGGCCAGCTTGGTGCATTCTTCCTGCGGGATTTCGGAGAGGGAAATGGTAAACGAGCTGCCGTCGCCGCTGGCCGCCAAGGCGACCTCGCCGCCCCAAGGTGTCACGACCTTGCTGCCCCGCAGAAACGTCTTGGGCACCAGCCCGGCCTTCATGGCCAGCGAGTTATCCAGCCCGTTGTAATCGCTGCCGCCGGAATAGAGCTGCTGGACTTGCATACGCAGGGACATAAGCCCCTGTTGAGTCGTGGCCAGATTCCCGCTGGAGAACAGCGAATAGACGAGAAGGGCACCGGCGGCGAACAGGATGAGATACACCAACATGGAACCGGACATTTCGACCATGACGAAACCGGCTTCACCGCGCCTGGTGGTGGGGATCGTTCTGCGCATGACTAGAAACCTCCTGAAATCGAAAGTTGTTGTTGGAGAGAACCGATTGCCAGCGCCACGCCGCAGAGAAGTCCGACGATGGCCAGCAGGCAGACAATATTGAGCACCTTGGCTTGGCGGGTGATGGTGGCCACACCGTTGCCTAGCCAATCGCGGGCCATCGAATCCAACTGCTCATGGAAGCGTGGGAGCTTGGAGTACATGCACAAGTCCTCCACCAACTCTTCATCCGGGAAGCGCATCCCGGAATCCGCCAGCGCCTCACCGAGGCCCTTCCCAAGCGCCTGCTCGGCCTGCACGGCCTGCACGCGCTCACGCAGCCAGGGTGACAAGTTGGTGGTGCCCAACTGGGCTTCAAAAATCTGGTTGAGCTGCATGCCACCCCGCATGAGGGTGGCCACCGTGAACAGCCAGACCGACCCGACCACCAGCCGATAGAAGGACCAGGGCGGCAGCGATTCGACCCGCAGCCGCGACGGCCCGGTCCAATGGGGGAGAGAGACCAGAGAGAGGAGCAGGAGGAGTCCGAACAGCACGCCCACGACGACACCCGCTGGCGATGCGATGCTGGCCGACAGGGCGTGCATGGTGGCCGCTGCGCCGGTGAGGCGCGACGGGTCCACCAGCATGGAGATGTTGGGCATGACGTGGACGGCGATCACCACCACGAGAACAACCAGCATACCCAAAAGCAGCGCCGGATACGCGAGGGCCTGCACGAGACTGCCGACGATTTCACGCTTGGCTTCGATCAAATCGACGCAGAGGGGCAGTGTTTGCGCGAGCTGGCCGCTGTCCTGTCCACCGGCTATCAGCAGGACCTCTTCCGCCGGAGCAAACCCGCGCAGTGCCGAGCCGAGGGCCTGCCCCGTGTACAGGCGATCAAGGATCAGCCCGAAGGTTATGGCGAGAGGGGATCGGCGCGCCTTGGCACGGTCGCGCAACACTTCAAACGACCTGACCAGATCGAAGTTGTAGCGAACTTGTTCGGCCAGTTTACGCCACGTCCTGATGCGGGCTGCGTCACTGAAGGCACTGCGCGCAAGGAACAGGGAAAGGGCTTGGCGGTCGATCATGCCGCTGCCCCCTCATGAAGCATCTTGTCGAAATCCAACGGTACGCCCAGGCGCAGTTCCGCAAGGTGCGGATCGACCTGACCGGCACCTATCAGTTCGACGGCGTGCGCCACGTAGGAACGCCCTTTCAGATCATGACGCCAGTAGCTTTCCGCCTTGGCGAAATCATCACGGCGCAGATGGCTGAGCAGCGTCGGATCAGTCTGGATGACTTCGGCGGCGACACGCTGGCCAGTGATCCCGAGCTGGCGGCAATGCGCGCAGCCGTCACCCCGGACATGCACCCCGTTCGGATCGTCGAGGACACGCAACAGGCGGTCCTCCACGGCGCGGGGGAGCGCATGTTTGCCCTTCTGCGCCTTCTGAAGGGGAATTTTGCACTCGGGGCAGAGCTGCGGGACAAGGCGCTGGTAGATCAGGCCCGCCAGCACGTTGTGGTCGCAGAGGTATTCCAGCGGGTTCACGTAGTCGGCGGCGTTGAGGAGGGACACCATCCGCCGGATGATCCCGAAGCCGTTGTTGGCATGCAGGGTGGCCCACACACCATGCCCGGTCAGCGCCGCGTCGATGGCCGCGCCAGCCGCTTCCGGGTAACGGATTTCGCCGATCATCAGCACGTCAGGGTCCGAGCGCATGCATCCGGCAATGGCGTTCATGTACGCGCGGCCACGCTCAGTCGGATCAACGGCGCTGTTGCCGTTGGTGTTGACCATGATTTGCTTTGTCCCCATGAGGGGATATTCCGGCGGGTCTTCCACGCTCATGTGATTCCGCTCCGGATTCTCGTGCGCCATCGATTCCATGACGTGCTTCAGGAGCGTCGATTTCCCGTGCCCGGTCGGGCCGGAAATGATGGTCAAGCCGGTGCGCTGCGTGAGGAATCGCAGACGCGAGGCGTCCGTGGCCGTGTAGCCGAGCGCCGTCACCCGCTCCTCCAACGTGCCCGTGGCCTTCGTGCTGTCGTACAGGAGACGAAGCGCCATGAAGGTGCCGTTGCCGTCCTCAGCCTGCGCGCATTCGAGCGGTTCGGTATGCACGCGCACGGAGTGGACCTCGGCGGGCAGGAACTTGCGGTGTACGATCCGCCCATCCTGACGTTCTGTCTGCGAAAACGAGGAATCCGCCGCGTCGGTCATCGTCTCGTAGATCGCGCGGATCAGCTTCGAGCTGTCACCGGCGGCGAGCTGCCCATAGTCGCTCAACAGCCCGAGGCGGCGCATCTGAACCGCCCCATACGCTCCATAGTTCGTGATGTGGATATCCGAGGCCCCGCACTGGTAGGCATCACGGAGCAGGCTCACGGCATACGCCTGCACATCGCTCTTTGCCCCGTCCGTGAATTGCGCCACGGCCCTAAACTTCGCGTCGAACTCGTCAGGCTTGTGCCAGGTGATTTCACCAACGCCGCGCCGCCGTGCGAGAGACACGAACGAGTCCAGGGACGGCTTGCCCTGCAACTCCTTCGAAACCCGGACCACACCGCCATCAATGACGATGCGGCCCCGAAGGTCCTGCGGCACCAATCCGATCAAGGACGTGTCCTGGAGCATCGCCCTACTCCTTGAACAGGATGGTTTGCGTGCGGCCACCCTGCCGAATGGTCACGCCATCGCGTGAAATGGCCTCGACCCGTCCGCCGTCGAAGACATCACCGACGCGCACCCGACGTGAGCCCTGGGCAGTCTGCACGGTGGCCACGACGCTCCCTGCAACGCCGCTGACGGCCACAACCCGGTTGCCCTGCTGCCGCGCGGGGATACCTTCACCACGCCCTGGTTGCGTGGCCGGAAGGGGCGGGAGCGCCAACGCGGCGGGAAGCTGCGGCGTCTGATAGCCGCGCAGCTTGGCCAACTGCTCTTCGATTTGAACCTGCACCTGGACTTCGGCGAGTTGCGCGCGTGCGGCCGTCAGGCGGGCCAGACTGCCACCCGTGGGAGCCATGGCCGGAGAAGCAGTCGGGGCGGGCACTGCCGTTGCGGACGGAGCGGACGGCACGGGCGTTTCCACCGGCGCACGGGAGGGGACGGGAACAGGCATGGGAACGGCGGTCGTCGCAGAGGCAGGCGCAGTGACGCTGGCCACCGGCTGAAGGACCGGTTCCGGGACTAGAGGAGGCTCCATTGCCGGGGACACCTCTGCCCGTTCAGCCACGGGGACAAGGGCCTCCGTGGCGTTGCGGGAAGGCGGAACGGCAGCCGTTACCTGCGGCACAGGCACGTCCAGCGGCTTCTTTTCCGCTGACGGCATCACAAGCGGCAGTGGTTCCCCTTGCTCAGGCCCCTGAACATTCTTGAAAATCACCACGGCAGCCACCACGACGACCAGCAGGCAAGCTACTGCCAATATGGCGAACGGCTTACTTATTTGCATGAACGACTCCTTTGATGGTCCACAGACCACCGCGATACTCGATGCTGGCCAGCACCAGCCCCGGCAGGGTTTGCAGTTCATGGGCAAGTGAAAGGTCCGCGAGGGTCACAGGGGGCACGTTGGCAAGTTCCCACTCGCCGCGTACCCACGGGGCCACCACTTCCACTCCCTCGACCTTCTTCTTCGCGGGTTGGTCCCATGTCAGGCGCAGCTTTGCCGCCACATCCTGCGTAAGCTGGTACAAGCGGCTAGTGATGCCGGGCACGTCCATCAGGGTGATGTCCCGGACGGAGCTGGTTACGCCCGGAAGAGCGACACGGGATGTCGCCGACCGGGTATCAACACGTGCTCCAGGGGGAGGGGTGGTGTACGACGCGCCCGGCTGGTGCGCCCAGGTCACGACCAGGGCATCATCACCACATGTAGCCGCGTCGAGACGCCATCCGCTGGCCACCGTAGGAAGCTGAAGCATCGGCGTGATGCATTGGGCCGTTCGGGGCACTGGCAGCGCCTCCGCGAGCCACGTCCGGGCAAAATGCCGGGCAGCATTGGCCACCGCGTCACGGCGCGCCGTTTCGCGCGCCTTGGCCGCAGCCTGCACCGCCTGGCGCTGGCGCGCGGCTTCGCGCGCGTCGAGCCAGTGGTTGGCGCCAAGGGACAGGAGGGCGAGGCAGCCAAGAAAGGCCAAAGCCATGCGGCGTTGCCGGGCACGTCGGGCATCGTCGTTGAGAGGGCAGACCGGGTGGCCACGGTCGAAAAGACCACGCCGAGGCGCGAGATAGCCGGAGATTGCGGACAGGCTTTCCGACATGCCCGAAAACGTTTCCTCGCGGTCAAACGGCCCGCCGAGGTCTTTCAACGCGTTGGCATGGCTGACAGCTTCATCGCGCGTCAGGCAGAGCCGGTCACCTTCAGCCGAGATGAGGCCATTCCGGACGGCAAACACCCACCACAACCCATCATCGCCAACTTCTTCCTCAAGGCGGAAGACCCCGAGGTAAGACGCCGTAGGCGGGCGCATCGACGCGGCCAGAGAATGCGCCGCAGGCTTGTCCGGGCATTGCCCGAGGCCGAACTGGCGGGGAAGCAGCACCACGCAGTCATAGCCGCCGTCCGGAGTGGATTCCGCCGTGGCGCGCGCCGCGCGCAGGAGCTTGCGGGGACCAGGTTGTTCTGCAACCTGCCACCACAGCCCTGCCGCATAAGTGCGGCCATTGAGATCGAGGAGCCGCATTACACGTCCCCCGACTCGACTTCGATGGTCACGACGATGATCGAGCGGGCGTACTGGCGAGACCGCCCGGCCCCAAGCAGGCCGACATTGTTGCCGGAGGCATCCCGTTCCTGCTCAAACCCCGCGAGGACCAGCGTCTGCCCCATCTTCAAGGTCACCCGCTGGCTGAAGGAGCGCGAGCTGACTTTGGGCAGCTGCACCTTGATGTCGTCGGTGGAGAACTCGGCCATGTCGTCCAGCGACGACAGGTTGATGTTGTACTGGAGAATCACCCGGCGCCGCTCAAGGATGTGCGGGATCACCGTCATGGCGAAGCCGGTGGTCACCTCGCCGGGGGTTATCTCCGTCGTCTGGCCATAATCACTCTGGTAGGTGTTCACCCCGGCCAGATAGGCTTCCTTCGTCGTGGCCTGCACCGGCACCGGCGTGTTGCTCATGACAACCCCGCCACCGGACGTAACCTGGCTGGCCTTGCCGAACGACCGCAGCGCCTTCAGGAGCGCCGTGCTGCCCTTCAACTTGCCATCCACGATGGCCGCGCTGATGTCGCCACCGGATTGCAGGAACGTGAGCGGGCTCCCGCCGGAAGTCACCAGGACATCGGCATTCTCGAAGAGCACCTGGAGATTCAGCCCGGCATCGGTGTTGTCCGACAATTCGAGCGACCAGACTTTCACCGACAAGGCGACCTGACGCGAGAGCTTGCCGTTCAGGTCCTCGATGTAGGCGCCGACCTGCTGGAGGACCACGGGGGTATCCTTCACCGTGATGGTGCCGGACGATTGATGCGCCACGGCCGTTCCGCCCTTGCTCAAGAGCGCCTTCACCCCCGCTTCGACTTCGGACCACACGTCCAGCGACATTTCGCTGGTGTTCGTTTGGGCTGTTTGCGTCGTCGAGTCACCGGAGCTGACCGTCTGGCGCACACCGGTGGAGCCGCCGAGGGAGCCACCGGAAAGCGCCTCGCGCGACTTGTTGGTAATCTGGTTCGAGTACTTCAGCGTGCCCGGCGCCGACAGCAACGTGAACGTGCGAACCTGGAAGCGAGAGAAGGAAATCGACGCATCCGCAGCCGAATAGCTCCACCCCATTCCGAACTGATGCCCTATGCTGTCCAGCAGGCCCCGGAGAGGCCCGGAGTAATCCACTTCTGCGGTTTGAGCTGACGCGCCGAGCTCACCGGCGCTGTCGAGCATGGCCGCGAGATCGGCGGGGATGTCGTTGGAACGTCCGCCCTGCCCCCCCTTCTTCACAGAGGTAGACGCGGAAATTTCCTTTTCGGCAGACACGGCCAACGGCACCAAGCCGCTGACGGCCGCGCAGAGCTGTTCCAGGGTGCCGCGCATCCGCAGCGTCACCTGGGCGCCGAATACAGCCGCCTGTTCCCCGTGCTTGGGGAGCGCCACCGGCACCGCTCCCAAGTAGGGTTCCTGGACGACATCCACGATCCGGGACCGGCTTTGGCTCGCCAGCTCCTTCCCTCTCGCCTCTATGGTTTCCTGCTTCGGGCCTTCTCGACCGGCGCACCCCGCGATCAGCAGGGCAACGAGCATGGCAATGATGATCCGCATGCTAGTCCTCCGTTACTTCCACGACGTTGTTTTCTTGGTAGATCGTCACCCGCAGCGCATTGCCGTTCAGGTGCATGCGCGAAACCAGCCGCTTCACGGAACCGATGAAGCTGTCCCGGAAGACGGCCGTGGACTGCATCTGGAAATCATTCCCTGCCTTCCACACGAGCTGATACCCGGCGCGCGTCGTCCACCCTTCCAGCTGTGCTTTCAGGCTGCCCGGCGCGATTACCCATTGCTCGCTCTCCACTTTTTGGAGTCCGACAGCCGTAGGCTCCGGGCTGGGCGCCGTAACCGTCGGGGCGGGCATCGCGGGTGCAGAGGCGGATTCCACCGGCAATGGCGCCTCCGGAAGGGGCACGGAAGAGACTGGCGCCGGGGTCGGAATGGGAGCGGGACTCGGGACCGGTGCGGGGGGGGCCACGGCTACGACCGGAGCCGGAGGCACCGCCGGAGCGGCTGCGGCAACTGACGACGCCAGAGCGTCAGCCGCAGCCACCGGGGACGGCTCATAAGCCGGGACCGGCTGCGGGGCCGGGGCAGCTACCGGCGCGACGTTGGGCAGGCCCGTTTGGGTGACGGAACCTGCCACCACCAGGCCGTTGCGGATGGAGAATATCTGGTTGAATGCGCCGCCATCGGACATGCGCACGCGCAGGTAGCATGTCGGGTTGACCTCGCCGGGCATCATGTCGAGTTGGTAGCCAAGACCTATCCCGGTCGTGGCGTCCGCCGAGACGGCGAATCCATGCCGTCGCAGGCTCGCATCGAGCGCCTGGCCAAAGCCCCCTTCATCGGAGATCAAGCGCAGCGTGGTTCGGCCAGGCGGGTAGATGGCCGCGAGCCGCCCGGCGGCTTGGCTCGCGATTTCAGCCGTGGCATGCGGGTAGGAATCCGTCACTCCGTCGTAGGCATCCAAGCCGTCGGCACTACGCCGCGCAGCGCAGCCGGGAAGGAGCAGGACCAGGAGCAACAGCAAGGGAACGACTTTCACGGTTAGCTCTCCTTCTTCTTGATGATGATCCGCTGTTGCTGCTTGCCGACCCCGGCCAGCAACACGGCCTCGCCGAACACCTCATCCACGACGAGGGTTGTGTCTTTGACGCGGTAGTTGGTCAGGATTTCGGCCTTGTCGCGCCGAACGAGGAGCACGGGCATTTCGGATTGCCGGACGGAGGGAGGGAGACGAATGAACGTCTGGCGGCCATCGCTGTAGACCTGTTCGGGCCTCCACGCGGCCTTGCCGTCCAGTTCATAGGCAAAGTCGAGTTGGGACAGGGGCACCGCAGTACCCGAGATCACGGCAGTCTCATGCACATCCTGGCGCTGCTGCTGCGCGAGCTGGGCGCGAAGGGCCTTTTCCTCTTCCTCAGGGTAGATGAACCCCACGTAGGGCGTATGCCCGGAGGGCTGCGACACGAGCTTGATGTGGTATGTGCGCCGGTCAGTGGTGATGACGGCCATCGTCTCAAGCCCGGCATCGAGCGGCTTGACGATCAGGTGGGTTGCCTCCGGATATCCGGAGCGGGCCACGACGACCTTCCACCTGGCCGTGTCGCCGAGCACCACGTCATTGACCATTTCGCCGGGCTGAAGCTCGATGTCGGAAACCATGAACGGCGCGCAGATCACCGAGGGCTGCGTCACCCCGTAGGTGAAAGTTACCCGTCCGGCGTCGGTCATTACCGGGAGGATGTTCCGTTCCCGGTATTCATCCGAGAGCGACAGCGCCCGCTTCTCCTTGACGGAAAGGGGCACCTTCTTGTTTGAAATGTAGTTGGCGGGCGGTGGCAGCATTTCCAGCCCCGAAAGATCATCGGGCGTACCGCCCTGGCGCGACAGCACCGGAACCGGTGGAGCACTGTCCGCCGCCAAAGCGTTCGGGACGCCAAGGAGAAGGAGGGGGAGGAGGGTCGCGCACAGGGCGCGGCAGGAAATAGACGACATGACGTGGCCCCTAGAGTTGCTTGCTGAAAGCAATTTCGGTGATCTTGATCCCGCCGGGGTTCAAGGCGATTTGGGCGTCCGTGGCGGGCTGCACGAGTTGGATGGTCATGGTCGCGGCGTAATGAGCCACACTTTGCGTGGCCCCCTCGTGTGTGCGGGTGGTTTCCAGCCATTCAACGCGCCATGAGGTGGGCGATACCGGCAGCGGAAGGCCACGCACTTCGACGCTCACCAGCGCCTCTTTCGCGCGCGTGTAAGGGTCGTTCGTGGCGAACCACTCACGGATCACCGTCGCACCGCTGCCCGAGAGGTACGCAGCGAGCTTGCGCAGCATGCTCGACTGCAACTGGATATCCGCCGTGACCGTGCGCCAGTTCGTGATGATGTTGGCCAGCTCAGCCTGGATCACCCGTTGAGGGATGGACGTGGCCGAGTCCGCCCGCTGCACGGCCCGAATCCGCCCGGCATCGTCCACGTTGACCACGTAGGGGACGAGCTTGTTTTGCAAGCCCTGGGCGACGTTCCCGGCCAGCGAGATACCGAGCAGCAGGAAGGCGAAGAGTGCTGCTGTGCGCCACTGCGCGCAGCGCACGATGTCGTCACCGTTGCGCTCAAGCCATTCCTGCCGGGCGTCCAGGAACGGGTTTTCCTCCAGGGGCTTCGGTCGCGCGGCCACAGTGGCCTCATCGCCTTTCGCCTGCCGTTTTCCGAAGAGATTCATGGATTCCCCCTCAAGGGTCGGTTATTCGCCGCCTTCCTTCTCCAGGAGGGCGTCTTGAGTGCGAGCGGATAGGTCGGAACGCACGCGGTCGCCATAGGAGCGCTCGTCCATGGGCCGAGAGCCCGCAGCCTTTACCATGGACCGGGCCACATTCTTGGCTGCCTCACGCGCCAAGGCGGAACCGGTATGCCCGTCGGCCTTGGCTGCCTTGACCGCGCCGCTAGCGATGCCTCCAGTGGTTTCCGCGCCGCTGGCCGTCGCTTTGGCGGCGGCATAGCCCGCAGCGATTGCGGCCATTGCGTTTTGCGCTAGGGCGTTGCCAGTTGAGACGTTGGAGCCTTGCAGGACACCACCGATGATGTCAGGTATTGTGTTGATCAAAACGAGCATAACTATTGCGACACCAATCATGATTCCTGCACCTTCAAGCGTAGCAGGAAC
Source organism: Desulfovibrio sp. (assembly GCA_031287575.1). GTDB lineage: Bacteria > Desulfobacterota > Desulfovibrionia > Desulfovibrionales > Desulfovibrionaceae > Cupidesulfovibrio. Next base: position 15,602 of record JAITSV010000028.1, read on the forward strand.
ACTCTTCATATCTGCCACGAATGAAAAACATAGCCCAACAAGCAATTGTAGTACGAATAACTTCATAGCTACAGAAAATGCATATCTCATAAAATTGATAGCGTAGTCCTTGAATAATCCACACCCACCAAATCCAAGCAAAATAATTCCTGCATTCATGACAATATAAAATTCACAAAGAATCTGAATTATGCGTGCCGCCATAAAAGCAAAGCATGCCAAAAGTATGAATCCGGCAAAGAGCATTCCCCACGACGGAGGGTCTAAAAACTTCGCTTGTTCCCATACGTTATTGGCAAGCTCAACTCCGCTTTGAAGAAAGTTCGACGGGTCTATGATTGTGGGGGAATAACCAAGAGAACCACCGATCGACTGAAATCCCTTGATTATCTTCAACGACCATGCTTTGTAATTTTTGAGGATTGCGAGCATTACACCAGCGAAAAAAAGCAATTTTAACGCCTCTACAACGACCTCTTCAAAAGGTGGTCTTTTGAGTATGAGACGGATAGCCAGGAGGCAAAAATCCAAAATGACCATATACCTGAACAAAGACAAAGCCGCTCCAGTAAGAACACTTGCCCATGCGTTTGTTTTTGTATAAAATTTCTCCACTATTGCTTGCAGTATATTGAACTGGTCAGCTGTCGGGCCATCTGCCGCGAAGGCGTTGGGAACACTAATGAAGACAAGCATAAGGACGATCACTATGCAAAGATTCTTGGCGGTGATTCTCATTCTATCCTCACTACTGGTTTCATGTGTTCCCAACGAGGAAACGGAACGGAAGGAACATGCTAAGGAATTGATGAAGCAATCGGGCAATGTCGGCAAAAAATCTGGTCCTGCCCCTTTCCCTTAAAACGGCGCGGCCCCTGTCTTTTTGCCCAAGTTTCCTGAGCGCTGAAGCAAGGCGCGGGAGTGCTCTTCCTGCGCCTGTTTCTCCTTCTGCTCCATCGCCGCAGCCTGCGCCTGCTGCTGTGCCTGCGTGGCCAGTAGTGCGCGCAGGCTGCGGCTTTCCTGCAAGGCCATCGCAGAGAGCTGATTCCCGGCCTGAATGGCCTCCATACGCCCTTCCGGCGTATTCAAAAGTTCCTGCACGCGGGCGTCGTATTCGTCGGCGTCTTGCAGATCACCGAGTTGCTTGGACGACATCTGGTAGGTGGCCTTCGCCGCGCGGTCGTTTTCAGCCGCCCAAGTATCCCACTGCTGCTGGTATTCCCCCTGCCCCATCCCCCCGATAGCGGCCTGGTCCGGGTACATCTCTTGGTACTTTCGCGCCGCCGCGTCGGCTTCCGCCTTGCGCGTGTCCAGCTCGCGGATGAGGTTCCCCATTCGCCGGAACTCGCCCTGCATGTCGCTCAACACGCTCGGGTCGAGATTCTTCGTGTTCTTCATCATGTTCTCGTATTGCTCGACGTTCTGCTGCACCATGCGAAGCTGATGCGCCGTTTGCGCAACGTCATTGTCGAGCTGACTCATCATCGTGGACAACTGAGAGACGTTGGTCACGCGGTCCAACGCTTGGACAAACTTCGTTGAGCAGTTCGAGCAGTAGACGGTCTTGCCTTCGGAAGGCGCACAAAACACCGTCGCCATAGCCGCCAGGGCGACAACAAGAATTCTCGAAGACTTGATCATTTGGTGCTCCTTTATCTTCCAGAGTGTGTAATGCTTCGTTCTTCAAGCCATGCTTCCGGCCAGCCGTCTCCGTGGCTTGCTTCCAGCTCACGGATACGGGCCAGTTGCTCCTTGTCGCTCACGCCGACAAAGGCCAGGGCACGAGGCCCAAGAGCCAACGACATCAAGCGTCGCCCCTTCGGAGCGGTCACGTAGTATTCCCGCTTCGGAGTGGCGGTCGCCACGATTTCGAGTTGGCGGTCATTGAGCCCAAAGCGCCGGTAGATGGCTGACGAAATATCCTGAAGCGCCTGGCCGTTTGGTAGGTAGATTTTGGTGGGGCAGGATTCTACAAGCACATCAAGAATACCGGAACGGTCTGCATCTGAGAGTGATTGCGTGGCGATGACCAAAGTGCAGTTTGCTTTGCGCAACACTTTGGCCCACTCCCGTATCTTCTCTCGAAATACGGGATGGCCGAGCATCACCCACGCTTCATCCAGCATTAGAAGAGCCGGTTGCCCGGTCAGGCCCCGCTCGATACGCCGGAAGATATAAAGCAGTACAGGCAAGAGGTTCTTTTCACCCATGGCCATTAGCTCTTCCAACTCGAACGTCGTGAATGAGGCCAGCGATAGTGCGTCAGTCTTCGCATCAAGCAGCATCCCCATGCTGCCACCGTGGGTGTAGTGTTTCATGGAGGTCTTCACCTCGTCGTTCTGAACGACGTGGAAGAAGTCCGTCAGCGAACGAAGGTGGGGAGGACTTTGGCGCAGGAACGTCATCGCTTCGTGGATTGCATTACGGTGCACGGGAAGCACGGTTAGCCCCTGAAGCACGCACAAGGATGAAACCCATTCTTCGGCCCAAGCCTGGTCTGAATCCGACTCCAAGTAGGACAAGGGAGCAAAGGCCGGACTCTCTTCGCTGCCAATGTCATAGTGGGCACCGCCGACCGACTTGGTCAGCGGATACATGGACCGCCCCTTGTCGAAGGAGAATACCGAGCTGCCCTTGTATCTACGGAATTGTGCAGCAATCATGGCCAGCAAGGTGGACTTGCCTGACCCCGGAGGGCCGAAAATCAGGGTGTGGCCGAGATCGCCGTCGTGTAGGTTCAGACGGAACGGCGTCACGCCATCCGATGCGCAATGCATGAGAGGGGGAGATTCCGGGGGAAAGAACGGGCACGGGCAAAATTCCTCGCCGGGCCAGACCGAGGCCAATGGCAGGAAGTCGGCAAGATTCAGGGAGGTAATCAGCGGCCGACGGACATTGGCCCACCAGTTGCCGGGGTGGCTAGACAACCAGGCTTCCACGGCGTTGATCGTCTCGATGCGGCACCCCCACCGGCCGATGCTCGCCACAAGCTCCCGCACGTGGCGACAACGTATTTCCAGTTCGCTCGGATCATCATGGAGCAGAATGATGGAGGCCGTGTAGTAGCCGAGGGTCGATGCGCCGCCCTCGACATCCGCGTAGGCTTCCTCTGCCTCTTCAGCCATGCGCGCCGCATCGCGGTTCACACGAGGGTTGGCTTTCGGAAACAGGATGTCGAAGAACTTGAACATCTTCTGCCGCCACGTCTTGCGGTAACGATCGACCTCCTTCAAAGCCTCGTGCTGGGACAGGCAGAGAAAACGCGTCGAGTAACGCAGTGGGAACGGCAGCAAGTCCAACGCATCAAACATGGCGGGCCAACTCTCGGACGGAACGCCGTCCAGCGAGAGCACGGCAATGTGCTGGTCGCCAATGCGAGGGGCCAACCCGCCGACAAGATCTTGTCCGGCGATCAGACCGTCCAGGTACATGGGTTCCTTGGGCAGGCGCACGCCCCGGTGTTCGCCGGTGATGCACTCTTCCAGGTAGCTGAGAAGGTCGGAGGATATGCCGCCACCCGGAATGGGGGAATTACCCAGGCGCTCCATGCGGAGCAGCGGTCTCAACTGATCCTCCAGGGCTTCTATGGTGTGCCGGAAGACCTTCAAAGCCGATTCAAGCTCGTTGAGCCGCGCCGTCTGAAGAGCCGCTGCCCGCAAGAGCGTGGCCTGATGCGTGGGTGCTTTGAAGTAAACGGACAGGAAGGCCCTGGTGTTCAAGAAGTGCCCGCCTTCGAATCTGGCGCGTCGTTCCTCCTCAATCATGGCCGTGACCGGATCGGGGAAATGACTTGCCGAACGCGGAGGATACGCACGGGCGGCGCGGCGGATGGCATCAACATGCAACCCCCACCCCGAGCCAAGCGGCGCAAGGGCGCGGCTCACATGGGAGCTGACGCGCGCTAGCTCATCTTCTGTGCTGGATGCCGTGTCGGCGCCGGTAATCATCCATGAGGCCAGCAGCGTGCCATCCTTGCAGAGAAGCGTGTCCGGAGCCAGCAACGCGGCATAGGGAAGCAAGTCAGGCAGTCCCTTTGCCTTGGAGCGATAGTCGCGAAGCGGTAGCATCAGCGTCTTCCTGTCGAGGGTTTCATGAGTTCCGCCCAGCGGCCACAGTCCACAAGAACAATGCTCTCGCCGTCACAGATGCGTTGATGCACGAAGCCTTCCCGTTCCCCCGTGGTCAGCAATTCCTCAGGCGTGTGCCCGGCCTGGGCCAGCAATCGGCGGAACACGTCCGAAAAGAAGAATTCCTTCAGGAACACCACGAGGGCTCTCCGACCTAAAACGGTACGTCATCCATGCCGGTGGCCTCGGAGGGGAACGCGGGGCCAGGATCATCATCCGAAGCTTGGTCGGATTGTCTGGCCTGCTGGTTGCGGGCCGGAGCGGTGCCGTTGGCGTTGTCCCGCCGGTCAAGGAACCGGACCCGTTGCGCCTTTATTTCCGTAGAGTAGCGGTCCTGGCCGTTCTGATCCTGCCACTTGCGGGTTTGCAGGCTGCCTTCAACGAAGACGAGGCTGCCTTTGCTGAGGTAGTTGGCGCAGTTTTCCGCCATGCGCTGAAAAACCACCACGGTGTGCCACTCCACGCGGTCCACCTTGTTGCCGTCGCGGTCGGTATAGGATTCGTCCGTTGCGATCCGCATGCTGGCTATGGGTGCGCCATTCTGCGCGTAACGCAGTTCCGGGTCTTTCCCGAGTCGTCCGATCACCATGACTTTGTTCAACATGCTTGCTCCTCACTTTGCCCACGGCGATGTGCGCGCGGGGTAATAGGCTTGTTGCTTCACGTGACGGATGAAGACGTGGCGCATGCACGGATCAGAATTTGCCATCTTGCGCAGGCAAAAAACGGCCCCACACCAGAAGACGAAAGACGCAAGAACAGACAGCATCGTTTGGCCACCCGCACCTACGATGAAGGAGATCAACGCCGCGAACTGGACCAATTCCCGTTCACCGCCAAGCACCAGCGCATGCCGATGCAGCGATTTGAAAACGACCCGCGTCACAGCACCGCCCCCGAAAAGGAAAACATCGCATCCACCATGGACTTGGCGAAGGCCAGAAACGTGATCGCGAAGACCACGCCGAGCCCGTACTTGACAGGACCGCTCATGTCCTCACGGTTGAGGATGTAGTAGATGCCGATAAGGGCCATGCCGATGATGGACACCCACCGACCGACCTTGCCTGTGATTGCCCCAACGAATGCTTCGAGAGGGGTGGAGAGTTCATAGAGCGTCGAGGATGCCTGCGCTGCTTCGGGCAGCAGAACCAGGCCAAGCGCAAGGGCCGACAGTGCCCACAACGGAAACTTATGCGTCCGCATCGTAGATCGCCTCCAGTGCGTAGGTTTGGGTGGGAAAGTCGTAGTCTTTGAGCCAGGCGGCTTGGGCCACTTCACGGCCCTGGCGCGCCCTGCGAATGAACAGGATGAGGTCTACGGCCCCGGCGATGAGGCGGGGCATCGGCATTTGCGAGACTTCGCCGATCAGTTCTTCAAGGCGCGTGAGCCCGCCGCGCGCCGACCCGGCATGTACCGTGGCCACCCCACCATCGTGGCCAGTGTTCCACGCCTTCAGGAGATCGAGAGCTTCGCCCCCGCGCACCTCGCCGACCAGAATCCGGTCAGGACGCAGACGCATGGTGGCGCGCAACAGATCACGCATGCTCACGTTGGGGGATGTACGGAGGAAGACAGTGTTCGGGCTCGCGGACTGGAGCTCCGACGTGTCTTCCATGATGACGAGCCGATCCGCCGGGCAGAGGTCCGCCATTGCGGCGATGATGGCATTCACCAGCGTGGTCTTGCCGCTGCCGGTGCTGCCGACGACCAGAATGTTCTTCCGGCGGGCCACGGCATCGAGTACGGTCGCGCGCACCTGGGCGGGCATAATGCCGCTGGCCTCGTACTCGTCCAGGGTAAAAATCTGGCTGGCCCGGCGCCGAATCGTGAACACCGGGGCCGCAACAACGGGCGGGATCACACCTTCGAAGCGTGACCCGTCAATGGGCAACTCACCTTCCACAACCGGCTGGTCGGTGGTGGCCGTGGTGCCAAGCGAACTGGCCACCAGGGCAATCACGATCTTCGCCTGGCCGGGCGACATTTCGCCGAGGCGGGCCATCGGCTCACCGACCCGTTCGATCCACAACACTCCGTCGGGGTTGAGGGCTATTTCGACCACGGCGGGGTCTTGCAGGGCGGCATTGATGGCCGGGCCGAGGTTGTGCCGCAGGTTGTCATTGAGACGGTTGTCGGTGCTCATTTACGCCCCCCACGGGGTTGCCAGACCCGGTTCAGGCACCGCTCTTCGCACCAGCCCTTGTCGAGCCACTGGAAAGGCGGCGTGGCCCCGATATCTTCAGGCCGCGTTGGCAGGCATTCGGGCATGAAAGGCATGGCTACCTCACCCCTACGGCCACGAAGATCAGCGCAGCCCCCACGGCCAGCATGCACACCGTGCATACAAGGACCGTGATCCGGGCGGACTTCAGGGCGTCATTAACCGCTCGCAATTCTTTGGCCGTCTGGCCGCTGGCGAGCGCCGCAAACTTCTGCGTTTCCTGGTCCAGCGTTTTCCGCATGGCTTCGAGCGCTTCCCCGATGGTGGAGGCCGAGGCCACGTTGTGCCGCCGCAACTGGTCTTCCAGTTCACGGAGGAAAGCGTTGTGAATCGTGACCAGCATCAGGATCGGATCGTCTTCGCTGACCCCCACCTTGTGGGCTTCGTGCAGCAACGCCCGAGCCTCATCCATGGACATGCCGGAACGAGTCCCTTCCTGAAGTTCTTCAGAGACAGCCATGGCGCCTCCTAGGCGAGCATTGCCTTGTCGAGTTCGCGGCACATGTCCGCCCACCAGGTGACACAGCGCTGGCGTGTCATCAGCGGCAGGCTCTCGTCCGCTGCGGCTTCCGAGAAGGTTTGCCGTTGGGCGAAAAGGCTTTCGAGATCACGACCGAATGTGGCCGCTTTGCGGAGCGGGATATTCACCAGGGCATGGAACCGGTCGCCATACTCGGTGGCCACCTTGAACTGCTCAAAGGATCGCCCGTCGCTGGCAGCGATTTCCCCGAAGAAGCGGTTGAGCCAGACGACAACAGGGGAGTCCGGGAACGACTGAACAATGGCACGAAGGCCATCCACGGTGTCGCCAAGGGCTTGCCCGCCCGTGATGACTGTGTGGAAGTAGACGGTGTGCCCTGCGCCCTGGAGCATGCTGATGGCATCGTTCTCCGCGAGGTACGACCCCAAGGGGACGAAGGATGCAGCCCCGTTGTCGATGACGGCGTGAGTGTTGGCATCCAGACCGTGGACTTCTTCCAGCAATGGGTCGAAACCGCGCGGATCGATGTCGTCACCGACCATGATTTCGATGATGCGCACACCGAATGCCTTGTACCCGGCCAAGGTGTTGTTCACCGGATCGGTGTCATAGGCGCGGACGACCTGATCACGCGCTGAGAGGTATTGAACCAGCAGGCTTGAGCACAGGCTTTTTCCGACGCCGCCCTTGCCCTGCATGACCATGTGAATTGTTGCCATTACAGTCCCTCGTCTCCATCCGCCGTTTTCGGCTTGTTGAAAAACGCCCCTGGATGCTTCTCTCTGGAATTCTTGGTGGCAGGAGCCTTACTTTGAACAGCAAGCTCGCTGGCTCGTTGCCCTTTCAGGTTCATTGCATCGTACTTTCCGTTGATGCACTGACACAGAGCTTCGTATGACATGCGAATTCTTCCGCTTTCCTTCAGCTCGCGATACGTATCAACGATTGTCCAGCCATCATTTATTTTCTTATGAATCTCCTCTTTGAGCGCGATATATTCTCGCTTTACGTACTGCTTTCTCCCTGTTTTACGATTCAGCGTACTCACAACGTCCTCCTTCGATAGTCTTGCGCAGCCATGAGACAAGCGTCTCGCGTGCACTGCCATTTGCGTTGTTGACGTATTCAACAGCCTTCTCGAATGCGGCACTACGTTGTCCGCTATCCAGGCTAATCCAGAAGCCAATGGCCTTGGGCAACTCCGCAGGGTTTCCCCACATGCCCCACATTTTTTGAAAAAGAGATTCCGACGCCGCTGCTTGTGCGTTGCACCGGGCTGCGGTGGCGGTGGCAGCAACCGCCTGGCTGAAGGACTGCTCATGAGAGGTCGCGGGAGCCGAGTTGAGAACGGACGCGGACGGTTCCACGAAAGGCTGATCCATCCAACGCCCTTCACGAAGCCACCTGGAAAGCATGGGCACTTTTCCGCGCCGCCAACGGCTATCCTGGGCGGCCATCGCCGCCACCGAGGAAAGCAGGACATCCAGTGCTGGCAATCGCCGGGACCGTACGAGGGAAAGGAACGCGGAATGAGCTGCGTCGCGGGCCTGCTTCACAGGCCATGCCTGCCACAGGCGCTCGAAGTCCGAGTGGACCAGCGGAGTTGCTGCATGGCGTGGGGCTCTCTGGGAAGGAAGAGAAGAAATCCCCCCCCTCCCCACCGCCGGAGCAACCGTGGAGGGGGGAGTAGCTGCTTCGGCAACTGCGGGGGGAAGGGGGGAATTCTTACTCTCCTGCTTCTTAAGAGTTCCGGGCGAAAACTTTTCATGGGTTCCGGAAAACTTTTCGTGGGTAGCCGGAACCTGACCCCGGAAAACTTTTCGTGGGTACGGTGTGCTTGCGACGGGGTTGCTATGCACGAACGCCATTACTTCGGGACTGACCGCATACAGGCTGGATTGCCCTGGGCGATGCTGCACGCGCACAAGTCCGAGCTGACCGAGAAGACCGAGCTGGTTTTGCAATGTGCGAGGAGTCACCCCGATGCACTCCGCAAGATAGGCCAACGACGGCCAGCAATGCTCATTGTGGCGCGTGTGGCGAATCAACGATTTGAATAGTTCACGACATGTCACTGTTACTCTCCGACTTCCCACCTTTGCAGGCAGGTACCTGTTCACGGCCAAGCCAAGAACAGCATTGTTCATCACAACATCCTGTTTTGCTTGGCTGAAAAAAGACAACAACAGAGCACAAAACGCTTGACGCAGTTTTTTTGATACTGTAGGGTTACCTCAACATCCTGTTGAAGCACCCTGCGGTGCCCTTGGAGCCAAGTGTTAGCGCACTTGGCTCCTTGTCATTTCTCAGCTCGTTACATCCACGTCTCCAGGGCCAAGGGGTGGTGCCGCCAAGCGGCAGCGCCGAAAATGCCAACGCCAAAGAGGGCACCGCAGCTCACGTTGATGAACGTGCTGCGGTGCCCTCTTTGATGCTGGCCAATGCCGACGGGTGCGGAGATCGCCCTGGTGGGCGCAGGAAGGTGGGGCTGGGCAGGGGCCAGGCACCCATGCCCGTCAGTACCTAGACGGGAGAAATCTTTGCACGTGATGCACAGATTGGGTAATGCTGCCGTTTCGGCAAACGACAAAAGGCCCCAACCCTTGTTGAAACAAGGAATTGAGGCCTTATTGATGGCTGGTTGCGGGGGCCGGATTTGAACCGACGACCTTCGGGTTATGAGCCCGACGAGCTACCGAGCTGCTCCACCCCGCGACACGATGTGGGGACTGCCTCCCCAGCGAAGAAGGTGTGTATACGCGGGGGGGGGCCGGGCTGTCAACCGCGCATTTACATCGCCGGGCAAATTCCTTATGTAGTGCGGGCCATGCAGAACAAGAACATCACCTCTCTTTCCGTCGTGCTGCCCGTGTACAACGAACAGGACAACCTGCCCGCCCTGTTCGAGGAAATCCGCCGCTCCATCGCCAACATCGGCAAGGAGTGGGAAGTGCTGTTCGTGGACGACGGCAGCAAGGACCGCAGCCTTGATGTCATCAAGGCCCTTGCGGCGGAACATCCCCAGATTCGCTACCTGTCGTTCCGCAAGAACTGCGGGCAATCCGCCGCCTTTGCCGCCGGGTTCCAGGCCGCGCGCCACGAGGTCATCGTGACCATGGACGCCGACCTGCAGAACGACCCCGCCGACATCCCCGCCATGCTCATAGAGTTCGAGCGCGGGTACGACATGGTCATCGGCTGGCGCGCCAAGCGCAAGGACACCTTCGCCAAGCGCATCGCCTCGAAGTGGGCCAACGCCATCCGCAACCGCCTGACCGGCGAGACGGTGAAGGACACCGGCTGCTCGCTGAAGGTGCTGCGCACCACCATGGCCCGGTGCATCCCCATGTTCACCGGCATGCACCGCTTTCTGCCCACGTTGATGAAGATGCAGGGCGCCACCGTGGCCGAACTGAAGGTGAACCACCGTCCGCGCCTGCACGGCGTTTCCAAGTACGGGGCCTTCAGCCGGGCCAAGACCGCCGCCTTCGACCTGCTGGCCGTTGCGTGGATGAAGCGCCGCTACATCAATTACGACATCGCCGAGCGCAACTGATCCCGGGGCGGGGCGCACCGCCGCCCTGCTCCGGGCCGGACCGCCCTCATCTTTCCACGGGCTTGCGGGAATGGACACTCTGGAATGGACGCTCTGGCCCGCCCGCTGGGCCCTCCTGCTTATCGGCCTGCTGGCGCAACTGGCCGCGCTGGTGCTGGCCGTGCGCCGGGAAGGCGCGCGGGCCTGCTCCACACTACCGTCACCTCAGCGTGCTTGCCACCATGAAAGCTCGCCCTCGCCCGACTCCAAAGCGGCATACGATTTCACACCCGCCATGGCCGCAGCCCCCGGCCCTCCCGCAGGCGCGCATACGACCATGTCCGGCGAATATCCCGGCACAACTCCGTCCCCCACCGCCAGCGATCTCCGCATCCCGCGCGGACTGTTGCTGACCGGCGGCGCGCTGGTGGCCACGTTCGCCCTGCCGGAACGCGACATGCTGTTGCTGGCCGGACAAGTGTTGGCCTTACCCCTGCTCTGGACGCGCCTGCGCTGATCCGCAGACATCCCGCGACCGCAACCGTACACGCAGCCCGCACAACCGCACCGTCTTGACGTTGCGGCCCGTTGCCGCTACTGCCCACATGCGGCGCATGCCGTCACCCCGTCAGGGGGTGTGGGCAAAGGCATCCCGCGCCGTCCCCACGGCAGTTCATCCACCCTCACCCGGCCCCAGCCATCGGCCAGCATGACCAACCGCCCCACCCGACTTCTCAAACGCGTGCTCAAGGGTGCGTTCGTCTTTCTCGGGCTTGCCGCCGCCATCGCGCTGCTGCGCCTTTCCGGCCTGCACGACGCCTTGGACACCGCCTGGGTGGATGCCAACATCCGCGACCACGGCGTTACCGGCCTGGCCCTGTTCCTTGGCGTTGGCTGCCTGCTTACCGCCGTGGGCATGCCCCGTCAGGTGGTCAGCTTTCTGGGCGGCTATGCCTTCGGCGCGGTGTTGGGCACGGTGTGGGGCACGCTGGCCACGGTCCTTGGCTGCGTGGTCACCTTCTACTACGCGCGCCTCGGCGGGCAGTCGTTCGTGGCGCGCCGCTTCAGCCGCAGGGTGGCGAAAATCAACGCCTTTCTCGGGCGCGACCCGTTTGCCATGTCGTTCATTATCCGCTGCCTGCCCGTGGGCAACAACATGCTGACCAACCTGCTGGCCGGGGTCAGCGCCATTCCCGCGCTGCCGTTCATTGCCGGATCCGCCGCCGGGTATGTGCCGCAGACGTTCATCTTCGCCCTGCTGGGCAGCGGCGTGCGCGTTTCGCCAGAGCTGCGCACCACCGCAAGCGCCGTGTTGTTCGTGCTGTCCAGCCTGTTGGGTTACCTGTTGTACCGCCGCTACCGGGTGGACGACACTCTGGAAGAACCTGAGGACGAGCCGGAAGGCGGCGAGGGCGGTAGCCATTCCTCCCCCGCCGACAAAGGCGCATAGCCCGTTGCAAAAGAACGCGCCCGCAGGCGGCTGAATCCGGCATTTCATCTTGCCGAACGTGCCACCGGTACGCCCCCTTTCCCCCGCAACGCAAAACCGCCCGCCGACATGCATCGGCGGGCGATTTTCATTTCAGACAGGAGAAACGGTTCCGGCTGCTTTCGTGGCTCGCCGCCTTACGACACCTTGGCCCCGTTGGCCACCGGGCCGGACGCGGCCACCAGTTGCATGCCGCTTTCGGTGCGCACCGCAAGGATCATCCCCTGCGATTCCAGGCCGCGCAGCTTGCGCGGGGCAAGGTTGGCCACCACTGCCACCTGGCGCCCCAGCAGGAAGTCCGGTTCGAAGTATTCGGCAAGTCCGGCCACGATCTGGCGCGGGGCCACTTCGCCAAGGTCCACTTCCACGCGCAGCAGCTTGTCGGCGTTGGGGTGGCGTTCCACCACCACCACGGTGCCGAAACGGATGTCCAGCTTCTGGAAGTCCGCGAACTCGATGGTGGCGGGTTCGTCGCCAGCGACAGGTGCGGCAACAGGCGCGGCAACCTGAGCGGGCGCGGCGGCCTTGTCCTTCTTCTTGCCTTCCGCCTTGGCGGGCTTGGGCTCTTCCGTCTTCTCCAGTTCCACGCGGGGGAACAGGTTGGACGATGCCGCCACGGTGGTGCCGGCGGCCAGCCCGCCCCAGCGTTCGGCCTCTCCGGCCAGATCAACCTTGGCCGGGTCCAGCGTCTGGCCCAGCTGCCCCAGCAGCACGGTGGACGCCTCGGGCATCACTGGCCACAGGTGCACGGCCACCTTGCGCATGCATTCCAGCATCACGTACATGACGGTGCCAAGGCGCTCGGTGTCGCCCTGTTTGAACAGGGCCCACGGCGCGGCATGGTCAACGTAGCGGTTCAGGGCACGCACAAGTTCCCACAGCGATTCCAGCGCGTTGGAGAAGCGCACCCGTTCGAACAGCCGCACGTAGTTGCGCTGGGCTTCTTCCGCCAGGGTGCGGATGGCCTCGTCATCCTCGGTCAGCGGGCCCTGCGCGGGCACCACGCCGCCGAAGTACTTGGCGGTCATGGACAGCACGCGGCTGAACAGGTTGCCGAGGTCGTTGGCCAGGTCCGCGTTCAGGCGGGCCACCAGCGCGTCTTCCGAGAAGCTGGCGTCGCTGCCGAAGTGCATCTCGCGCAGCAGAAAGTAGCGGAAGGCGCTCAGCCCGTACGTGTCGATCATGGACAGCGGATCCACCACGTTGCCCAGCGATTTGGACATCTTGGTGTCGCGCACCAGCCAGTAGCCGTGCACGTTCAGGTTGTTGTAGGGCTCCAGCCCCGCCGCCTTCAGCATGGTGGGCCAGAACACCGCGTGCGGCTTCAGGATGTCCTTGGCCACCAGATGCTGCACGCCGGGCCAGAAGCGGCCGAACTTCTCGCCGTCGGGCCAGCCCAGCGCGGAGATGTAGTTGATCAGCGCGTCGAACCACACGTAGCACACGTAGTCCTTGTCGAACGGCAGTTCGATGCCCCAGGTCAGGCGGGACTTGGGCCGCGAAATGCACAGGTCTTCCAGCGCGCCGCTGTCCAGAATACCCAGCACTTCGCTGCGGTAGCGTTCGGGCCGGATGAAGTCGGGGTTGTCCAGGATGTATTGGCGCAGCCAGCCCTGGTACTTGGACATGCGGAAGAAGTAGTTCTTTTCGCTGATGTATTCCGGCTTCACCTGGTGCTGGGGGCACAGGCCGTTTTCCAGTTCCTTCTCGGTGTAGAACCGCTCGCACCCGTAGCAATAGTGGCCGCCGTACTCGCCGAAGTAGATGTCGCCGCTGTCGTAGACCTTCTGCAACACGTCCTGCACGCACTTCTTGTGTTCCGCGTCGGTGGTGCGGATGAACTGGTCGTACTCCACGCCCAGATGCGGCCACAGGTCGCGGAACTGCGTGCTCACGCCGTCCACGAACTCCTGCGGCGAACACCCGGCCTTTTCGGCGGCCTGCACGATCTTGTCGCCGTGCTCGTCGGTGCCGGTCAGGAAGTAGGTGTCCTTGCCCAGCAGGCGGTGGAAGCGGCGCAACGAGTCGGCCACGATGGTGGTGTAGGCATGGCCGAGGTGCGGCTTGGCGTTGACGTAATAAATGGGGGTGGTGATGTAGAAGCGGTCCACGTGGGTCTCCCGATTCGGGCGCTGCGGGCGGTGCGGGCCTGCCGCGCCGCCGTTCCGATATGATGGCCGCCCCCGGCGCGCGCCGGGGGCGGAAGCTGTTGCCTGCATGGTCGCCGTGCCGTGCTCCGTATGGATGGATGCAAGGCTGACGGATATCGTCGGTTATTCGCCGCCGGGTCCGCCGGTATGCCCGCCGCCGGAACCGCCCTCGCCGCCCTCACGGGAACCGGAAGGGCGCCGCTTGCGCTTGCGCCGCCCCCGGCTGGACCGCAGGGTGGACGGATCGGTATTTTTCAGCGGGCCGCGCGCGCGCGGCATGGCAATGGCCGCCGGTGCGCCCACCACGGGGGGCGCCGCCGGTGCCGGTGCGGCAGGGGCAGCGCCGGAAGCGGGGCTGGCCTGGACCCCGGCCTGGGGTGGGGACGAACCGGCATCCGATGCCGATGCCCCCGTGCCGGGTGCCTGCGGCACGGCGCCGAGGGCAGGGCCGCCCGACGTGGTGGGCACCGCCGCCGGAACGGCTGTCTCGCCGTCAGTTGCGGAAACCGCCGGGGACGGGGCGTCCGCCGGGGCGGCACCTGCGCCGTCACCGGCGAAGGACATGGAGTCCGCCGCCACGGCCACCGTGGCACCTGCCCCTTCGGCCTGCGGGGCGGGGCCGCCGGTCATGAACGTATCGAAGGTTGCGGCAAACGCGGCCTGGGCGATGCTGCCCGCCGGGGCGGCCTCGCGCGCGGGGCGCGGGGCGTCATGCGCCATGGGCAGGGCCTGCGGGGCACGGCCATCGCGCCGTTCTCCACGATCTGAACGGTCCGACCTCTCTGGCCGATCACCCCGCTCACCCCGTTCGGGCCGGTCGCCACGCTCGGGCCTGCGACCGTCACGCCCCTCGCGCGGCTGACCGTCCGGCCCATCCGCGCGGCGTTCGTGGTGCCCGTCCGGACGCGGCATGCCGCCGCCCTGACCACCACCCTGACCGCCGCCGGGGCCACCGCCGCCCTGCTCGGGTCGGCGCGGCTCCATCTGCTGCCATTCTTCCAGCGTGACCTCGACCTCTTCGTTGGACTCGGTCAGCAGGGCCAGGCTGCCCCGGAACATGTTGGCGCGCAGCACCTTCACCGCGCCGCGCGAGGTCAGGTACTTCTTGCCCAGGCGCGGGCAGCGCCGGTGAAATTCCTCGTAGTTTTCCTGCTCGTAGCTCAGGCAGCACAGCAACCGCCCGCAAATGCCGGAAATCTTGGCCGGGTTCAGGAACAGGTTCTGCTCCTTGGCCATCTTGATGGTCACCGGGGCAAACTTGCGCAAAAAGCGGCGGCAGCAGCAGACCATGCCGCAGTTGCCCACCGCGCCGATCATCTGCGTTTCGTGGCGCACGCCGATCTGGCGCAGTTCGATGCGGGTGCGGTAGTTCTTGACCAGGTCCTTGACCAGCTCGCGGAAGTCGATGCGGGTCGGCGCGGTGAAATAGAAGATGATCTTGCTGCGGTCGAAGAACACCTCCACGTCCACCAGCTTCATCTCCAGGTCGCGCCCCCGGATGCATTCGTTGCAGAAGGCGCGGGCCTCGTCGCCCAGCTTCTCGTTTTCCGCCGCCTGTTCCAGGTCTTCGCCGCCCGCCACGCGCATGATGGGGCGAAGGTCGCCCTCGGTCTCGCCCGCGTCTTCGGGCAGGTCGTCGCGCAGGGCCACCACTTCGCCGATGCCCTGGCCCTGGTCGGTTTCCACGATCACCCTGTCGCCCACGGCAACGGGCTGACCACCGCTGAGAAAATAGTATATCTGTCCGTATTCACGGAACTTGATGCCAAGTATTCGTTCCATCGTGCTCGCCGGTTTCAGCCGGTTGACGCCCGTCCGGAAACATTCCGGCGGAAGGGGGTGCGAACGGATTACGCCGCATGGCCGCGCGGCGGCCATCTCCACCTTCCTTGGCGAAATAACTTCCTCTTTTCCGCTTTTATGGGACACGTGTCAACAAAGCCGCGCCCCGCGCGGCCCCGGCGGCAGCGGCCCCCTTCTGCTTGTCCCGGCCCGCGCGTGTTCGCGGCGGTTGCAACGCCCGTGCTCGTACCGTACAAGGTTCGAAATCCATGTGACCCGTTTCACGAAGACCGCCCACCGGAGGCCCCCATGCTCCCTCGCGCCGAAGCCCTCGATCTGCTGCGCTCGCACAACCCGGAACCCCACCTTGTCCAGCACGCCCTGGCCACCGAGGTCGTCATGCGCGGCCTGGCCGCCCGTTTCGGGCAGGACGCCGAACTGTGGGGCCTGGCCGGGCTGCTGCACGACATCGACTACCCGCTCACCAAGGACACCCCCGAACGACACGGCCTGATGGCCGTGAACCTCATCGGGGACAGGCTGCCGCCGGAAGCCGTGCAGGCCATCGTGGCCCACAACAGCGAATGCACCGGACGCGAACCGGCCAGCCTGTTCGACCGCGCCCTGCGCTGCGGTGAAAGCGTGACCGGCCTTGTCAGCGCCGCCGCGCTGGTGCGCCCCACCGGCATGGACGGCATGCAGGCCTCCAGCCTGAAGAAAAAGATGAAGGACAAGGCGTTTGCCGCCAGCGTCAGCCGTGAAAGAATCCGCGAGTGCGAGGCCATCGGCCTTGAACTTGGCGAGTTCCTGACCATCGCCATAGGGGCCATGACGCCTGCCGCCGCAGAGTTGGGCCTGGCCCGCTAGCAGGCCAGCCTCCGCTTTCAGGGACAGCCAAGCCATGCCCCGAGGCGCCCCTTTCCGGCAACACCGACACCGCCCCAACGCACAACAGCCCCGAAGGAACCCCGCATGAAGCTCTCGTTCGTCATCGTCGCCGCCAACGCGGCGAAGTACATCGGCGACTGTCTTGCCTCGGTCCGCGCCGCCGCGGCCGAAATGACGGGCCTTGCCGAATCCGCCGACATCATCGTGGTGGACCGCGCCTCCACCGACGCCACCGTGCGCAACGCGCGCGACATCGCGCCCGAAGCCATATTCGTCGAAGCTCCGGCGGGCGCCGGTTTCGCCGCCGCCGCCAACATGGGTATCGCCCGCGCCAGCGGGGACGTGATCATCTTCGTGGACCCCGCCGTCACCCTGTGCCCCGGCGCGGCCCGCCGCCTGGCGGAGCACATGGATACCACCCCCGCCTGCATGGTCGCGGGCGGCATGGTCAACGGTCCCAAGGACGCCGTGCTGCGCGGCGCCGCCCGCCTGCCCGGCCTGATCGTGAAGCTGGCCCGTCTCAGCGGGCTGCCGGGCCGCCTGCCGCGCACCTGGTTCAACTGGCCCGCCTACGGCGAAAAGCACTTCCAGCAGCCCACCCGCGTGCAGGCCGTCTCGCTGTCCTTCGCCGCCGTGAAAACCGCCGCCCTGCGCAAGCTGGGCCCGCTGGACGAACGCTTTCAGGGCGATGCCTTCACCGGGCACGACCTGTGCCGCCGCATCCGCCGCGCCGTGATGTTCGACTGGAACGTGGCCGTGGTGCCGCAGGCCCGCGCCTGCGCGCAGGACGCCTTTGTCCTGCGGCCCGAAGTAGAGGACTTCGACCTGAACGGCGACGGCGTGGTGCGCAGCCGCGTGCGCGACGAAATGCTGTACGTGTGGAAGAACTACTGCGTGCTCACCTCGCTGGGCAACAGCCTGCTGGAACTGGCCGGAACCTGCGTGCGCTACGTGGTCTCCGCGCTGCCCGGCATCGGCTGCGACAAGTGCGCCCACCACAACGCCGCCGTGCTGCGCGAAACCTCGCGCGCCATGCTGGATACCCAGTTGGGCATGCAGTACCCCACCACCCCCTGGTAGCCGGAGCGTCGGCACCGCCGCGCGGCCCTGTCCGCGCGCGGAAGACCGGCCCCAACAACGAACGCATCGGGGCGGACGGCGCACACCGTCCGCCCCGTTCATTCCGGGCACGCAGGCTGGCCTTATGGGCTGCGCCGTGCTAGGCTGCACGGGTATATCCGGAAAAAACCACACGAAATGCCAACGGAACCGGCTGACATTTCCCGACCGGCTCCCCCCATTCTCCCCACTTCACTTCAAGCCGCAAATCCCAGGAGGACAGACCCCATGCCCTCGACCCGTTACGACAACGGCGTCCTGCAACTGGACACCACCATCCCCGTCCTGGGACCGGCCAAGATCCCCACCCCGCTCTGCTACGGCAGCTACGCCGACGAACAGGGCATCCCCCTGTTCCTCGACCGCGAGCATATCGCCGATCTGGGCGCGGAATCCGTGCCCCTGCTGTTCGAGCCCGCCGGGCCGCGCAGCCACCTGTATTTCGATTCCTCCAAGACCAAGTGCGCCATCGTCACCTGCGGCGGCCTGTGCCCCGGCATCAACGACGTGATCCGGGCCATCGTCATGGAGGCGTACCACGCCTACAACGTGCCCGCCGTCATCGGCATCCGCTACGGGCTGGAAGGGTTCATTCCCAAGTACCGCCACGAGTTCATGGAACTGACCCCGGACAAGGTCTCGGACATCCACCAGTTCGGCGGCACCATCCTGGCCTCGTCGCGCGGGCCGCAGTCGCCCGAAGAGGTGGTGGACGCGCTGGAGCGCATGAACGTCAGCGCCCTGTTCATGATCGGCGGCGACGGCACCATGCGCGCGGCATCGGGCATCGTGGCCGAAATCGCGCGGCGCAACCTGCGCATCTCGGTCATCGGCATCCCCAAGACCATCGACAACGACATCAACTTCATCAGCCAGTCGTTCGGCTTCGAAACCGCCGTGTACAAGGCCACGGAGGCCATCCAGTGCGCCCACGTGGAAGCGCTGGGGGCCATGAACGGCGTGGGGCTGGTCAAGCTGATGGGCCGCGAATCGGGCTTCATCGCCGCGCACGCCACCCTTTCGCTGAAGGAAGTGAACTTCGTGCTCATCCCCGAGGTGCGCTTTGCCCTGCACGGCGAAGGGGGCCTTTTGCCCGCGCTGGAAAAGCGGCTGCGCTCGCGCGCCCACGCAGTGATCGTGGTGGCGGAAGGCGCGGGCCAGCACCTGCTGGAAGGCACCGGCGAAACCGACGCCTCGGGCAACCCCATCCTGGGCGACATCGCCACCCTGCTGCGCACCGAAATCAAGCGCTACTGCGATGAACACTCGCTGCCCTTCTCGCTGAAGTACATCGACCCCAGCTACATCATCCGTTCCG
Source organism: Desulfovibrio sp. (assembly GCA_031287575.1). Lineage (GTDB taxonomy): Bacteria > Desulfobacterota > Desulfovibrionia > Desulfovibrionales > Desulfovibrionaceae > Cupidesulfovibrio. Next base: position 34,715 of record JAITSV010000028.1, read on the forward strand.
TGCCCGCCAACGCCAACGACCGGGTGTACTGCGGCTTTCTGGGCCAGCATGCCGTGCACGCCGCCATGGCCGGGCGCACCGGCATGGTGGTGTCCAAGCTGATGGACCGCTACGTACACCTGCCGCTGGACCTGGTGACGCGCACCCGGCGCAAGCTGAACGTGGCGTCCGACTACTGGCGGGCGGTGCTGGAGTCCACCGGGCAGGTGGATCTGGCGGGGATGGTGCCGGATACCACCCGCGCCTGCCCCATCTAGGCGCGGCCCCCAAAGCGTCCTTTCGCCCGCTGGCGTCGTCAAACATCGTCGGCCATGTCGGTCGAATACGGTAAGAGTATACTCCCTCATGGCCGACTTGTTTTCCTTGCCAGCGAACGAAAATCCTGCTTTGGAAACCGCGCCTCGAAGACAGTGACGTGCCGTCGCGGAAGGCTCATCTTCCTTGCCGGAGGCCCGAAATCCTGTCGTCCGGGCACGGTCGGAAAGACAGTGAAGTGACTTTTTGCCACGGAATACGGGACGTTCTTGTCAGATGACGAAATCTCCGTCCGGAAACGATGGTGAGCCACGTTTAACAACCTTGCTTGCACCGTTTTTCTAACCTCGCAGATATCATATCCACCCCATGCCCACGCCAACACTGACGCAGATCAAGGCCTCCGCCGGATCGGGAAAGACCTACACCCTGACCCGGCGTTTCCTGTCGTTGCTGGCGGGCGCGCGCGACGAGGACGGGCGGGCCTGCGCGCTGGCCGTGGAGGGCGGGCACTGCTGGCCGGACATCCTGGCGGTGACCTTCACCAACAAGGCCGCGTCGGAGATGAAGGAGCGGGTCATCCGGCTGCTCAAGGAGCATGCCCTGGCTGACCCGGCCAAAGCAGGAAAAGACGGAGGAGATGGGGCGTGGCCCCCGGCCCGCGCGGCCCGCTGGGTGGACATCATCCTGCGGCGCTACGGCGCGCTGAACATCCGCACCATCGACAGCCTGCTGACCATGCTGGTGCGGCTGGCCGCGCTGGAGCTGTCCCTGCCGCCCGACTTCGAGCCGTCCTTTTCGCCCGACGAGTATTTCGAGCCGCTGTACGACCTGATCCTGGACCGCGCCCGCC
>JAITSV010000056.1 GCA_031287575.1 Desulfovibrio sp.
GCCGCCCGGTTTTGCGGGTGGGTCCGCGCCCGGGGGGGGGCCGGGGGGCGGGCCGCGGGGGGGGGGGGGGGGGGGGGGTGGTCTCCCCCCCCCCCCCCCCCCCCCGCCGGAGGCATAACGAGATCGAGCGGGCTCAACAGGGGGCTACTGTCTTCGTAGAAACCGCTCCCAACAACGCACAACACTTCCCCCTCTCCTTCCCCCTCCCCATCTTTCCTCCCCGCGCCAGCGCCCCCCACCCACCCCTCGTCACCGTCTTGCCATCATTGCCCGGCTGTGCGAAAACGTGGTGCCTTGAGCGGGCATCCACGACAAGGACACTCAATGCCGCCGCACTCCCAGCTTCGCCGTTCCTCCGCCCAGCCGCACCGGCCCGCTCCGGTCCGGCCTTTTGCCGTGCGCGCCCTGCCCGCCGTCAACGGCCTCGCCCTTCCTCTTCTTCTGCTTGTCCTGCTCGCCCTCTTGCTGCTGCCCGCCGCCACTCCGGCACAGGCCGCCCCCCCCCGCCAGTTCGTGCTCGACACCTTCGCCATCGAAACCCGCGACGGCACCCTGGTGCTGCGCCTGGGGGTTGGCGTGGACGATCCCGACGGCCTGCGCGACCTGTTGAAGGACGGCGCCGAAATGGAACTGCGCGGCACGGCCACGCTCACCCGGCGCCGGGGGGTGCTGCCCGACGTGACCCTGGCCGAAAAGGTCTTTGCCTGCGTGCTGCGGCACGACACCCTGACCCGCGAGTTCGAACTGCGCCTGGAAGGCCGCGAGGCCCCCTGGCGCGACAAGAACCTTGGACGCCTGCTGGAGGGCACCTGGAAGCGCCTGGTGCTGCCGCTGGCGCCCATCGCCGGGCTGGAAAAGGGCGAGCCGCACCGGGTTTCGCTGGCCCTGTCCCTGCGCCACACCGACGTGCCGCCCTGGCTCTCGCGCACCCTGTTCTTCTGGTCCTGGGAAGTCGTGCCCGACGCGACCTTCACGCAGGACTTCACCTACTGACCCCCCGCCTCCCCATGGCCCGCCGCACCGTAACGCCCGACCCGCCCTCCGGCCGCCCACCGGACGGACAGCCAAACGGTCAGCCGAACGGACACGATCCTGTCGGCGCCCCCGGCCCGCACAATCCGCCCCCCATGCCCGACGATCCGGACGCTCCGCGCGTCATCCGGGTGAACCCCAGCGACTCGCGCGAACGCAAGCGCCGCCAGCGCGAAATCTACGTGGCGGCGGGCGTGCTGGTTGGCATGCTGGTGGCCACCTGGGTCGAACTGAACCTGTTCGGCGTCGATTCCTACATCTTCCTCGTTTTGCTGAACATCAACTTCATCCTGTTGCTGGTGGTGCTGTTCATCGTGCTGCGCAACGGGGTGAAGCTGATCCTCGAACGCCGCCGCCGGGTGTTCGGTTCGCACCTGCGCACCCGGCTGGTGCTGGCCTTCATGGCCCTGTCGCTGGTGCCCACGGTGATCATGTTCCTGGCCTCCAACCGGGTGGTGGGCACCTCGGTGGACTACTGGTTCAACAACCAGGTGGAAGTCTCGCTGGACAGCGCCCTGGACGTGGGGCGCAGCTTCTACACCGCCTCCGCCGACAGGTTGCGCGCGCGCGGCGAATCCATCGTGGCGGAAATAGCCGACCGCCACCTGACCTGGGGCGGTCAGGCCATGGATACCCTGCTGGAACGCAAGCGCAAGGAATACGGCCTGTCGCTGACCGGGGTCGTCACCCCCGGCCAGGTGGAACAGAACTGGCACGCCCCGCCCGACCTGGCCCCCACCTGGAAGGAGGCCCGGCGCAGGATCGCCTGGGATCAGGCGGCGGCACAGCGCTACGTGTCGCTGCTGTGGAAGGGCGAGAGCGCCGACTACGTCTTCGGCGTGCTGGCCGTGGACGGCGGCCGCACCGGCTATCTGGTGGTGGGTGAATCCATCGGCGAGGGGGTGATGCTGAAGCTCGAGCGCATCGCCCAGGGCTTCGACGATTACAAGAAGCTGAAAACGCTGAAACGGCCGCTGAAGGTTTCGTTCCTGTTCATCCTCGCGGTGCTCAGCGTGCTGATCATCCTGGGGGCCATCTGGTTCGGCTTCCGGCTGTCCAAGGAACTCACCGCGCCCATCCTGGCCCTGGCGGAAGGGACGGAGCGCATCGCGCGGGGAGACCTGTCCTTCCGGCTGGAGGACGCGGCCACCGACGAACTGGGGCTGCTGGTGCGCTCGTTCAACCGGATGGCCGAAGACCTGTCCGTCAGCCGCACCCGACTCACCGACGTCAACGAAATGCTGGCCCTGCAAAACGTGGAGATAGGCGAGCGCAGCCGGTACATCGCCACCGTGCTCGACAACATCGCGGCGGGGGTGGTTTCCTTCGGGCCGGACGACCGGGTGGCCACCATCAACGCCGCCGCCTGCGCCATGTTCGGGGTGGAGCCGGGTTCAATCGTGGGTCGCGACCCGCTGGAATACCTGTCGCCCGAAGATGCGGCGCTGAACCGCCAGATGCTGGAGGAGGTGCGGGCCCGGCCCGGCCGCCGCTGGCAGCGCCAGGTTGAATACGGCAAGGGCGACCGCGCCCTGAAGCTGCTGCTGACCGCCGTCAGCCTTACCACCCCCGAAGGCGAGTACCGGGGCGCGGTGGCCGTGTTCGAGGACATCACCGAACTGGAACGCATGCAGCGCATGGCCGCCTGGCGCGAGGTGGCGCGGCGCATCGCCCACGAGATCAAGAACCCCCTCACCCCCATCAAGCTTTCGGCCCAGCGGCTGGAGCGCAAGTTCGCCGGTGCCGTGGGCGACCCGGTGTTCGGCCAGTGCACCGACCTCATCGTGCGCCAGGTGGAACACCTGCAGCAGATGGTGGAAGAATTCTCGGCCTTCGCCAAGCTGCCGGAGGTAACCCCCCGGCCCGGCAACCTCACCCCGCTGCTGGAGGAATTGACCGCCCTGTTCCGCAACAGCCACAGCAACATCGCGTGGACGCTGGACATTCCCGCGCCTCTGCCGGTGCTGCCCATGGACCAGGAAGCGCTGCACCGGGCCTTCCTGAACATCCTGACCAACGCGGCGGAAGTGCTGCAAGACCGCGCCGACGGCGCGGTGACCATCACCGCCGTGTACAACACGGCCCTGAACCTGGTGCGGGTGGACGTGGCCGACAACGGCCCCGGCCTGACGCCGGAGGAACGGTCGCGCCTGTTCGAACCTTATTTCTCGCGCAAGAAGGGCGGCACGGGCCTTGGCCTGACCATCGTGAAGTCGGTGGTGTCGGACCATCGCGGCTACGTGCGCGCCCATGCCGCCCCCGGCGTGCCCGAGGGGCCGGATGCGCCGACGGGGCAAGACATGCCCGATACGCCCGGCGCGTCCCCCGCGCAACGCACCCCCGGTACCTCCGGCACCGTTGTCACCGTCGAGCTTCCTGTGGCATAAGGGAATGTATACCGGTACGCCGTGACCGCGCATGGTGCGCGGTCACGGCCCCTGTCCCCGCCCACTGCGGCACATGCCACGGAGTTTCCGCATGCACGTCGTCATCCTTGGCGGCACGGGCTTCATCGGTTCGGCCCTCGCCCGTGCCTTGCTGGCGCGGGGCGATACGGTCACCGTACCCTCGCGCACGCCGCGCGCCGCCGTGGCGCGGGGCATCGTCCACGCACCATGGAACGGGCGCGACCCGGAACCGCTGGCCCGCCTGCTGGAGGGCGCGCAGGCGGTGGTCAATCTGCTGGGCGAAAACATCGCCGGTGGCCGCTGGACGCCACGGCGCAAGGCACGCATCGTGGACAGCCGCGTGGCGGCCGGGCAGGCCGTGGCCGCGGCGCTGGGCGCCATGAACGGCGCCGGGCTTCCGGCGGTGCTGGTACAGGCGTCGGCGGTGGGGTATTATGGCGCCTGGCCCGACATGGCCGCCGCCCCCCGCTGCGGCGAAGGCGACCCGCCGGGGGACGGATTTCTGGCGGAAACCTGCGCCCGGTGGGAGGCGTCGTCCGCCCCGGCCCAGGCCATGGGCGTGCGGCGCTGCATCATCCGCAGCGGCGTGGTGCTGGGGGCCGGGGGCGCGCTGGCACGCATGCTGCCCGCGTTCCGGGCCTGGCTGGGCGGTCCGCTGGGCAGCGGCAGACAGCCGTTCCCGTGGATACATCTGGCGGACGAGGTGGGGGCCATCCTGCACCTGCTGGATACCCCGTCCTGTTCCGGCCCGTACAATCTTGCCGCGCCGCAGGCCGTGGACAACGCCGGATTCACGGCGGAACTGAACCGCGCCGTGGGGCGCCCTGCCTGGCTGCCCGCGCCGCCCGCGCCCGCCTTCGTCCTGCGCCTGGCCCTGGGCGAACTGGCGGAAGAGGCCCTGCTGGCTGGCCAGGTGGCCCCGCCGGAGCGCCTGGCCGATTCCGGCCATGCATTCCGGTTCCCCACGCTGCGCGCGGCGCTGGCGGATCTGCTGGCCACCTGACGCATGGCGCGCCCGGCGTCATTCCCGCGCGCAACACGACATCCCACAGCTCCGGAGCGGGCATGGCATACTGCAAGATACTGCTGGTCGAGGACGAAGCCGTTTCGGCGCTGGACATGCGCCGCAGGCTGCGTTCGCTCGGCTACGGCGAACCGGTGCTGGCCAACAACGGCGAACAGGCCGTGGAAACGGCCCGCAACCAAAAGCCCGACCTGGTGCTGATGGACATCGTGCTCGGCGAAGGCATGGACGGCATCGATGCCGCCTCGCGCATCCTGGCCCTGCATGCCGTGCCCGTCATCTACATGACCTCGCACGAGGACCCGGAAACCCTGCAACGCGCCAAGATCACCGAGCCGTTCGGCTACCTGCTGAAGCCCTTCGAGGACCGCGACCTGCGCACGTCCATCGAGATGGCGCTGTACAAGCACCAGATGGATCACGAAACCCGGCGCAAGGAACGCTGGTTCGCCACCACCCTGCGCTCCATCGCCGACGCGGTGCTCACCGTGGACCGCCACGGACGCATCACCTACATCAACGCCAGCGCCGAGGCCATGACCGGCGCCGACCACCACACCTGCATCGACCGCCATTTCGCGGAGCACGTGGACATCCGGCCCGGCGGCAACGGCCACAGCCTGCAAGACCCCAACGACCTGCTGGCCCAGCCGGTGCCGCCCGTGCCACCAGGGCAGCCGGTACAGCCGCCGCAGGGCTTCGGGGCAAACTCCGGCCTCCACGCGCCGTTCTTCCCGCCCCTTTCCCCCCTCGCACAAGGGGTGTCCGCCCCCCGGCATGGCAACCTGTCCGGTGACCTGTCCGGTGACCTGTCCGGCAACCTGTCCGGCGATATCCCTGGCCAGCCCGCCTTTGCGGGGCAATCGTCCCCCACGGGGCCGACGGCCATGACCGAAGCCTTCGTGCACGGCCCCGACGGCCGCGCGCACCCCATCGAGATGAGCGCCTCGCCCCTGGCCGACCCGGACGGTCGCCGGGTGGGCACGGTGCTGGTGTTCCGCGACATCACCGAGCGCCGCCAGTCGGAAGCGGCCCTGCGCCGCAGCGTGGAGGATTTGCGCCGTACCCTGCGCCAGACCGTTTCCGCCCTGGCCACCGCCTCGGAAAAGCGCGACCCGTACACGGCGGGCCACCAGGCGCGCGTGGCGGAGCTGGCCCACGCCATGGCCGTGCGGATAGGCCTTTCCGGCGAGCGCCTGGAAGGGCTGCGCGTGGCGGGCATGCTGCACGACATCGGAAAAATTCACATTCCCGCGGAGATACTGGCCAAGCCCACCCGCCTGTCCGACCTGGAAATGGGCATCATGCGCACCCACAGCCAGGTGGGCTACGACATCCTGAAGGAAATCGAGTTCCCCTGGCCGGTGGCCCAGATCGTGCTGCAACACCACGAACGGCTGGACGGCACCGGCTACCCCCACGCCCTTTCGGGCGACGACATCCTGCTCGAGGCGCGCATCCTGGCCGTGGCCGACGTGGTGGAGGCCATGTCCTCGCACCGGCCCTACCGCGCCTCGCTGGGGCTGGGCCCGGCCCTGGCGGAGATTGCGGCCGGGCGCGGCACGCGGTACGACCGCAACATGGTGGACGTGTGCGTCAGCCTGTTCCACGACGGCTTCATCCTTTCCTGACCACCCTTTTCCGCACCCGCAACCGGACACGCCATGCACGCCCGCATCCTGATCATCGACGACGAAGACGGCATCCGCTTCTCCCTGCGCGGCATTCTCGAAGACGAAGGCTTCGAGGTGCTCGAGGCACCCAGCGGCGAGGACGGCCTTGCCCTGCTGGCCCGCGAGACCCCCGACCTGGTGTTCCTGGACATCTGGATGCCCGGCATGGACGGCCTGGCCGTGCTGGACCAGTTGCACGCCCAGCGCCCCGACCTGCCGGTGATCATGATCTCCGGCCACGGCACCATCGAAACGGCGGTCAACGCCATCCGCAAGGGCGCGCACGACTTCATCGAAAAGCCCCTGTCGCTGGAAAAGGTGCTCATCGCCGCCCAGCGCGCCCTGGAATACGGCGACCTGCGCCGCGAGAACGAGGCCCTGCGCGACAGCCTGCCCACGGCCCACGCCGACGAGATGAACGGCCGCTCGCCGGTGATGGAGACCCTGCGCGGCCAGATCGCGCGGGTGGCCCCCACCGACGCCTGGGTGCTGATCACCGGAGAAAACGGCACCGGCAAGGAACTGGCGGCGCGGGCCATCCACGCGGGCAGCCGCCGGGCCGACCGGCCCCTGGTGGCCGTGAACTGCGCGGCCATTCCGGAAGAACTCATCGAAAGCGAACTGTTCGGGCACGAGAAGGGCGCCTTCACCGGGGCGGATTCCGCCAAGGCGGGCAAGTTCGAAATGGCCCACAAGGGCACGCTGTTCCTGGACGAAATCGGCGACATGAGCCTGAAGACCCAGGCCAAGATACTGCGCATCCTGCAGGAGCAGCAGTTCGAACGGGTGGGCGGCCACCGCACCATGCGCGTGGACGTGCGCGTCATCGCCGCCACCAACAAGAACCTGGAGGACGAAATCGCCGCCGGTACCTTCCGCGAGGACCTGTACTACCGGCTGCGGGTGTTCCCGCTGGTGCTGCCCCCCCTGCGCGAACGCGAGGGCGACGTGCCCCTGCTGATCGACCTGTTCGCGCAGCGCCTGGCCCGCGACTACGGCGTGCGCCCGGCCACCTTCGCCCCCGACGCGCAGGAGGCGCTGGCGCGGTATCCGTGGCCCGGCAACGTGCGAGAACTGCGCAACTTCGTGGAGCGCATGCTCATCCTGCATGCGGGACTGGAAGTGACGCGGACCATGCTGCCTCCGGAATTCCTGCCCCGGTCCGGGGCAGGCACCAACGGAATCGCGGGGGCGGGAACGGCGACGGGTGGCAGGGCCTCATGCGGGGCCGGGCCCGACCGGGAACCCCAGACCGCGCCGGACAACCTGGCCGACATGGCCGCGCTGCTGGCCCCGGGCATGGACCTGAAGGCGGCCCGCGCCGCCTTCGAGGCGCAGTACCTTGCCGCGCGCCTCGCGGAGTGCGGCGGCAACGTCACCCGGCTGGCCGAGGCCGTGGGCATCGAGCGCAGCCATCTGTACCGCAAGCTGAAAGGGTACAACATCCAGACGGCCGACTGACCGGCAGACTGCCGACTGGCCGGGCGCCCGCCTCCGGGCATGGGCGCAGGTCACAAATGGCGCCCCGGTGGGCCGACGGGAGGGAACATGCATACGCTGGTACTTCTGCGTCACGGGCAAAGCGCGTGGAACCTGGAGAACCGCTTCACCGGCTGGACCGACGTGGACCTTGCGCCCGAGGGCGAGCAGGAGGCGCGCGACGCCGCCCGCCTGCTGGCGGACGAGGGGCTGACCTTCGACGTCTGCCACACCTCGGTGCTGACCCGGGCCATCCGCACCCTGTACATCGTGCAGCACGAAATGGGGCTGTCCTGGCTGCCGGTGCACAAGCACTGGCGCCTCAACGAACGCCACTACGGCGGGCTGCAAGGGCTGGACAAGGCGGAAACCGCCGCCCGCTTCGGCGAGGAGCAGGTGTTCGAATGGCGGCGCAGCTACGACACGCCGCCCCCGCCCCTGCCAGCCGACGATCCGCGCAACCCCGCCGGGGATGCCCGCTACGCGGGCCTTGCACCCGACGTGCTGCCCGCCAGCGAAAGCCTGAAGGAAACCGTGGCCCGCGTGCTGCCCTACTGGCACGACGTCATCGCGCCGCAGGTGCTGGCCGGGCGGCGGGTGCTGGTGGCGGCCCACGGCAACAGCCTGCGCGCCCTGGTCATGCACCTGGACGGGATGACCCAGGAAGCCGTCACCAGGCTGAACATCCCCACCGGGCTGCCGCTGGTCTACACCTTGGACCACAAACTGCGCCCGCTGGGCCACCGGTACCTTGGCGACCCGGCAGTGGCCGAGGCCAAGGCCAAGGCCGTGGCGGCGCAGGGGGCGGCGCGGAAATAGCGGACGACATGCTGCCCATGTCACGCCGGGGGGGACAGGGCACGCACGGGCCGGTGGTCGGATGCGGGGAGCGAACGCGCACGGCTCGCCACGTTATGCGAACCGTGATAGGATTGCGGGCGGAGCAGTCTGCGCAAAACGCTCCGAACAACGTCAGCCACCGCTTACATGGCGGAGTCAGCTGCCGCTTACATTGACAAGCCCGGAACGCATACCTACCGTTCCAACCGTGCCCGGCACGGACGACACACTCACAGGCCAGCGTCCTCTGCGGGGGGGGGGAAGCGTGCCGCAAGGAGCAAGCATGGCGAGTAACATCAACCTCAAGCTCAAGCAGAAGCAGTACGAGAGTACCGTCGTTGAATTCATCAACGAAAAGAAAGGCTACTTTCTTGTCGTGAGCGACGACCAGAACTTCATCTCGCTGCTGCGCAACACCGTTGCCAAGCATCTCGCCATCGCCACGGACGCCCTTTCGGTGGTCACCAACACCGACTACATCATCAAGTCCATCCGCGATGTCTCCATGCGCAAGAAGAACGTGCTGGTGTTCATGGAGCGCATGCTGGAAGGCCGCGACACCGGGATTCTGGTCCGGCAGGTCAAGAACGCCTACTCGGACGTGAAGATCATCATCCTCACCGGCGAGACGGAGCGGCAGCGTCTGGTGCTGCTGCACGAAATCGGCGCGGACAACTTCATCAGCAAGCCCATCTCGGTGAACACGCTGATCGAAAAGATCGCCTTCACCATCAAGCCGCAGGGCAAGCTGGGCCAGCTCATCGACACGGCGCGGGCCATGGTGCAGCAGGGCTCGCACGAAAGCGCCCTGAAGGTGTGCCGCAAGATACTGGAGCTGAAGCCCAACAGCGCCGCCGGGCTGCTGGTCATGGGCGATGCCTACCAGGCGCTGGGCAAGATGGACCGCGCCCGCGAATGCTTCGAGGAAGCCAGCCGCAACGCCGACCTGTATCTGGAGCCGTTGAAGAAGCTGGCCGACCTGAACAAGCAGATCGGCGACAACGAGGCCCAACTGGGCTACCTGGAACGGCTGGACCGCCTCTCGCCCCTCAACGTGGAGCGCAAGGTGGACATGGGCGAAATCCACGTGGAAATGGGCAACCAGGAAAAGGCCGAAGAACTTTTCGAGCTTGCCGTCACCCAGGCCACGCGCGAGGCCATGGCCTACATCGGCGACATTTCCGAGCGCATCGCCACCATCTACAGCGAACGCGACCCCGAACGGGCCGAGCGGTTCCTGCGCAAGGCTCTGGACGCCAAGGGCGACATGCTGGACCGGGGGGACCTCGGCACCTTCAACCGCCTGGGCATCGCCTTGCGCAAGCAGGGCAAATGGCGCGATGCCACCATCGAATACCAGAAGGCCCTGCGCATCGCGCCGGACGACGAGAACCTGTACTACAACATGTCCATGGCCTTCGCCGAAGGCAAGGAATTCCGCGATGCGCGGTCCAACATGCTGAAGGCCATGACCATCAACCCCGACCTGCCCCGCCGCGACAAGACCATCGCCTTCAACATGGGCCTGGTGTTCATGCGGGCGGGCGGGCGCGACTACGCCGAACGCTGCCTGAAGGTTGCGCTGGAACTGGACCCTGACTTCGAACTGGCGCGCCAGGCCTTGGAGCGATTGGGACAATCATCCTGAGGAATTCCCGATTGATCCGCAATTTCATGGGGGGGGCCTGCAAAGGTCCCCCTTTTTGCGGGTTGCAATCCGGACTGTTTTTCCATATGCTGATATCCTGATGTAATGAACCGGCGCTCGCGCCACCAACGGAGGATAGCAAGATGGCGAGTTTCAAGGTGAACAAGACGATCGCGGAAATCAACGAACGCATTCGCCAGGGCAAGGCCGTGGTCCTGAATGCCGAGGAGATGACCGAGGCCGTCCGTCGAATGGGCAAGGAAAAGGCCGCCCGCGAAATCGACGTCGTCACCACCGGAACGTTCTCGCCGATGTGTTCCTCCGGGCTGCTCTTCAACATCGGCCAGCAGGATCCGCCCACCCTCAAGACCTCCAAGGTCTGGATGAACGACGTGCCCGCCTATGCGGGGCTTGCCGCCGTGGACTCCTACCTGGGCGCCACCGAACCCACCGAGGACGACCCGCTGAACAAGGTCTACCCCGGCCGGTTCAAGTACGGCGGCGGGCATGTCATCGAAGACCTGGTGCGCGGCAAGGCCGTGCACCTGCGGGCAGAGGCCTACGGAACGGACTGCTACCCGCGCAAGTCGCTGGACAAGAAGATCACCCTGTCCGAGCTGCCCTATGCGCACCTGCTGAACCCGCGCAACTGCTACCAGAACTACAACGCGGCCGTGAACCTGACGAGCCGCATCATCTACACGTACATGGGCCCGCTGAAGCCCAACCTGCGCAACGTCAACTTCGCCACGGCGGGCCGCATCTCGCCGCTGTTCAACGACCCGCTGTTCCGCACCATCGGCCTTGGCACCCGGATATTCCTGGGCGGCGGCAAGGGGTACGTACTTGGAGCGGGCACGCAGCACGTGGCGGCGCCCAAGCGCACCGAACGCGGCCTGCCGCTTTCCCCGGCAGGCACCCTGATGCTGAAGGGCGACCTGAAGGGCATGAACGCGCGCTACCTGCGCGGCCTGTCCTTCCTGGGGTACGGTTGCTCGCTGGCGGTGGGCGTGGGCATCCCCATCCCCATCCTGAACGAGGAAATCGCCTGGTTCACCGGGGTGGACGACAGCGACATCCAGATGCCGGTCAAGGACTACGGGCACGACTACCCCAACTGCCTGCCGCGGGTCATCCAGCACGTGACCTACGAGGACCTCAAGAGCGGCGAGGTGGAGATCATGGGCAAGAAGGTGGAAACCGTCCCCATGACCAGCTACCCGCTGTCGCTGGAAGTGGCCAACACGCTGAAGTCGTGGATCGAAAAGGGCGAATTCCTGCTTACCGAACCGGTGGAACTGCTGCCCTCGGCGTAAGGATTTCCTCCCTGACCACGCACACGGACTGAAAACCCCGCCGGGCGCGCACAAACAACGCGCACCCGGCGGGGTTCGCTTTTCGGCTTGGCGGGGCGTGCTTCGGAGCCCCCCTGTCCGCGTCCGCCCCACTTTCCAATTCCCAACGGTGCCCTTGCCGACCGGCATGGCGGGCACTACCTTCCTGATGCTGCTTTTCTGCTGCCCAAAGAGCGAACCCCCAGCCCAGTGCAAGCATCGTTGATTTTTCCCCGTCCGGGGCTGCCTTTTTACCTTATACTCCGCGCTGGTCTTCCGGCGCGGATGGCTGGTGCGGGCAGGATGCAAGAAATTACGTTTTTTGTGGTCGGGCAAGGCGGATTGACATTTTTGAGCGCAGCGTACTCTTGTACGTGAGCATCAAAAATGCCAAGCCAACGCCGCCCGACCGCAAAAGGCGGATTTTGACGGCAACCTCCCCGCTACCTCCAGGCCACCCATGCCACATCATATGAGTTCCACAGACCCCACCGCCCAGCCCAATGCCTTGTCCGACGCCCTGCCCCCTGCCCTGCTGCGCCTGCTGGCCACCATGCCGGAACTGGCCGTGGCTCTTTCCGGCGGGCTGGACAGCCGCTTCCTGACCCACGCCGCCCTGCTGGCAGGCTGCCGCGTCACCACCCTGCACATCACCGGCCCGCACATGCCCCCCCGCGAAACCGAGGAAGCGCGCAGCTGGGCCACCGCGCGCGGGGCCACCTTCACCACCGTGCCGCTGAACCCGTTGACCATCCCGGCCATCGCGGCGGGCGAGCGCGACCGCTGCTACCACTGCAAGCACGCCGCCTTCACCACCCTGCTCGCCACGGCAGCCCCCCTGCCCCTGTGCGACGGCACCAACGCCGACGACCTGACCGCCCACCGCCCCGGCCTGCGCGCCCTGCGCGAACTGTCCATCCGCTCGCCGCTGGCCGAGGCGGGCCTGTCCAAGGCCGACATCCGCGCCCTGGCCGCGCGCACCGGCATGGACAGGCCGGACCAGGCCGCCCGTCCCTGCCTGCTGACCCGGCTGGCCTACGGCATGCGGCCCGACGCCGCCACCCTGGCCCGCCTTGCCGCCGCCGAAGAAGAACTGGAAAACCTTGGCCTGTGGGACTTCCGGCTGCGGCTGGCGCCGGACGCGCCGCCACGCCTGCAACTGGGCCCGGCGCACGCAATGCCGGGAACCACCCCTGCAGGAACCACGGCAGCAGGCACCGCAACACCTCCGCCTTCGCCCGGCGACCTGCTCCGGGTACTGACCCGGCACGGCTTCGGCGATGCCGTCATCGACGCGGGCAGCCCGGTAAGCGGCTATTTCGACCGCTGATCCCGGCCGCGCGGCCGCCTTGCCTGACTCGTCCGGTCCCCTGGCTCGTCTGGCGCGCCCGCACCACCATGTCACGCAGCACTGGACAAAACCCGTGGTTCGCGATAGGTGGTCCCTCTTATCTCACGCGATTTCACGGAGGAGTCCCCCATGGCCCACAAGAAGATCGAACGCAAGAAAGAACTGGACCGTCGCCGTCAGCGCCGCGAAAAGCGTCTGAAGCAGCGCGTGCGCGAAGCGAAGGCCGCCGCCAAGTCCTAAGGCATCCAGGTTTTTCGTTCCGCCGCAAGAACGCCCCGCGCTTCGCGCAACGTGCCCCCGAAGGCACGTCGCCCGAGGCGCGTGTGCTTCCTGCGGGACGGATCGCCCCACGTACCCGCATCCTTGCGCCGTATTGCATGCGGCATGCATCGGGTGGCACGGGGCGATTCATGCACCAGCCGGAACATATACCTCGCCATGCATGCAGCACCCGGCAGCGGGCATGGCGGTGACCACGCCCCGTCCGTCGCACGGCACCACACCGCCGTGCATGCCTCCCGTGCTCCATCGCATGGCCTTCCCGTTTGACAACGCGTGCGACGCTGTTTAGGCTCGTGCATCACGCGTAGGTTCTGCAAGGAGGGTAGCATGCCCATCTACGAATATCGTTGCAGCGACTGCGAGCAGATCTTCGAGGAATGGCTGAAGACCTTCGACGAAGCCCCCCGCTCCTGTCCGGTGTGCGGTGGCCACGCCGACCGCATCGTGTCCAACACCAGTTTCGTGCTCAAGGGCGGCGGCTGGTACGTCACCGACTACGGCAACCGCTCGTCCACCGATTCGCATGCGGGCGCGAGCGCGGAAGCCTCCGGCAACGGCGACGCCGGGTCCAATGGATCGAATGGATCGGGCGACGCCTCTGATTCCGGTACCGCCACCGCGTCGACCGACACCGCGACCTCGGGCGCAAGCCCGGCCAAGTGTGCCTCGGCCGCCCCGTCGGGCGGCTGCGCCGCCGCGTCGACCACAGGCTCGTAGCATCAGGGGCAGCCAGCAGGGCTGCCCCTTTTCACGACCGGTCCAGTCCGCAAGACTGCCCCTGTTCACGACAGGTCCCAGCTTCGCGCATAACTCGCGCCAGATCTGCGCCAGTTCAGCATACACCAGCGCCCATCCCGTGCGCGTCACCGCGCGCCGCACCGGCCAGAAAATTCAGGCGCACCGGCCCCCGCCGGCCAGCCACGCCGCTCCGGCGGCCCAAGCAACCGCACCAGCACAGCATCAGCAAGGAAGCCACGATGATCGACCGTTACTCCCGCCCAGAGATGGCCCGCATCTGGACCCTCGAAAACCGCTTCCGCGCCTGGCTCGACGTTGAACTGGCCGTGTGCGAGGCCTGGCACCGCCTGGGCGTCATCGGCGCGGACGACATGCGCGTCATCCGCGAAAAGGCCGACTTCGACGTGGACCGCATCCTGGAAATCGAGCAGGAAACCCGGCACGACGTCATCGCCTTCCTCACCGCCGTGGAAGAAAAGGTGGGCCCCTCGGCCCGGTTCATCCACCTTGGCTGCACCTCGTCGGACATCGTGGACACGGCCAACGGCCTGCTGCTGGGCCAGGCCGGCGAACTGATCCTGAAAGGCTTCGAGCGGCTGCTGTCCACCCTGGAAACCCTGGCCTTCGCCAACAAGGGCCGCCTGTGCATGGGCCGCACCCACGGCATCCACGCCGAACCCACCAGCTTCGGCCTGAAGATGGCGGGCTTCCACGCCGAATTCCAGCGCCACGTGGCCCGCTTCCGCGACGGGCTTGAAAGCGTGCGCGTGGGCAAGATTTCCGGCGCCGTGGGTACCTACGCCATGCTCGACCCCCGCGTGGAGGCCATTGCCTGCGAAATCCTGGGCCTGGCCGTGGACCCCATCTCCACCCAGGTCATCCAGCGCGACCGGCACGCCCATTTCTTCACCTCGCTGGCGCTGGCCGCGGGCGGCGTGGAACGGCTGTGCGTGGAACTGCGCCACCTGCAACGCACCGAAGTGCTGGAGGCCGAGGAAGGCTTCGCCAAGGGGCAGAAGGGGTCGTCGGCCATGCCGCACAAGAAGAACCCCATCTCGGCGGAGAACATGACCGGCCTGTCGCGCCTGATCCGCACCAACTCGCTGGCCGCCATGGAAAACATGGCCCTGTGGCACGAGCGCGACATCAGCCATTCCTCCGTGGAGCGGGTGATCATGCCCGACTCCACCATCCTCATGGACTACGTGCTGCACCGCCTGTCGGGCCTGCTCTCCAACCTGCGGGTGATCCCCGAGAACATGGACCGCAACCTGGCCGGTTCGTACGGGCTGTACTACTCGCAACGCGTGCTGCTGGCCCTGGTGGAAGCGGGCATGGCCCGCCAGGAGGCCTACGTGATGGTGCAGCGCTGCGCCATGCAGAGCTGGGAAACCAGAAAGCCCTTCCCGGACATGGTGCGGGCCGACGCGGACATCGCCGCGCGCCTTGCCCCCTCCGTCCTTGATGAACTGTTTGATCCCGGCTACTATCTGCGCCACGAAAACATGATCTTCCAGCGGGTGTTCGGCCGCAGCTGAGACATACCGGGCGCGCCCAGCACTTCTGGGGGGGGCCAGACGGCTCCGGCACGTCGGGCGGTCCATCCGCCCGGTGCGCCAACGCACGGTGCCCCAGCGCAATGGCCACCGGACCACGGAACCACGCACACCCGCCGTCACAAGGATACCCATGAACGACCTTCGCACCCGTCTGGCCCGCCTGCTCGTGGAAAAATCATACCGCGAGGGCGATTTCACCCTTACCTCGGGCCGAAAGAGCGACTACTACTTCGACTGCAAGCAGACCGCCCTGCACGCCGAGGGCTCGTGGCTCATCGGCTCGCTGTTCAACGATCTGCTGCGCGACGTGCCGGTGGTGGGCGTGGGCGGCATGACCCTGGGCGCCGACCCGCTGATTTCCGCCACCACGGTCATCTCGCACGAACGGGGCCGCCCGCTGGCGGGCTTCATCGTGCGCAAGCAGCCCAAGGGGCACGGCACCGACCAGTACGTGGAAGGCCTTGCCAATTTTGCCCCCGGAGACCCGGTTGCCATGCTGGAAGACGTTGTCACCACTGGCGGTTCCCTGTTAAAGGCTTGCGAACGGGTAGAGGCCGCCGGGCTGCGCATCGTGGCCGTGTGCACCGTGCTGGACCGCGAGGAAGGCGGCAGGCAGGCCATCAAGGATGCCGGGTACGACCTGATTTCGATCTTTACCCGCAAGGAACTGGTGGACGCCGCGCGCTCGTAGGCGGGTCCCCCAATCCGAACAGTCCGAACTGGCCGGCCTCCGGCAGGCCGGACACCCCGGCCAGCCAGGCACGAGCCTGACTGCATCGGCAGAGACAGCACAAGGCCCCGGCGGCCAGTCCCCACCGGCACCGCGCCCTTGCGGCGCAGGCCGGTCATCACGACGGGGAACAGGCTCCATATCCGCCGTTTCGACGGATCACCGTACCCCTGCGGGGGTGCACAGCCCGCGCACCGAGATGCATCGAAGCACCATCCGCGCCCTTCACCGCCTGCTGCCTGCCGCTGCCCTGCTGCTTTCCCTTTTCTGTCCCCTTTCCGCCGCCGCCGACGGGTGGCACGTGCGCATCCCGGACGACGCGGGCACGCCGCGCCGCCTGGTGGCCGTGGACAAGGAAGACCAGAAGCTGCACATCTACGAGCGGCACAGCCCGCTCAAGCTCGCCGCCAGCTACATCTGCACCACCGGGCAGGCCACGGGCGACAAGCAGACGGCGGGCGACCTGAGGACCCCCGAAGGCATCTACTTCGTGGTCAACAAGCTGTCCGCCGGGCTGGACATGGAGATGTACGGCGGCATCGCCTACACCCTGAACTACCCCAACCCCGTGGACAAGCTGCGCCGCAAGACCGGCTCCGGCATCTGGATCCACAGCAAGGGACACGACATCATCCCGCGCGAGACCAAGGGCTGCATCGCCCTGAACCGGGCCGACATCGACAAGGCGGGCAAGCTGTTCGTGCCCGGCACGCCCGTGGCCGTGGCCGGCGACGTGGGCACCGACGCCTCTCCCCCCAAGGAAGACAAGGCCACCGCCCGCAAGCTGGAAGACAAGGTCAAGGGCTGGGCAAAGGCGTGGGGCTCCCGCTCGCCCGCCATGTTCGACTACTACGATCCCGATGCCTACACCGCCGCGCAGGAAGAATCCTTCTCCGCGTTCCGCAGCCAGAAGGAACGGCTGTTCAAGCAGCTGGCGTGGATCCAGACCTCCGTTTCCGACGTGCAGGTGATGCAGGGCCCCGGCTACTGGGTGACCTGGTTCAACCAGTACTACCGCGCCCCCAACATGACCACCGAAGGCATCCGCCGCCTGTACTGGCAGCCCGACAGGAAGGGCGAGTACCGCATCGTGGGCATGGAATGGGTGCCCGCCGACGTGGGCATGGAAGCCAACTACCTCGAAACGGTATCGCCCCAGGTCACCGCCTTTGTCGAAAAGTGGCGCAGGGCGTGGGAACGCGGCGACGTGAAGAACTACATCGCCTGCTACGCCAACGACGCCGAACAGGCCCCGCGCAAGGGCGCCGCGTCCATCCGCCAGCAGAAGCAGGAACTGTGGCGCAAGGCCAAGCCCGCCAAGGTCCAGTTGAAGGGCCTGCGCATAGAGGCCGTGGCTGGCGGCGTGCGTGCCGACATGACCCAGGAGTACCGCGACGTGACCGGAAACGGCGACCGTGGCGTGAAGACCCTGCTGCTGCGCCAGGACGGCCAGAACTGGGAAATCGTCAAGGAAGAATGGAGTCCCTCCGCCCGATGATGACCGACGAGAAGTACAGCCTGCTGCTCATGCGCGACGACTGCCGCGTGCGTCGCCTGCGCGTGAGCCCCCTGGCCCTGCGGCTGCTCACCATTTCGCTGGTGCTGCTGCCGCTGCTGGCCGCGTTCGGGGTGTGGGCGGGCTTCTCGTTCTGGCAGGCCAATCGGGCGCTGGTGAACCAGAACCAGTCCCTGGACCGCGAGCTGAAGGAAGCGCGGGTGGAACTGGAGCGGCTTTCCAACCTGGAATCCCTGCTGCGCAACAGCGACCCCGAGGAACTGCGCGCCCTGCTGGGCAGCGCGGCCCTGGCCTCGCCCCCGGCTCCGGCGCCCGCCGCTCCGGGCGACGCCAACGGGGCCGGGGACGGCGTAGTGCCCGGCCAAGTGGCTGGACAGGCGTCCGCCGACGCCTCGGGCACCAACGGTGCCGGTGCACGCGTGCCCGACGCGGCCAGCCAGGCCGTGGCCGCCGCCGTGGCCGACTCGCCCGGCGAGGCGCGCGAGCCCCTCAGCACCGGCGAGGCCCGCGTGGACAACGTGGCCGTGCGCCACGGATCGGGCAAGCGGCTGCGCATCAACTTCGACCTGACCAACCCCGACCCCAAGAAGCAGCTGACCGGCCAGGCCGTACTGTCCGTGCAGGCCGCCGACGGGCGCATCCTGCCCCTGAAGGTGGACCCGGACACCATCCGCTTCCAGATTTCCCGCTTCAAGAAGATGGTCACCTCCGCACCGCTGCCCGAAGGGCTGGCCCCCGCCGACGTGCAGACCCTGGTGGTGGAACTGGAGGCCGAAGGCCGGATCATCTACCGCGAGCAGTACCCCGTTCCCGCGCCGGAAAAATAGCACACTGCCCAGCGCCCCGCCCACGCTGCCCTTTTCTTCCCAGCCTCTTTCGGCCGCCGCTTGGCGGCCATTTGCATTTCCGGCCCGTACCGCACCGCTTCAGCCTGCGCGCCGTACGCAGCCATGCTTGTCGCTCCTGCCCTCCGCTCTCCCATCTACCCGTTTCGTGGCACCCGCACCGCCTGCACGTTGATGCTCCGCGCCGACCGCGACGCCCCTTCCGTCCACTTGACGCAAAACCGCCCGGCTTGCGCGGGGCATGCCGGGCGGTTGTTCATTCCGTACTGCGCGTTACGACCGTGCCGGTCACTCCCGCAGGGGGGCGTCCCCGCCGTCCGGTCCCACCAGGGGCTGACGGGCGTCGGGTTCGGCGTCATGGTCACGGGCTGCCGTCCCGGCCTGGCCGTTGCCGTTGCGCCCATCGGCGGGGCGCACCGAGTCCAGCACCTCGCGCACCGTGTCCAGGGCC
Source organism: Desulfovibrio sp. (assembly GCA_031287575.1). Classification (GTDB taxonomy): domain Bacteria; phylum Desulfobacterota; class Desulfovibrionia; order Desulfovibrionales; family Desulfovibrionaceae; genus Cupidesulfovibrio. The sequence goes on from JAITSV010000056.1 coordinate 18,911, forward strand.
TGGCCGCGTTCCTGGGCCAGACGCTGCCACTTCTTCTTTTCCTTCTTCAGCGCCTCCACGGTCTGCAACAGGTCGCGCACGGTATGCGCCGGGTAGCCCGGCGTGGCGTGCGCGCCACGACGCAGTTCCTCGTCGTTGCGCTGGCGGATGGCTTCGAGCTGGGTGGCGTTCAGGATCACGGGGTCACGGGTGGAACCGTGGGCGGTTCCGGGTTCGGGTCAGGACATGACGGGCATACTACCGCAAACAACGCATCATGGCCGAGCCAGGCGCAACAACGCAGCCCTAGTCTGCCGTGGCGGGCTCCGGCAGCCTGGTATCCACTTCGGTGGCGGGCGCGCCGCAATCGCAGAACGAGCCCATGCCGTACTCCACGCGTTCCTTGTATTCCTGCTGCTTGCCGAGGTTCCAGCGGCTGACCGGGCGGTAGTAGCCCACCACGCGGGTGTACACTTCCGCCTCTTCGCCGCACTCGGGGCAGTTCATGTGCTCGCCGCGCAGGTAGCCGTGGGTCTGGCACACCGAGAAGGTGGGCGTGACCGAGATGTACGGAATGCGCGTCTTCTGCATGGCCTTCAGCAGGTAGTTCTTCACCGAGGCCTCGTCGGGCGCGGCCTCGCCGAGGAAGGAGTGGAACACCGTGCCGCCGTTGTACAGGGTCTGCAACTCGTTCTGGTGCTCCAGCGCGGCGAACACGTCTTCGGTGAAGCCCACGGGCAGCAGGGTGGAGTTGGTGTAGTACGGCGTGTCCCCGCCGGAGGTCGCAATGTCTTCGTACAGGGCGCGGTCGATGCGCGCAAGGCGGTAGCAGGTGCCTTCGCCGGGCGTGGCTTCAAGGTTGTACATGTGCCCGGTTTCTTCCTGAAAGCGCACGGTCAGTTCGCGCAGGTGGTGCAGCACGCGCTTCATCAGGCGCAGCCCGGCCTCGGTCTCGATGCCCTTGCCCAAGAGGTTCAGGCAGGCCTCGTGCCCGCCGATGAGCCCGATGGTGGAGAAGTGCCCCGCGTAGCCGTTCTTGAGGTAGCGACGCGAGAACGGGAACATGCCCGCCTCCAGCATCTGGGTGCACAGCTTGCGCTTGTATTCCAGGGCGTCGCGGGCCATTTCCGCGTACTCGGTGATCATGTCCAGGAAGTCTTCCTCGCCCTGGGCCAGGTACGCATACTTGGGCAGGTTCAGGGTGACCACGCCGATGGAGCCGGTCAGGTCGCCCGAGCCGAACAGGCCGCCGGTGCGCTTGCGGATCTCGCGCAGGTCCATCTGCAGGCGGCAGCACATGGAGCGCACGTCCTCGGGGTTGAGGTCCGAGTTGATGAAGTTCTGGAAGTAGGGCGCGCCGTACTTGGCCGTCATGCGCAGCAGCATCTTGCCGGTGTCGGTGTCCCACGGAAAGTCGGGAGTGACGTTGTAGGTGGGGATGGGGAAGGAGAAGATGCGCCCGTCGGCGTCGCCTTCCAGCATCACCTCTATGAACGCCCGGTTGAACATGTCCATCTCCGCGGCGTAGTCGCCGTAGGTGGAATCCTGGAACTCGCCGCCGATGATCACCGGCTCGCCCGCGATGTGCCTGGGCGGGGCCATGTCCAGGGTAAAGTTGGTGAACGGGCTCTGCCCGCCCCAGCGCGAGGTGGTGTTCAGGTTGTACACCAGCTTCTGCACGCCCTGCTTGACCTCGTCGTAGGTCAGCTTGTCGTGGCGGATGAACGGGGCAAGGTAGGTGTCGATGTTGTTGAACGCCTGCGCGCCCGCCCATTCGTTTTGCAGCGTACCCAGAAAGTTGACGATCTGCCCGCAGGCCGCGTCGAAGTGGCGCGCCGGCGAGGCGCAGCAGCGGCCCTTCAGGTTGAAGCCTTCCAGCAACAGGTCGCGCAGGCTCCAGCCCGCGCAGTACCCGGCCAGGCCGAAGGACAGGTCGTGGATGTGGAAATAGCCGTGGGTGTGGGCCAGGCGGATTTCCTCGGGGTACTTTTCCAGCACGTAGCGCGCCTGCACCGACCCCGCCATGTGCAGGATGAGCCCCTGGAACGAATGCCCCATGTTGGAGTTTTCGTTGACGCGCCAGTCGGAACGGTCGAGGTAGCTTTCGATCATCCGGGCCACGTCAAGGTAGGCCTCGTTCTGGCTGCGCATTTCGCGGCGCTTTTCGCGGTAGATGATGTACCGCTCGGCCACGGCGTACAGGCGCGCTTCCATCAGCACGCGCTGGACGAGGTCCTGCACCTGCTCCTGCTCGGGCATGTCCACGCCGTCGAGCTTGGCCTCCACCCGCTGCGCCAGGCGCTTGCCCAGCAGGGGGTCCTTGATGCCGCTGGCCTTCAGGGCCTTGTTGATGGCGTGGCCCACCCGGTCCACGGACCAGGTTTCCACGCGGCCGTCGCGCTTGCGAATATGTTGGGGCATGGGCAATGGCTCCCGGACGGCGGGCCGACGGAATTCCGCGCGCCAAAGGCGCACGGCGGCGGGCCGCCCGTGGTAGGGCGCGTCGCGGGGGTACGTCGGTAACGTCCCTCGGCGCGCGGCGTGTTCCGTGAATCTTCTTGAGTCCGTTGCGGGCATCCGCGTGCCCGTGGCGGCAAGAAGCGCTCCGGCCAGGTCTTCTGGCTTTCCCCCGTCCGGCCCGCCTTCCCGGCGCGGGCGGAACCCGGTGCCAGTGGCGCTGCGGCGGCGGGACGAAGCTGGATGCTTCCTGCCCGTGCCGGGGCGGACGTTGCGCGCCGTGCGCGCGGGGATCACAGCGGCGGGACCGCTCCGGTGTCGCACCGGATTCCCTTTGCCGGAGATCCTTGGAAATCTTCGTGGCTGTTTTTCGCAGGGGTGGCGTGGCCGTACGGCGCACGTCGCCAATGCCTCCAGCATGTAGCAAAACAGGGGGGCGGCTTCAACATCCAAGCTTGCCGCCGGGTGCCCCAAATGGCCCCGGCGTGCCTCGCAGCCCTTGCCGCCCTAGGCGGAAAAAAAGCGGCTCGCACACACTTGCTCCCTGCCCGGTCCGTCCTGCCCGCCGGAAAGTGCGCCCGCGCACGAAACGGCGACCAGCGAAACGGCATCCCTAAAGTTTGCGGCAAAACATCCGATACGCCTCATGAGGCGTGGCATATCCACACGCCGGGGAGCGGACGTGACCGACAAGTCGCTGAACACCATGCTGGTGGAATATTCGCTGCAACTGCTGCAGCAGGACATGCTGACCAATTCGCTGTTCATGGGCGGGTCCGTCGGCAAGTCGCTGCGCGACATGTTGCTGACCGAAAGCCAGTCGCGCACGGTCACGGACCCCACCGCCGCCGCGCTCACCGGCAGGTTGCGGTCCGACGCGGGCATGCTGCGCCAGGCGTCCAGCAACGTGTCCGAGGCCAAATCCATCATGGACCTGGCCAACTCCGGCGTCACCACGCTCAAGACCGCCCTCACCCGCATGAAGGACCTGGCCAACGGCGTGGCCACCGGCACCATGACCTACGCATCGGTGCAGGCGGAATACAATTCGCTGGCCTCGCAGATCACCCAGACCGTGGCCTCCACCTCGTACAACGGCATCGCCCTGCTGGACGGTTCGGCCTGGGCATCCGACGACCGGGTCACCGTATCCGGCGGTTCGGGCACCATCAAGATACAGTCCGGCACCAGCAGCTTCGACCTGGCACTGACCAGCTTCGCGTCGTTCAAGAACGCCTTCACCAGCACCCAGATCAACACCGTGGCCAAGGCCGCCGCCATGGTCACCACGCTGAACGGGCACATCACCACCGTGGGCACCGCATCCACCAACTACGCGGCACGCGCCACGCTGCTGGACAGCCAGGCGTCTTCGCTGGCCTCGCAGGCGGACATCATGGACACCGCCGCCCAGACACGCGCCAGGGCCAACGAAAGCCGCTCGCTTGAAGAACTGGTGCTGGACCTTCTGCTGCGCGAAACCGGCACCATCACCGACGAAGAGGCCTGAGCCCGCTCCGCCCTTCACGCCAGTCCTACCCACCGCCCTTTCCCCGCTCCTGCCTTCCGGCGCTGTGTCACGGTCCCCGCCGCGAACCTGCCACTTCCGCCAGCAACACTGCTGGCGGACCCCGGTTGGCACCAACGCGCCTTGCCTTGAAGACTGCCTTGCTCCCCCAGGCACGCCCACACTCTTCCGTTGCCGCCCCGCTACGGCGTGTTACGAAGTGTAACTTGTGGCCCGCCACCGTTGACTTCGCGCGCGTTCGGCGCGATATGCGCGTCGACGTGCCGGTGTGCCCGGCACGAGCGACCCCGCCACGCTACGGCCCGTGCCGCATGCGAGGGGCGCCTGTTCACGGACTCCGGCCCCGCACGTGCGGGACCAACCCTCGGTTTTCATGAAGGAGAACCGCCATGTTGCAAAAAACGACCACCCTGTTCGCCTCGCTCGCCCTTGCCGCCGCCGTTGCCCTGCCCGCCATGCCCGCCATGGCAAACGACGAGACACCCCCCGACGGTCGCCCCGACCTGCGCAAGGAACGCAAGGATGACCGGCAGGAACATCGACAGGAACGCAAGGATGCCCGCGGGGAACACCGCGACGACCGCCGTGAGCAGCATATGGAGCGCAAGGACGACCGCATGGAGCGCCGCGACGATCGCAAGGACCAACACATGGACCGCAAGGACGATCGTATGGAGCACCGCGATGATCGCAAGGACCATCGCGACGACCGCAAGGACGACCGGCGAGATCGGCGCGAAGACCGCAAGGACGATCGCGGCAACGACCGTCCCGTTCCGCCCGCTCCCGCCGAATAGCGCCCGATAGCGCCCGGTCTCATCCGGACGCGCCACCCGCCCTGCCTGATGGCATGTGGTGACGCGTGGCGGCGCATGTTGACGACGGACAGGGGCCGCCGACCTTCACCGGTCGGCGGCCCCGCATCGTTGCAACATCACCGCGCCCGCTCACTGCCCGCAGTTGGCTGCCACGCATACCCTGCGACGACGGCCCGCGCCGGACACCTTGCCAGCCGCCGCGGGCCGTGCGAAAAGGCAGCGGCCTCGCGGCGCGCACTACCCGCATGCCCCGCCGCCCCCACTATGCCCCGTTCACCCAGTTCGCCCAGTTCGCCCAGTTCACCCAGTTCACCAGTTCACATCGTCACCATCCGTCGCGGCCTGCCGCATCCCGCCGCGCCCCCAAACCGGAGCCTCCCATGCCCGTCCCCTTTGCCCTGCCCGTGCCGGTGGTCACCGTTGGCCTGCTGCTGCTTTCCAACGTGTTCATGACCTTCGCCTGGTACGGCCACCTGAAGTTCAAGGCCAGCCCGCTCATGGTGGCCATCCTGGTGAGCTGGGGCATCGCCTTCTTCGAATACTGCCTTCAGGTGCCCGCCAACCGCGCGGGCTACGGCCATTTCAACGCAACGGAACTGAAGACCATCCAGGAGATCATTTCGCTCTCCGTGTTTCTGGTCTTCTCGGTGCTCTACCTGGGCGAGCCGCTGAAGTGGAACTATCTCGTGGGGTTCTGCCTGATCGTGGTGGCCACGTTCTTCATCTTCAAGGAATGGTGAGCAGGGTATCGGCGTCGTCGCCCGTGCCGCTGGTGCCAGACAGATCGCCCGGCAGGCCGCCCGACGGCTCGACGGCCCGCTCCACGCGGTTGCGGCCACCCGCCTTGGCCCGGTAGAGCGCCCTGTCCGCCTCGCGCAACAGCGTATCGGCCCCGTCGCACGGGGGGCTTGCGGCCATCCCCAGGCTCAGGGTGACGGAGAGTGGTCCGGCGGCGGTCGGCAGCGGCGCCACCTCCACGGCCATCCGCAGCCGTTCCGCCACGGCCATGGCTTCTTCCGGCGCGGTGTCCGGCAGCAGCACGGCGAATTCCTCGCCGCCGATGCGCCCCACGGTGTCCACGTCGCGCACCTCTGCCCGGCAGATGGCGGCCAGCGAACGAAGCACCTCGTCGCCCACGGCATGGCCCCAGGTGTCGTTGACCCGCTTGAAGCGGTCCACGTCGATGGAGATCAGGGCCAGGGGGGTGCCATAGCGCCGGTGGCGCTGCACCTCGTGCTCCAGCGCCTCCAGAAACCGCCTGCGGTTGGCGAGCCCGGTCAATCCGTCCGTGGTGGCCAGCTGGCGCAGCCGTTCCTGCGCCTCGCGGTGCTCGGTGGTATCGGTGATGATGCCGCAGTAGACGATGCCCGGCTCCTCCGGCAGTTCCTCCGCGCCGGATTGCCCCGCGTGCACGGGCCTGGCCTCGCCCCGCCACCAGCGCACCTCGCCACGGGGCAGCACCAGCCGCCCTTCGAACGTCCAGCCGCCGCGCCGTTCCGCCGCGTCGCGCAGCGAAAGTTCCCACACCGTGCGGTCCGACGGATGCACCGGCAGGGCCCGCCAGTCCTGCAGCAGCCGTTCGGGGGGCACGCCCAGTATCTCCTGGCTGCGCGGGCTGACGTAGGTGAACCGCCGGTCGCCGGGCACCTCGCGCCATTGCAGCACCACCCCCGGCACCGTGGCCGCCATGGCCCGCAAATGCGCCTCGCTGGTGCGCAACTCTTCCACCATGCGCCGCAGCGCCGTGACGTCGCGCCCCACGCCGTAAATCAGCCCCTGTTCGGGCACGAAGGCGGAATTCCAGGATATCCAGCGCCACGAACCGTCGCGGCACTGATAGCGGTTCTCCACGTTGGTGATCACGCCGCGCTCGCGCAGCATGTCCATGCCCTGCATGGTGGCGGCGCGGTCGTCGGGGTGCACCAGCGCCGCCCACGGGCGGTCCAGCAATTCCTCCCTGGACCAGCCCAGCACCTCCTGCCAGGCGGGGTTCAGTTCGCGGAAGTAGCCGTCCATGCCGCCCACGCACATCAGGTCCGGCGACAGGTTGAACAGCCGCCGCCGGTCCTCTTCCGCGCGCCGCCGGACGGACACGTCGCGCACGATGCCCGCCACCCGCAGGGGCAGGCCGTCGCCGCCGCGTTCCACCACCCGGCCGGTTTCCTGAATCCAGCGCCACGCGCCGTCCGCCCCCCGCACGCGGTATTCCGCCTCGTAGCGGGGCGTGAATCCGGAAAGATGCCGCCGCCGCGACCGTTCCAGCCCCGGCAGATCGTCCGGATGCACCAGCGCCCGCCACGATTCCATCATGGACGCGCATTCCACCCGGCCAAGACCCAGCACCACGCCCCAGCGGGTGTCGCAGCCCACCTCGTCGGTGAGCGCATGCCAGCTGAAACTGCCGATGCCCGCCCCGTCCATGACCATTTCCAGGTGCTGTTCGCTGCGGCGCAGGGCTTCCTCGGCCCGGACGCGGTCGGTGATGTCGTGGATGATGGTGTACAGCAGGGGACGTTCGAACAGCCGCACCGGCACGGAGTGCACTTCGACGTCGCGCACCTCGCCCGAGGCCAGCCGGTGGCGCGAGGTGAAGCGCGTCAACCGTCCCTCGCGCAGGTCGGCCAGCCGTTGCGCCTGCTCTTCCGGCCCCAGGGTGCCGATGTCGTTGACGGACACGCCGCACAGCGCCCCGTCCGGATAGCCGTAAAAAACGGATGCCGCCGGGTTGCCCTCGATGATGCAGCCCGTTTCCGCGTCCACCAGCAGCATCACCGCCGAATGGTACCGGAACAACTGCTCGTACAGCGATACGCCGAAGGACAGGGACGCCGGAGGGTCGCAGACATGCCCGCCCGATGAATCTGCCCCAGACGAATCAGCCCCGAACGAATCTGCCCCAGACGAATCGGGCCCGGACAGGTCAACTCCAGACGAGCCGGATGACGCCGCGAAAAAGGGCGCATCCAGAAATTCAGGGGATACGGAAGATGCGGAGGGCGCCGGGGAAGCGGGAGACGCAGCGGTATTGAAGACCTTGTGCGCACCGGAAGCATCGGGCGCATCAAGAGCGCCGGGCGCATCAAGAGCGCCGGGCGCATCGGGCGCACCGGGCTGGCCGATCGAAGAGGCATGACACCCTCGCGAGGGCTTCCGCCCCTTGCCGTCCCGGTCCGCCCCGGCACCCGCCGTCGCCGACGGTCCGGGGGTCTGTTGCCTGTTGCCGCGCGCCATGTGCCGCCCTCCCTCTGGTCTGGCATTCTATGCCCACTCCGGAGAATATGCGCAAACCCGTTAGAATGGCGCCAGCCGGTCCCTGGTCCGGCAACGGTCCGGCATGCACCTGCACCACCCGGCAGCGGATCGATGTTCCGGAATCCCGCAGACCGGCGCGGGCGCAAAGGTCATCCAGACAAAAAGCGCGCGGGAAGATCCTGCCCTCCCGCGCGCCATGGTGTCGCATCACGGTGCGTGCCGCAACAGCGGCTGCCCCTATTCGACCATCACGAACTTGCCGCCCTTGACCTGCAACATGACCATGGAATCCTCGCCGAGGCCGTTGTGGTCCTGCGGACCAAGGGTGAACACGCCGCTCACGCCCACCAGGCCCCTGGTGGCTTCCAGCGCGTCCCGCACCCTGGCGGGTTCCGTGCCCACCTTGCGCATGGCCTCCACCAGCAGCAGCAGGGCGTCCCATGCATAGCCGGAGTGAGTGTTGATGGGGTACTGCGCGTCGTACTTGTACTCGTCGCGGTACAGGCGCACGAACTCGGCGATGACCTTCTTCTGCGGGTCGCCGTCGGGCAGGGCTTCCCAGGTCATCAGCTTGGTGGCGGGCATCAGGTCGCCCTCGGACGCCTCGCCCGCCAGCTTGATGTAGGCCGGGTCGGGCAGGCCGTGGCATTGCAGCAGGGGCATGGTCAGTCCCAGGGCGTGGTGGTTCTTGGACACGAGCGCCCCGGCGGGTCCGATGGTCCAGCAGATCACCGCCTGCGGGCCCTTGCCCGCCAGCGCGGTAAGCTGGGTCTTCATGTCCACGTCGGTGGGCTTGAACTGCTCGGTGCCTACGATCTCGATGCCGTATTCCGGGGCCAGCGAACGCAGCCAGCGTTCGCCGTCCTGCCCGAAGTTGTCGCCGGAAAGCAGCAGGGCCACCTTGGTCAGCTCATGCTTCTTCAGGTAGCCCAGCACCTTGCGCACCGCCGTGGACGACCGCTGCGGCGACTTGAAGACCGACCGGGCCGTGCCGAAGTCCATGTTGCCCAGCTTGCCCTCCATGATCACCGGGTCGCCGCCCACGGTCATCACCGTGGGAATGCCGGAAGATTCGATCTGGCGCTTTACGGCCATCCCCTCGTCGGTGCGGGTGGGGCCGATGACGGCAACGACCTTTTCCTCACTGACAAAACGCTTGAAGGTCAGCACCGCCTTGGTGGGATCGCCCTCGGTGTCGCCCAGCACCAGTTCGATGGGCCGGCCGTTGATGCCGCCTTCCTTGTTCACCTTGTCCACGAACATCTGGGCCACCAGCTTGGTGGGGGTGCCCACGGGCGCGGTGGGCCCGGACAGGGCGAAGAACGCGCCGATCTTCACCGGGTCGGCGGCCCGCGCGGTGGCGGCGGGCAGGCCCGCGCCCAGCAGCAGCGCCGGAACCGCCAGTGCGGCCACGCCCAATCGGCATGCCGCGCGTACCATGGATGCGAAGTTCATGCGAATCTCCTCTCCCACACGGCGCAGGGGGCAGCGCATGGGGCGTGGTTGCGCACCGTGCCGGTGCCGCGAAACGCCACGGCACCGGAGCGGCGCGAAAGGTTCATGATTTTTCCGATGCGGCCTTGCCGGAAGGATGCCGCGCGGGTGCGGCAACGGGAGTGACACCGGGTACGGACGCTGCGCCATCCGCCCCACCATCAGGCTGACGCAGGGTGTCCAACACCGCCTCGCCCCCATGCAGCACATGGACACGCATGGCCTCGGCGGCGCCCTCGGCATCGCCCGCAACCACGGCGGCCACGATGCGGGCGTGGTCCTCGTCCGACCATTCCCCGGCCTCGCGCAGGGGCACCAGCGCGCGGATGATGCGCTCCACCACCCCTTCGATCTCGTCCAGCAGCCGGGCCAGCAGCAGGGAACCGCCCGCCGCCCGCAGCAGCAGGTGGAATTCGGTGTTCAGTTCGGCCAGCCGGACCACGTCACCCTTGGCCGCCGCCTCGCGAAAGGCCGTCAGGTTGGCGCGCAGGGCCTCCACCTGTTCCGGCCCGGCCCGGCGCGCGGCCAGCGCGGCCACGCGGGCCTCCAGCAGGGCGCGCACCTGCACCGCCTCTTCCACCTCTTCGGCGTCGAAGGGGCGCAGCACGTAGCCACCGGCGGAGCGCTTCTGCAACAGGCCCTCCTGCTCCAGCCGGTGCAGGGCCTCGCGCAGGGGGGTGCGGCTGATGCCCAGTTCCGCCGCCAGGCGGTCCTCCACCAGACGCTGGCCGGGCTCCAGTTCGCCGTCGATGATCATGCGCTTGAGCATGCGCGTCACTTCCTGCCCCAGCGACTGCTTGACCAGTCTCGCCATCAGTTGCCCTCCTGCGTGGCGCTGCCGCGCCGTGGGTCGTCCTGCATGTCCTTTGCTATCCCAGGTGCCGTCCCAAACGCTGTCCCGGACGCTGCCCCGTCCCTTTCACTGACAGGGCCAAGGAACGCCTCGCGCAGCAGCTCGTCGGAAAGAATGTCGGCGGAAGTGCCGGAAAACCGGATCTGCCCGCTGGTGATGATGTAGCCCCGGTTGCAGATGGCCAGCGCGCCCAGCGCGTTCTGTTCCACCAGCAGCACCGAGCAGCCCATGGAGGGCAGGTCGCGCACCACCCGGAAGATGGCCGCCGTCACCCTGGGCGCAAGGCCCAGGCTGGGTTCGTCCAGCAGCAGCAGGCGGGGGCGGGCCATCAGGGCGCGGCCCATGGCCAGCATCTGCTGCTCGCCGCCGGAAAGGTTGCCCGCTGGCTGGCCGATGCGCTCGCCCAGTACCGGAAACAGGTCCAGCATGCGGGCCAGGTCGTCGGCCACGGCGGCGCGCCCTGCCCGGCCCCCCTTCTTCAGGCGCAGGTAGGCGCCCATCTCCAGGTTCTCGCGCACCGAAAGCTGGGTGAACACCCGACGCCCTTCGGGCACCTGCACCACCCCGGCGGCCACGATGCCCGCCGGACGCGGCGGCAGCGGCGCGCCGTCCAGCAGGATGGACCCGGATGCGGGCCGGGCAAGTCCGCTGACAAGCGACAGCAGCGTGGTCTTGCCCGCGCCGTTCATGCCCAGCAGGCACACCGCCTCTGCCGTGCCCACGGAAAGGGACACGTCGAACAGCACCTTCGCGCCGCCGTAGGAAAAGGAAACGTCGCGCAGCTCAAGCATGCAGGCCGAACTCCTCGCCCCCGCCAAGGTAGGCGTTGACCACTTCGGGGTTGCGTTTCACCTCGCCGGGGGCGCCCTCGGCGATCTTGGCGCCGGAGCACAGCACCACCACGGCGTCGCTCACGCGCATGACCAGCGACATGTCGTGCTCGATGAGCAGCACGGCCACCCCCCGTGCGCGCAGGGCCAGGATCAGCCCGCCCATCTCGTGGGTTTCCGCCGGGTTCAGACCCGCCACGGGTTCATCCAGCAGGATCATGCGCGGGTCGCCCACCAGGGCGCGGGCCAGCACCAGCCGCTTCTGGTCGCCGTAGGGCAAAAGCCCGGCGGCCTCGTCGGCCCTGCCGGACAGCCCGGCGAAGTCCAGCGCCTGCATGGCCGCATCGCGCATGGCCCGTTCGGTACGGCGCACGCCGGGCAGGCGCAGCATGCTGGAGAGCATGCCGGTGCGCACGTGGCCGTGCAGCCCCACCATGACGTTTTCCAGCAGGCTCATGGAGCCGAACACCCGCAGGTGCTGGAAGGTGCGGGCAAGGCCCAGGCGCGGCAACCGGTGGGCGGCCATGCCGGTGATGTCCCGCCCGTCAAAGGTCACGCTGCCGGAATCGGGCCGCACCATGCCGGTGACGCAGTTGACCAGGGTGGTCTTACCCGCGCCGTTGGGGCCGATGAGCGCGGTGATGGCCCCGGCCCGTGCCGTGAAACTGGCCGCGTCCAGCGCGCGGATGCCGCCGAAGGCCACGGAAAGGTCGCGTACCGCCAGCAGGGTCATGGCCGGACCTCCCCGTCGCCCCTGTCCCGGCTGTCCCGGCTGTCCCGGCTGACTCCGGGCCGCTTGCCGCCGCCCAAGCCCTTCTTCAACAGATCACGCAGCCACGGCGACACCCCGCGCGGCATGAAGATGAGCATGACCAGCAGGATCGCGCCAAAGATCAGGTCGTGGTGCTCCTCGAACACGCCCAGCATCTGGGGCAGCACGGTCAGCAACAGCGCACCGGCCAGCCCGCCCCACAGCGACCCCATGCCGCCGATGAGGCACATGGTCACGAACTCCACCGACTTGAAGATGTCAAAGGTCTTGGGGGCCACGATGCCCAGGTAGTGCGCGTGCAGCGACCCGGCCAGCGAGGCGAACACGGCGGACAGCACGAACACCTGTACCTTGTAGCTGGCCGTGGGCACGCCGCAGGCTTCCGCCCCCGGCTCGGAATCGTGGATGGCCCGCAGGGCGCGCCCCACCGGCGAATGCACCAGGTTGCGCGCGGGAATGAGCAACAACAGCGCCACGCCCCAGGCCAGCCAGTAGAACGAGCGGTCGGTGTCGAACGAGATGCCCGCCACGGACAGCGGCGGCACGCCCACGAAGCCGCTGGAACCGCCCGTGACATCGCTCCACTGCACCAGGATCACGTCCACGATGAGGTTGAAGCCCAGCGTGGCCATGACCAGGTAGTTGCCTTTCAGGCGCAGGGTGGGCACGCCGACAGCAGCGGCGGCCACGGCCACCCCGCAGGCGGAAACGCCCATGGCCAGCCACGGGTCCACCCCGTGGGTGGTGGAAAGTATGGCGCTGCCGTAGGCCCCCATGCCGAAGAACGCGGCGTGGCCGTAGCTGATCTGCCCGGCATAGCCCATCAGCAGGTTAAGCCCCGTGACCACGATAAGGTTCACCGCCACCACGTTGAGCACGGTGAACTGGTAGCCGGAGCGCAGGGCCAGCGGCAGCAGGGCCATGGCCACGGCCAACGCCAGCCAGCCGCGCATGAAGCGGCGGGCGGGCGGGGTGAACAGCGGATGGCGGGTGGAAGAGCCGGAGGAGGCGGGCGCGGGTGTCTTCACGGTACCGGGGCCAGTTCCGGGAACGGTCATGCGCGCCTCCCGGTGGTGCCGAACAGCCCCTGCGGCCGCACGAACAATACGAGGATGAGCAACCCGAACACCAGCACGTCGCGGTAGGCGCTGGTCACGTAGCCCGCGCCGTAGCTTTCGAACAGGCCCAGCAGCACCCCACCCGCCACGGCCCCGGCAAAGCTGCCGTAACCGCCCAGCACGGCGGCGGCAAAGCCCTTCAGCCCCAGCATCAGGCCGATGTCATAGGAAAGGGACGTGATGGGCGTGATGAGCATGCCGCCCAGCGCGCCCAGCGCCCCGGCAAAGGCGAAGGACAGCGTGGTCAGCCGTTCCACCTCCACCCCCATCAGCCGGGCGGTGCGCGGGTCCGCCGCAGCGGCGCGCATGGCCTTGCCGGTCACCGTGGCGCGAAAGAACCAGGCCAGCGCCGCGATGCCGCACAGGGTCATGCCCATCACCCACAGGTTCTGCGGGGTCAGCACGGCGCCCAGCAGGCGAAAGGGCACTTCGGGCGAGAGGGGCGGCAGGGCCAGGGGCAGCTTGCCCCAGCCCTGCTTCATCAGGCCGCGCATCAGCGTGGAGGCGGCCATGGTGATGAAGATCAGGATGATCATCTGGCGGCTGCGGGCAGGGCGCAGGCACACCCGCTCCACCAGCGCGCCCGCCAGGGCAACGAGCAGGATGGTGGCGGGAAAAGCCGCGAAGATCGGCAGCCCCTGGCTGACCAGCAGGCTGTACAGCACCAGTCCGCCAAGGCTCAGAAAATCGCCCTGGGTGAAGTTGACGATGCCCGTGGCGTTGAAGATGAGGCTGTAGCCCAAGGCCAGCAGCGCGTAGACCGACCCGGTGGTCAGCCCGCTGAGGGTGTACTGCGCAAGGGCGTTGATGGCGTCTGGCGGCATGAGGGTGTGCGTCCGGTTGCGAGAGGCGGCGTGGGCCGAAGTGAAAAGTGCCGCGCACACGGGCGCGGCTGGCACTGCATACCGTATACAAAGTACGAAGACGGGTCAATCCTGCGCTTGCCGCGCGCACATTGACATGCCGTTCCAATACGGAGACACAGAAAGCAGGATTCCGTCCGCGTACGGCATGCAAAACGTTGCCTAGGTGGCCCTTCCGCCACGCTGCCCCGGTCACCCGCCCCCTTCCCAAAGGTTCCATCCGCCAAGGAGCCAACCATGTCCGCAGCCAGCCCTTCCCCCGGTTCGTCCACGGCATCCCATCCCCCATCCCGCCCGATCCTGCGGCTTGCCCCCCGCGTGGTGCGCACCTCGTGCCGGGGATGCCACGGCGTCTGCCAGGTGCTTGTACATCTGGACGACGCGGGCAACCCGGTGCGCGTCACCGGTGATCCGGACAGCCCCACCAGCCGGGGTTACATCTGCCCCAAGGGCGCGGCGGGGCCGCAACTGGTCGCCCACCCCCACCGGGTGCGCCGCCCCCTGCTGCGCACCGGGCCGCGCGGCGCGGGCCAGTGGAAGGAAATCGGCTGGGAGGCGGCGCTTACCCTCATGGCCTCCACCTTCGACCGGGTGCGGCGCGAATCCGGGCCGGAATACATCGCGCTGTGCCAGGGCACGGGCCGCCCGTACACCGAATTCACCGGGCGGTTCATCCACGCGCTGGGTTCGCCCAACTTCGTCTCGCCGGGGCACAACTGCTTTCTGCCGCGCGTCATCGCCTCGTCCATCACCGTAGGCTGGCTGCCCGTGGCCGACGTGTACGGCCACGGCGGCGCCATGCCGCGCTGCATGCTGGTCTTCGGGGCCAACGCCATGGAAACCGGGGCCGCCGATGGCATGTGCGGGGCCATGATGCGCCGCGCCCTGCGCGGGGCGGAACAGGTCATCGTGGCCGACCCGCGCCGCACCTCCGCCGCGCGCGCGGCCACGCAGCACCTGCAACTGCGCCCTGGCACGGAGTGCGCGCTGGTGCTGGCCCTGCTGCACGTGATCATCGGCGAGGGGCTGCACGACGCGGACTTCGTGTCCCGCCACTGTACCGGCTTTGCCGAACTGGCCGAGCACGTGCGCGCCTTTTCGCCGGAGTGGGCCGCGCCCATCACCCGCGTGCCCGCGCAGGACATCATTGCCGCCGCCCGCACGCTGGCCACGGAAAAACCCGCCAGCCTGCTGTGGGGCAACGGCATAGACACCAGCGTCAACGCCTTCCAGACCGGACGCGCCCTGCTGCTGCTCATGGCCGTCACCGGCAACCTCGACGTACCGGGCGGCATGGTGCACTGGGTGCCCCCGCCGGACATCCGCTGCAAGTCGCCGCTGGAAAACAAGAAGGTGCTGGGCATGCACCTGCTGTCGCCGGAGCAGAAGGCCCGCATGATCGGCGCGGGGCGCTTTCCCTTCGGCCCCGGCTGCCATCAGCCCGGCTTCTGGCGGGCCTGCGTCGACGGCCAGCCGTACCGCCCCCGCGCGGTGTGGCTGGTGGGCACCAACCCCATGCTTACCGCCACCCGTGGCGACGTGGTGGAAGCCGCCCTGCGCGACCACGTGGAGTTCAGCGTAGTGTCCGATTTCTTCCTGACGCCCACGGCGCAACTGGCCGACCTGGTGCTGCCCGCCGCCCACTGGCTGGAGCAGGACGACGTGGTCTACTTTCACAAATTGTGGTGCGTGCTGGCCCGCCGCAGGCTGGCCCATGGCCCGCATTCCGGCGAGGCCCGCGACGACCGCGCCGTGATCCTGGACCTGGCCCACCGCCTGGGCCTGGACGAGGCCTTTCCCTGGCCGGACTGGGACGCCTATCTGGCCTGGCTGCTGGAACCTTCCGGCATGGACTTTCGCGCTTTCACCGAAAAGGGGCTGGTGCTCGGCCCCATGCGCTACCGCAAGCACGAGACGGACGGCTTTCCCACGCCCAGCGGCAAGGTGGAACTGGTCAGTTCCGTCATGGCCGGGGCAGGCCGCCCGCCCCTGCCCGTGTACGTGGAACCGCCCCTGTCGCCGGTATCCACGCCCGAGGTGGCCGCCGCGTACCCGTTCATCCTCATGTCCGGGTGCAAGGTGCTGCCCTTCTTCCATTCCGAGGGGCGGCAGATCGACGCGCTGCGCCGCCTGCGCCCGGAACCCCGCGTGGCCGTGCACCCCGATGCGCTGGCCCGCCTGGGTCTTGCCGACGGCGACGCCGTGCGGGTGGTCTCCCCATACGGGCAGGCGCTCTTTGTGGTTGCCGCCGACGACAGCCTGCCGCCCGACGTGGTGCAGGCCGACCATGGCTGGTGGTTTCCAGAACGGCCCGGCCCGGACCACGGCTGGCGCGAAAGCTGCGCCAACCTGTTGTACGGGCACGACCACTTCGACCCGGACAGCGGCGCGGAGCCGTTGAAGTGCGGGCTTTGCCGCATCGAACGGGCGTAGGGGTTCCAAATTGTCCTTTCGCCCGTTGGCTGCGTCAAACTTCGCCTGCCATGTCGGTCGAATACGGTAAGAGTATACTCCCTCATGGCAGGCTCGTTTTCCTTGCCAACGAACGAAAATCCTAATTTGGAAACAGCCCTTGATCTGGGGGCGATCTAGGAGGAAAATGTAACGGGGTTCCCCCCCCCCGAATTGACCGGGCACACCACTTCCCGTATCCTGCTGCATCTTTCTTCGCGTCCCGGACGGACCGCCTGAACGGCCGCCGGAAAACCCCCAGCAGGAACGCACGATCATGAGCGATCACAATGCCAGCGAGCCCGACCGCAAGGCCGAGCCGGGTCTCGACTTCATCCGCGCGCTGATTACGGCGGACAACGCCAATGGCCGCTTCGACAGCCGGGTGCACACCCGCTTTCCCCCGGAACCCAACGGCTACCTGCACATCGGGCATGCCAAGTCCATCTGCCTCAACTTCGGGGTGGCACGGGAATTCGGCGGCAAGTGCAACCTGCGCTTTGACGACACCAACCCGCTGAAGGAAAGCCAGGAATACGTGGATTCCATCCGCGAGGACGTGAAGTGGCTTGGCGGCGACTGGCAAGACCGCGAATTCTACGCCTCCGACTATTTCGAGCAGCTCTACCAGCACGCGGAGCAGCTGATCCTGGCGGGCAAGGCCTACGTGGACAGCCTGTCGGCGGACGAAATCCGCGCGCATCGCGGCACGCTGACCGCCCCCGGCACGGAAAGCCCCTACCGCAACCGCAGCGTGGAGGAAAACCTGGACCTGTTCCGGCGCATGCGCGCGGGCGAGTTCAAGGACGGCGAACACGTGCTGCGCGCCAAGATCGACATGGCCTCGCCCAACGTGGTCATGCGCGACCCCACGCTGTACCGCATCCGCCATGCCCATCACCACCGCACCGGTGATGCGTGGTGCATCTACCCGATGTACGACTACACGCACTGCATCTCGGATTCCATCGAGGGCATCACCCACTCCGTGTGCACGCTGGAATTCGTGAACAACCGCGAACTCTACGACTGGACGCTGGATACCCTGGGCATCTACCACCCGCAGCAACTAGAATTTGCCCGGCTGAACCTGACCTACACCGTACTGTCCAAGCGCAAGCTGATCCAGCTTGTGGAGGGCGGCTACGTGAACGGCTGGGACGACCCGCGCATGCCCACCATCAGCGGGCTGCGCCGCCGGGGCGTAACGCCCGAGGCGTTGCAGGACTTCTGCGCGCGCATCGGGGTGGCCAAGGCCGATTCGGTGGTGGATTTCTCGCTGCTGGAATTCTGCATGCGCGAACACCTGAACGCCGTGGCCCCGCGCGTGATGGGCGTGCTGGACCCCATCAAGGTCGTCATCGAGAACTACCCCGACGACCAGGTGGAAACCTTCGACATGCCCTACCACCCGGAGGATGCGTCGCACGGGTCGCGCACGGTGCCGTTCTCGAAGGTGCTGTACATCGAACGCGACGACTTCCGCGAAGACCCGCCCAAGAAGTACCACCGCCTGGCCCCAGGCGCCGAGGTGCGGCTGCGTTACGCCTACTACATCACCTGCCGCGAGGTGGTGAAGGACGCGGACGGCAACATCACGGAACTGCGCTGCACCTACGACCCGGCCACCAAGGGCGGCTGGTCGCAGGACGGGCGCAAGGTGAAGGGCACCATCCACTGGGTGTCCGCCGCGCATGCCCTGCACGCGGAAGTGCGCCTATACGAACACCTGTTCTCGGTGGAAAACCCCAACGCGGCGGAAGAAGGCAAGACCTTCGTGGACTACCTGAACCCCGATTCGCTGAAGACCGTCACCGCCATGCTGGAACCGGCCCTGGCCGACGTGGCCCCCGGCACCCGCGTGCAGTTCGAGCGCATTGGCTACTTCTGCGCCGACAAGGATGGCGCGCCCGGCAAGCCGGTGTTCAACCGCACCGTGGGCCTGCGCGACAGTTGGGCGAAGATCGAGAAGAAGGAAGGCGCGTAAACCCGCGCAGAACAGAGACAGAAGAATGCACGACACCCCGGCGGGAGCCATCCCGCCGGGGTGTTTCGGTTTTGGGGACGAACGAGGTTACCTGCCTGCCCTACCCCTCAAAAGAGAGAGGGGAACAAACAGGAGCGCCTCAGTATCCCATGTGTTTCTTGACCGACTTCACCATCTTGCCGAAGGCCTTGTCCTTCCTGCGCCGGTCGAGCTGCGATAGTTCGCTGAACTCGGCCTCTTTTCGCAGCTTCAGATAGTTACGGTAGTGCGAGGCGGACAGCTCGCCACGGTCCACGGCGGCCCGCACGGCGCAGCCCGCCTCGTGTTCGTGGCGGCAGTCGGCATAGCGGCACTCTCCCGCCAGCAGGGCGATGTCCGCAAAGCCTGCGTCCACGCCATCCGCCGCAGCCACGGTGCCCACCTCGCGCATGCCCGGCGTGTCCACCACCAGCGCCCCGCCATCCAGCATGGTAAGCTGGCGACGGGTGGTGGTGTGGGTGCCTTCGCCGGTGGCGCTCACAGCACGTGTGGCATGCGCGTGCCCGTGCAAGGCTTCCGCCCCTGCCTGCCCGCGCGTCAGCTGGTTGAGCAGAGTCGTTTTGCCCACGCCCGACGAACCGAGCAGGCAATAGGTCCTGCCCGGCGCAAGCGCCTGACGCAGCGCATCCAGCCCGGCCCCGGTCACGCTGCTGAGGGCGATGACCCGCGCAGGCGTGACGGCAGCCACCACCGCCTGCAGGTTGGCGAGATCGTCCGGGGTGACCAGGTCCGTCTTGGTCAGCACCACCACAGGCTCCACGCCCCCGTCCGCCAGCATGACCAGATAGCGTTCCAGCCTGCCGGGGTTGAAGTCGTAGTGGCACGACTGCACGACAAACGCCGTGTCGATGTTGGCCGCGATCATCTGCATGGCGTAGCCGTCGCCCGCCGCCTTGCGCCGCAGCACGGTCCGGCGCGGGAACACCCGGTGGATGATGCCCGCCGTTCCGTCGCTGTGCCACTGCGCCGTCACCCAGTCGCCCACGCACGGCAGGTCGGCGGGATTGTCCGTATGGTAGGCAAGCCTGCCCGCCAGTTCCGCCGGAACCTCGCCCCCTTCGCCCCGTATGCGGAACACCCCCCGGTCCACCGCGCAGACTCGGGCAACGCCGCAACCTTCCATGAACATTTCCGCCGTGTGTGCGGCAAACCACGGGTCGAAACCCCATGATTGCAACATGATGGTATACCTCATGCCTACCTCATGAAGGACCGGGCGCATGCCTCGGCCCCTTCGGGTTGTCGTTGTTGGCGCTAGGCCTGTTCCGCGAAAGCCGGGTGGGCGACGATGTCGCCCTGCGGCTGCCAGTGGCCGAAGCGCACGGCCAGCACGTACTGGTCGGGCACGCCGGGATAGTGCAGCCCCGGCACGCAGGCAAAGCCGAGGCGGGTGTAGTAGCCGGGGTCGCCCACCAGCACCACGCCCAAGGCCCCGGCGTCGCGCATGCGGCGCAGCGCCTCGCGGATCAGGGCGGAGCCGATGCCCCGGCCCTGCATGGGCGGCAGCACGCCCACAGGCCCCAGCAGATGCCAGCCCGCCCTGTCCGAACCCACATGGTCTTCTCCCACCACGGCGGGCGAAAGGGTCACGTGGCCCACGGGTTTGCCGTCCACCTCCGCCAGCAGGGAAAGGGTCAGGTCGCCGCTGGCGCGCAGCAGGCCGGGGATCAGGTGCTCGGTGGGTTCTGCGCCGGGGGCGTGCATGGGGTGGCCCTTGAAGGCCGCGTATTCGATGTGAATGATCGTCCGGCTGTCCTGTTGGTTGCCGGGGCGTTCGTCTCTGATGTGCATTGCGTCACTCCTGAAGTACGGCGCGCGACACGACGGGCGCGGACCGGACAGGCTGCCCGGCGGCGCACGACCGCCATGCGGCGCGCATGGCGAAAGATCGGCCTGGAAACGTCAGAAGGATGGTTGCGGGACGAGAGCAAAGACCACCATCCGATGACATCGGACGGAACCGGCAGGGCGGGATGGGGCGGGGCCGGGTGACGGCCCCGTGCGGGCAGCGCCCCCTTCGGGCAGGGGACGGCATGCCGTCGCGCCTACCGGGTGCGGCTTTCGCCAGCAATTTGCTGGCAATTTTCCCGCAACCGGGGGGCGACAATCTCTGGTGCGAATCGCTGCAAAAAAACCTCGGCGCGTACGCCTGCAAGCAGAAAGACGTGAGCCGGACGGGCCGCGCCGCAAGCCTTGGGGCAGCGCGCGGGGCAATCCGCCGGGTGTCCGATGCGGACAGGCCGAACATAGTACGAATTTTCGCGGCGGCAAAGCCCCCGCCAGGATGGAAGGCATACGCCTGCGGCGGTCAGCGGGCGGTCAACGGAGCGCCCTCACGGCTCGACACATCCCAACAATAAATTACGGTTCCAGCGTATTACGCACAAAAAATAAAAACTGCGCACACCTCGCGCATTTCCCGTTGACAACCGGGGGCCTGACGGATAGATACACAACCTCGTTGTTGGGCTGTCGTTCAATTGGCAGGACGGCGGATTCTGGCTCCGCTAATCTAGGTTCGAGTCCTAGCAGCCCAGCCAACATGCGTTCCCATCGTCTAGCCGGCCTAGGACAACGGCCTTTCACGCCGTCGACGGGGGTTCAAATCCCCCTGGGAACGCCACCACGCCATCAAAGGGGTCACGGTTCACCGTGACCCCTTTCGCGTATATGCGGCGCGCCGCCGCGCGAAAACGCGGGTTCGCCCGCAGCCCCACCACGCCCGCACACCGCGCGGCATGCCGGAATCTGCCATTCCACTCCCCCCCGGCCGCCCGCGCACAAGCAGGAGGCCCCATGGACATCGCCGCCTTTTTCGCCGCCGAAGTAAAGCCCGCGCTGGGCTGCACCGAACCGGGGGCCGTGGCCCTTGCCGCCGCCACCGCCGCGCGCCATCTGCCCGCCCCGCCGGAGCGCATCCATCTGCGCCTTTCGGCCAACATCTACAAGAACGGCCAATCCGTGGGCATTCCCGGCGCGCAGGGGCTGCGCGGCAACATGCTGGCATCCGCGCTGGGCGCACTGGCAGGCGATGCGGACATGGGCCTGCAAGCACTGGCCGCCGTTACCGCCGACGACGTGGCCGCCGCCCGCGCCCTGACCGAACGCGGTGCGGTAACTCAGGAAATCGTGCAGGACGTGCCCACCGTGTACGCCGAGGCGGAACTGTACCGCCCCGGCCATCTGGTGGTGGCCGTGGTGGCCGGGCGGCACGACCGCGTGGCCGAGGTGCGCCACAATGGGCAGGTGGTCTACCGGGCGGAAGACGCCCTGGGCGGCGACAGCCTGCCCCCGTACATGGCCGACCTGCAACGGGCCGCCTTTGACGACCTGTGGAACTGGGCCGAAGGGATCGACGCAGACCTCGCCCGCGACCTGCTGCGCGGCGCGGAAATGAATCTGGCCGTGGCCGAACAGGGGCTGACCAGCCCGTGGGGCCTGGCCGTGGGGCATACCCTGGGAATGGCCCTGCGCGGCGGAGATTGCCGGAACGCCAGCTCTTCCGACGCCCGCGCACCCGGCTCCTGTGCACATGACGCCTGCGGGCCGGACATCAGCGCCCGCGTGAAGGCCACCACGGCTGCCGCCGCCGACGTGCGCATGGCCGGGGCCAACCAGCCGGTCATGAGCAGCGCCGGTTCCGGCAACCACGGGCTTACCGCCATCATTCCCCCGGCCCTGGCCGCGCGCGCCTGGGGCCGCAGCGATGCAGAACTGGCCCGCGCGCTGGCCCTGTCGCACTTGGTCACCGGCGCGGTAAAGGCCCGCACAGGCCGCCTTACCCCGCTGTGCGGCTGCGCCGTGGCCGCCGGGGCGGGCGCCGCCGCCGCGCTGGTGCGCCTTGCGGACGGCACGCCCGCGCAGGCCGAACAGGCCGTGGCGCTGGTGTTCTCGTCGGTCATGGGGATGATCTGCGACGGGGCCAAGGGCGGCTGCGCGCTGAAGGTGGGCACCGCCGCGGCAGAAGCCTGGAGTGCCGCGCAACTGGCCCTGCACGGGCCGGGCATGAACGGGGCCGAGGGCATCGTTTCGCCCGACTTCCGCGCCTCGCTGCGCTCGCTGGGCGAAGTGTCCAGCCTGGGCTTCGCCGCCGTGGACGTGGCCATCATCCGCCTGCTGGAGCGCGGCGTGCAGTAGGCGGCGCATCGCCCCCGCGTTCTGGACATACTACAAGAACGGCCCGCCGCATTGCGACGGGCCGTTCTTGCGTCTGACCGTGACAGAGGATCGCAGCGGGGCGAGAAAAGCCCGCTCCGCACTCCGCGTCATTCCGACCAGTGGACCGCTGTTTCCACCTTGATGATGCGGAGTTCCCCGGCCTCCTTCCCAAGAAACACGAGAAGCGACGTGCATTCCGGCTTGTCCCCTGCAAAATTCACGGGGACCACCATGACGGAATCATTGATGGCTATTGCCTTGTAAACATGAATGGTTTCAAGCCATTCCTCGTTGGAATCCTGAGAATCCAGAAAATAGTCTGACCAGTAATTCCCCCTGTCCAGTTCGACAAGGTTTCTGTGTACCGTATCTGCATACACATACCGATATATTTCTCCATTCTTCAGCGGCTCGTTGCCAAGCAATATTGCCTCTCGCATGTACCACTGATAAAAATAGTAAACAAATTTTTCCGGACTTTCTGAAAACTTTCGCACAGTGGCATGTCCAGATGCACATCCGCACATAAAGACAAGCATAAGCAGGTATACATATTTTTTCATATGCACCCTCTTGCGAATCATATGAAATAAAGTTGAACGATGCTCAAGCGCTGTTCGCTCTCACCGCATCAACCAATACCCTTTACATAAAAGGATACACGTCCATAACCTTGAATATTTTCAGCTCGCCATCATAGCTCTTTACCAAAACAATCACACTTCGCCTCTCCTGTCCCAGAACAAATTCCACAGGTATCATGGAGACGCCCCCTCCAATGCTAACCGCATCCTTCACATCGACAACAACATCAACCCACCACGCCCCATAACTGCCAACCTTGGTGAAATAGTATATCCCGGACGTATCCGCGCGAACATCCGTGATAAGAGGCTTGGCTACATATTTATAAATTGCATCATTCTTCTCCGCCATATCTTCACCACGGTCTGCCACGAAATACCACGCATAAAAATCATGCACGACTTGTTCGGGTGACCGCTCCGTGCAGTAGCCATCGACCGCATGAAGAAACAGCATCGCAACTAGCGTGACAATACAATATACCCATCTCAACATCTTCATCTTATCCTCCGAAAATCTCGCAGGCTTCTTACCAACACAGCAAATATTGACCGCGTCATTGCAATTGACAAGACCGCATAAATCCAAGAAAAAATACTATATCTCTACATTTTATCATATCGCACTAAATCCCAGATTTTCATAAAAAGCACAACTTCTAGCCACGACAGAAAGCAACCCAGGCTCCTCCAGAGCGCGTCGCACATAGTGCAAAAGCGTAAGGACAGCCTTGACACTATCGGGCAAAAGAAGGACACAAAGACCACTACGCACCATCACACCAGCACCAAACCCGCAGTCCACACGCTTTTCATGACATGTGACCATCACACCCGTGTGGACTTCCTCCACCCCTAATCTGGATTAGTATTATGGAAACAACCAATCACACCAAAAAAATAATTACGATACTATGCATATTCCTGTCAGAATCACTTATCTGGCACTTCTTAGACATATTTGACGATGTAAACACACCCTATGTATACACGTTCATCATATTCTGGGCATCAATACTGCTCATGACCGCAGCCAACACAAAAAACAATAAAAACATCACAAAAATCGCATCATGTATAATGATATATTCTTCTTTTCTATTTATGGCATTTATGTTTACCTCATGGTCACATAACATCACATGTGGCGATAATGTGAGGCCAGATTTATTTCTGTTCAAAAAGAATGAACACATAGAAATTGGATTTAGAGGATATTTTGCAGGATACATCCAATGCATATACTTAATTATAATATATAACACAATTAAAAAAAATGAAAATTAAAAGCACCTGTGACTACTTGGCGAAGACACAAGTAACCACAGGTGCACCACACAAAAAATTGCCTGCTATTTTTTAGCATTTTCCTCTCGACGCCTTTTCTCTCTTTTCTTCTTCATGTGGTCTATTCCCATTTTCGCCCCTTCAGACAACAAGAACTCTTGGGCGTTTATTCCGCCTCTCCCCACGTTCTCCATTGTTTTCGCCCAACCCTGAATATTAGGGGTCATAGCTTCCTGCATTTTTGCAATGCCATCTTGCTTCTCTTTGCTGCCATAGGGGTACATCCACCACGGACGCAGGCGTTGCAATATGTCTTTCGCCTTGGAGTCTCCACCACTTTTGCCCTGCCCGTCAGCCCCCGCAGTTGGGACATCGCGCGTGCCTGTTGCATCCCCCGCAGGCCGACCTTCTTGCTTTTGCACATTGCCCCTCGCGGCGGCACTTCCCGCCGCGCCGCCATGGGCAAACGTGAACCTGCCGTCCGTGGCGCGCGGGTGTTCCGACTCGTCCCAGCCGCGCGCGGCAAGGCCCTGCTGGATCAGCCCCGTCGGGTCGTACGCGCTGACCGGATCGTCCACGCAGTAGTCGTACAGGTCATGGTCCCCACCCGTGTCCCCCAGGGGGGCCGGCGCCGTAAAGCGCCCCGTGCGCGGATCGTAATCGCGGAAGCCGAAGCGTACAAGGCCGGTGTGCCGGTCCACAAGTCCCCCGGCAAACCCCAGCGGTAAGAAGAAATACGGGCAGGTATCCAGCAGCGGCAGGCCGAAGCTGTCGTACTCCAACCGCTTGACCACCGTGCCGTCGGGATCGGTGAGCGCCTTTACCGTACCCACCTGGTCGCAGCCGATGCGAAAGGTGACGCTACGCGCATGGGCCGCCCTGTTCTCCGCATCGGTACGAAAAAGGGACGGGGCAGCATGCCGCCGCCCAGATTGTCCAGGGCCGGGCCACGCACGGTGACAGCGTGCGGCACGCGGCGCATGCCAGCCCTTGCTTCCGGCTTGCCTTCGCCCGCCTCGTAATGAAACACGTACTCCGTGCCGGTCCGATGGTCGCGGAACCGCGCCAGGCGCAACGGGTCATGCCACTGGTATTCCTCGCTGGGCGCATCGTTACGCAACACCAGAAACGGCATGCCCACATCGTTGTAACGATACCGGACGGTATCGCCAGAGGGCAGCAGCACGGAATCCAGCGTCACCGGGGCGACGAGAATGCGGTGGGCATTCCGGCGCGCGCCGTCACGCACCACTACCTCCCGGACACTGCCGTTGCCGTACTGGAAATACGCACGTTCCCGCCCCTCCTCCCGGCAGCGCAGGGTACCATCGGGAGCGTAGCCCTATCGCGCACGTCCCGCATGGACCATCCGCCCCTCCCTGTCGTAGGCAAAGCTCCGTTCCGGCTCCAGACCGCGCCGCGCATCCCTCGACATACCCGGTACGGTAACCGTCCGCGCCCTGATGCGCTGGCCTGCCGCATTGCAGGTGTATTCCTCCGCCAGTGTACCGTTGCGGCGCACTTCGGACAGATGGCCGCGCTCATCAAAGGTGTAGCCGTATTCAATGACATGGCCGCCGCAGGTCTCCAACTTGGTGCGCAACTTGCCGTCGGGGCCAAAATCGCAACAACGGGAGAACCCCGAGCTGGCGGCTGGCTCAGCCAAATTCCCCCCTGACACGGCGGGGGCGGGCAGCGGCATTCCGCCGGAAATATCTACAACGACATCCGGCGCACCTGCACGGAGCTCCGAGCGCCCATCCTTGGGCTGCCTGGCAAACACGATGTCACGCAGAAATGCTTCCGTGGACATGGCGGGACGGGCGATACGGGGGCGCAAAGTCTGCTGCCTGCTGGTGCGGGAATACGAGGGCATGGCACTCTCCTGAGTTATGTCGGCATGCGTGGCTGGCACCGCCGATAGCATGCCCGCATCCCGAAATTTCACCCGCAAGGGGGTTGGCAGGGGATCACAAGGCCATCCGAACGGGGTTCCGCCATGACCGTTTTCCGTGGCGCAACGCCCCCGACCCGCTTTCCCCCTCAGGCCGTCCAGTGCCGGAAGCCGACATGCGCCTGTCCGCCTGCATGGGGCAACCACATCCATGTGAAGATGTCGCACCGCTCTTCCCGGCGGGACATGGGCACCAGAAAACGCAACGGGCCGCGTCACCACGACGCAGCCCGTTGTTCATCACTTTCCGACACGTTCGACACATTGCTGCCGGACATACAGGACGCCACACGACAGCACACGGCACGGTACGCCCACCGGTTGCACGCGAGGGGCAACCGCGCCCCCCTCCGCCACAATTCGGCCCAGCCCGATGGCGCGCTGGGAAGCGCCCCTTCCCCCTCAGTCCACCCAGACCACCTCGGGCACGTCGCGCGGGGGCACCCGGTGGTACTTCATGGCGGGCATGCCCAGCATCATGGCGCCCACCACGTCCAGATCGTCGGCAAGGCCCAGCGCGACGCGGGTGGCCTCGTGATTGCGGGCGGCCCACATCACCAGACCGGCCCAGCAGGTGCCTATGCCCCGCGCCGTGGCCGCGAAATCCAGCGTGGTGGCGGCGATGCCGCCATCGCACGCGCCGAAGGGGTAGGTTTTCGGTGCGGTACAGTACGCCAGGTGCGGCGCGCCGCGCAGCACCTTGTCGCCGCCTGCGGCGAATGCGGCCAGCGCATCCGGGTAGTAGCCCGATGCGCTCAGCCATTCGGAAACCACCCCGGCCAGCGCCCGCGACGCGGCGGCGGACCGGATCACGTGCCAGCGCAGCAGGCGGCTGTTGCGGGCGGTGGGCGCATGGCGCACCACGTCCATCAGTTCGTGCAGGGCAGCATCCGGCAGCGGGCGGGGCGAAAAACGGCGGATGGAGCGCCGGTTGCGGATCAGCGCATCCATGGCCGCGGCGTCGGCCTGGCCCGGCTGCACCGGCAGAAAGGACGCCAGCGGCAGGCGGGCGTGGCGCAGGGCGTTGGTGGGACACACGGCCACGCAGTGGCCGCAGTCGATGCATTGTTCCGCCGCGTCGGGCACGGGCACGGGATGGCCGTTGGCGTCCGGTTGCAGCAGCCCCTTGGGGCAGGCGGCCATACAGTGGCCGTCGCCCGTGCAGGCATCCGTATCGAGGGTGATCAGTTCCATGCGGGCCTCCTTGGGCGTTGTGCCCATGGAGCCCTTTTGCCATGTACGGCGTTTTCGGCAAGAAGGCACAATTGGGGAAGCGAGTACCCCACGGGAAACAGGGGCACCTGCACGAGACCGCCCCCAGCCCCAGCAAAACGGGGGGAGGGGGCGGCAAAGCGGGAGGCAGGAACGGCGCTACCTGTCGGACAGGGCCAGCCCCGCCCCGCTGCCGATGAAGGCCACGCCCACGGTGCGGTTGTACCAGCGCGCGGCGCGGGTGGTGGCCAGCAGCGCGGCAATGCGCGCCCCGGCCACGGCGTAAAGCATCATGCCCAGAAAGGCGATGACGGCCAGGTCCGCCACCAGCAGGGCGCTGCGGGCCAGGGTGTCGCCGGGGGCCAGGAATTGCGGGAACAGCGCGGTAAAGAACACGATGGCCTTGGGATTGCCCGCCGCCACGAAAAACGCCTGCGCGAACAGCTTGCGCGCGTCGGGTCCGCCGGGGGGTTCCGATGTTCCGGCAGTGCTGGCCATGCCGGACGTGCCCGCGCCAACGCCGCCCTCCACTCCTTCAATCCCGGTGGGCCCGGTGGGTCCGGTGATCCCGGTCGCCCCCGTTGCCCCCGTCGCCGCCGCATTCAGGGGCACCGCCGGGGCGCGCAGCATGCACACCCCCACGTACACCAGATAGGCCGCGCCCGCGTAGCGCACCACCCGGAACAGGTCTTCCGATGCGGCCAGCACCACGCCCAGACCGGCCACCGCCACCAGTGCCTGCAACACCGAAGCCACGGTGTTGCCCATGGCGGATGCCAGCGCGCGCCGCACGCCGTAGCGCACCCCGTGCGTCAGGGCCAGCAGCATGCTGGGGCCGGGGGTGATGGTGGCCACCAGCACCGTCAGCGTATACACGATGAGGAAATTCCACGAGATGGACATGACGCGGCGCTCCTGCGGCGGAATAGGGGAACAGGGGAAAGGACGGGACGCCTGGCGGTAGCGTGACGGGCAGGGCCGCCCCGTGCGGTCTTGCTGCCGTATCGTGTAGCCTGTAGCGCGGCACGGTTTGCACGGCAAGCATCTCCCCTGTCAACATCGCCGCCCGATGGCTGGCTCGTCGCGACCGAAACCGCCTCTGCCGTCGCTGCCATCCCTGCCCGCCTGGGTCTGCCATACCTGCCCCCCGGCCTCATCCCCACGTATTCCGCCTTGTCCCCGCTCATTCCGCCTTGTCCCGGCCCACCCCCGCCAGACCTATCTGCCCTTCCCGCCACTACAGAAGACCGCACTCCGCCCCCCTCCGCACAACGACGAAGGGCGCCCCCGATGGGCGCCCCTCTGCCAGTTCTGGCTGTCGTGTCCCTGTGAAGGAGATCCAAGGCGAAACCATGTCTGCAATGCGCCGCGCGGGCGATGATTCGGGCAGCGGGCCCCGGAAAGGACCAGCCTGCCCGGAATACCCCTCAACAGCCTGGGACGGGCCTTTTCCGGCCCGGCGGGCGCGCCGTGGGAAATCGATCCGGCGCGCGCCGCATGCCGCCCGCGCGGCACGTCATGTCGTCGTGCAATCAGTTCGTCAGGCAATCAGGCCGCCCATGCGGGTGGCAGCATACCTTTTGTTCCGGCGGGGACCATCCGCCCCCGCCGTTCCTTCCTTTCCCGCCGCCTTACTGGGCCGCGGAAACCAGCTTCTTCTGGCCGTCCCACACCTTGTCCGCCTTGGGCAGGACAGGGATGTACTTGAACCAGACATGCGTCTTCATGTGCTCGGGGTCCTGTTGCAACTTGCGGCTGTGCTTCAGGATGGGCGGCACGATCTTGTGAATGTCGCCCGCGAGATCCTTGGAGATGGCGAAGCCGGTGGCCTCGCTGGCCAGGTCCACGGCCTGCTGGCTGTACTGCTGCGAAGAGGCCAGCGTATCCAGCGCCTTGGCCGGGTTGTGGAAGCCCACGCTGTTTTCGGCGGACACGTAATCCCAGAAGAACTGGCCCTTGCGCACCATTTCGCGCGCCTGGATCATCAGGTCGTCATGGTTGGCGGGCTTGGCGCCCTGGAATTCCGAGGCCAGACGCACGGCCTCGTGCGCCTTCACCGACAGGTCCTGGGCCTTCAGCAGCTGGTCGAAGGTCTTCTGCTGGCTGAACAGCACGCGCGAGCGCAGGTAGTCGGGGCTCTTGTCCGAATGGCACTGGCGGCAGGCGCGCATGTCCGGGTCCTTCAAGGGCGAGGTCCACCAGTGGCCCGAGATCTTCTTCTTGTCGTCGGTGCGGGTGTAGCCCATGTGGCAGTCGGCGCAGGAGACGCCCGCCGCGCCGTGCACGCCGTTCTGCCACATTTCGTATTCGGGGTGCTGGGCCTTGATCATGGGCGTCTTGGACACGGGGTGCACCCAGTCCACGAAGTTGCCCTCGAAGCCCTTGGCCTGCGAATTGCCCGCCGTCTTGTAGTAGGCGTACATGTCCTGCGGGTCGTAGCCGTCGGCCCAGGGGAACACGGGCTTCTTGGCCACGCCCTTTTCCTTGTCCTGGAAGTAGTATTCCACGTGGCACTGGCCGCAGACCAGCGAACGCTTCTCGTTGCGCGAAAGCTTGTCCCAATCCTTGCCCTGCGCCTTCAGCTGGTCCTTCAAGGGTTCGCTGTACAGGCGCAGTTCCATGGTCTGCGGGTCGTGGCAGTTGGCGCAGCCGATGGTCTCGTCCTTCATGTCGATCTTGTCGCGGAACTCGTTGACGTCCTTGGCCCAGAAGTCGTCGCCGTACTGCTTCACCCAGCCCATCATCTTGGGGGTCTTGCAGTTCCAGCAGGTGGCGGGCAGGCCGCCCTTTTCCGCATAGGTGTTGATGCGGTCGATGTGCAGGAAGTCTTCCAGCGCCTTGGTGTGGCCGCGCGCGTTGCGGTACTCGTAGCTGAAGGGATAGCCCAGCCACAGGTTCTTCAGGTACGGCTGGGCGTGCTTGTAGCCTTCGGGCAGCGGATCGACGTTGTCGTTCTTGTTGAACGGCACCGAGCCGTTGAATTCGGTCATCACGGTGCTTTCGTCGTTGCGCTGGTAGCTGGCGTACTGCTGGGGAAATTCCGCCTTGAACGCGCTGCTGCGGGTTTCCTCTGCCGCGATCTTGGTCTTGAACACCGGGGTCTTCAGTTCCGCAACGTCGGAACAGCCCGCGAGAACGAAGGGAACGAGCGCGGCGGCAAGCAGCAGGGCCCCCCTGCGGACCATGCCGCGCACCGTACGCGGCGACAGCGTGTCTTTCATCAGGTTATCCATCGGCGACCTTCCTTGTGCTGATCGGCGTCATGCGCATGTGCTGGACGTTGCGGTGGCAGTCCACGCAATAGGGTTTGGAATCCATGCTGGCCACCTGCGTGTTGGTCATGGTGTGGCATGCCTTGCAGTTGGCGTTGACCACGTCCTTGGTGGACTGGCCCGAATGGATCACGTCGTCCGGCCTGCCCAGCGTGTTCATGTACACGTCCTTGGCCCCCGCCACCGCCTTGAAGGGCAGCTTTGCAGCCAGGTTGTGCGGAGCGTGGCACTCGTTGCAGGCCAGGTTGGCGTGGGTGGACGCCTTGTGCGTCAACGCCGCCTCCTGCATGATGTGACAGCTCGCGCAGAACGGACGCCGGTCCGTGACCTTCATGCCGAAGCCCGCCCCCGCCGCCAGCACGACCCCAAGGGCCGCCCCGACGACGATGAGCCGCAGCCCCGTACGTCCGTTGCGAGGTGCTTCCTCTGACATTTCCGCCTCCTTGCTGTGGAGGGCGCCCGCCCCGCCCGCGTGCGGCCGGGAGTCCACGCCTCCGGGTGCATCCGTGCCCGCGCCCGTTCAGCCCGACGGGTGCGCACGGCACTTGATGCCGTGCAGTCTTCAAGACCCGTGCCGTTGCGTGAAATCCGGCACATCCCTTCGTTCAAAAATAATTTCAACGTGTTGCCATTAGGAGCACAAAGGAAGTACGGCAAGGCGGCCTTGCACTTGTCATATTTACATGACAGATAGACAGAAAAATCTGACCGAGTCAGCCTTTTCGGACTTTCCTGACTCCGCACAGGGGCTACCCCATGACCCAACACCAGACACAGACCGAACCCCCGGCGCGCCCGGCACCGCCGGCCGGCGAAACGCCCGGTACCACCACGGCACGCGCGGCAGGCAGCCTGCGTTCCCGGCTGCGCCGCAGACGTCCGGCCCTGCGCTGGAACATCCAGACCTTCATCGTGCCCGCCGTACTGGTGGCCCTGTGGGGGGTGCTGCTGTTGGCCCTGTACCAGTGGAACGCCCGCACCGAGGCGGCCCACGTGCGCGAACTGGCGCTGTTGCAGGCCCGGGCGTTCTTTTCGCAGATCGTGTCCACCAGGGCCTGGAACGCGGCCCACGGCGGGGTGTTCGTGCGGACCAGCGAACTGGGACGGCCCAACCCCTGGCTGCCCCCCGACCAGCGCACCCTGCTGGCGTCGGACGGCACCCTGCTCACCCGCATGAACCCGGCCTACATGACCCGCCAGATCTCGGAATTTCTCACCACCAGCCAGGGGGTCAGTTTCCGCATCACCGGCCTGCACCCCCTGCGGCAGGAAAACGAGGCCGACCCGTGGGAAAACGAATCCCTGCTGGCCTTCAGCAAGGGCGCGCGGGAAACCTTTACCCTGGCCCTGCCCCCGGCACACGAGCATCCCCACGCGGCGGAGAGCGCCGCCAGCAACGGCGACACCCGGCACGGCCCCAGTTTCCGCTACATGGCCCCGCTGATGGCCGACCAGTCGTGCCTGGGCTGCCACCGCACCGCCGACGACACCGTGGGCGGCCTGCGCGGCGGCATCAGCGTATCCATCGCTGCGGCGCCACTGCTGGCCCTGGAACGCCAGCGCCTGGACCAGACGGCGCTGGCCTACGCCATCATCGGGGTGGTCGGGTTGCTGGGCATTGGCGGGGCGTCGTTGCAGGTCAGCCGCAAGAAGGCCCTGGCCGAGGCGGCCAACCGCATGAAAAGCGCCTTCCTGGCCAACATGAGCCACGACATGCGCACCCCGCTCACCGGCATCATCGGCATGGCGGAGCTGCTGTCCGGCTTCCAGCCGGGGCAGCCGGGCGAAACGGGCGGGACGGAGAACACGGGCGCCACCTCCGGTGTGGCATCCGCCGCCCCTGCCAACGCTCCCATATATGATGATGCGCAGCAGGCGGCATACGGGGCCCGTTACCACGAATACCTGGGCCAGTTGCGCTGCGCCGCCGCGAACCTTCTGGAAATCGTCAACGACATCACGGACTTCTCATGCCTGGAATCGGGCCGGATGCGTCTTGCGCCGCGCACCTTCCGGCTGCGCCCCGCGCTGGAGGCGTGTCTGGGGGTGTTCCGCTTCGCGGGTGAACGCAAGGGGCTTTCGCTGTCGCTGCACGTGGCGGAGAACGTGCCCGAGGCGCTGGTGGGCGACGACTTCCGGCTGCGCCAGGCCCTCGGCAACCTCATCGGCAACGCGGTGAAGTTCACCCGGCAGGGAGGCATTGCCGTGGTGGTGAACCTGGTGCCGGAACCCGCGCCGCACACCGTCCCGGCGGCAGCGGCAGCGGCCGCGCCAAGGTCGGGCTCCGGAACCGTCCCGTGCGCCGTGCTGCTGCGCTTTGCCGTGGTGGATACGGGCGTGGGCATTCCGGCGGAACAGCAGGAAACCATCTTCGAAAGTTTCGTGCAGGGCGAGGCGGCCAGTTTACTGTGCCTTGGCGGCACCGGCCTCGGCCTGGCCATCTCGCGCGAGATCGCCCGCATGCTGGACGGCGACATCGGCGTGTCCAGCACGCCGGGCGCGGGCAGCGAATTCTGGTTCACCGCCCGGTTCACCGTGGCGGGGCCGCCCCCCGACGGCGGTGCGGATAGTGACGCGGGCCGCGCCCTTCACGGTGACGCCGCCAGCGCCCGGAACATCTGGAACATCCGGAACATCCAGAGCATGGGGCTGGCCGCGTGGGTGGGCACCGCCGGAAACCACACAGCCTGCCCGGCCCCGTCAATGATGCCAACCACCGCGCGCCCCCCGGAAACCATACCTGCCAGCGGCACCGTCTCCCCGTTGCGGCTGCTGGTGGCCGACGACAACCCGGTGAACCGGCTGTTCATGCAGGACGTGCTGCGCGGCGCCGGACATCAGGTGGCCGTGGCCGCGGACGGCGTGGAGGCCCTGCGCCTGCTGGAGGAACTGCGGCCCGACCTGGCCCTGCTGGACGTGCGCATGCCCGGCTGCGACGGCACCGAGGTGGTGCGCCGCCTACGCGCCGGACAGGTGCCGGGGGTTGCGCCGGACATGCCGGTGCTGGCCGTCACCGCGTCGGCCGTGGGCCGCGAAAGCGCCGCCCTGCTTGGCGCGGGCATGACCGGCTGCGTATGCAAGCCGCTGACCACCGCCATGCTGCTGACCGCCGTGGCCGACGCCGCCACCGGGGGCACCCCGTTGGAATGCCCCGGCACCAACGGCTACGCCAACGGCATGCACCATTGGCGCGAAGGGGACGGCCCGACACCTTCCCACGCAGGGACGCCGCCCACCGAAGCTATCACGGCTGAATCCGCCGCGACTGAATCCGCCGGCCCCGCCACGCCCGGCCTTTCCGCCACCTTTGCCGCACCTGAAGCCCCCGCTGGCCCCGACTCATCCGACCCATCTGACACACCCGGCACACCCGACTCACTCGGCGGGCCCGACGCAATGGACGAGGCCGCAGCGCTGGAAGCCTTGGGTGGCAACCGCCCCCTGTTCGTGAAACTGTGCCGGGCCTTCCTGGACGAGGTGGACACCCGGCGCGCCGCGCTGACCGCCGCCGTGCGCGAGGGCCGACGCCAGGACGCCCTGCGCGAGGCGCACGCCCTGCGCAACTCGGCGGGCATGCTGCGCCTTTCGGCCCTGCACGGCCTGTGCGACGACCTGGAGCAGGCGGCAGGACTCCCCGCCGCCGCGCCCGGCGGCCAACTGCCCGACCTGTTGAACCTGCTGGACCGGCTGCTGCCGCTGCTCGAAGCGGGCGTGGCCCGCGTGCGTGCCGTCACCACGGCGGCTGGCGCTACTGGTGCGGCTGCCGCCACTGGCGCGACGGGCACGACCAGCCCAACCGGCACAACCGGCACGACCAGCCCAACCGGCACAACCGATACCGCAACGCCGGGCACCTCCCCGGCGAAGGAGACTGGACGCTGATGGCCCGCATACTCGTGGTGGACGACGAAGCCATGGTCCGCACCATGCTGGCCGAGGTGGCCGTGGGCATGGGGCACGAGGCCCTCACCGCCGCCACCCTGGACGAGGGGCTGCGCCTTGCCGCCACTGGTGCGCCCGACGTGGTCTATCTGGACGTGCTGCTGCCCGACGGCAACGGCCTGGCCCACGTGACCACCTTCGGCCGCCTGCCGTGCGCCCCGGAGATCATCGTGGTCACCGGCTTCGGCGACGCGGACGGCGCGGAAACCGCCCTGCGCCACGGGGTATGGGAATACCTGCAAAAGCCCCTGCGCGTGCAGGACATCACCCTTTCGCTGTCGCGCGTGCTGGCCTACCGCGGCGGCAGGGTGCGGCGGCTGGGCGCGGCGGGGACCGGCAACGGGGGCAACGGCACGGTGTCCGGCACGGCGCAGACCGGTCAGGCCGACACCGGATCGAGCTCGCCCGCCATTACCGCGCCGTCTTCCGCCATGCCCTCCGCCCCGCTGTCGCGCGAGGGCATCGTGGGCAACAGCCCGGCCCTTGATGCCGCGCTGGAACTGATGGCCGAGGCGGCGGCCAGTTCGGTCAACGTGCTGGTGCTGGGCGAAACCGGCACCGGCAAGGAACTGTTCGCCCGCGCCGTGCACCGCAACAGCGCGCGGGCGGCGGGTCCGTTCGTCACCCTGGACTGTGCCTCGCTGACCGAAAACCTGGTGGAAAGCCAGCTCTTCGGCCACGTGCGCGGGGCCTTCACCGGCGCGGACCGCAGCCGCGACGGCCTGCTGCGCCTGGCCCACGGGGGAACGCTGTTTCTGGACGAAATCGGCGACCTGCCCCTGTCCATCCAGGGGGCCTTCCTGCGGGCACTGGAACTGCGGCGCTTTCGTCCGGTGGGCGCCAGCAGGGAGGTGGAGAGCGACTTTCGCCTGGTGGCGGCCACCAACAAGGACCTGCACGAAATGGTGCGGCTGGACATGTTCCGCAGCGACCTGCTGTACCGGCTGCGCGGCCTGACCATCACCCTGCCCCCGCTGCGCGAGCGCACGGAAGACCTGCCGGAACTGTGCGCCTGGGCGGTGGACCGGTTCTGCCAGCGGCACGACCTGCCCCCCAAGTTTCCGGCCGAGGATTTTCTGGAAACCGTGGTCAGTTACCCGTGGCCGGGCAACGTGCGCGAACTGGTGCATGCCGTGGAGCGCGCCTGCGCTGCCGCCCGCGACGAAACCACCCTGTACGCGCGGCAACTGCCCACGGAAATCCGGGTGCGGGTGGCCCGCGACAGGATGGACGGGCACGCGGCGGGCCCGGCTGGTTCGACGGTCCCGGCTGGTTCGGGGGGACTGGTTGGTTCGGGGGGACTGGCGGGGACGGCTGCATGGCAGGCGGAGCAGGGGGCGGCGACTTCCGTGGCGGGCCGGCCTTTTGATGCCGTTCCCGCGTGGCCACGGCACGTCAACGGGGCAGGCGCCGTCCCGGAATGGCCCGGCGCCCCCGCGCCCACCCTGCCGAAATTTCACGGATTGCAGGATATGGCCGGGGCGGGAAATGTGCCCGGAGCGGGAAATGTACACGGCCAGGCGGCCCCCGCCCCGCAGGGATTCGCTCCGGACGCCGCCCCCCCCACCTTGCGCGCCCACAAGGCCGACGCGGAGCGTGCCTACGTGGCCCGCATGCTGGCCCACTGTCGCGGCGACATCCGCGAGGCGGCGCGGCTGGCCGACGTTTCGCGCGGGCACTTCTACGAACTTCTCAAGAAGCACGAACTCGGAAAGACCGACTGACCGCGAAATGCCCCCCAGGCGGCTGGTCTGGACAGACGGCTGGCCGGGCTGTTGGCCGGGCAGGCCGCATACGCCCCAGCCCCCCCGCCGGATACATTGCCGCGCCGCGCCCGCCATCCGGGCATGCGGCGCGGCTTTTCGCATTTTTTTCCGCTTCCTGGCCCACCATCTCAATGACGGCAAGCCCCCTTTCCGGCGCGGAGCGGGCAACCGGAAAGGGGGCACAATACAGAGCCTGCCACGAGTGGGGGGAACCCGTGACGATGCCACGTTACGACAATCGACGACAGGCTTCCATTATTTTTACATCTTTCGTGTGGGCTGAATTTTTACGCGGGAGCACCGCAAAACAATATTCGATATTCCCATATCATCCACTGTGCAGGATTCTCGAAACATATACATCGTTCCGCATCCACCTTCCACATGATATCATGTATTCCTTGCACCCGCACGGCATGGAACTTTCTCGCCCGGCTCTTTCTCTCTCTCCACGTTCCTGCCTGCGTCCAACCCCCACGCACACCACGCATTTGATCCGCCAGGTACGGGCCAAGCGCCATCCCACCCGGCGAAACGGCAAAATTTCTCCCAAAAACCTTCATGCCTTGCAACTAACCCTATTGCGCATGACGGCCAAAACAATGTACTGTTGCATGTAGTATCGCCGTAAAAGTTGAAAGTGCGGGGTTGCCCGTGCCATGTTTTCGGAATCAATACGCGCTCTCCGATCCGCGTGTACGGTGGGGGGCCAACGAGGAGGACTGTCATGAAGGAAAGGAAATCGCAAAAACGGCGCTGGCTCGCGTTCTGCGCGCTGGCCGCCGTATTGGGGCTTGCGATCGGGGGGCCGGCGCAAGCACAGGAAGTGACGCTGAAAGATTCGGTCGTCAACACCCTTGAAACGCATCCTCGCCTCAAGGCCTTCCAGGAAAACCGCCAGGCCGCCGAACACGACGTTGACCGCGCGCGTGCCGGTTGGTTCCCGCGCCTTGACGTGCGTGGCGGCGTGGGCGTGGAACAGTACAACGACGCCAGCACCCGCAGCTCCGGCCATGAAAACGACTGGTACGACCGCAGCGAAGGGTCGCTGACCCTCAGCCAGACCATCTGGGACGGCCTTGCCACCGCCAGCCGCGTGGACATCAACAAGAACAAGCTGGGGTCGGTGGACAACCGCCTCATCGACAATGCCGAAGCCCTTGGCCTGGACGCCGTGCTCGCGCACATCGAAGTGCTGCGCCAGCGCGAAATCGTCCGCTTGTCCGAGATCAACGTGCAGCAGCACGAATCCATCCTGGGTTCGCAGCAGGAACGTTCGCGCATGGGCGCGGCCAGCGTTTCCGACGTTACCCAGACCCAGGGCCGTTTGGCCCGCGCCCAGTCGACCCTGACCGAAGCCCGCAGCGCGCTGCAGGTGGCCGAGGCCGCCTATCTGCGCCTGACCGGCAAGGTCGTGCCCGAAACCCTGGGCCCGGCGGAAGCGCCCACGGCCACCCCGCCCAGCGCCGACGCCGCCCTGGCCGACAGCCAGTCCAGCAACCCCAAGGTGCAGGCGTTGATTGCCGACGTACGCACCTCCGAAGCGGAAATCGACCTTGCCAAGTCCGGCTACCATCCCGTGATCTATGCGGAAGTGGGCCCCACCTACAAGGACCAGGTGGAAAGCAGCCGTACCTATGAATGGGGCACCGCCGCCATGCTGCGCATGAGCTGGAACGTATTCAACGGCGGCGCCGACGTGGCCGCGGTGAAGGGCGCCTCCGCCCGCTCGCGCCAGAGCCGCCAGGAACTGCAGAACCAGATCGACGAGCTGGGCCGCGAAACCCGCGCCACCTGGACCCAGATGCTGTCCGCCCGCGAACAGCAGCGCTACTTCCTGTCCGCCATCGACTACAACGTGCAGACCCGCGACGCGTACATGCAGCAGTTCCTGGTGGGCCAACGCAGCCTGCTGGACGTGCTGGACGCCGAAAACGAACTGTACAGCTCGTCCATTCAGGAAGTGACCTCGCGCATGAACGATTCCGGCGCCCAGTACCGCCTGCTGGCCCTTGGCGGCAAGCTGCTGGACAGCCTGGGCATCGACCGCGACGCCCTGCGCAAGAACACCGAGCAATAGCCGCTCCCGCAGAGAACGGCATACCTGAAGGGGCCGGTCGCACGACCGGCCCCTTTTGCGTGGGCAGGAGCGTGAGCAGGGGACGGGACCGCCAAGGCCGGGCGGGAGAGCGTTTCACGCAGGCCAGGAGCGGGCAGGGAGTCGCTCCTCCCCTGCGGGTGGCGGTCCGCGTAACGCCGCCGTACGCCTGACTGGTCATGACTCGGCCCGCGTGCAGCGGGGAGCTCCTTACGCGCGCCATCAAAAAGTGATCAATGCTTGACTTTTTGGCATAAAAATCTATTTAAGTGAAAAATACATCACTTCTTATTGGAGTGCACATGGACGCTTTCGAGATCGGCATGACCATCAGGAACGCCCGGAAGGAGCGGCGAGTCACCCAGGCAGCCCTCGCGCAGGCTGCCGGGCTGTCCCGCGAGACCCTGATCCGGCTCGAAAAGGGAACCATCCACGACCTCGGGTTCAGGAAACTGATCCGCGTTCTGGAGGCCATGGATTTCGAACTGCATGTCCGCCCTGCCGGGCACCTGCCGGTTCTTGGCGAAACCATGGAGGACGACCATGCTTGACGTCTGGGCCGGAGACACCCCGAGCGGCTTACTGAACCGCCATGGCCAGTGGGAATGCTCCTTCACCTACCGGCCGGGAACCCAGCCCGGCGGAGCCGTATCGGTCATGATGCCGCCCCGCCCGGAAAGCTGGCTACACCATGGGCTGCACCCCATCTTCGAGCAGAACCTGCCCGAGGGTGCACTGCGCCTGTGGTTCGACACCGTGGTCGCAAAAACCCTGCCCCGGTATGACGACCTGGAACTGCTGCGGCTCACCGGGCGTTCCCAGATCGGCCGCCTGCGCTACACCGCGCCAAGCGAGCCGCTTGCGGAACAGCCGGAACGACCGGGTCAACCGGATGGGGGGGGCGACATGCCCGCCGTCAGTCTTGGCGACATCCTGTGCGCCAAGGGCACGGAGAACCTCTTCGAAGACCTGATGCGCATGTACGCCCTGCATTCCGGCCTCTCCGGCGCGCAGCCAAAGGTCATGGTCCGGGCGGCGGAGGCGGACCGCGCGGAGGCCGAACCGGCCCGGCTGACCGTGCGGATGCCCACGCACATCGTGAAGACCTGGCAGGCTGGGGAATTTCCCGAACTCGCGCTCAACGAGACCCTGTGCATGCTGGCGGCTGCCCGTGCCGGTCTGCCGGTGGCCCGCACCGAGATGTCCGATGACCGCCGCTTCCTCGTGGTCAGCCGATTCGACCGTAACCCCGACGGCAGTTTCATGGGGTTCGAGGATTGCTGCGTCCTGCTCAACAAATCGGCCCGGCAAAAGTACACGGGCTCATACGAGCAGGCGGCCAGGGCGCTTCGCACCTTTGTGGTGGCAAACGCCCGTCCGGCGGCCCTTGCGCAGTTTTTCAGGACGGTGGCACTCTCGGTGGCCATCCGGAACGGCGATGCGCACCTGAAGAACTTCGGCATCGTCTATGCTTCGCCAGCCACCCGCCAGGGCACCATGGCCCCGGCCTTCGACCTTGTCACCACCACGCCGTATCTCCCGCACGACGTCATGGCGCTGACCATGCAGGGCACCAAGCGCTGGCCGGACAGAAAGGCCCTTATGGAGTTCGGGCGCACGGCGTGCGGGCTGAATGCGCGGGAGGCGGGCCGTTGCCTGGAAGATGTGGAGCACGGGGTTTACCGGACCATGGAAGACCTGAACGCCTGGATACGGGATGAACCGGCGTTCCGCCATGTGGGGCGCGCCATGCGCGCGGCATGGGAGGCTGGCTTGCAGACGTTGGCGTTGCGCCCTGGCCAGAATGCAGCCGCCCCGCCTGCCTGAACACGGCGGCAGCCTTTTCTGGTACGGTGGCGGAAAGTTCATAAAATTCCTGATGTTATCTCAACATGCGCCTGTTGCAGGAGTGAAAAGAAGAGCCAACATCACGCCAACTGAGCGGCGACTGAAAGTGCGCAAAATTCTGGACACTACCCTGGACACTACCTGTGACAGTTCGTGTGCTGGGGGCCACCCGCACCAATCCCGCCCCGCAAACGCAAGACGCCCCGGCCAAGGCCGGGGCGTCCGTGTGTTCAGGGTGTGCCGCCGGGGGCGGCGCGCCGGTTAGCTGTTTTCAGTGATGATCTTGTGGTTCAGGATGTGCTGCTCAATGGCCTGCAACTGGCTATCCATATTCGAAGAGGAGCCGCTCAGGACATTCTGCAGTACCACCGTCTGCTCCGCTCCGCTGTGATGCAGGGTAATCTGCACGTCGTTGGCCTGGCCCGAACTCTCGTAGTTGATCTTGCTGATTTCCATCTGGATACCGTTGCTTCCGGAATTCGAATCCAGCAGCACATCGGCAAAACGCAACACGTCTTCTTTGATGTTGAAGTCTGTCACGACGTCCTTGGCATTGGCCGTGAAGTCCTCCGCGTTCCACACGAACGTGTCGTTGCCCGTTCCGCCGGTCAGAGTATCACTGCCATGGCCGCCGTACAGCACATCGTTACCGGTGCCACCGTTAAGGATGTCGTTACCTTCACCGCCGATGAGGATGTCATGCCCACCGAGGCCGTTCAGGGTATCGTTGCCGGCAAGGCCCATCAGCACGTCGTTGCCGCTGGTGCCGTCATGGACATCGTTGCCGGAGGTGCCCAGCCATTCCGCATGGGCGGCAGCAGAGCCACTACCCGCATGGATGGTCAACAGCGCGTAGTCGGAGTCGGTGCTGCTGGCCAGCTTGTAGGCGAACACGTCGTCACCGGTGTGCCCTTCGTGCGGCACGTAGTGGTATTCGCCGTAGCTGTTGATGTACAGATCGCCGTGTTCACCACCAATGGCCGTGTAGCCGTCGGTGCCGATGCCGTGTCCGTTCACCTCGGTGATGGCCGCCGTATGCCCGTGCAGGGCGTCCTGGACATCCGCGCCGTTGTGGTCAGTCACCACGTTGCCGTCAAGCACATGCGCGGTCACGTCGTCCACAGTGGCGGTGAAGTTCCTATTGTCGCTGTTGTTGTTACCTCCCCCAGTATCTTCCGCAACGATGCGGACCTCGTAGTTGCCCGCCACCGCAAAGGTGTAGAAGAAGATACCGTTGGCGTACTGGGCCATATCACCAGAATGAATGATCATGCTGTCCACTTCGGTGCCACCCAGCCGCACCACCAGCCGCAGCCTGTCGTTGCTCGCGTCACGCCCGCTGCCTTCCCGATCGTAGGTCCACTTGAAGGCCATGGTGGAGCCTGCGGTGACCTCGTTGTAACTCTTGGTCATGGTGCCGCTTTCATTGTTCTCGATGGAGAACTGGACGGCTCCGTCGCTACGGAACACTTCGGCGTCGCTATCGCTGCCGCCGTTCGTGAACGTCCAGACATCATTGCCGCTACCAAAGTCATCCACCACCACCGAGCCGAGCGACTCGGTGTTGTTGTTGGCAATGAGATCCCCTGCGGTCAGGCTCAGGGTCAGGGTCGAGGATATCTGCGTGCCGTCGGCGTCCACGATGGTGTAGCCGACGACCGCGTTGCCGTTGGGGTTGGAACCAGGGATGTACACGTAGGTGCCGTCGTCGAAGTCGATCTTCAGCGTGCCCTGGTTGTTGGCCAGCGTCAGGACAAGCACATGCCCGTCCCAGGTGCCGTTGTCGCCGTTGACGCCGATGACGTAGTTGTCGTCGCCGGTGTTGCCGTCCCCGTTGTTGTAGTTCACGCTGGCCAGCTTGGCACCGACGGGCCATCCGTCGGCCCCGGCGCTGTCGTCGGCCACAAGGCTGCCCTGCGTCGGCACGGTGGCGAGCAGGTGACCGGTCAGGTCGTCCATGTTGGTGATGACGGCGACGGTATCCGCGTCGCTGGAGGTTCCACGTTCCCAGCCCACGGGCTCGAGGGCCGAGGTGTCGGTGATGCCGGTGCCCATGCCGAATGCATAGACCATGTCGATGGGCGAATCCTGCAAGGCATTCTGCCACTGCGTCGTTTCCGTGGCGTCCAGTCCATCGGAGTCGGGGTTCGGATCACCGTCCGACAGGAAGTACACCACCGAATGATCGGCGGGCGGCAGGCCGTTGGCCAGTTCGCTCTTCACCAGCGTGATGGCGTCGTCGTAGTCGGTGTACAGAACGGGGTCCAGATCATCCAGCACGCCGTCGGCCAGCGCGAGCACGTTGGCGCCGGTGAGCCAGCCCGTGTGGGTTGCCGCATCATCGCTGAACCACACGATCTTCACGTTCAGCGCGCCAAGGTCCTTGTAGGCTTCCAGCAGTTCGGCAATGGCGTCCTTGGCCATGTCGAGGCGGCTGGCGTTGCCGGGGCCGTTGCCGTCGGCATCCTCGTTCATGCTGCGCGACACGTCGA
Organism: Desulfovibrio sp.; assembly: GCA_031287575.1. GTDB lineage: Bacteria > Desulfobacterota > Desulfovibrionia > Desulfovibrionales > Desulfovibrionaceae > Cupidesulfovibrio. Next base: position 61,965 of record JAITSV010000056.1, read on the forward strand.
GCACGATCACCACGTTGGTGGTCATGCCGCCGGTGTAGGTATCCGTGTCCGCCACGGCCGTCGGATGGTCGTCGACGATGTTGATGTTCAGGGTACCGGTGGCATTCGGCGTGCCCGCGGTGTAGTTGTCGGAGACTTCCACAGGGAGGGACAGCGTTCCGCCAGCCGGATGCGTGGCGTTGTCATCCAGGGTGAAGTGGTAGTTCACCGTGTAGGTGCCGCCAGCACCGGGCACCACGGAATCGACCACCAGGAACCCGTTGGAGGTATCCACGGTGCCGCCGTTAACCACCACGCCGCCGTTGATCACCGTGGTGCCGCCGATGGACACTTCGTCGAGCCCGGCGGTGGCGGTGATGGTGAAGGCGCCGGTCATGCCGAGGTCCACGCCGTCCACGCCGTCCACGCCGGAACCGCCCGGCAGGCCGGATTCGTGCACGGTGCCTTCCGGGTTTTCCAAACCCGACAGGTTCAGCACGTGGTTTTCGTTCGCGCCGTTGATGTCCACCGTCAGGGTGGCCTTGCTGAAGTCGCCGTCGCCATCCGTAAGGGTGTAGGTGAACTGTTCCGCCACATCGCTGCTGGCGGTCAGGTTCTGCACCAGCGGATTGCTGTTGTCCAAGGTGTAGGTGTAGCTGCCGTTCTGGTTGACATGCAGCATCCCGTACGGGGTGTCGATGTCCACGCCGTCCGCATCCACCACGTAGTCGGTGGCGCCGAACTTGACGCTGGTCACGATGGCACCGTCCGCGCCCTTCACGTCGGCGGCGGGGTCAAGGATCAGGTTGCCGGTGGCCACCTGGCCCAGGCCGCTGTCTTCCGTCACGCTGGCGGCGTTGTTGTACGCAGTGGGCACGTCATCCACGATCTGGATGGACAGGGTGCCGTTGGCCACGTCGGTATCGGTGTCGGTCACCTTCACGTCCAGATGCAGGAAGGTGTTGTCGGCACCCGCCGCCGAGTGCGCGGCAGCCGCGTCGAGCTTGAAGCTGTAGCCCACTTCCCCGGTGGCCGCGTTGAACGTGGTGATCACCAGGTTGCCGTTGGCGGTGTCGATGGTGCGGTCGGCCACGTTGGCCACCAGCAGGCCGTTGTCGATCACCTTCACGCCGCCCACCCACACTTCGTCCAGCCCGTCGGGGGCCGAGACGTTGAACGTACCGTTCTTGGTCAGCGCCGCATCATCGGGCGAGCTGCCGTTGGACAGGTCGTTCTCGTTGACGGCGAACTCGCCACCCTGCGCCGCAGGCGTCAGGTTGGTGATGGTCACGCCGTCGTTCTTGCCGTTGATGGTGATGTCCAGCGTGGCGGTATCGATGTCGCCGTCGCAGTCCTTCAGGGTGTAGGTGAAGACGTCGTGCAGCTTTTCACCCGTGGTCAGGCCCTGCACATCGGCGTTGCCGTTGTTCAGGCTGTAGGTGTAGGTGCCGTCGGCCTTCACGAACAGGGTGCCGTACTGGCCGTTGATGGTTTCGCCATCCGCGTCCACGTTGGACGAGGTAGACCCGGCGATGTGCGAGACGGACGCGCCGTCGGCGCCCTTCACGTCGCCCGGGCTGTTGGTGACCAGGTTGCCGGTGGCAGTGAGGGAAATGTCTTCCGTCACGCTGCCGGTGTTGTCCTTGGCATCGGGGATGTCATCCACGATCTGGATGGACAGGGTGCCGGGGGCCGAGGTGTCGCCGTCGGTGTCCTTCGCCGTGACCGTCAGGTCGAGGAAGTACGGGTCGGCACCCGAGGCGGTATGGGGCGCGTTGTCATCAAGGGTGAACTTGTAGCTCACCTGCCCGGTGGACGCGTTGAACCCGGTGACCACCACGTTGCCGTATGCGGTGTCGATGGTGCGGTTGGATTCGGGTCCGCCCACCAGCGCACCGTTGTTGATCACCATCTTGCCGCCGATCCACACTTCGTCCAGCCCGTCGGGGGCCGAGACGTTGAACGTGCCGTACTGGGTCAGCGCGCCGCTGTTGGGCGAGCTGCCGTAGGACAGGTCATTCTCGTTCACGGCAAGTTCGCCACCCTGCGCCGCAGGCGTCAGGTTGGTGATGGTCACGCCGTCGTCCGCGCCGTTGATGGTGATCTTCAGCGTGGCGTTGTCGGCATCGGTGTCGCCGTCCTTCAGGGTGTAGGTGAAGGTGTCGTACAGCTTCTCGCCGGTGGTCAGGGTCTGCACCGCCGCGCTGGAATTGTTCAGCGTGTAGGTGTAGCTGCCATCGGCCTTCACGAACAGGGTGCCGTACTGGCCGTTGATGGTTTCGCCATCGGCGTCGATGGCCTTCGAATTGTCACCCTGGACGAAGCTGACCTTCGCACCGTCCGCGCCCAGCACATCGGCGGGGGTGTCGGTGATCAGGTTGCCGGTGGCCTGCTGGCCCGCGCCGCTGTCTTCCGTGACGCTGGCGGTGTTGTTGTATGCGTCGGGGTTGTCGTCCACGATCTTGACGGTGAGCGTGGCGGAATCGGCATCGCCGTCGCGGTCCACGGCCGTGACCGTGAAGTCGCGGTACTGCGCAATGTCGCCATCGCCCGACGTGCTGTGCGCGATGTTGTCGGTAAGGGTGTAGGTGTAGCTCACCTTGCCGGTGGCGGCGTCGAACGCGGTGACCACGATGGTGCCGTAGGCGTTGGTGAAGCTGGTGCCCGTCAGGACGCCGTTGTCGATGACCTTCACGCCCTCGATGCGGATTTCATCCAGGCCGTCCTTGGCGTCCACGAAGAAGTCGCCGTTGAACGAGGTGGCCGTGAAACCTATGTGGCTGCCGTCGGCCAGGCCCGCTTCGTACACGGTGCCTTCGCTGCCGCACAGGCCGGTCAGGCTCACCTTGTCGTCCGCGCCGTCGATGGTGATGGTCAGCTTGGCGGTGTCGATGTCGCCGTCGCCGTCCTTCAGGGTGTAGGTGAACACTTCCTGCAAATGCTCGCCGGTGGTCAGGTGCTGCACCGCCGCGTTGGAGTTGTTCAGCGTGTAGGTGTAAGTGCCGTCGGCCTTCACCAGCAGCGTGCCGTACATCCCGTGGATGGTTTCGCCGTTGCCGTCCACGTTCACCGAGCTTGCGCCGAACTGGATCTTGGAGACGATGGCGCCGTCCGCGCCCTGCACGTCGTCACCGGCTTCGTGCCAGAAGAAGTTGCCGGTCACCACGTTGCCGGAGTCGGACTGGCCGGTGTGCGGATTCCAGTCCGAGTTGCCGTCTTCGGTCACGCTGCCGAAGTTGTCGTACGCCGTGGGAACGTCGTCCTTGATGTGCACGTCGATGGTGCCGGTGTCGGCATCACCGTTGCGGTCGATGGCCTTCACGCCGAACGAGAGCTGGTAGTCGTTCTCGCCGTTGCCGTTGGCATGCGGCGCGTTGTCGTCCAGGGTGAACTTGTACGAAACCTTGTAGTTGCCGTCACCCAGGTTCTGTACGCCGGTGATCACCAGGTTGCCGTACGGCGAATCGAAGGTATGGTCGGCCTTCAGCACGCCGTTCTCGTACACCGTTTCGGTCACGCCGTTCAGGGTAATCTTCAGGGTGTCCAGCCCGTCGTTGGCGTTGACGATGAACGTGTCGGAATCGGTCAGCGAATCCTTGGGGAAGTCGCTGCCGTAAGGCAGGTCGTCCTCGTTCACGTGCAGGCTGTTGATGCAGCCGATTTCCACCCGGTCGTTAGCGCCGTTGATGGTGATGGTCAGCTTGGCGGTGTCGGTGTCGCCGTCGCCGTCCTTCAGGGTGTAGGTGAAGACTTCCTTCAGGGTTTCACCCGGAACGAGGTGCTGCACCGCGTCGTTGCCGTTGTTCAGTTCATAGGTGTAGGTGCCGTCGGCCTTGATGAACAGCTTGCCGTACAGCCCGTTGATGAATTCGCCGCTGGTGTCCACGCTTTCGCTGTGGCCGCCGAACTGGATGTTGGACACCTTGGCGCCGTCAGCGCCCTGCACGTCGTCGCCAGCTTCCGGCAGCCAGAAGATGTTGCCGGTGATGACGTTGCCCTCGGCCTCATCGTCGGTGTGCGGATTCCAGTCGTGACCGCCGTCTTCGGTGACCGTGGCGTAGTTGTCGTGCGCCGTGGGCACGTCGTCGGTGATGTGCACGTTGATGGACGCGGTGTCCCAGTCGCCGTTGCGGTCGCTTACCGCAAGGCCCAGCGAAAGCAGGTAGTCGTTTTCGCCGTTGCCGTTGGCGTGGTGCGCGTTGTCGTCCAGGGTGAACTTGTATTCGATGCGGTACTTGCCGTCGCCCAGGTAGTCCACGTCGTACACCACCAGGTTGCCGTACGGGGTGTCGATGGTGTGGTCGGCCTGGATGTCACCGTTGATGATGACGCTTTCGCCGTTGATCTTCACCACGTTCAGGCCGTCGTTGGCGGTGACGATGAACTGCCCGTAATCGGTCAGCGATTCCTTGTGGATGTCGCTGCCCCACGGCAGATCGTCTTCGTTCACTTGCAGGCTGTTGATGCAGCCGATTTCCACCCGGTCGTTGGCGCCGTTGATGGTGATGGTCAGCTTGGCGGTGTCGGTGTCGCCGTCGCCATCCTTCAGGGTGTAGGTGAAGACTTCCTTCAGGGTCTCGCCCGGAATGAGGTGCTGCACCGCGTCGTTGCCGTTGTTCAGCGTGTAGCTGTAGCTGCCGTCGGCCTTGATGAACAGGGTGCCGTACAGGCCGTTGATGGTTTCGCCGTGGGAGTCCACGCCCTCGGAGTGGAAGCCGAACTTGATGTTGGACACCTTGGCGCCGTCCGCGCCCTGCTGGTCGTCACCCAGTTCCGGCCAGAAGAAGATGTTGCCGGTGATGACGTTGCCCGAGGTGTCGTCGTCGGTGTACGGGTTGTGGTCGTGCCCGCCGTCTTCGGTCACCCACGCGACGTTGTCGTGCGCGATGGGCACGTCGTCCACGATGGTGATGGTCAGGGAAGCGTAGGCGGAATCACCGGAGGTATCGGTAACGCTGATGGGAATCACGTCGCCGGTTTCGGTGCCGTCGGGGAAGGTGTGGTTCACGTTGTCGTACAGGGTGTACTTGTACGAAACAGCGTACTTGCCGGTGGCATCGTCATAGCTGACGCCGGTGACGTCCAGCACGGCGTGGGCCAGCAGCGGGTTGTTCACCACAAGACCGTTGGCGCCGATGAACAGCGGCCCGGCCGCGTCAAGGTCATCGAGCGAGGCAAAGGTCTTGCCGCCCACGGTAACGGACGCGAAGTCCTCGTGCTGCATGTCGACGACGAAGGTGCCAGCGGCCACCACGGCTTCATGGCCGGCTTCGGTGCCCACGGCCCACGGCGTGAACAGCCCGGACTCGTGCACCACGTGCGCTTCGGTGGGCATGTCGATGTCGGGGGTGCGCTCGGCTTCGATGATCGTCACGTTGAAGGACGAACTGGCCGTGTCGCCGTCACTGTCGGTGATGGTGTAGTTGAAGTGCAGGGTGCCTTCAGCGCTGCTCGGCAGGTCCAGCAGCGCCTTCTGGGTAAAGGTCCAGTAGCCGGTGTCCGGGTCCACGCTGAGCACGAAGGCCACGTTGGACTGGCCCAACGCGGAAGTTGCGTCGGTATAGGCCGCGAGATCTTCCGGGGCATCACCGATGAAGCCCACCACCAGCCCTTCGGCGGTGGTGACCACGTTCACCACGTGACCATCGGTGGTCCAGATTCCCGAAGGCGATTCCACGGCGTCCACCGCCGCTTGCAGTTCGCCGCCTTCCGATCCGCCCTCGGGGACGACCACCGACACCCCGGCAAAGCTCAGGTCGAACACCCCACGGTCGTCCGCGCCGTAGGTGAAGTCCAGGTCGCCGTGGGCAACGCCCACTTCCGACACCAGGTGGAAGCCGACGTTGGTGATGTAGAAGTCGCTGCTGTCGCCGACGGCGGGTGCGTCATGCCCGTGGCTGCCGTAAAGGCTGGGCATATGCTGATAGTCGAGGCCGATGATCACCACCCGGTCGAACAGGTTCAGGTTGGTGAAGTTGTAGCTGTCACCGCTGCCGGCCATCAGCATCCGCGAATCGACAAGCTCGTCGCCCAGGAAGAACAGCACCTTGCCGACTTCGCCGGAGCCGCCCTCGTTGTGGTAGAACGCCGACGTTCCCATGCTGAACGCATCGGCCACGCCGTCCAGCTTGAAGACCACGGCTTCCTGTTCATGGAACGATTTGTCGTCGCGGTGCCCCAGTTCGTTCTCGCGGTCGGGCGAATCGCCGGGCACGTGGTTGCCGTCGTAGGTCACGCCAAGTCCGGCGCCCGAACGGAAGTACGGGGTGCCGCCGCCCACGCGCAGGTCCACGATGCCGTTGTCGAGTTCGGGAACGCTGCCGTTGGTCAGGTCGAACTGCAGGTTGAGCTCGCCATTGGCGAACATGTGCTCGACGACGCCGTCGGTGCCGATTTCGGGGTAATCGTCGGGGATGACTTCGTCTTCGGGGTTGGGATCGTTGATCTTGCCGATGAGCGGTTCGTCATCCGCGATGGTGATGGTCAGGGTACCGGTGGCGACGTCGCCGTCGGTGTCGGTGATGCTGATGCCCACGGTTTCGATGCGGTCTTCCGCGCTGGGGGTCAGCAGGGTATGGGTGCTGTCGTCCACCAGGGTGTAGGTGAAGAACACGTTGGTGCCGTCAAAGCCGGTCAGCACCATGTCGGCGTAGGCATCCTGGGCGCCCAGGTCCACCGCCAGCGGGGTGCCCCCGGCCAGGGCGGCCAGTTGCGCCGCCGTGAACACGCTGTTGCCCACGGTCAGCGAACCGATGCCGTCGGGCGCGGTGATGGCGAAGGACCCGGAAACGCCGATGGGGCCTTCCGTGGTGCCCTGATAGGTGGAACTGCCGTCGCCCAGGTTCGATTCGTACACGGTGAGCGCGCTGGTGGTCATGATCAGGGTGGGCACCGTGTCGATGAGCGGCAGACCGTCATCCTCGATGCCCGGCAGGGCCGCCGTGCCGATGCCGGTGGTGCCCAGCGGGTCCAGGCGGTCCACGCCGCCGATCAGATTGCCGGCGTCGTCGGCGTAGTCGCCCACGCCGCCGCTGCCCGCGCCAGCGCCCGCGCCGGGACCGGCGGCGGGCAGCAGGTCTTCGCGCAGGGCCGCGAGGAACGCGTCGCCCGGCAGCGACTGGCCGTCTTCAAGGTTGAAGGCGGGCAGCTGGTTGGATTCGAACAGGCCGAAGAAGTTGGAAAGGACGATGCGGCCGCCGTTCTCGAACAGGAACACGAGATCCTGGCCGGACTGCTCCAGTTGTGCCGCCTCGGACGGAAAGCCCATATCCAGTGCCGCACCCGCAATGTTGTCGATGACGATCTGCTGGTTTGCCTGCGGCTCGGTCAGCTGGATGTGGCGGGCCGCCGCTGCGGCACCCGTGGTGGTGGTGTTCTGCGTAACCATGGCTATCTCCCCATGTTGGCGAAGGCGCGCTGCGACTCCGACCTTGCGTTGTGCGGGAATGCCGTTCGGAATCCGATTCCGGGCGCGCCCCGCCTGCGTTCAGCGTGTCATCCGGTGTTGCCGCATATCCGTCCGGCTTTTCCGGAATGCCCATTTCCATCCGTAAATTTGTTCCGGGGTTCGTCGTCACTCCTGGTTTATCCAGGAATATCGCGATGTTTCAAAACCCCTTGCCGTTCGTGCCCGACGATCCGGTCGTGTCCGGACAAACCGGATTCGGCGCACGACTAACGGTACTATTGCAACCGAAATGCCAAGCCTGTTAGTCCAGTATTACAGGTGTATTACGACAACACTCGGGCAGTTTGGGCATCCGGATCGCCCGGATGCCCAAACTGCCCGGATGCTCGAAGTGCCCGGATGCTCGAAGTGCCACGGGCATCCTGCCTGCCATATGCCGCGAACGGCCCGGCAACGGATTTCGTGCCCCCCCCCGCAGACCATCTTCCCCCGGGCTTCTCCCGACTTCCGCCATGGAGCGGGGGCATACCCCGGCGCGCACGTTCGCCCGCAGCCGGGCCACCCCCGTGGCTTGACAGCCCCGCCGCGCGAGGCCTATCCATAATCCTTCAGGTGTCCATCGGACTTGATAGGGAATCCCGTGCGAATCGGGAGCGGACCCGCCGCCGTAAGCCCGCGAGAACGCCTGCTCCCCAGAGCGCCACTGGACCACGGTCCGGGAAGGCCGGAGCAGGTCGGGCAAGCCGGAAGACCTGCCTGACGCGTCATCGGCCATGCCCGGAAGGCAACGGGGCTTTTGCCCTTCCGGGACCGGCGGCCACGATCCGCGCGCCCGCGCCTGCCCGACCGCACACGCCGTGTCCCCGCGACCACTGCACCCGCCGCGTCCGCCATACCAGGCATACCGGGCACATCGGGCGCACCAGCCGCATCGACCGCACCAGCCGCATCAGCGCGCGGTGGGGGGAGGGGACACGCCGGACGCCTCGGACCGTGCCGGGCCGCACTCCCCGTGTGTCCGCCGCCTCGCCAATTGCCCGCCTGCCTCCTTCGGAGGTCCCCATGCTTCTCGTGCCTTCCGGCCTGCCCGCCCCGCGGCGGGGTGCCCTTTCGCGCGCCTTTTCCCGTTCCCGTACCCTGCCGCTGCTGGCGGCCCAACGGCTTCTGCTCCCCCTGTTGCTGGCCCTGTGCCTGGCACTGCCGGGCGCCGCCCAGGCCGGTCATGGCGAGACGTCCCGCAAGGACGGCATCCTGCTGGTGGCCTTCGGCACCACGGTGGAAGAGGCCCGCCCCGCGCTGGACAACATCGAACGCCTGGTGCGCGCCGCCCATCCCGGCGCCGAAATCCGCTGGGCCTGGTCGGCCCGCAAGGCCCGCGCCTCGCTGATCAAGGAAGGCAAGCCCACCGCCTCGCCCCAGCAGGCCCTGGCCGACATGGCCGAGGAAGGCTTCACCCACGTGGCGGTGCAGTCGTTCCACACCATCACCGGCGAGGAATTCCACGGCCTGCTGGCCACCGCGCAAGCCATGGAAGGCCTGCCCAAGGGACTGACCCGCATCACCGTGGGCCTGCCGCTGCTGGCATCCACCGACGACGCCGAATCCCTGGCGGTGGCCCTGAAATCGCTGCTGCCCAAGGAGCGCAAGCCCGGCGATGCGGTGATCTTCATGGGCCACGGCAACCCGCACCACCCCGCCACGCTCAGCTACCCGGCCATGCAGTACTACCTGACCAAGGCCGACCCGCTGTTCTTCATCAGCGTGGTGGAGGGGTCGCCCTCGTTCGACGAGGTGACCGCGTCCCTGGCCGCCCGCAAGGTGCGCACCGCGTGGCTGGTGCCGCTGATGGCCGTGGCGGGCGACCACGCCCGCAACGACATGGCGGGCGACGAACCGGACTCGCTGGCCTCGCAACTGCGCGAACGGGGCATCACGCCGCGCCCGGTACTGCGTGGCACCGCGTCCGCCGAACCGGTGGTATCCATCTGGCTGCGCCACCTGGACGTGGCCCTCAAGCAACTGGACCAGTAATGCACAACGCCACCGCGCCCCGGTCCGTGCCGCCACAGGCATGGACCGGGGCCGCGCGGCCCCGCCGCGCCCCGCGCATCATCCTGCTGGCCGCCCTGTGCTGGGCGGCCACGGTGGTGCTGGCCTGCCTGTTCGGGCCGTTCCACATCGCCGTGGACGACGTGCTGCGCGCGCTGGCCGAACTGGCGTTGCCGGGCGCGCTTGCGGACGGGGCCGGCGGCACGCCAGACGCTACCCACATGCTGGTGGTCACCCGCATCCGCCTGGCCCGCGTCTGCCTGGCACTGCTGGCTGGCGGCGGGCTGGCCGTGGCGGGCACGGTGTTCCAGGGGGTGCTGCGCAACCCGCTGGCCGATCCGTTCACCCTCGGCGTGTCCGGCGGGGCGGCATTCGGCGCCTCGCTGGCGCTGACCCTGGGCATCGGCCCGCTGGCCGCGTGGCTGACCGTGCAGCTGCCCGCGTTCGCGGCGCTTTCGCCGCAGGCGTTGCTGCCGCTGGCCGCGCTGGCCGGGGCGCTGGCCTCGCTGGGCGCGGTGCTGCTGCTGGGCGGTGCTGCCGGGGGCGGCTTTCGCCGCGAAACCGTGGTGCTGGCCGGGGTGGTGGTATCCACCGTGCTCTCGGCGCTGGTCTCGCTGGTCAAGGCGCTGGACGAGGAATCCGTGTCCAGCATCGTGTTCTGGATCATGGGCAGCCTGCAGGGGCGCGGCTGGGCGCACGCGGCGGTGCTGCTGCCGTGGCTGGCGCTGGGGCTGCTGCTGGTGCTGCCGCGCTTTCGCGAACTGGACATCCTGGCCCTGGGCGACGTGCAGGCCCGGCAACTGGGCATGGATACGGCCCGCGTGCGCCTGCAACTGCTGGTGGGCGCAAGCCTGATCACGGCGGGATGCGTGGCGGTAAGCGGGGTCATCGGCTTCGTGGGGCTGGTGGTGCCGCATCTGGCGCGGATGCGCCTGGGCGCGGCGCACGGCCCGCTGCTGGCGGCGGGATGGTTCGGGGGCGGCGTGCTGCTGGCCTGGGCCGACGTAGTGGCCCGCACCCTGCTGCCCGGCGGGGCGGAACTGCCGGTGGGCGTGGTCACGGCGCTGCTGGGCGGGCCGTTCTTCTGTCTGCTGCTGGTGCGCGGCGGGCGCGGCACGGCCGTCCGGACGGTGGCCCCGGCGGGAGGAACGGGGGGCGCGCCATGATCGAACTTTCCCGCGTGCATGCCGGATACGGCGATACGGGCGACGTGCTGCACGGCATATCGCTGTCCGTGCACCCCGGCGAACTGGTGGGCCTGCTGGGACCCAACGGCAGCGGCAAGACCACCTTGCTGCTGGTGCTGTCCGGCGTGCTGGCGCCGCGCTGCGGCACGGTGACCCTGGACGGCGCGCCCCTGCACCGGCTGCGCCCGCGCGAGCGCGCCCGGCGCATCGCCGCCGTGCCGCAGCGGCCGGAACACATCCCCGACCTGGACGCCCTGTCGCTGGTACTCATGGGCCGCTACCCGCACACCACCCTACTGCGCGGCTACGGCCCGGACGACCACGCCGCCGCGTTGGCCGCCCTGAACGACACCGGCTGCGCCCACCTTGCGGCGCGCGGTGCGCGCACCCTGTCCGGGGGCGAACTGCAACGGGTGCTGCTGGCCCGTGCCCTGGCCCAGGGCGCGGACACCCTGCTGCTGGACGAGGCCACCGCCGGGCTGGACGTGGCCCGTGCCCTGGACATCCTGGATTTGCTGCACGCCCGGCACCGGGCCGGGGCGCGCATCGTGGCCGCCGTGCACGACCTGAACCTGGCCGCCCTGTACTGCACCCGCCTGATATTCCTGAAACATGGCCGCGTGGTGGAAGACGGCCCGGTGGAGCGCACCTTCACCGCCACGGTACTGTCCGAGGTGTACGAAACCCCGGTGACGGTGCAGACCCATCCGGTCACTGGCGCGCCGCAGGCCTGCTACATGCCCGGAGCGTTCAGGGCGGACATGCATACGGGGCTGCCCGCACCCCCCGTGGAAGGGACTGTGGCGGACGCGACAGGCCGCGAGCACTTACATCACCATCAGAAGGCACCACTTCCGGAATCTGCATTGCCACTGTCCGGTTTTTCCGGACACGTGCAACCTCGCCCCGCAACGTCCCCGGCACGTTCCAGCGAACCCGGAATTTCCGCGCAAACCGCGCCCCTTCTCACGGGGACACAGGATGACTGACCGCATGCACTCCTTCGTTCATCAGGCCGCCGCCACCGTGGCGGCAACGCCCCTCCGGCGTCCGTGCCGGGTGCTGGCCGTGACCCTGCTCCTGCTGGCCACACTGGCCATCACCGCTGCCGCGCCCGCCACCGCCCGCGCCGGACAATCCGGCGGGCAACAGCGCGAACAACCGGGCGAACAACCGGACGGGCAGACGGGCGAACAGACGGACGGACAGGCGGGCGGACCGGTCTCCATCACCGACGATACGGGGCGTGAAGTGCGCCTGCCCCACCCCGCCCGGCGCATCGTGGCCCTGTACGGCGCGTTCAACGAATTGCTGGCGGCCATGGACCTGGCCGACCGCATCGCAGCGCGCACCGCCGCCGAGGAGGAACCCGCCTCCATCCGCGCCCTGCCGGTCATCGGCACCCACATGCGGCCCAGCCCGGAAATGGTGGCCGCCGTGGCCCCGGACCTGGTGTTGCAGATGGAGGGCCGCCGCGAGGCGGGAGAGGCCGTGGAAGGCCTGCGCGCCCTGGGCATTCCCGTGGCGGTGTTCCGGGTTGGCTCGTTCGGGGAACTGTTCGGCGTGCTGCGCCGCATGGGCACCCTGACCGGCGAGCCGCAACGCGCCGCCGCGCTGGAAGCGACCCTGCGCGCCCGGCTGGACGCCGTGGCCGCGCGGGTGGCCGACCGCCCTCGTCCCTCCGTGTTCTTCGAGGTGCGCCACCCCAACCTGCTGGCCGCCGGGGCCGATTCCATCGTCACCGACATCATCGCCCGCGCGGGTGGCCGCAACTGCGTCACCGCCGAAGGCCGGGTGGCCCGCCTGAGCGAGGAGGAACTGTTGCGGCTCGACCCTGCCGTCTATCTGCTGCAACGCGGCCCCATGAACCCGGAGCCGGAACCGCCCGCCTCGCGCCCGCACTACGCCACCCTGTCCGCCGTCCGTAATGGCCGCGTGCACGAAGTGGACGAGGCCCTGTATTCCCGCCCCGGCCCCCGCGCCGTGGACGCCGTGGAAGAACTTGCCCGGCACCTGCACCCCGATGTATGGGGCACCACCCCGGCCACGTCCACGCCCGACACCGGGCAGGTCGTCCCCCAACAGGTCGCCCCCACCCAGACCACCCCCTGAACCCACAGGTAGTCCTGGCCCACGGCTTGCCCATATCCATGGCAGCTCACGCCGGACGACCACGCCATAGCCCAAGAGGTTTTTCATGTCCGCCTGCAACGATACTTCCCGGCCCGCCCGCGGCACCCTGTTCGGCATCGGCGTCGGCCCGGGCGAGCCGGATCTGCTGACCCTGCGCGCCGCCAATGCTCTTTCGCGGGTACACGTGGTGTTTGCCGCCTCGTCCACGCGCAACGACTATTCGGTGGCGCTGGACATAGCCCGTCCACACCTGCCCGCCGACGTGCGCATCGAGACGCTGGGCTTTCCCATGACCCGCGACAAGGCGGCACTTGCCACCGCGTGGGAGGCCAACGCCCGCGCCGTGGCCGACACCCTGCGCAAGGGCGAGGACGCCGCCTTCCTGACCCTGGGCGACCCGCTGATCTATTCCACCTTCGGCTACCTGCTGCGCACCCTGCGCCGGGTGGCCCCGGACCTGCCCGACGACGCGGTGCAGGTGGTGCCGGGCGTCACCTCGTACCAGGCGGCGGCGGCCCGCACCCGCACCATCCTGTGCGAGGCGGACGAAACCCTGCTGCTGGTGCCCGGCGTGAACGGCACGGACAAGCTGGCCGCCGACGTGGCGGGCGCGGACAACGCGGTGATCCTGAAGGCATACCGCAAGTTTCCGGAAATCCGCCGGGTGCTTGCCGACCAGGGCGCGGCGGAGCAGGCGGTGTTCGTCTCCCGCCTGGGGTTGCCGGGGGAAATCATCGCCCCCACGCTGGCCGATGCCCCGGACGCGCCGCACTACCTGACCCTGCTGCTGGTGCCCAAGGCCCGCACCGGTGACGATTCCGGCGACGATACCGGCGAGGCGTAGCCCCTCCCTGCTTCCATCTCCTTTCCGGCAACGCGAAGGGCCGTCCGCTTCCTGCGGGCGGCCCTTGTCTGTGTGTAACCGGGCAAAGCCAATTCCCCCTACCCCATGGCGTCTCCGCCCATCCAATCATCCAAGCCGCATCGCCCCCCTTGTCTACCTTCCCCCCCGCTCCGCCACCACACACCAACGGGGCACCCGACCATCCGCACCCCCCTGCTTTCCTTTCCCGACCGGCTTCCACCGCTATCCCGCCGTGGCCTTGCACGGCGGGGGGCTGCGCGATGAAGACGGAGCGCGAAACAAGATGCTGCGGCGCTGGCAAGGAAGCGGATTGGGGGGCGAAGGGGGTGTACTCGCGTACATGACCGAGCCACCCAATCCACTGACGCCGCCAGCGCCGCAGCAGCTGTTTCCGCTCCGGATACATCGCCACCACTCCCACCCCATCCCTTTCCCCTGCCCTTCCCGGCTTGCCCCACCCCAGCCTGACCCTCCCCCTCCCCACGCCACCACACACCAACGGGCCGCCCGGCATCGCCGGACGGCCCGTCCCTGTGCATCCATATATATGTGGGCGCTTCCCGCCCTATCCCCGCTTCAACTGTTCCACCAACTGCCGCAACTCCTGCCCCATGCGGGCCAACTCGGCCACGGCCTGTGACGACTGCTCCATGACCTCCGCCGTCTCCGCCGCGATGCGGTTCACCTCGTCCGTGCCCCGGTTGATCTCCTCGCTGGCGGCGGACTGCTCTTCCGCCGCCGTGGCGATGGCCCGGACCCGGTCCGCCGTTTCCTGCACCACGTCCACGATCACCCGCAGCGAATCCCCGGCCATGGTGGCAAGTTCCGTGCTGCGGCCCACGGACATGGACGCCTCTTCCATGCCCCGCACGTTCTCGCGCGACGATCCCTGAATGGCCCGCACGGCGTCGCCCACCTCCTTGGTGGCATTCATGGTCTTTTCCGCCAGCTTGCGCACCTCGTCGGCCACCACGGCAAAACCGCGTCCGGCATCGCCCGCCCGCGCCGCCTCGATGGCGGCGTTCAGCGCCAGCAGGTTGGTCTGGTCGGCAATGTCGCTGATCACGTTCAGGATCTGCCCGATGGATTCGGCCCGGTCGCCCAGTTCATGCAGGCTGCCCCGCAGCAGGGCGGTCTTGTCGTTGACGTCCTCGATGGCCTCCACCACCGAATGCACGATGCCCTCGCCGTCTTCCGCCTGGCGGCGGGCCTTTTCCGCGTTGTCCGCGGCGGACGAGGCGTTGCGGGCCACCTCCATGACCGTGGAGTTCATCTCTTCCATGGCCGTGGCGGTCTCGCCGGTGCGCTCGCGCTGCACGTCGGCGCCCCGGCTGGCCTGTTCGATCTGGGCGGCCAGTTCCTCGGACGCGGAACCCACCCGGTCCACGATTACCTCCAGCCGCGCGGCGGCCTGCTGCATGCCCTCGCTCTTGGCGCGTTCCGCCTCGGCGCGGGCGGCCTCGGCCTCGGCCATGGCCCGCCGGGCCTGCGCGCCCTGTTCCTCGGCCTCGCGCGTCTTCCCTTCCGAGGTGGCGATCATGTCCTTCAGCCGATCCACCATGGTGCGCAAGGCGTTGGCCAGCGTGCCGATCTCGTCGGAACGGGCCATGTCCAACTGCCGCGAAAGGTCGCCTTCGGCCACGGCGCTGGCGAATTCCACGCCCTTGCCCAGCGCGTTCACGATGTTGCGCACGATAAGGAAGATCACCGTCCCCACCAGCATCAGGATGACCGTGGTGGAGGCCACGCTCACGTTACGGATGGCGGCCACCGGGTCTCTGACGTCGCTTTCGTCCACGGTGATGCACATGATCCATTTTGAAAACGGTTCTTCCATGAAGTACGCATACTTGGTAATGCCATGCCACGGATAGGCGATGCTGCCCGTGCGTTGCGCCAGCACCTGCTTGCCCCAGTCCAGCTCGCTGATGTCGGTCTTGAGGATCAGCGAGACGTCGGGGTGGGCGATGACCTTGCCGTTGCCCGCCACCAGAAAGGCGTAGCCGGTCTTGCCGATCTTGATGGGGTTGATGAATTCCTTGGCGTACTTGCCAAGATCCACCGCCCCATACAACACGCCCGCGACCTTGCCGTCCGCCTTGATGGGCACGGCCAGCACGACCACGGGCGTGTTGGTGGTCATGCTCATGAGCGGCTCGGACAAGGTGGCCTCGCCCTGCATGCCGCGCTTGAAGTACTCGCGGCCGGAGCGGTTCTCCTTGCCGACCGATTCGTCCAGATTGCTGGCCGCCACGATGCCGTCCGGCCCCAGCACGTTGATCACCTGGTACACGTCGTAGGTGGCCACCACCTGACGCAAGGCCTCGTTGGCGCGCCGCACCACGGCGGCCTTGTCGCCACCCGGAGGTACCCGCAGCACGTCCGTCAGCACGTTGCGCATGGCCTGCGTGGCGATGTCCTCTCGCTGATCCTGAATGCGCCTGCCCAGTTCGCCCATGGCGGCGCGCACCATCATTTCCGACTGGGCATTGATGGCCTGGTGCAGGGCGTCTTCCGACACGGAATACGACAGCCACGAGGACACGACCATGCCGATGAGCACCAGCCCCAGCGTTGGCACCAGGAAACGGTTGCGGAGATTCCAACCCATGGACCACCTCGCCTGTTGCAGCCCTCCCCCTGAAGTGCCGCATCAGAATCTGATGGTGCCAGCGTAGCATGCCGCCCTGACTGGCGATAGGCCCATGCCGCAAAAAATACCGCGCGGGAAAAGGAACGGGGCCGGACATGTCCGGCCCCGAGCACACGCGAAGGGGAAAATGCGGAGGCGGGCGGCCCTGCGTCATTGGCGGGGCGCAAGCCCGGTGCCGGAAACAGCGCCCCGGCCGCACGCCGCGTCAGGAACGCGCGGCGGCCATGGCCTCCAGACTCCACGCGGTGGCCCGCGCCAGCACGTCGCCCATGGCCGTCTCGAAGGCCGTGGCCACCTGCGGCAGGGCGGACCCGGCGGCGGGGCAGTCGCGCCCGATGGCGGTAAAGGCCACGATGCGCCCGGTCTGCAGGTCCACCAGGCGCAAGGCCAGTTCCACCTCGATGATTGGGACGGAGCCTTCGCCCATGCGGGTGTTGAAACGGCGCAGGTCGGCCATCAGCCGGTAGTCGGGGTAGATGCCCGCGGATTCCTCCGCCGCGCCGTCCAGCCGCCCGTTGTGCTCGAAGGCTTCCACCAGCAGCCGCTGCACCAGGCGTGGGGCGGGGCTGGTCCATTTGGCCCCGGCGTAGTAGCGCACCTCGCGCCCGCTCGCCCCCCCCAGCACCAGCACGATGCGGTCGGTATCCAGCATGCGGCTGGTCTCCGGCAGGGAGACGGCCAGTTGCAGATGCAACGCGCCGCCCGCACCGGGGCCGGGCATGGCCGGGGCCAGCAGCAGATGGGTGGGCGCGGGGCCGGGGTCCAGCACGCGGGCACAGCCGGGCAGCGCGGCCAACAGCAGGCCGAGCAGCCACAGCCAAAGCCACCGCCCCCGGCGGGCGGGGCGGAAGGCGCCCGCGCCGGGCGCAGGCGAAGAAAACGCGAACGGAGCCGACGGACACGAAGCGGGGGCGGGCATCATCGGGCATCATACTCCGGTACGGGGTTGCCGAACAGGAAGCGGCGGGGGTCGCTTTCCACCTTGTGGGCCAGCCGGTCCAGCGTGGCCACCAACTGGCGCGCCTCGGCCAGCAGGCGGCGCATGTCTTCCAGCCCCTCGCCCGAAAACTTGGCCACGCCAGGCTCGGCGCGGGCCACCATGCCGTCCATGCGCCGGGCCATGTCGCCCACGGCGCGGGTGGATTCGCGCAGGTCGGTGCGCAGGTAGTCGCGCATGTCGCCGGTGGCGCCCTCCAGCCCGGCGGAGGCGTTGGCCAGGCGCCGGGTGGTCACGTCCATGTTGCCGATGATGCGATCCATGGCGTCGGTCCGGGCGGCCAGCCGCGCCGTGAGCATGTCCAGCGATTGCAGCGTCTGCGCCAGCGCCCGGCGGTTCTCGTCGTCGGCCATGCCCGCGATACGCTGGATGAGTTCGCGGCTGTCGGAAACCACGGCGGGCAGCCCGGCGAACAGGGCCTCCAGCCGCGAAAGCTGGGCGGGGATCACCGCTACCTCTTCGTCGGAGTGCGGCTTGAGCAGCGGGCTGGTGGCCGTACCGCCGGAAATCTGCACCACGGTCACGCCGGTGATGCCGCGCGCCTCCAGCGAGGCCATGGAGTCTTCGCGCACGGGGGTGTCGGCCGCGATCTCGATGCGCACCTTGACCCGGCCGGGGTCGGTGGGGCTGATGGTGATGGCCTTCACCGAGCCCACTTTCACTCCGTTGAACAGCACGTCGTTGGCCACGCTGAGGCCGGAAACGTGCCCGGTGAAATTGATGTCGTACTGCACGAGGTCCACCCCGCCGCCGCGCCCCGCCGTCCACAGGATGAAGGCCAGCGCCCCCACCACGGCCATGAGCGTGAACACCCCGACCAGCACGTAGCTTGCCCTGATCTCCATGTCATCTCCCTTGGGCCGGGAACTGCCCGGCATGGACGGCCCGTTCCGCAGGGCCGGACACCCCGGCGGCCACGCGCCCGCGCGGCCCCGTGAAATATTCGCGCAGCCACGGGTGGTCCACCCGCAGCAATTCCTCGATGGTGCCCACGGCGTAAATGCGCTTTTCCGCCAGCACGGCCACCCGGTCGCACACGGCGTACAACGAATCGAGATCGTGGGTGATCATGACCACGGTCAGCCCCAGCGCGTCGCGCAGGTCCGCGATCAGCGCGTCGAAGGCCGCGGCGCCGATGGGGTCGAGCCCGGCCGTGGGTTCGTCCAGGAACACCACCGCCGGGTCCATGACCAGGGCGCGGGCAAGCCCCGCGCGCTTGCGCATGCCGCCGGAAAGCTCGGACGGGTATTTCAGCGCCGCCTCCGGCGCCAGCCCCACCATGCGCAGCTTCAGGGCGGCCACGTCGTCCATGGTGTCGGGCGGCAGGTTGGTGAACTCGCGCAGGGGCACCTTGATGTTCTCGATGACCGACAGCGACGAGAACAGCGCCCCGTCCTGGAACAGCACCCCCCACTGGCGGCGCACGGCGCGGCGCGCGGCCTCGTCGGAATGGGTGATGTCCACCCCCAGCACGCGCACATCGCCTGCCTGGGGGCGGCGCAGGCCAAGGATGGTGCGCAGCAGCACGGACTTTCCCGAGCCGGATCCCCCGATGAGCCCCAGCACTTCGCAGGGCCGCACGTCCAGGTCCAGGTTCTCGTGCACCGTCACCGTGCCGAAGCGGTTGGCGATGCCCCGCAGCGAGATGATGGACGCGTCCGTCACCCTACACCCCCAGCGACATGAACAGCAGGGCGAACCCCGCGTCCACCACGATGACCAGGAAGATCGATTCCACCACCGCCTGGGTGGTCAGCCGCCCCACCGATTCCGCGCTGCCGGTCACCCGAAAGCCCTGGAAGCACCCCACGATGCCGATGATCAGCGCGAAGAACGGCGCCTTGGCCAGCCCGGTGACGAAGTTGGTCAGCCGGGTGATCTCCTGGAAGCGCACGGCGAACGCGCCGGGCGATATGCCCAGCGACAGCCAAGAGGCAATGCCCCCGCCCAGCACGCCCATGAAATCGGCGATGAAGGTAAGCACCGGCAGCATCAGCACCAGGGCCACCACGCGGGGGATCACCAGCACCTCCATGGGGTCCAGCCCCATGGAACGCATGGCGTCCACCTCTTCGTTGGCCACCATGGCCCCGATCTGGGCGGTGAACGACGAGCCGGAACGCCCCGCCACGATGAGCGCCGTCAGCAGCACGCCCAGTTCGCGCAGGGTGGAGACCTCTATCAGGTTCACCACGAATACCTGCGCCCCGAAGCGGGTGAACTGCTCCGACCCCATGTACGCGGTGACCAGCCCGATGAGAAAGGTGAGCAGGGCCACGATGGGCACGGCCTGGATGCCGGTCTGCTCCATGTGGTGCACGATGGACACCCAGCGCAGCCGCCATGGCCGGGCCACGGCTGCCGCCAGCGAAACCAGGAACATGCCCAGGAAGCCGGTGATGGAACGGGTCTGTTCCAGTTCCTCGACGATGGATGCGCCGATGGCGTTGAGCGCGCCTACCACCGGGGATACCCGGCGCGCCCGGGGCACGGCGGAAGTGTCGATGGCGCGCACCCGGTCCAGCAGCATGGAGTGGCCGGGATCGGACACGTGCCACACCACGTGTGCCCCCGCCGCCGCCATGCGGGCAGCGGCCCGGCACAGCAGTTGCGCCCCGGCGGTATCCAGGCGGGTCACCTCGGCCAGGTCCAGATGCACCACCGGGGCATCGCCCGGCACCGCGCAGGCGTTGTCCACCTCGGCACAGCGGTGCAGCAGCCGGGTGGTCATGCGGCCAATGGAGGCCACGTCCCAGGTGCCGGAAAAGGTGAGCACCAGTTCGCGCGCGCCCCTGCCCGCCCCTTCGTCCGCCCCTTCACCTGCCAGATCGTGCGGGCCGGATTCCACGCACGACGCGGCGGGCGTGCAGGACAGCCCCGGCTCATGCGGCCCGGCGTGGGCATCCGGATCGGGGCGCCGGTAGTCGCCCTTGAGGGTAGGCTCTCGGAACGGGGGGACGGTTTCGCGCATGCGGGCAATCTACCATGCCCCACGGGCCGCGCCAAGGGCATCGGACGCGGTCGGTCCGGAAAGGGACGGGAGGATTCGGGAGATACCGGGACGGTCCGGGTGGCGCGTGATGTGCGCGTGGTGTGCGTGTGGCGGCACGCGGGAAAGCAGGAGAGGGAGAAGGGAGGTACGGACGGGATGCGGCGTCGGCAGGACGCACCCATGAGGCGCGGCAAGCGCGGAGAGCCGCGCGGCCAGGGCCCGCGCGCGGCGTGTACGATTCGACGGTGATACCCGGCGGGCCTTACCGACGGCGGCTATTCCACGTCGTCGTCGTACCACTCGTGCTCGTAGCCGTCGGTGAGCTTGTAGCTGCGCACCTGCAACAGCAGCTCGCCATCCTTTTCGCGCACCGTGCCCACCACTTCCACGTGGGCATTGATGTGCGCCGCCAGGTCGGCCCCGGCACCGCGCGGAACGATGTGGAACTCGGTATCCCCGGCGGACACGGCCACCTTGGCGGCCATGTCGTCGTGCCCCTTCAGGGTGAGCGGCACGATGTACCCCTGAATAGTCCTGATGCCTTCCATGGTGTTCACAAATGGCTCTCGTGCGAACGGGAAAGGGTCCGCCTTTCGGACCCACACAACACTGCGGAATATTACCCCTTTCCCCAAAACGCAAGTGTTTGGTGGGCCCGATGTGCAAAAAATTTCCTGCCCAAAAAAACACACGTTATTTCAAACCATTGCATCCTCGACATTTCGCGAGCCACGGTTGGCGCGGGCCGTGCCGCCCGTTCACGATATGCCGCAACGGGCGCTTGCGCCCAATGCCCCCGCTTGCGCTCCCCCCCGGGTGACCGGCCAGACGCCGACACGAGGTCGCCGGGGGCCGACCTCCGGCATCAGCCGAAACGGTGCGCGGCGATGGTGGCCCCCATGGCCCGGCAGGCGAATACCCGTTCCCCCACGTCCGCATCCGCGGCCCCGGCAACCACCATCAGCGGCAGCAGATGATCCTCGCGGGGGTGCGCGTCGCGGGCGGCCGGGGCGGCCTGCCAGCGGACCAGGGCGTGGTCGCGCCGCCTCGGGTCCGTGTCGGTGACCGTGGCCGTGAGCCACGCGTCGAACACGTCGGAGTCCGGCAGGGGCAGGTTGTCGGCCCGGCGGAAGGCCCGCATGTTGTGATAGCTCATGCCGCTGCCAACCAGCAGTACGCCCTGGTCGCGCAGGGGGGCCAGGGCGCGGCCCAGCGCGATGTGCGCGGCCGGGTCCAGGTCGTGGCGCATGGATATCTGCAACGTGGGAATGGCGGCCTGCGGCCACGACAGCAACAACGGCACGAACACCCCGTGGTCGAAGTCGCGGCGCGGATCCTCGCCCAGGGGAATGCCCGCCCCGGCCAGCAGTTCGCGCACGCGGGGGAACAGGTGCGGCGCGGGCGGTGCGGGCCATCGCAGTTCGTAGGTGTGCGGCGGAAAGCCGTAATAGTCGAACAGCAGCCCCGGACCGGGCGTGGTGACCAGGGTGAAGTCGCGCTCTTCCCAATGGGCGGAGATGACCAGCAGGGCGGCGGGCGGCTCCGGCAGAAAGCCGGGCAGCGCGCGCAACCATGCGGCCAGCGCGTTCCAGGTGTCGGGCGGGGTCCAGTCCATGAAGAAGCAGGGGCCGCCACCATGCGGAATGTAGAAAACGGGCTGTCGGGCCATGGATTCACCTCGTTGCCATCCGGCAGGAACCGCCTGCCCTGAAAAATGGCGACTGAAAATGCCACCCGGAAAATGCCACCCCAAAAATGCCAACGGACACGCCACGCCGCACCCAAGGGCGCGACGCCGTGTCCGTCCAATGCCCCGCGCGTGACGCGCCAGGCAATCCCGAACCGCCGGTGCCGGCTAGATCCTGCGCCCCAGTTCCGCGGTATCCACGCCGTACAGGTGCGAGGCCTGCGGCGCGGATTCCCCGTTGTCCTCGTCCACCACCGAATACCCGGTGACGTCAAGGGTGAAGTAACCGTCCTCGATCTGGCTGGCAACGCCCGTCACCACCACTTCCAACCCGTCCAGCTCCAGGTCGGTGACGCCCCGCAGCAGAAAGATGCGGTCGTCCATGGTTTCCAGCAGCGGACCGTCATCGGTGACCACCACCACGCCGGCCACCACCACCTCGGGGGTTTCCGGGCCCATGGTCATGCCCGTCGCGCGGGCCGCCGTTCCCGCAAGCATCCAGTTTGCCAGCAGCACCAGCAGCAGCGCCGCCACCACCGCCCGCAACCCGCGCAGCGCAGGCACCGCCGCGCCGCGCATCCCTTCCTGTATCCGCGCCTTCATGATCCTGTCCTCTTCCTTGCGCACTGTCCTTGCCCCAACCGTTGCGCCCAAAACGCCATGCCCGGCACCTTCCGGCGGCATTCCTACCCAGCCCCGTCCACCACCGCGAAATCGCGCACCGTGAACAGCAGCCGCCCGTCGCGCGCCGCCAGCCAGCCCGTGGCCGTCACCTTGCGGCGGCACAGGCCCAGCAGTGCCGGATGCTCCGCCATGTTGCCCACCACCAGTTCGCGCTCGCGGTCGTCGGCAATGAGCACGCCGGCAACCTCGAAATCCTTGCCCCAGGCATTCGGCAGCACATACCCGGTGACGGACACCAGCGCGTCCGCCTCCCGCCCCTGCTGCCCCTGCGCCGCCGGGGCCGGAACGTCCGCACCGCCCATGGCGTCGGCGGGCCTCCCGGAGCCCTCGGGAAGCCCGCCGCGCGGGTCGGAGACCAGTGGTCGGGACGCGGCGGCAACGGAAACCGTGCCGCTTTGACCCTTGTGCGGGTATTGCCGGGAATCCATGCCCGAAGTTGAGCATTTTCCGCGCCATAGCGGCAAGTTGGCGCTCTTTCTAGATTTTTTGTATAGGCATTGCAAAAACAGGAACTGGTGATTCTTATATTTACAGGTTGCGTGATCACCGCAGTGCAGAATGCATCATAACCTGTCATTTTCCATGAGCATACTTCACTGCAACATATTGTATCAAAAGACAATATGCAATAATAAGAACTCATAATTCCTAAAAAATGAAAAGAGAACTCATGATTCTCTTTTCCCGCTGCCCCTCCCAAAAAAACCACCGCGCGCCGACGGCGGGCAATCCTCCACCATCGGCGCGCGGCATGCCGGGCATGACGGGCACTCCGAAATTTCCGCTAGGGGCGCAGCTTGTAGTCCTCCTTGCGCAGCCCGTGCCGGGTCATCAGCTTGTGCAGTTGCCGGGTGGTCACCCCGGCCAGCGCGGCGGTGCGCTGCACGCTGCCCCCGCACTGGGCCAGCGCCCGTTCCAGGTAGGCCCGTTCGAACACGTCCACCGAACGGCGGCGCGCCTCGGCCAGGGGCAGGGTGGTGTCCACCGTGGCCAGCCGCCCGCCCCCGCCGGGGCCGAAGAATTCCGCGGGAAAGCTGTCCGGCGTGAGCACGTTGCCGCCTTCCAGAATGCAGGCCCGCTCGATGAGATTTTCCAGTTCGCGCACGTTGCCCGGCCAGTCGTAGCCCATGAAGGCGTCGATGACCTCCGGATGGATGGACCGGATGTCCTTGACCATCTGGGCGTTGTAGCGGCGCACGAACAGTTCGGCCAGCAGCAGCAGGTCTTCCTTGCGTTCGCGCAGGGGCGGCACGTCCACGGGAAACACGTTGAGCCGGTAGTACAGGTCACGCCGGAAGCGCCCCTGCGCGCACAGCGCGGCCAGGTCCTCGTTGGTGGCGGCGATGACCCGCACGTCGGCCCGCAGCACCGCCTCGCCCCCCACCCGCTGGTAGGCCCGGTCTTGCAGCACGCCCAGCAGCTTGATCTGGGCCGACTGGCTGACGGTGCCGATTTCATCCAGAAAGATGGTGCCGCCCTCGGCGATTTCGAACTTGCCCGGCTTCTTGCGCACCGCGCCGGTAAAGGCGCCCTTCTCGTGGCCGAACAGTTCGCTTTCGATCAGCGTGTCCGGTATGGCGCCGCAGTGCACGCTGATGAACCGCCGCGTGCGCCGGTTGCTGTGGTTGTGGATGAGCCGGGCGATAAGGCTCTTGCCGGTGCCCGTCTCGCCCGTGAGCAGCACGGTGCTGCGCGTGCCCGCCACCAGCCGCACCTTGTCGAACACCTCGCGCATGCGCGGGCTGTTGGTGTGGGCCAGGTCCACCCCGTCGCCCGCCCAGTGGCGGTCGCGCAGGTAGTCCAGTTCGGACCGCACCAGCGCGGATTCGTGCAGCTTCTGGGCGACAAGGCGCACCTCCTCCTCCAGCAGGGGGTACGGCAGGTAGCCCCCGGCCCCGGCCTGCACCGCGTCCACGGCGTGGCGCACGGCATCGGCATCGGCCAGCACGATGATCTCGGCGGAGGGCACCCGGCGCTTCACTTCCCACACCGCCTCGTGCAGTACCCGGCGCGAGGCCTCGCGCCCTTCCAGCAGCAGGCCGAGGTCGATCATCACCATGTCCAGCGCGCGGCCGGTGGCCTGGGCCAGCGCCTCGGCCCTGGTGCGGCAGGGAATGACCGTGACGTCGCCGGAAAAGCTGGCGCGCAGCACGTGCAGGGCGTCTTCATGGGGGGTGACGGCGAGCAGGTATTTCATGCGGTCCTCGTTGCCCATTCGCCTATGGGAAGCCGGGCCGGAGCGCAAGCCCCGCGAAAGGTGCGCGCGCCACGCCCGGCTGCAACACCACGCGTCCAAGCGCCCGTCATGCCGCATGGCGCCTTTACAAGCACGCGGCCACGCGGCTAGGCTGCGCCATCGTCCCCCGTGCACCCGGCGGACCGCCGCCGGGCCCCTTCCTTCACCCCGCATCGCAGGAGCGCGCCAATGGCCCAACGCACCGCCATCATTCCCGCCGGGGCCCCCGCCCCGGTCGCCCCCTATTCCCCCGGCCTCGCCTGCGGGGGGCTGTTGTTCGTCTCCGGCCAACTGCCCGTGGACCCGGCCACCGGCACCTTCGTGGAAGGCGACATGGACGCGCGCGCCCGCCAGTGCCTGCGCAACGTGCAGGCCGTGGCCCAGGCCGCTGGCGCCGACCTTGACCGGGTGGTCAAGGTCACCGTGTTCCTCACCGATCTGGCCGACTTCGCGGCCATGAACGCCGCCTACGGCGAATTCTTCACCGCGCCCTTCCCGGCGCGCTCCACCATCCAGGTGGCCGCGCTGCCGCTGGGTTCGAACATCGAGATCGAAGCCATCATCGATCTGCCGTAACGGGCCGGAACGGCCCCTGCCCGCGCGTTCACGATGCACGGCGCGCCCGGTCCCCCTCCGGACAGGGCGCGCCGCCGCGCTCCGCCCCTTGCGCACCCAACCCGGCCCCGCTCCCGTTAGGCGGCCATCCCGACCCCACACCGACACGCATGGGGCAACCCTTGCGGCGCGGTCCACTTTTTCCGGACAATCGGGATTTCTCCCACCCCATCCCCATTGACCTCCCACGGTGATGGGGATATTCCCTGCTCATGAGAATGATTTTCAACTTCGAAATGGCGAGCCGGACATCCAGCCTGCCGTGCCGCCGGGGCACGCCTGCGTCCGCCAGCGCGGAGGGCGGGCCATGCTGAGCACCCTGCTGCACCAGTTCGCGGAATCCCTCGGCAACGCCATCGACGCCAAGGACGCCCACACCCGCTCGCATTCGGAAGAAGTGGCCCTGGCCGCCTTTCTGCTAGCGCGGGCCATGGGATTTTCCCCGACGGACGCCGACCGCGTGCACGTGGCCGGGCACCTGCACGACATCGGCAAGATCGGCGTGCCCGACGCCGTGCTGCTGAAGGCGGGCACCCTGACCCCCGAAGAATGGGAACACATGCGCGCCCACCCGGTCATCGGCGCGC
This sequence comes from Desulfovibrio sp., assembly GCA_031287575.1. Lineage (GTDB taxonomy): Bacteria > Desulfobacterota > Desulfovibrionia > Desulfovibrionales > Desulfovibrionaceae > Cupidesulfovibrio. Next base: position 88,037 of record JAITSV010000056.1, read on the forward strand.
GCATCGTCAGCCCGGTGGCGGACCTTGCCGACGAAGGCGTGGCCGCCATGATCCTGCACCATCACGAACGATGGGACGGCCGGGGCTACCCGCACGGCCTGCGCGGCGAGGCCATACCCCTTGGCGCGCGCATCATCGCCCTGGCGGACAGCCTGTCCGCCATGCTCCAGCATCGCCCCTACCGCCCGGCCATGCACTTCGAGCAGGCCGAGGCGGAACTGCTGCGCTGCTCCGGCAGCCAGTTCGATCCCGCGGTGGTGCAGGCCTTCGTCACCGTGCGCGACGAGATGCACCGGGCCTTCAGCACGCCGCGGTCGCCCCGGTCCGAGTTGGGCGGCATTGCCTCCGCCGCCGTGGCCAGCTGCTGCCGCACCGCCACGGCACCGCATGCCGCCGCACCCGACGCACCCGGTGCACCCTCCGCCCCCCTGCCGTCCGAAACATCCGCCGCCCCGGCGGCCACCCCCATCGGCCCTGGCGCGGCGGGCAGTGCCGACCCCGTCCGCCGCAACGACATCACCGCCCCACGGAGCGCCACATGGGAAGACACGTGGGAAGACGGGCGCGCCACGCCGCGCGGCCTGCTGATCCCGGTGCCCGCATGAACCACACCACTTCCTGCAATACCGGCGCCACCGGTGCTCCCAACTCCGTTGGTTCCACCGGCACCGCCCGCGCCACGGACAGCGTCTCCGCGTCGGGTCTGGCCGGGCTGGTCACGCCTCGCTGGCTGCGCCGCCTCGGCGACGCCTTCTGGCGCGGCGTGGATGCGCTGAACCCCCGCACCCGGCTGGCCATCGCGTTGTTCCTGGTGGTGGCGGTGCCCGCCGGGATACTGCTGCACCATCTGGAATCGCAGGGGCACGCCGTGCTGCCGGGCCTGCCCCGCGCATTGCCCATGAGCATCTATGATGACGTGGTCCTGGCCGTGGCCCTGTACCTGGCCGGGGCGCTGGTGCTGTGCATCCCCGTGGCCGGGTTGATCTGCCGCTTCGTGCTGCTGCGCGATATCCGCGAGATCAACGCCTTCTGCCTGGCCCTGCGCGAAGGCCGTCAGCCGCGCCCGCTGGCGCTGCCCAACGAGCAGGAGGACGAACACGACCTGCTGCGCCTGAAGCGCAATCTGGAATGGATGGCCCACCTGGTGGCCAGCCGTGAACGGCACCTGATGGCCCGCCTGGAGGCCACGGACAGCCGCGCCCGGCACATGGAGGAACTGGCCGTACGTGACGCGCTGACCGGCCTGTTCAACCGCCGCCACTTCGAACGGCGTCTGGCCGAGCTGACCGCAGAGGTCCGGCTGCGCCCGCCCTTCCACCTGATGCTGGTGGACTGCGACCGCTTCAAGGCCGTCAACGACACCCACGGGCATGCGGCGGGCGATGAACTGCTGCGCCTGCTGGGCGACGTCATCGCCGAGGCGGTGCGCGCGGGCACAGACACCCCCTGCCGCATCGGGGGCGACGAGTTCGGCATCCTGTTCGCCTGCCCGGACGAGAATTCCGTGCGCGCCGTGGCCGAACGCATCCGCCACCGCTTCGCCCAGTGCCAGAACCACGGCTGCACCCTGAGCATCGGCATTGCCCGCTACCGCCAGCAGGGCGAAGGCCGCGCCGACGCCGCCTGCCAACTGGCCCCGGTGACCGACGCGGGCAACGCCGCCTGCGCGGGCGAGGGCGCGCCCCTGGCCGTGCAGGCCATGGTGGCCCGCGCCGACGGCGCCGTGTACGCGGTGAAGCGGCGGGGGGGCGACGGCATCGCCGTGCGGTAGATCCTGTCACCGACGAGCCGTTGCGCCCGTTTAATTGCAATCCGGGGGAGCATCCACACCGCGCATTCCCTCTGTCCTTCTCCCCTCTTTTCTTTTCCCCGCACGCAGACACCCCCACCGATGCGCACATCGGTGGGGGTGTTCGTCTTGATGCAGCCGGATCGAAAGCGGATCGAAGCCGGGTCGCGGGGCGTGGCGCGACGTGGTCAGGGACACGGCGATGTTGACCGGCATCGCCCGTCAACATCTGCCGACAGTCACCACACCGTACCCGTCAGCCGGTCTACCCCTGCTCCTGCGGCACGGCCCGTTCGTTGCCCAGCGAGCGCCCCAGCTTGCGTTGCAGCCAGCGGCTCAGCCTGTCCATGTACATGTAGTACACCGGGGTGATGTACAGGGTCAGCATCTGCGACACTATCAGGCCGCCCACCACGGCAAGGCCCAGCGGCCTGCGCTCCTCGGCGCCCGCGCCGAAGCCCACGGCGATGGGCAGCGCGCCCATGAGCGCGGCCATGGTGGTCATCATGATGGGCCGAAAGCGCACCAGGCAGCCGTGGAAGATGGCGTCCGCCGGGGCGCGGCCCTCCACCCGCTCGGACTCGATGGCGAAGTCGATCATCATGATGGCGTTCTTCTTCACGATGCCGATCAGCATGATGATGCCCACGAAGGCGTACAGGTTCAGGTCGTACCCGAAGAACATCAGCGTGAGCAGCGCGCCCATGCCCGCCGAAGGCAGGCCGGAGAGGATGGTCAGCGGGTGGATGAAGCTTTCGTACAGGATGCCCAGCACGATGTAGATGACGAACACCGCCAGGGCCAGCAGCACGGTCATGCCTTGCAGCGAATTCTGGAAGGCCTGCGCCGTGCCCTGGAACGAGCCCACCACGTCGGCGGGCAACAGGGGCTCCGCCACCTGCTCGACCTGCGCCACCCCCTCGCCCAGGGCCACGCCGGGCCGCAGGTTGAACGACAGGGTCACCGAGGTCAACTGGCCGGAATGGTTCACCGACAGCGGCCCCACCCCCTCGCTCAGGCTGGCCAGGGTATCCAGCGGCACCAGCATGCCGGAATTGGCCCGCACGTACAGAAGCGGCAGCACGGATGCGTCGCGCTGGTATTCCGGCAGCAGTTCCAGCAGCACCGCGTAGTCGTTGGTGGGCGCGTAGATGGTGGAAACCTGGCGCGAACTGAAGCCCGACTGCAACGCCTCTTCCACCCGCTGGGCCGAAACGCCCAGCGCCGCCGCCTTGTCGCGGTGAATGGTCACGCGCACCTCGGGGTTCTTCAACTGCAAGTCGCTGGTCACGTCCTGCAGGCCGGGCAGGGTGCGCATCCGTTCTTCCAGCAGGGGGGCCACCCGGTACAACTCGTCGGTGTCCGGCCCCTGGATGGTGTACTGGTACAGGCTCTTGGTGGTGCGCCCGCCGATGTTGATGGACGGCGGGTTGGACACGAAGGCCTGGATGCCGGGCAGGGTGTTCAGCCTGGGCCGCAGCCGCTGGATGATCTGTTCCGGCGTCTCCTTGCGCTCGTGGCGGTCCTTCAGCATGATCACCAGCCGCCCGGCGTTGCCGCCAAGGTTGGGGCCGCCCGATCCCACGATGGAGGTGAACGAGGCAATGGCCGGGTCCGCCGCCAGCACCGCGTGCAGGGCGGTCTGGTTGCGCACCATGGCGTCGAACGAGATGGACTGGTCCGCCTCGGTGAAGCCGGAAAGCTGCCCCGTGTCGCCGCTGGGCAGAAAGCCCTTGGGCATGGCCACGAACAGCCACACCGTCAGACCCAGCACGCCCAATGACACGAGAAAGGTCATGAAGTGATGGCGGGTGGTGAAGCGCAGGCTGCGTTCGTAGATGTGCAGCAGCCCGTCGAAGAACGTCTCCAGCGCGTTGTAGACGCGCCCGTGGCGCTCGGCGCCGTGCGGCTTCAGGAAGCGGCTGCACAGCATGGGCGTGAGCGTCAGCGAGACCACGCCCGAAAGGCCGATGGCCACCATGATGACCACCGAGAATTCGCGGAACAGCCGCCCCACCACCCCGCCCATGAACAGCACGGGAATGAACACCGCCGCCAGCGAGATGGTCATGGAGATGATGGTGAAGCCGATTTCCTTCGACCCGTCCAGGGCCGCCTGCATGACCGGCTTGCCCATTTCCTTGTGGCGCACGATGTTCTCGAGCATGACGATGGCGTCGTCCACCACGAAGCCCACGGCCAGGGTCAGGGCCATCAGCGACAGGTTGTCCAGGCTGTGCCCGAACACGTACATCAGGGCGAAGGTGCCCACCACCGACATGGGCAGGGCCAGGCTGGGGATGACCGTGGCCGACAGGCTGCGCAAAAACAGGAAGATCACCAGCACCACCAGGCACACGGTGAGCACCAGGGTGAACTTCACGTCGTCCACCGATTCGCGGATGGTCTGCGAGCGGTCGTACATCACGTTCAGCTGCACGGACGCGGGCAACTGCCGCTCGAACGAGGGCAGCAGGTCCTTCACCGCGTTGACCACGGCCACGGTGTTGGAGCCGGGCTGGCGCTGCACGGCCAGCACGATGCCGCGCGTGTCGTTGAACCAGGTGAACTGCTTGTCCTGCTCCACGCTGTCGACCACCTGGCCAAGCTCGCCCAGGCGTACCGGCGCGCCGTCGCGCCAGGCCACCACCATGGGTCGGTACGACGCGGCGTCGAACAGCTGGCCGCTGGCCTGGATGTTGCGCGAGGTATGGTCCCCTTGCAGGGTGCCGGTGGGCAGGTTGACGTTGGAATCGGCAATGGCCGTGGCCACCTCGTCCAGGCCAAGGCCGCGCGTGGCCAGGGCGCGCGGGTCCACCTGGGCGCGCACCGCGTACTTCTGCGAGCCGTACACCTGCACCTGGGCCACCCCGGCCACCATGGAGATGCGCTGGGCCAGCATGGTGTCCGCATATTCGTTCACCTGCGACAGGGGCAGGGTGGGCGAGGTGAGCGCGATGTACAGGATGGGCTGGTCGGCGGGGTTGACCTTGCGGAAGTAGGGCGGGGTGGTCATGTCGTCGGGCAGGCGGCGCGCCGCCTGCGAGATGGCCGACTGCACGTCCAGCGCGGCCGCGTCGATGTCGCGGTCGAGGGCGAACTGGATGGTGATGCGGGTGCGCCCAAGGGTGCTCGACGAGGTCATGGAGTCGATGCCCGCGATGGTGGCGAACTGGCGCTCCAGCGGGGTGGCCACGGCGCTGGCCATGGTTTCCGGGTCGGCCCCGGAAAGTTCCGCCGTGACCTGGATGGTGGGAAAGTCCACGTTGGGCAGGTCGCTTACCGGCAGGTTGCGGTAGCCCACCACCCCGAACAGGAACATGGCCAGCATGACCAGACAGGTGGTCACCGGCCTGCGGATGAAGAACGCCGCGATGTTCACTGGCGCGCCTCCGCCGGGGCCGCGCCCGTGGCGCCCGCCTCGCCCGGTTTTGCGCCCTGCCCGCCGGGTTCGCCGGATTTTGCGGCAGATTCGCCCGGCGTTGCCGGCTGCCCGCCGGAAACCGCCCCGGCGGAGGCCTTTTCCTCCACCACGGCACCGGGGGTCAGGCGCAGGTGACCGTCAATGACCACCCGTTCGCCCGGGACCACGCCCTCCTCGATCACCACCAGGCCGTCATGGGCAAGGCCGGTGCGCACCTTGCGCAGCTGCACGGTGTTGTCCTGGCCCACCACGTAGGCGAACAGCCCCTGGCTGCCGGTCTGCACCGCCTGCGCGGGCACCACCACGGCGCCGGGGACCTGGCCCAGCTCCACGTACACGTCCACGAACTGGCCGGGCCACAGCACGCGCGCCTCATTGGCGAAGGTGCCGCGCATGCGGATGGTGCCGGTGGCGGTGTTCACCGTGTTGTCCACGAAGGTCACCGTGCCGCGCGCCGACACCCCGCCCCCGCCGCTGCCGGAACCGGGCACCCGCGCCTCCACCGGCACGCCCCCGGCGGCCATGCGCGCGCGGGCGGCGGCCAGGTGCATTTCCGGCAGGGCGAAGCCCGCGTAGATGGGCTCTATCTGGTCGATGACCACCAGCACGGTATCCGCCCCGGCGCGCACCATGTTGCCCAGGTCCACCTTGACCTGCCCGGCGCGGCCCGACATGGGCGCAACGATGGTGGTGTAAGAAAGCTGCACCTTGGCCGTCTCCACCGAGGCCTCGTCGGCGCGCACGGTGGCGCGCAGCGAATCGGCGGAGGACCGGTACTGCTCGTACTGGTCGCGGCTGACGTAGCCGTCGGCCACCAGCTTTTCGAAGCGGCGCACGTCCTCGTCGGCCTTGGCCAGCAGCACGCGGTCGCGTTGCAGCTTGGCCTGGGCCTCGTTCAGCGCCGCCTCCAGCGCACGGCGGTCCACGGTGAACAGCAGGTCGCCCTTGCGCACGTCCTGCCCCTCCCTGAAATGCACGCCCACGATCTGGCCGTCCACGCGCGACTTCACGGACACCGTGGCGTACGGTTCCACGTTGCCCACGGTGCGCACCACCACGGGCAGGTCGCGCTTTTCGGCAAGGGCGGTGGCCACGGGCACGGGCCGCTTCTGGGCCTTGGCCTTGGCGGCGTCGTCACCGCCGGAACACCCTGCCAGCATGGCCAGCAGCGACAGCAGGACGGCCAGGACGGGCAGGGCTGGCAGGAGGGCCGCCGCGCGCCGGATGGGTGCAACGGTACATGGGGCGGCGGGGCGGGGCCGGAATTGGGGTCTGGACTGGACGTCGATGTTCATGCGGGGTTCCGTTGGCGGCTGGGAGTGGGGGGAGTGGATGCGGCGCTCGACGTGGCGCCGTCGGGGCTGCCGGTACTGTCTGTATTGTCTGGGCTGTCTCTGAAATCCGGGCTGTCTCTGAAATTTGGGCATTCGGGGCGGGCGGCACGCAGCCGCTCGCGCAGGGCGGCGATGCCCGCCAGTGAAAAGGCGGTGATGTGCTCCTCCAACTCGTCGAGGCTGGCGGCATCGTACGAAATTTCGGGGTACAGCAGCGGAATGACGTTGCGGGCGAAGTGATGGTGCAGGCTCTGCCCCACCACGCTCAGCGCGCACAGGGCCACGGCGCGGCTGCGGTCCGGCTCGTCCAGCAGTTCGCGCACCGTTTCGGCCAGGTAGCCCGCGCGCGTGCCGATGACCTTGCCCACGATGTCGCCGATGACCCCGGTGGGGTCGGTCATCTCGCGGATGAGCAGCCGGTTGTACCATTCCGGGCGGCGCGAACCGCGCGTGCGGTGCAACTGCGAGCGGATGAAGGCGCGCAGCCGGGCTTCCGGCGCGGCGGCCCCGGACGGGCCGTCGGCAACGCCGCCGGGCACGCGGACGGACATGCGAACGGACATGCCCGATGGGCACGACGACGGAGGCAGCGGCGGCTCCGGAAAGGGTTGCAGCAGCACCGCGCGGTACAGGCCCTGCTTGTCCCCGAAGTGGTATTTCACCAGGGCCACGTTGACGCCCGCGCGGCGGCATATCTCGCGCAGCGAGGCGCGGTGGAAGCCCAGTTCCGCAAAGGTCTCGCCCGCGGCGGCCATGATGCGCACCCGGCTGTCCGGAGTCTGGCTGTCTTGGGCTTGACTGTCCGGGACCTGGCCATCCCGATCCGTTGCCCCGGCAAGCGGATTGACGGGCGCGGCCAGAGGGGAAGCCGGTGCCCGCTCCTGCGTGGTCACGCCCCGCGTGGCCGTGCGCGGTTCGCGCCCGGTGGCCGTTGCGGGGGTGGCTGGGGTTTGGCGGGCAGGCAGGGCGTCGTGCATGAGGCATCCCGACGGCGCGGCCACGGGCGGCCACGGCAAAAGGAGGGCGGCCCCGATCCGGCAAGCGGATGCTGGGGGCCATGCGCGGGCCCGCCGATGCGGGCCGGACATCTCCGGTCTTACCCGGAGGGCGTTCGGCCTACTTAAACGAGTGTTTAAGAAAGTCAATAGCCCGTCAACACATTGTAATAAAAGGTCATCGAAACCTCGTTACGCTAAGGCTCCCCCATCCCGCCGCTTGTGCCCATTCGTCACATGCTCCACCGGGCGCACTCACTCCCCGCCCTGCGCGGGCGACACCCCGTTGCGCGCTCCATGCCGCCCGTACCAACGAATGTGCCGCAGCGCGCCTCGCCCCGTACTCCGGTGGCGCCACAGTGGGTCCGGGCCCTGAAACGCGTGACGGCACCACGCCGCGCTCCGGCATCGCCGCCGGAACCTCCTTTCCGTCCTTGCCACGCACCACCCGGCAACGGAGAGGACAATGGCCCAACGGCCCGCCCCCTGCGGCATGGCGACCATCCCGAAGAGTTCCCGCGTCCGTGACATTGCTCCATGCTTGTGCAAATAAAAGCAATACTCACATATGAGACACGAGCTAATTCCTACCTGCCAATTGGACTGTGCAACCAACCACCTGTAGTATTTTACAATTCCCTTGACGTTTCCGTGTTGCCGGGACATAGAATCCGTGCGGGAATCCAAGGGCCCATGCCTGTAGGGGCATGCAATCCGTGAGCGGCGACGTCCACCCGGAGGTGTCGCGGCTCTCCTTTGTCCTTTGTTACGAGGTGCGTATGCTGGACACCCTTGTCTTTGGAAGCGTCGTGTTTCCACTCTTAGCTGCCCTGGCGGTCTATTTCGTCAGGGGCGACGCCGCGCGCAACATCATCGTCCCGGTATCGGTGGCGATAACCGCCGCGGCGGCGGTGGGACTGGCGGGCCTCGGCTCGTTCTCCTACTCGCCCCAAGCCATTCTTGGCGTCAGCCTCAACGGCCTGATCACCGTTCTTGATTTCGCCCTGCTCGGGTTCATCTTTCTCATCGCGCTGCGCATGGGCAACCTGCTCATCATGGGCCTGACGGCCCTGCAGGTGCTGGGCATGGTCTATCTGGACTTCTTCCTGATGGATCACGGCGCGCAGGTCACCGGCTTCTACGCCGACAGCCTGTCGCTGACCATGGTGCTGATCATTTCCATCGTGGGGGGCCTGATCTGTTTTTACGGCCTCGGCTACATGAAGGAGCACGAGGAGCACCTGCACCTCGCCAAGAGCCGCCAACCGCGGTTCTTCTTTTTCATGCTGCTCTTCCTGGGCGCCATGAACGGCCTGGTGCTGGCCAACAACCTGTCGTGGATGTACTTCTTCTGGGAAGTGACCACCCTGTGCTCGTTCATGCTCATCGGGCATGACGGCACCGACGAGGCCAAGACCAACGCCACCCGCGCCCTGTGGATGAACATGGCGGGCGGCGTCGCCTTCGTGGCCGCGCTCATGTTCCTGCAGAAGAGCACGGGCACCCTTTCGGTGCAGGACATCCTGGCCAGGTCGGCCGCCCCGGGCATGAAGACCGCGGCAATGCTGCTGCCCATGGCCTTCCTGTGCTTCGCGGGCTTCACCAAGGCCGCGCAGGTGCCCTTCCAGAGCTGGCTGTGCGGCGCCATGGTCGCGCCCACCCCGGTTTCCGCGCTGCTGCACTCGTCCACCATGGTCAAGGCGGGCGTGTATCTGGTCATCCGCATGGCTCCGGCCTACCAGGGCACCATGCTCTCCGCCGCCGTGGCCATCTTCGGCGCGTTCACCTTCATCGCCGCCTCCGCCCTGGCCGTGGGCCAGAGCAACGGCAAGAAGGTGCTGGCCTACTCCACCATCGCCAACCTGGGCCTGATCATCGCCTGCGCGGGCATCAACACCTCGGCCGCCATCGCCGCCGCCGTGATGCTGATCATCTTCCACGCCATCTCCAAGGGCCTGCTGTTCCTGTGCGTGGGCGCCATCGAGCAGAAGATCGGCTCGCGCGACATCGAGGCCATGCGCGGCCTGTTCAAGGTGATGCCCCGCACCGCGGTGATCACCGTGATCGGCATCGTGACCATGATGCTGCCGCCCTTCGGCATGCTGCTGGCCAAGTGGATGGCCCTCGAATCCGCCGCCACCGCCACCGCCGCCATGCCTCCGCTGGTGATCATGCTGGCCCTCGGCAGCGCCCTGACGGTGCTGTTCTGGGCCCGCTGGGCCGGCGTGATGCTGGGCTCCACCATGCCGGGCGAAAACCCGCCCGCCGAACGCCAGCCCTTCTCGGTGCGCCTGCCCCTGCTGCTGCTGGCCGCCGGTGCCGTGGGCCTGTCGCTGCTCTCCCCCTTCGTCTACAGCGTGCTGGTGGCCCCGGCCACGGCCCTGTACGCCAAGGCGTCCGCCTACACCGTCTCCATGGGCGTGTTCGAGAACAACGCCGGGGTGTTCGCGGTGTACCCGCTGTTCCTGCTGCTGGGCGTGGGCTTCATGTACGCCCTGCGCGCCGCGAAGAAGGTCGGCCCCGAAGCGGCCAGCCTGCCCTACATGGGCGGCTCGCAGAAGGTGGTGGACGGCAAGATCGGCTTCAACGGCCCCATGAACGGGTTCGTGGAAACCGTCGCCGGCAACTACTACCTGGAAGCCCTGTTCGGTGAATCCAGACTCTCGAAGTCCATCAACGTGATCGCCATCGTGCTGCTTGCGGTCATGCTCGGGGGGGTGCTGTAATGCTGACGTTCATCGCCGCTCTCATCGGGCTTGCCCTCACCCCGGTGGTCGGGGGCCTTCTGGCCGGGGTCGACCGCCGCGTCACCGCCCGCCTCCAGTCCCGCTTCGGGCCGCCCATCCTCCAGCCGTTCTACGACGTGCTGAAGCTGCTGGGCAAAGCGCCCATGGTGGTCAACTCGTGGCAGGTCATGTCGGCCTACATCTACGTGATGTCCTCCGCCCTGGCCGTGCTGCTGTTCTTCATGCAGGGCGACCTCTTGCTGCTCTTCTTCGTCATGACCATCGGCGCGGTGTTCCAGGTGGTGGGCGCGCTGTCCGTGCCTTCTCCCTACGCCCAGGTGGGCGCCCAGCGCGAACTGCTGCAGATGCTGGCCTACGAGCCGCTGATCATCGTGGTGTTCGTGGGCATTTCCATGGCCACCGGCAGCTTCAAGATCGCCGACGTGTACGCCATGGACAAGCCGCTGCTGCTCAGCATGCCCTTCCTGTTCATCGCGCTGGGCTACGCGCTGACCATCAAGCTGCGCAAGTCGCCCTTCGACATCTCGGCCTGCCACCATGCCCACCAGGAACTGGTGCGCGGCGTGCTGACCGAATACTCCGGCCCGCACCTGGCGCTGCTGGAAATCGGCCACTGGTTCGACGTGGTGCTCATCCTGGGCCTGTGCTCGCTGTTCTGGCACACCAGCATCGTGGGCATGGTCGCCCTGCTGGTGGTGACCTACGCGGCGGAAATCCTGATCGACAACATCTGCGCGCGCATGACCTGGCCGTGGATGCTCAAGAACGTACTGGGCGTGGGTCTCGTGTTGTCGGTGTTCAACCTGCTCTGGCTCTACGTCAGCTAAGGGGAGGAGGCGATAATGGGTCTGCTTGAAAACTGGATCAACAAGGGCCGTCTGAAGTCCCCGTGGGTCGTCCATTTCGACTGCGGGTCGTGCAACGGCTGCGATATCGAGGTGCTGGCCTGCCTTACCCCCGTCTTCGACGTGGAGCGTTTCGGCATCATCAACGTGGGCAACCCCAAGCATGCCGACGTGCTGCTGGTCACCGGCACGGTGAACCACCGCAACAAGAAGGTGCTGAAGAACATCTACGACCAGATGCCCGATCCCAAGGCCGTCATCGCCATCGGGGCGTGCGGCACCTCGGGCGGGGTGTTCCGCGAGTGCTACAACGTGGTGGGCGGCGTCGACCAGGTCATCCCGGTGGACGTGTACGTACCCGGCTGCCCGGCCAAGCCCGACGCCATCATCGACGGCGTCGTCACCGCCCTTGACGTGGTGAAGGCCAAGCTCGGCCTTGGCGAAATGCCCAAGGTGACCGTCATCGACTAGGCCGCACGGCGGGGTGCCCCGCCGACGTCCGCGCCGTTTCGCCGCATGTTCGCGGACAAAACGGGCGCGAACCCTCAAGCGCCGGAACGACCGGCGAGCCCCGGCACGGGGCAACGAGGACAGCAATGCCCACGCACAGCGAAATACTGAACGCAACACCCATCGCCGCGGATGCCGTGGTCGCGCAGGCCAAGAGCATGTTCGACCAGGGCTACCGCCTGGTCACCATGTCCGTGGTGGACCTGGGCGACGGCAACGTGGATATCTTCTACCACTACGACCTGAACAACGAGATGACCCACTTCCGGCTGACCCATCCCAAGGACAAGCCGGTTCCCAGCATCTCGCCCGTCTACTTCGCCGCGCTGCTGGTCGAGAATGAATCGCGCGACCACTTCAACCTGCAGTTCGACGGCCTGGTGCTGGACTTCAACCGCACCCTGTACCTGGACGAGGAAATCACCTCGACCATCTCGGCGCCGTTCTGCAAGATCTCCACCATCCAGAAAAAGGATTAAGAGGTAGGTCTCATGTCCCGCACCATCATTCCTTTCGGTCCGCAGCATCCGGTTCTGCCGGAACCCCTGCACCTGAAACTGGTCGTCGAGGACGAGACCGTCGTTGAAGCCGTGCCCGCGCTGGGCTACGTGCATCGCGGCCTCGAAACCCTCGCCAGCATTCGCGATTACAACCAGATGGTCTACATCGTGGAACGGGTGTGCGGCATCTGTTCGTGCATCCACGCCATGTGCTACTGCCAGGGCCTTGAAACCATGATGAACGTGGAAGTGCCGAGCCGCGCCAAGTACCTGCGGGTGATCTGGTCGGAACTGCACCGTATCCACAGCCACCTCCTGTGGCTGGGCCTGTTCGCCGACGGTTTCGGCTTCGAAAGCCTGTTCATGCAGTTCTGGAAGATCCGCGAACGCGTCATGGACATCAACGAAGCCACGGCGGGCAACCGCGTGGTCATCTCGGTCAACGTGGTGGGCGGCGTGCGCCGCGACCTGGACAAGACCCAGCAGCGCTGGATCCTCGACGAGCTGGACAAGCTGGAGAAGGAACTGCGCCAGTTGATGAAGACCATGCTCGACGACTACACCGTGAAGAAGCGCACCGTGGGCGTGGGCGTGCTGACGGCCGAACAGGCCCTCCAGCTCGGCGCGGTCGGCCCCACCCTGCGCGGCAGCGGCGTTGCCCAGGACGCCCGCCAGCTTGGCTACGCGGCCTTCGACGAACTGGACTTCGAGCCCGTCACCTCGCCCGAGGGCGACAGCTGGGCCCGTTCCAAGGTCCGGTTCATGGAAACGCTGCAATCCATGGATATCGTGCGTCAGGCCATTTCGCGCCTGCCCGATACGGAACTGGCCGCCAAGGTTCCCGGCAAGCCCACCGGCGAGGTGGTCTGCCGCGTCGAACAGCCGCGCGGCGAGTTGCTGTACTACCTGAAGGGCAACGGCTCGAAGAACATGGAGCGGGTACGCATCCGCACCCCCACCTTCGCCAACATCCCGCCGCTTCTGGCCATGCTGCCCGGCGCGCAGCTTGCCGACGTGCCCATCGCGGCCCTGACCATCGACCCGTGCATCAGCTGCACCGAGCGGTAAGCAAGGAGACCAGACCATGTACATGCTCAGCAACGTGCTGCGGAACATCATGGGGAAATACTCCACCCGGCTCTACCCGTTCGAAACGCGGCCGGCGTACGAGGGTTTCCGCGGCAAACTGGTGAACAACATCCACGACTGCATCTTCTGCAAGAGCTGCCAGATCAAGTGCCCTTCGCAGTGCATCACCGTGGACCCCAAGGAAGGCAAGTGGGACTGCGATCCCTTTGCCTGCGTGTACTGCTCGGTGTGCGTCGATGCGTGCCCCACGCACTGCCTGTCGATGGAAAACCAGCATCGCAAGCCCGCGCCCAGCAAGTTCGTGGTGAGCCTGCAGGGCACGCCCCGAAAGTCCAAGAAGGCCGAAAAGAGCAGCGACAAGCCCGCAGAGGGCGCCGCTCCCGAAGCCTAGATGAATACCCCGCACGATCGGCACGGCGAATGCCGGTCGTGCGGCTGCCTTGAGAGCTGACCGGGAAGCGGGGAGAAACGACCCGGAACAGAAGGGGCGCGGTGAAAACCGCGCCCCGCTCTGTTCCGAAGTCCGGAAGAATCAAGAAGGGGCGCGGTGCAAACCGCGCCCCGCTCTGTTCCGGGATGCGGAAAAATCGAGAAGGGGCGCGGTGCAAACCGCGCCCCTTCCTGTCTCGAAACATGGGCAGGCATGGACGGTCGCGTTCCGCACCGCGCCCGTCCATGCCTGGAGTGCCTGGCGTGAGGCACCGCATCCCCCGGAACCTGGTTACTCCCTGGCCGCCTTCTGCCGCAGGGACTTGCCGTCGTGCCACGCCCGGCCCACCACGTCGCCCATGGACCAGTAGCGGTTGTCGGGCATGGTCAGCAGCATGGGCCGCAGCAGCCTGGGGTCGGGCGCGCCGTCGCCGTCCACACAGTCCTCGGCGCACCAGGCCCCGACAATCTCGCCGATGAAAAAGGTATTGCTGGGCAGTTCCACGGCGGTATGCACCCGGCACTCGATGCACAGCGGGCATTCCCGGATCAGCGGTGCCGCGTCCAGATGGCCATGGAACACCTCGAACAGGCCGGACTTGTCCACGCGGGCGCCGGAGGCCAGGCCCGTGTAGTCGGTCACCGCCGTCATGTCCACGGTGGGGAAGTTCACGCTGAACTGCCCGCTGGCGGCGATGGCCCCGTGGCTGAAGTTGCGCCGGTTGATGGCCACGCCCAGCATGGGCGGCTGGTAGTTGACCCGGGTCAGCCAGGCCACGGCCATGAAATTGGGCCTGCCATCGGCCATGCAGCCCACGATGGTCTGGGCCATGGGCACCACGAAGGCCTGGGGGGCGATGTCCACCCGCCCCGTGATGGTCCTGGGGCTGGGCGCGGGGCTGGACGGCACGTTGCTTGTCACGTTGACCATGGGGGGGCCTCCTCCCCGTCAGGGAATGCGGAAGTGAGGATGCGGCAAGCGGGTGGGGCCGAGACGCCACGGCCCGTCCGGATTCCGGAAATAGTTCCCGCCACTACACCAGCCGCCACAGCCGCACGTCGGCGGGGCCTTCGAAGACCTCGGCTGCCGCCGCGCGGAAGGCCAGCAGTTCGGGCGTGGCCAGATGCGCGTCCAGGGTTGCCCTGGACGTCCACTGCTCGATGAAGGTGAAATTGCGCGGCGCGTCCAGTTGCTGTTGCGCCTCGTAACGCAGCATGCCCTCGTGCCGTTGCGTGGCGGCCACGATGCCGGCAATGAGTTCCGCCGCGCGGGCTTCGCTGCCGGGGCGGGCGGTGAGCATGGCGGTGACCGCCACGGGGGAATCGGTTTGCGGCATGATCGGTGCTCCTTGCACTGCATTGGAAGGGGTCCCCGCCGATGGCTTCACCGCGCGGACGGGGAGCACAGTCTCCCCCAATGAAACACTTTCGACAAGTACGCACCAAAAAGATACCGGCACACGACCTCGGAACCTGGCCATCAGCGTGGCCCAGGCGCTGCCCCCCACGTCGCTGCCCGCCGTCATCGGCGTGGCCGCCTTTGCCGCGCTACGCGCCGGGGCGGACGTGCCGTACGTGGTGGGCGCGGGCGCGCTGGCCTCGTGGCTGCTGGGCTGCCGCCGTCCGTCCCCCGTGCGTCGTGTCGTCTCCTCTCCACCTCACGCGCCCTCGTCCTGCTCACGGCCACGCATGCGAAAAGGCGGCGGAATCGCTCCCGCCGCCTTTTCGCATGGCATGAAAGATGGGCCGCTCAGGCCGCCCGGCACGGCACCGGCAGATAGGGCAGGTCCATCAGCCGCTCGTCCAGCGGAAAGCGCACGCCGCCAAGCCTGCGCGCGACCAGGGGACGCACGCCCCGGCATACGTCGCGCGCCTCGGCCAGATGGTCGCTGCCGATGGGGTCGATGCCCGTCACCGCTGACCCATACGGGTCGCGCAGCACGTCCACCACGGCCCGCACGCTGACGTCGATCATCTCGCGCAGGTAGGCCCTGTCCGCCGCGTGGGGCATGACCCGGTGCACCAGGCCCAGCGAGCGCCGCCACGACTGCTTGCCGCTGACGGCCAGACTGCCCCGGAACAGCCGTTTCTTGAAGGCAAAGGGCCAGTGCCCGCCGTGGGTAGCCCGCAGCAGTGTGCGGTCCGCCGCGCCGTTGGGCAGGCGGAACAGGCTGACGGCCTCCGCCGCGTCCCATTCCACCATGCGGTCGGCCTGCATCTCGACATACACGTGGCTCAGCTTGCCGGTGCCGGGGGTGCCCCCCAGCAGCGTGGGCACGTAATGGTTGTGGGCCACGGTATCGGCGGCGAGGTGTGAAAGGTAGCCGCAGGCGTAGGCATGCAGGCGCGGGGTGTCCGCCGCCTCGTACAGGGCGTGGCCGGTGCTCCAGTTGTGGCTGTGGCCGGGGGTGACGGTGCAGCCCTTGCCGATGAAGATGTCGGCGGAAAGACTGCCGTACAGGAAGGCATCCGGATGGGCCAGCAGGGCCGACCCCACGGCGGCGGGCAGAAACGAGGCGTTTTGCAGCAGCCAGTGCGCTGCCACCATGTGCACGCCCGGCCCCCAGGCAAAGGCCGCGTCGGGCAGCAGCACCACGCCCAACAGGGCCAGCACGGCGCAGCAAAGCAGCGCCGGCGCGGAGCGGGGGGTGACGCCCGTGCCGCGCGCGTGCATCACCCCGACGCGGGGAATGCCCTGCGCGGCGAAGGTGGAACACAAGGGGGCGGAACCGGTATCGGATGCGCCCAGGCCGCGCGGCATGCCGCACGATCCGGGATGCAGGAGAGGCGTATTCATTCCGAAGGCTACCTTCCGGGTAAACTGCGTTGCGACCCCCCTAGTAATCTCCTGGCCGGGGGTGTCAACCCCGCGCCTGCCCCACGCGAAACGGCCATAGGCGCCATGATGCACCATCGCAACAACCCGCCACCATTACCTTCCGCCTTTCGGCAAGGGCGGCACGCGGCGCACCGCCCCGCGCGCCCCTTCCCGCACCCTTGAAAAACGCCATGATGCCGGTGGGCTGCAAAACCCTTCCGGCACGCGATGCGGGATGATTTTTCCGAAAGAGGGGGATGGATGCCGGGGCGCTGCCCCTACAGGTAAGGGGAAAACAACCAGCACACGGCATCACGCAGGCGCACCGGCATGCTGCGGGCGGCCAGCGACTGGGGCGTCACCTCAGTGGATACGGCGCGCACCGCCTCGAAGTGCAGGCCCAACTGGCGGGCCACGGTGGTGTCCAGCACCTCCACCGTCAGTTCGAAGTTCAGGCGCAGGCTGCGTGGGTCGATGTTGGCCGAGCCCACGTGGGCGTAGCAGCCGTCGATGAGCAGCAGCTTGGTGTGGCAGAACGGCGGCGGCTGGTAGTACACCCGCACCCCGCTTTCCAGCAGCGAGGGCAGCAGGTTGCGGGTGGCCCAGTGCACGAAGGGCAGGTTGTTGCGGCCCGGCAGCACGCAGTGGACCTCCACCCCGCGCAGCGAGGCGGCCCGCAGCCCGCTGATCAGTTCACGCGAGGGCAGGAAATAGGGCGTCATGATGTGGATGCACCGCTCCGCCCCGGCCACCACGCCCGCCAGCAGGTCGTGCACGCGCTCGAAGCCGAAGCCGGGGCCGTCCAGCACCATGCGGCACAGCGAATCGCCGCAGGGTTCCTCGCGCACTGGCGGGCCGGGCGCGTATTCGCCGGTGACGAAGCCCCAGTCGCGCAGGAAGGCCTCCTGCAACTGGGCCACGATGGGCCCGCTGAACAGGAAATGCATGTCGGTGACGCAACGGGTGCAGCCCTGCGCGGCCATGTGGTTCTGGGCGATGTTCATGCCCCCGGTGAAGCCCACCTTGCCGTCGCACACCAGCACCTTGCGGTGGGTGCGCAGGTTCACCGAAAGCTGCAACGGCACCAGGTGCGGCGGCAGAAAGCGTTCCACGCGCACCCCGCGCCTGGCAAGGCGCCGCCAGGCGCGCGGCCAGTGATACAGGCCGCCCACGCCGTCCACGATGACCCGCACGTCCACCCCGCGCGTTGCGGCGTCGGCCAGGGCATCCACGAAGCGCTGGCCCACGTCGCCGGTGCCGAAGATGTAGGTGGTCAGAAAGACGCTGTGCTCGGCGTTGTCGATGGCGTCGAGCATGGCGGGGTAGGCCTGTTCGCCGTTGTGCAGGGGCTGCACGTGGTTGCCCCCGGCCAGGGGGCGATCGGTGACCGCGTATCCCACCCTGGCCAGCCGCTCGTAGCGCGACGGCACGATGCCGGACGGCATGGCCCCCGGCGGCTCGTTGCGGGCCGGGCCGCCGTGCAGGCGGCCCCCTTCGCGCAGGCGGCGGGTTTCCGATTCTTCCAGCAGGCGGGCGGCGCGGCTGTGCACGCGGTTGATGCCGAACAGGAAGTAGAGCAGCGGCCCGGCCACGGGAAAGGTCAGGCAGACGGCAATCCACCCCAGCGCCGCGCGCGGGTCGCGCTTGTACAGCAGGGCATGGCCCGCCGCGTACACGGATACCCCGTACATGGCGGGGATGAGCACCCATTGCAGGGTGGTCAGGGTGGCCGCCGGGATGGGGGTCATGCCGCACCCCACGGAGCCGCGACATGGGCAAGAGCCCGGCTGCGGCCGGAATGCGCGCGGCGCGGCCCGCGCGGCGCGGTAGGGGCGGTTCGAACCATGGCTCCGATGCCTAGCGGACGACCAATACAGGCACCTTGGACAACTGGAGCACCTGATGGGTGACACTGCCCATGAGCATGCCGCCCAGATCGCCCAGTCCGCGCGAACCCATGACGATGGTGTCGCAGCCTTCCTCGTCGCAGACGCGCACCACGGCCCTGCCGGGGGCGCCGTCCACGATGCGCACGGAATTGGACACGCCCAGTTCGTCCAGCAGGGCGCGCGGCTCGGCCAGCAGGGCCTCCGCCTCCTGGGTGCATTCGCGCACCAGTTCCTCGCGCGCGTCGCCGCCGATGAGGGCGGGAATCTCGCCAAAGCTGTGCATGAGCACGACGTGCCCCGTGCCGCCGCAACGGGCCAGGTTCACCGCATGGCGCAGGGCCAGGCGCGAATGCTCCGAACCGTCCATGGGAAGCAGTATCCGTGCGTAGGACATGACGCCGACTCCTTCAAGCTGTGCGCGCCGGTGCGTCGCGTGGGTGCATCCCCCGCCGTTGCCGTGTCTTCATGCATCGGGCCGCGTGAACGGTTTTCGCAACATGGCGGGGGGATGCCGATGCATGCACAATGGCACGACTGGCGTAACCAGCGCAACCCCCGTGCGGTTCGCCATTCGGGCCGCCTGCCCGCGCCCTGCCGTCCACGCGGCGATGCGGCGGACGGCTGACGGCAGCCAATGACAGATGTACAAGCGGCGATGGCTGATAAATGGGCCCCCCCCTCCTCTTCCGGCCCCCCGCGCTTTCTGGTATGGCATGCCATCTGGACATCCACGTGCGCCGTGTTTTGAAGGGGGGTTCCGAATGACGGGCGACATGCCACAGCACATGCCACGCCATATGCAGGACGACATGCGGGACGAGGAACAGGAACACCGCGCCGCGGGGGGGCTAGCGGACGCGGAGGCCCCCGGCAAAAGCGCGTCCGGCGGAACAACGTCCGGCCTGCTGCGCGCCCTGCTGGACAACCCCATGGTGGCGCTGTTCCTGCGCGACGGCCAGGGGCGCTACCTGGCCGCCAACCAGCTGTACGCCAACCTGGCCGGGGTGCCCGGCAAGGACGTGGTGGGACTTTCCCCGCGCGACATCTTTCCCCATGCCCTGGCCAACGCCCTGCTGGACGAGGACCGGCGCGTGGCCGCCGACGGCACCCCCCTGCTGTGCGAACGCATGCTGCCCGACGACGAGGCCGAACGCGTGCTCCGCGTGGCCAAGCTGCCCCTGCCGCACGAGGTGGCCGGGCCGGGCGCCGTGCTGGGCCTGGCCTTCGACGTCACCGCCCTGGTCCAGGGCGAAATAGAGGAAGAGGTGCGCCAGCGCACCGCCGCGCTTGCCGAAAGCACCGCCCGCTTCCGCGCGCTGTTCGAACTGGCCCCGGACGCCGTGTACGTGCGCGGCGAAGGGGGGCGCATCGTGGACTGCAACCGCGCCGCAGAACGCATGTCCGGCCACCCGCGCGAAACCCTGCTGTCCCTGCGCACGGCGGACCTGCTGCCGCCGGACATCGAGGCCCGCATCGACAATCTGCTGACCGGGTGCCCCCTGCCCAGTGCAATCCCGCCAGACGCCACCCCACAAGACGCCACCCTGACGGAACCGCGCCAGGGCACGGACAACGCCGGTTCCGCTAACGGATTCTGCCCCACGGGCGGCTTCTGCATGGAAGGGGTCTGCGCCACCGCCCATGGCGATCACGAGACCGAGGTGAGCGTGGAGCCCCTGCCCCTGTCCCTGCTGCGGGGCGAGGGCATGGCCGCGCTGGTGGTGGTGCACGACATTTCCGGACGCCGCGCCGCCGAACGCCAGGCCCGGCTGTTCGAACGGGTATTCCGCAACGCGCTGGAAGGCATCTGCATCACCGACCCGGAAGGGGCCATCGTGGCGGTGAACCCGGCCTTCACCACCATCACCGGCTACCCGGCGGAAGACGCCGTGGGCCAGACCCCGCGCATCCTGAAATCGCACCATCACGACAGTTCCTTCTACGAGGACATGTGGCGTGCCCTGGTGGGGGAAGGCCGCTGGGAAGACGAGATATGGAACCGCCGCAGGAACGGCGAAGTCTACCCCGAATGGCTGAGCATCAGCGCCATTCCCGGCCCCACCGGACGCACCGAGTACTACGTGGCCGTGTTCCACGACATCACGGAACTGAAGGCCAAGGAATCGCAGATCCAGCATCAGGCCCACCACGACGCGCTCACCGGCCTGCCCAACCGCGCCCTGCTGCGCGACCGTCTGGGCATGGCCATCAACGGCGCCCGGCGCGAGGGCCGCAAGGTGGCCGTGCTGTCCGTGGACCTGGACAACTTCAAGCAGGTCAACGACAGCCTGGGCCACATGGTGGGCGACATCTACCTGCAACAGGCCGCCGAGCAGATGCGCCAGATGGTCCGCCCGCAGGACACCCTGGCCCGCGTGGGCGGCGACGAATTCGTGGTGGTGCTGCAAGACGTGGAGAACGAGCGCGACGCCGCGCAGGTGGCCGAACGGCTGCTGGCCCGGTTCACCGAACCGGTGCGCGTGCAGGAGCACGAACTGTTCGTGGGCGCCAGCGTGGGCATAGCCCTGTTTCCCGATGACGGGGACGACCCGGACACCCTGGTGCGCAACGCCGACATCGCCATGTCCCGCGCCAAGGAACAGGGCAAGCGCCGCTACCACCTGTTCACCCCGGCCATGAACGAGCGCGCCGTGCGCCGCCTGTCGCTGGAAGGCGATCTGCACCGCGCCCTGGCCGCCGGAGACATCACCGCCCACTACCAGCCGCGCGTGGACCTGAACACCGGCCTGATCACCGGCATGGAGGCCCTGGCCCGCTGGACCCGCGCCGACGGCAGCCAGGAACACCCGGCGGAATTCATCCCCCTGGCCGAGGCCACGGGCCTCATCGTCCCCCTTGGCGAGCACATGTTGCGCCTGGCCTGCGCGAAAACCCACGCCCTGTGCGATGCCGGGCATGCCGACCTGCACGTGGCCGTGAACCTTTCGGTACACCAGTTCCGCCACCGCAATCTGGTGGGCATGGTGGCCGACGTACTGGCCGAAACGGGCCTGCCGCCGCACCTGCTGGAACTGGAAATCACCGAATCCACCATCGTCACCGACGCGGACCACGCCATCCGCAAGCTGAACCAGTTGGCGGAGATGGGCATCGCCCTTTCGGTGGACGATTTCGGCACCGGGTATTCCTCGCTGTACCAGCTCAAGAACCTGCCGCTGACCTCGCTGAAGATCGACCGTTCGTTCATCCGCGACATCCCCGACGACCCCAACGACGCGGCCATCGCCGCCACCATCATCACCATGGCCGACAGACTGGGTCTGCGCGTGGTGGCCGAAGGGGTGGAAACGCCGGAACAGCTCAACTTCCTGCTGCTGGAAGGCTGCCACGAGGTGCAGGGATTCCTGTTCAGCCGCCCCCTGCCGCCGGAAGAATTCACCGCGCTGCTGGCACGGGGCAGACGGCTGACCGTGCCCCGCGACTGGGGAGGCGGTATCTGACCGGGCAGGGCCGATGGACGGTGTAGCCCGGCGTCCCGGCGGGGGGCGCGGCATCCGCACTGCCCAGTACTATCTGAAGGCGAACGCCCCGGCCCGGAAACATCCGGAAGCCGGGGCGCTTTCATTGTGGTGCGGACGGATGCGGGCCGGGGCGGACCGGGGCCGGCCGGGGCAGGTGGACATGCAGTCCCCGTGGCATGCGCGAAAAGGCCGGGCCGCGCATGGGGAAAGCGCGTGGGGAGCGCTTGCGGATAAAGGGAGGGAACGTGAAACGGCGCGGTGCTCAGCTGCCCAGCCGCTGCACCAGTCCCATGATGTCGTACACCAGCCGCGCCGCCGCGAAGTCCGCCGCGTGGAAGCCAGGCATGGGGGCCAGTTCCACCACGTCGAAGCCCAGCACCCGACGCCCGGCCATGGCCAGTTCCAGGCAGCGCCGGGCGTCGTACCAGCCGAGGCCGCCGGGCACCGGGGTGCCGGTGGCGGGCATGATGGACGGGTCCAGCCCGTCCACGTCGAAGGTCACGTAGATGCGTTCCGGAAAGTCCGGCGGCAGCAACGGGTCGGGGATGCCGTGGCGGGCCAGCGCGGCGGCGTCCAGATGGCCGATGCCCAGCGCGGCGCGGCAGTCCACCTCTTCGCGGCACAGGGCGCGCACCCCGATCTGGAACAGCGACAAGCCAAGGTCGGCCACGGCGCGGCGCATCACCGCCGCGTGGCTGTAGGGCGTGCCGCCGTAGTTGTCGCGCAGGTCGGCGTGGGCGTCGAACTGGATGACACCGAAGGTGCCGTGCTGGCGGTGCAGCGCCCGCAACGCCCCCAGGGTGACGGTATGCTCGCCGCCCAGCAGCACGGGCAGCCCCCCGTGGGACAGGACCGTGGCCGTGGCCGCCTCGATGCGCGCCAGCACCGCCTCCGCCCCGCCGGAACAGTCCACGGCGGGCGCGGTGTGGATGCCCAGTTCTGCGGGCACCGATTCGCCGTCCCACAGTTCCAGTTGGTCCGATGCCGCAAGAATGGCGTCCGGCCCCGCCGCCGTACCCCCGCCGTAGGAAACGCTTTCTTCGTAGGGGACGGGAATGACATGAAAACGCGCCTCTTCCGGCGCGACAGCGTCCAGTTCAGAGGCCAGAAAACGCCCTTCGGCGTGCCGCATGGCAAGCTCCGGTAACGCCTTCCCGCGCGGGGAGGCGGCTGTTTCCCCTCCGCAACGGCATGACACCCCTGACACGCCGCGCGGCCCTTCCAACAACGCCGCCCTTGCACAAGGGCGGCAGCCGAAACCATCAAACGAAACACGCCGCCCGCGCGGTGCGTGCGGGCATGGCGGCGCTACAGCGCCGACTTTTCCGCCGCGATGATGTCCAGATACGGCCACAGCCACAGCAGGCGGCGCAACCGCACCACCACGCTGCCGCCGGTACGTTCGGGCCGCAGGTCCGGGTCGGACCAGATGGTCACGCCGTCGCGTTCCTCGCGCCGGAACCGGGCGGCCTCGCGCCCCTTGGGTTTGCCCACGCGCACGGCGGGGAGGCTCAGCAGCGAGCCGCCGCCTCAGCAGCCGCGCAGGGGCTGGTAGTACAGCGTCACGTGCCCGCCGCGCCCGGCCACGTGGCGCAAGGCATCGGGCTTGATGTCGATCATGACGGCCTCCGGTGGAATGCGCCTGTCACCGGACGGTAAGCATGTCGACCATGCCGCGCAAGCGCCGCGCACCGGCGTCCGCCCGCCCCCTGCCCGGGCAACGGCCAGAACAGGTGGCCAGAACAGGTGGTCAGGACAGGCGATCAGGACAGACGGTACTT
Source organism: Desulfovibrio sp. (assembly GCA_031287575.1). Lineage (GTDB taxonomy): Bacteria > Desulfobacterota > Desulfovibrionia > Desulfovibrionales > Desulfovibrionaceae > Cupidesulfovibrio. The sequence goes on from JAITSV010000056.1 coordinate 111,669, forward strand.
GAACGCCTCGTACCCGAACGAGCGCACCACCTCGCGCCGCGCGCCCCGCCCTTCGGCGCCACCTTCCGTTTCGGCTGGCCGGTAGCGGGCGATGGCGGGCAGTTGCAGCCCGTTGAAGGTGGTGGTCTTGACCATGCTGTAGATGGCCATGTCCAGGAAGGCCAGCCGGTCGCCGGGTTGCAGGGGCGCATCGAACGAGTATTCGCCGATGACGTCGCCCGCCAGACACGACTTGCCCGCGAAGCGGCAGGTCCACGCCTTCTCCCCCGGCAGGCCGGAGCCGATGCAGCCGGGGCGGTAGGGCATTTCCAGCACGTCGGGCATGTGCGCGGCGGCGGAGGCATCCAGGATGGCAACGGGCATGTCGGCCTGCACCACGTCCAGCACGGTGCACAACAGCACCCCGGCGTTCAGGGCCACGGCCTCGCCCGGCTCGATGTACACCTGCACCCCGTACTTCTGCTGCATGCGGTCGATGCACCGGCACAGCAGGTCCAGGTCGTAGCCGGGACGGGTGACGTGGTGCCCGCCGCCGAAATTCAGCCATTTCATGCGCGAAAGGTGCGCGCCGAATTTCGCCTCCACCGCGTCCAGGGTGCGGTCCAGCGCGTCGGCGTCCTGCTCGCACAGGGTATGGAAATGCAGGCCGGAGATGCCGTCCAGCGCGTCCTGCCCGCGCGCCGCCGCCTCCGCCAGGGCGGCCTTGAAGTGGTGGGGCCGCACGCCCAGGCGAGAACCGGGCGAACACGGGTTGTAGATGGCCACGGCCCCTTCGGAATGCTCCGGATTGATGCGGATGCCGCACTCGATGGGCCGCCCCGCCGCCGCCACCGCCGGGCGGAAACGGTCCCACTGCGCGAACGAGTTGAACACCAGATGGTCGGCCAGGGTCACCAGTTCGGCCATGTCCGCGTCGCTGTACCCGGCGGCAAAGGCGTGCACCTCGCCCCCGAATTCCTCGCGGCCCAGGCGCGCCTCGTGCGGGGAACTGGCGCAGGTGCCGTGCAGCACCCCGCCATGCGCGCGCGACAGCAGCGGAAACAGGCTCCACATGGCAAAGCCCTTCAGCGCCAGCAGCACCCTGGCCCCGGTGCGGCGCTGCACCGTGTCCAGGATGGCGGCGTTGGCCTCGATGCGGGCCTCATCCACCACGAAGCACGGGGACGGGAAGCGGGTGGGGTCGAGCTTGGCGAGATAGGCTTGGTCCATCATTCTGGGGGTACTCCCTGGAGGCTGGGGGACTGCTGCCGCAGCTAGTTCACGTGCCCCGCCCCCTCAACGTGACGAGACAATTTCCGGCAACCACACTGCCGACATTCTACATTCTAGAATCCAGAATAGCACACGGATTCCCGAAGAAAACGCCTGCCTCCACCCACGCGGCAGGACAAGGACCGGGGGATCACCAGCGCGCCCCCCCGGAATTCATGCTGCTCACTGTGCCGAGACAATCGGCATTCAGAGGGATTTTGTTCTCCGGCAAGAAAGAAAGGTCTTCCGCTGAGGGAGCGTACGGATTTGGTACGTGACCGAAGCGGAAGACCTTTCTGACGCAGCCGGAGGGCAAACTCCCCCGAATGTCTATTTTTCCACCACAACCCACGGCAAGCCGTGCTTGTTCAGGGCATCCATGAACGGGTCGGGGTCCAGCTGTTCCATGTTGTACACGCCCTTGCCGGACCACTTGCCGGTCACCATCATCATGGCGCCGATCATGGCGGGCACGCCGGTGGTGTACGAAATGGCCTGCGAGCCCACCTCGCGGTAGGCCTCCTGATGGTCGCACACGTTGTAGATGTAGACGGTCTTGGGCTTGCCGTCCTTCACCCCCTGCATCAGGCAGCCGATGCAGGTCTTGCCCTTGGTGCGCGGGCCGAGGGATGCCGGGTCGGGCAGCAGCGCGCGCAAGAACTGGATGGGCACGATCTTCTTGCCGTCGTGCTCCACTTCGTCGATGCGGGTCATGCCCACGTTTTCCAGCACCTTCAGGTGGTTCAGGTAATTGTCCGAAAAGGTCATCCAGAACCGGGCGCGCTTCAGGCCCTTCAGGTTCTGCACCAGCGATTCCAGTTCCTCGTGATACATGAGGAAGCACTTCTTGGCGCCGATGCCCTCCGGAAAATCGTAGTTCATGGACCACGACAGGGGATCGGTTTCCACCCACTCGCCCCGTTCCCAGTAGCGGCCGCGTGCGGTCACTTCGCGGATGTTGATTTCCGGGTTGAAGTTGGTGGCAAAGGGGTGCCCGTGGTCGCCCGCGTTGCAGTCGATGATGTCGAGCACGTGCACCTCGTCCAGCAGGTGCTTCATGACGTAGGCGCAGAACACGTTGGTCACGCCGGGGTCGAAGCCGCTGCCCAGAAGGGCCATCAACCCGGCCTTCTCGAAGCGTTCCTGGTAGGCCCACTGCCACTTGTACTCGAACTTGGCTTCGTCCAGCGGCTCGTAGTTGGCGGTGTCCAGGTAGTGCACGCCGGTTTCGAGGCAGGCGTCCATGATGGTCAGGTCCTGGTACGGCAGGGCGATGTTCAGCACCATGTCCGGCTTGTACGCGCGGATCAGCGCCACCAGCTCGGGCACGTTGTCGGCGTCCACCTTGGCCGTTTCGATGGTGCGCCCGGTGCGGGCCTTCACGTCCGCGGCAATGGCGTCGCACTTCGACCTGGTGCGGCTTGCCAGCATGATTTCGGAAAACACGGAGGGAACCTGCGCGCACTTGTGGACGACCACGCCGCCCACGCCGCCAGCGCCGATGATGAGGACACGTGCCATGACGCACTCCTTTGCGCACCCCGCCCGCCCCGAACACCCGTGCCCGGAAACGCGCGACCGCGCGACACTGCTGTGGTTATCCCGAACGGCCTGCCCCACACCATGGGACGGCCCCGCTTGTTGCCTGTATGCGCCGGTGGCCGACGTCAGCATACCATGCGATCGGCAGGGCATGCATCAAGGGTATCCTGCTTCGATGGGTGCGGAGGCTTTGAAGGCCCAAGCCTTCTTCACGACACCGCCGCCCATGGCGACAGTGCGATTTCGTTCGCTGGCAAGGAAGACGAGTCTTTCATGATGGGAGTGTACTCTTCCGTACACGACCGAAATGAAAGATGATGTCTGACGATGACCAGCGGACGAAACCGCCTGTCGCCTAGCGTTCGAAGTAGGTGTAGCCCCGCAACCCATCCTCATACGCCTGCATCACCCGGTACCGGTCCGAGGGGGTGATGCGCCCCTCGCGCACGGCCTGTTCCGCGGCCTCGCGGATGTCGTCGATGATGCGTCGGGGGTCGTATTCCACGTACGACAGGATGTCGGCCACGGAATCGCCGCGCAGTTCGCGCACGAATTCGTAGCTGCCGTCCTCGTGCACGCGCACCGAGACCACGTTGGTGTCGCCCAGCAGGTTGTGCAGGTCGCCCAGGGTTTCCTGATAGGCCCCCACCAGGAACACGCCGAGGTAGTATTCCTCGCCGTCCTTCAGGGGGTGCAGGTCCAGGGTGCCCTTCACGCCTTGCGGGTCGATGAAGTGGTCGATGCGGCCGTCGCTGTCGCAGGTGATGTCGGACAGGATGCCCTGGCGCGAAGGCAGCTCGTTCAGGCGGTGCAGGGGCACCACCGGAAACAGCTGGTCGATGGCCCACGAATCGGGCAGCGACTGGAACACGCTGAAGTTGCCGTAGTAGATGTCGGCCAGGGCCACGTCTATCTCGGCAAGGTCTTTCGGCACGTGCTTCAGCTTCTGCTTTTCCTGGGCGATGCGCTTCATGATGGCCCAGAAGTAGCGTTCGCCAAGGGTGCGTTCGCGCAGGGTGATGCGCCCGGTCAGGAACTGCTGGCGCACTTCGTCGCGGTAGTACACGGCGTCGTTGTAGCATTCCTGCAGGTTGCGCAGGGTAAGACCGGCCAGCGCCTCGCGCATGTTGCGCACGGGCTCGGGGCAGTCGTCGGGCAGGATGTCGGGCAGGTTGCCGATCTCCACGCGGCTCACGTCCAGGATGTTGAACAGCAGCATGGAGTAGTAGGCCACGGTGGCGCGGCCCGATTCGGTGACGATGTGCGGATGGGCGATGCCTTCCTCGTCGAGGATGTTCATCACCGCCTCGATGATGTCCGCGCAGTATTCGTCGAGGCTGTAGTTGCGGCTGCTCACGTAGTTGGTGTGCGAGCCGTCGTAGTCCACGGCAAGGCCCCCGCCAAGGTCCAGGTAGCCCATGGCCGCGCCTTCGGCCACCAGGCCGCCGTAGATGCGGCAGGCTTCCATGACGGCGGCGCGGATGTCGCGGATGTTCGGCACCTGCGACCCCAGGTGGTAGTGCAGCAACTGGAAGCAATCGAGCATGTCGTGGTCCTTCAGCTGGTCCACCACGTCGACGATCTGCGCCGTGGTCAGGCCGAAGGTGGAGCGTTCGCCGCCGGAATCGGTCCAGTGGCCGCCCGCCTTCACGGACAGCTTGGCGCGCACGCCGATGAGCGGACGCACGCCAAGGCACTTGGAGCGTTCCAGGATCAGCGGCAGCTCGCTGGCCATTTCCAGCACGAAGAAGCACTTGTAGCCCATGCGCACGGCGTGCAGGCCAAGGTCGATGAACTCCTCGTCCTTGTAGCCGTTGCAGACCAGGCAGGCCTCGTGGTCGCGCAGTTGCGAGACGGCGGCGATGAGTTCGGCCTTGCTGCCCACCTCGAGACCGTGGTGGTAGCGGGAGCCGAACTGGGCGATCTTTTCGACCACCTGCTGCTGCTGATTGACCTTGATGGGGAAGATGCCCCGGTATTCGCCCTTGTAGCCGAGCGACCCGATGGCCTTGCGGAAGGATTGGTGAAGACTGGTGATCTGGGAATCGAGAATGTTCTCGATGCGCAGGAGCACCGGCATGTCATAGCCGCGCTCCCGCATGCCCCGGATGATTTCCGGAATGCTTACGGCAGGACCGCGGTTGTCTCCGAAAGGATAGACCACGACATCGCCGCCCGGGGCGACATCGAAGTACCCGGCACCCCAATTGCGGATGCCATAGAGCTCAGCGGAGTCTTCGACACTCCACTGTTGCAGCGTACGGTTTCTTGCCAATTCCCGAACCTCATACATACCCCGTTTACAGGTGCATGCCACGGCGCCGCCTTTGCGGCGGGCCGGCCAGAGCCTCTCTCTATCCCCCGTGCGCGGGTGCAGGGCAGGGGCGCGCATGCGTGGGAAGAGTGGCACCTTCTATTGACAGAGGGGGGCCTTGTCAACGGTATTTTCCCCCATTTCGCACGAACGTCACAGAGTCCTGCAATCATTGACCGCGTACGACAAGGACTGCACGCCCGGTGGGCATTCCACCCATTTTGGAGTAGGGCATGACATGAGGGTGGACTTGCCGCTGACAGGGTGGGCAACGCTGTGCTATGGCGAGGCTGTAGCATCTTGCAGGCCATATCCAACAAGGCCTAAAGGCCGGGCCATGTTTCGCCGTAAAGGGAAGGGTGGCCGACGACCGGTTCGCCTGCCGCGCGACCGACCATGGCCTGTCGGGCCAGTTGCCTGGTCAACCCGGTGGGGAATCCGCCAGGTGGATCATGTCGAACCGGCTGATTGTCCACCAGGTCGGCCAGCTACCTGCCAGTTACCGGAAATTTCCCGGCCAGCCGCATCGGCGGTGGCCCGCACCACCCGGCAACGTCACGCGGCATGGCTTCACGGTTTCACTGTTCCCAGGTTCCATCCGGCAGGCGCGCGTACGGCACGTTTGGGGAAACGTGCGGGGAGAACGCCGCTGCCGGCCCGCCCGGCACACCCCTTGCGTTCCCCTCACGCATGGACACGCCAGCCCGACCTTCGCCCCGGCACCGCATGCCGTGGCGCGTTGCGGGCATGCGCGGCTTTGTCCGCCCCCATTGTGGCACGAGAGGCATCAGTGCACGACAAGAACAGGTTGCACCACTGCATGAACGCCCTGCTGGCCAACGGCCTGCAGGACGACGCCGACCCGGAGACCGCGCGCGTCACCGGGGTGGCGAACCTGTTCTACGGTGTCACGGCGCTGTTCTCCGCCGTAATGGCCCTGCTGGATTTCATACAGGGGCAGAACACCTTCACGCTGTTCCTGCTGGTGATGCTTATCCTTGCCCTGTTCGGGCTGTTCTGGGTGGGCCGCACCGGCCGCCACGTGCTGCCCAGCACCACGCTGGTGCTGGCGCTGTTTGCCCTGTCGCTGTACATGGTGTCCCACGGCGGCGTGGAGGGCAGCGGTTTCGTGTGGCTGTTCATCTTTCCGCCCGTGGTCATGCTGACCTTCGGCCTGTCCATCGGCATCCTGCTGATGGGCGCCCTGCTGCTGGGGGTGGGCGCCATCCTGTTCCTGCCCGGCGATCCCTTCCTGTACGCCGACTACTCGCAGGCCTTCCGCATCCGCTACATGGTGGCCCTGCTGTGCTGCGGCATCTTCGCGGGGCTTGCGGAATACACCCGCCGCCACACCCAGCGCCTGCTCATCCTGCTTACCCAGCAGCTGGCCGAAAGCGCCCGCACCGACGAACTGACCGGCCTCGCCAACCGGCGCGCCCTGTGCGAACGGCTGGAATACGAGCAGGTGCGCGCCCGCCGCACCGGCAGGCCGCTGTCCATCGCCATCTGCGACATCGACCACTTCAAGTCGGTGAACGACTGTTACGGCCACCAGTGCGGCGACCAGGTGCTGCAATCGGTGGCCGGGCTGCTGCACGACAACCTGCGCCACCAGGACACCATCTGCCGCTGGGGCGGCGAGGAATTCCTGCTGCTGCTGCCGGAAACCGACGAGGCCGGGGCCGCCCGGCTGGCCGAAAAGCTGCGCGGCCAGGTGGAAGCCATGGAATACTCGTACCACGGCATCCCCGTCAGCGTTACCCTGTCCTTCGGGGTGCACACCTGTGGCCCGGAAGGCGACATCGACTACCACATCCGCAAGGCCGACCAGAAGCTGTATCTGGCCAAGGAACAGGGCCGCAACCGGGTGTTCGCCGGGGAAGTGCCCGACATTTTCCTGCCCGAGGGGTTGTTGCTGGACGAGGAAGAAGCGTAGAGCCTCCTCCCGAAACATTTCCCCGGCATCCCTGCCGGGCACGCACCCCACCGCAACGCATGCGGGCCGCGAAGGTTTCCCCTCGCGGCCCGCTGGTCGTTTTCCGGATTCGATGTCGGGCGCTACACGCCGCCGCGCACCAGTTCCAGCAGCGTGCGCACCGCAAAGCCGGTGCCCCCGCCAGGGCAGGTGGAGCTTTTCTTGGCGGTATAGGCAGGCCCGGCAATGTCCAGGTGCGCCCAGCGCACGCCCTTGTCCACGAACTGCTTCAGGAACAGCGCCGCGTTGACCGCTCCACCCTCGCGCGGGCCCACGTTGGCGATGTCGGCCACGTCGCTCTTCAGGTTCTCGAAGTACATGTCCCACAGCGGCAGGGGCCAGAAGCGGTCGCCCACCACGTCGCCCACGGCGCGGATGCGGCCCGACAACCCGTCGTCGTTGGCGAACACCGCCGCCACGTCCGTGCCCAGCGCCACCACGCAGGCCCCGGTCAGGGTGGCCAGGTCCACCATCACTTCGGGATCGTATTCGCGCTGGGCCCAGGTCAGGGCGTCGCACAGCACCAGCCGTCCTTCGGCGTCGGTGTTGATGATCTCCACCGTCTTGCCGGACAGGGTGGACACGATGTCGCCGGGGCGGGTGGCCCGGCCGTCGGGCATGTTCTCGGTGCAGGGCATGATGCCCACCACCCGGCGGGGCACGTCGGAACGACCCAGCGCCTCGAACAGGCCAAGGATGGCCGCCGCGCCCGCCATGTCGCCCTTCATCTCGTGCATCTTGGCGGGGGGCTTCAGGCTGATGCCGCCCGTGTCGAAGGTGATGCCCTTGCCCACGAACACCAGCGGCTTCTGGTCTTCGGTGCCCTTGGGGGCATGCTCGATGACCACCAGCCGGGGCTCTTCCTCGGCACCACGGAACACCGAGGCAAAGGCTCCCATGCCCATCTCCACCAGTTCGGCGCGGCCCAGCGAACGGGCCTGCATGCCGTACTTCCTGGCAATGGTCACGGCCTGCTCGGCCAGATGGCCGGGGGTGACGAAGTTGGGCGGGCCGTTGACCAGGTCGCGCGCCAGGGCCACCCCGGCGGCTGCGGCCTCGCCCCGGCGGGCGGCGGCGTGCAGGTCGTCCGGCACCGAGGCTTCGGCGCACAGCAGGGCCAGCCAGCGCGGCTCGAAGCGGGCGTCGGTCGCAGCTTCGGCGCCGCCGTTGCCATTGCCGTTGGTCTTGAACCTGTCATAGCGATACAGGCCCAGCAGCGCGCCGCACACGGCTTCCTCGAAGGGGGACCATGCCGGGGCGCCGTCGCCGGTCGGCGTGACGCGCGCCAAGGCCACCGCGTCCAATCGAACAAGGGACGAAGCGTCCAATCGAACAAGGGACGAAGCGTCCATCGCCACCGTCTCTATCTTCAGTTCGCGGCAGCGGCGCAGGGCCGCGCCCGCCGCCGCGCGCAGCACGGCAGGGGCCGTGGCCGCGAACGCCTCGCGCTTGCCAAGGCCCGCCGCGATCACGCGCGGCACCGCCAGGTCCGGGTGCCCGTGGAACACGGCAACCTCGTCCTTCCTGCCCCGAAAATCACGCACCGCAGGGGCAATGCCCAGCCACGGCGCGGCCTCCAGCAGTTCCGGCGCCGCGTCCGCAAGGGCCTCGCCCTCGAACAGGAACACGATCACCGCATCCGCACGCCACTGGGCAGGACCGCCCACCTGAAAGCGAATGTCCACGTCACACCTCCATCACGCGCCTCTCCGGCGCGATTCACTCAGGATAATCCTTGTCGGAGAAAGAAGGAACCGGGGGAAGGAACCTTTTGGGAAAGGTTCCTTCCCCCGGACCCCCATCCTCCAAAACTTTTCATTAGGGTTGTTGCAACGGCACCCGGCACAGACAGCCCGTGCTGCGTACCCGATTATCCACAATGAAAACGTTTTGGAGGGAGGGGTTCGGGGAGGGAGGAAACCCCTTTTGCGGCAGCTGTTAGCAAAACGCGAAGCGTGATGCTTACAGATGGCGACCGCAAAGCGTGAAAAGGGGTTTCCTCCCTCCCCCGTTTATCCCCTTCAAAATCCTTTAAAAATCTAACCCATACGTATCGATAAACTGCCCGATACGGGCACGCGCGGCCTGCATGCGCTCGCGCAGTTCCACCTTGTAGGCGGCCAGGTCCAGTTGACGACGCGCCACGCCGGTGCGCATGGCGGCTTCGGCCACGGCCGGGGCCACCCATTCGATGACGCGCGGGTCCAGCGCCTTGGGGATGATGTAGTCCACCCCGTACGCCAGTTCGGACAGGTCGTAGGCGGCCAGCACCTCGGCGGGCACGGGTTCGCGCGCCAGGGCGGCCAGGGCGCGGGCGGCGGCCAGCTTCATTTCCTCGTTGATGGCGCTGGCGCGGGTGTCCAGCGCGCCCCGGAAGATGAACGGAAAGCCCAGCACGTTGTTGATCTGGTTGGGGTAGTCGGAGCGCCCCGTGGCCATGATCACGTCCTCGCGCGCGGCCCTGGCGTCCCCGTAGGAGATTTCCGGGTCGGGGTTGGCGCAGGCGAAGATGATGGGGTTCGGGGCCATGGAACGCACCATGTCCTGGGTGACCATGCCCCCCACGGACAGGCCCAGGAAGCAGTCCGCGCCGTGCATGACCTCGGCGAGGCTGCCGTGGTCCCGTTCCTGCGCGAATTCCAGCTTCTGGGGGTTCAGGTCGGTGCGGCCCTTGTGGATGAGCCCGCGCGAGTCGAACATGAACACGTTCTCGCGCCGCACGCCGAACGATTCGAAGAACCGGGTGCAGGCGATGGCCGCGGCCCCCGCCCCGCTGATCACCAGCTTGACGTCCTGCGGCAGGCGTCTGGTCATTTCCAGCGCGGAGATGAGCCCCGCGCCCGAGATGATGGCCGTACCGTGCTGGTCGTCGTGAAACACCGGGATGTCCATCTGCGGGATGAGCGTCTGCTCCACCTCGAAGCATTCCGGCGCCTTGATGTCCTCAAGGTTGATGCCGCCAAAGGTGGGTTCCAGCATCTTCACGAATTCGATGATCTTCTTGGGGTCCTTCTGGTCGATGGACAGGTCGTACACGTCGATGTCCGCGAAAATCTTGAACAGGACGCCCTTGCCTTCCATCACCGGCTTGCCCGCCAGCGGCCCGATGTTGCCAAGCCCCAGCACCGCCGTGCCGTTGCTGACCACGGCCACCAGGTTGCCCTTGTTGGTGTAGTCGTAGCCCAGTGAAACGTCGGCGTGGATGGCGCGGCACACCTCGGCGACGCCGGGGGTGTAGGCCATGGAAAGATGCTTCTGGGTGGCGCAGGGCTTTACGGGAACCACCTCGACCTTCCCGGGGTGGCCGCAGGAATGGTAGCGCAGCGCCTCGTCCTTGGTGAACAGGGCCATGAATGCCTCGCTTGTCGTTGACGGTGCGGAAAAACGGAACAAAACCTCACGTCGGACCGGATGTTCGCACGTCCCCACGTCCTCACATCCGGGCAAGGCGTTCAGCCCGCAGTCGGCACACGGTGCGCACCGCCATGGGGCCGACGTCCCCACGCCTGCCCGTGGCGGAATGCGCCCCCGCGTCCGGATGGCTGCATGTCCTCACGTCCGGGCAACGTAGTGCAGCGGCGCATCCATTGCAAGCCGCGCCGCACCCCGCTTGCCGCGCCGAACGAACCGGGATAGTTTCAGGAATGCTCCACCGTCGCCTGCTCTCGCCCCTCATCCTGCCGGTGTACTCGTTCGCGGGCGCCATCCTTGCCGGGGCCGCGCTGCTGTACCTGGACATCAGCCACGCCCCGGCGGCGGGCGGCCAGGGGCTGGCCTTCGTGGACGCGCTGTTCACCGCCACCTCCGCCGTGTGCGTCACCGGGCTGTCCGTGGTGGACACGGGCACCACCTTCAGCCAGGCCGGGCAGTGGATCATCCTCATACTCATCCAGCTTGGCGGCCTCGGCATCATGACCTATTCCAGCCTGCTGCTGTTCCTGCTGCGGCGGCGTGTCTCCCTGACCGACAAGCTGGCCGTGGGCCAGGCCTTGATGCACGACGCCTCGTTCCACCTGGGGCGGTTCCTGTACCGGCTGGTGCGCACCATCCTGTGCATCGAGCTGGCGGCAGCGTGCCTGCTGTACATCTTCGCCCCGCAGGGCATGGGCGCGTTCGGCGCGCTGTTTCACGCCGTTTCGGCCTTCTGCAACGCGGGCTTCGGCCTGCGGCCCGACAACCTGATGCCGTGGCAGGAGCACGCCGGGGTGAACCTGGTGATCATGTTCCTGATCGTGGTGGGGGGCATCGGCTTTTCGGTCATCGACGAACTGCTGGGGGCCGCGCGGACGAAACTTTCCGGCAGGCCCTATCGCCCCCTCAGCCGCCACACCCGGCTGGTGCTGTCCACCACCGCGTTCCTCATCGTGGCCGGGGCCGCGCTGATCTGGCTGGCCGAATACCTTAGCGACTACACCGGGCTCAGCCCCGCCGGGCTGGTGCTGCCCGCCTTCTTCCAGTCCGTCACCTGCCGCACGGCGGGCTTCAACACCATGGACATCGCGCGCCTGACCGACTTCACCCTGATGGTGATGATCTGCCTGATGTTCGTGGGCGGCTCGCCAGGGTCGTGCGCGGGCGGCATCAAGACCACCAGCTTCCGGGTGCTGGCCGGATTCGTGGAAATGCAGTTGCGCGGCAGGCGGCAGAACGTACTGCTGGGCCGCGCCGTGGACGCCCCCACCCAGGCCAAGGCGCTGACCCTGTTCCTGTTCGCCATCATCGTGGTGACCGTGGGCACCATGGTGCTCAGCCTGACCGAGGGCGGCATCAGCCCGCATACCCATGGCCGGTTCGAACAGCTGGACCTGATGTTCGAGGTGGTATCCGCCTTCGGCACCGTGGGCCTGACCACCGGCGTCACCCCGCACCTCAGCGTGCCCGGCAAGATTTTGATAACCCTGCTGATGTTCATAGGGCGCATCGGCCCCATCTGGCTGCTGGCCACCTTGCAGCATTTGCAGGGCGAACCCAAGTTCCGCTGGCCCGAGGTGGACTACCCCATCGGGTAGGCCGCGCGGACAGGCGACGCATCCGGGAGCACCACCATGGTGAACGTGGCGAAGAAACTGGAAATCGGCATCGTGGGCCTTGGCAAGTTCGGCCTGCAACTGGGGCGCACCCTGACCGGCATGGGGCACACCGTGGTGGGCCTGGATACCGGCGAGGCCCGCGTGCGCCTGGCCCAGGACGTGCTGGCGCAGGTCTATCAGGCCAACGCGGCGGACATCGCGGTATTGCAGCAACTGCGCTTCCAGGACCTGGACATCGTGTTCGTGAGCGTGGGCGATTCCATGGAAACCTCGCTGCTGGTGGTGCTGAACCTTCAGGAGCTTGGGGCGCACAAGATCGGGGTCAAGGCGGCCTCCATCGAACACCGCAAGGTGCTCACGCGGCTTGGCGTGGACCTGGTGATCCTGCCCGAACACGACGTGGCCACCCATGTGGCCCACCGGCTGGCCAACCCCGGCATGCTCGACCTGCTGCCCCTGGGCGGCGGGGTGCTGGTGCAGGAACTGGTGGTGGACAAGTGGGCGGGCCGCACCCTGCTGGACCTGAAGCTGGTCAACGCCTACGGGGTCATGGTGGTGGCCGTGAAGCCCGCGGGCGGCAAGGAGTATCGGTTTGTGCCGCAGGCGCACCAAACTTTGGAGCGCGGGGACGCGCTGGTGGTCATCGGCAAGCAGGAGGATGTGTTGCGGCTGGTGCCTTGAAGTCATTCGCGCGGCGAAGGAGATGGGAAGAGGCGCGTGCTGATGGATGCGGCCTCTACGAAGACACGCCAGCCCGTTTGATTGCGCTCGATTTCGTTACGCCTCCGGCGGGAGGCAAAAGAGATGTCGCGCGCCGCTGGGTGCGGCTTCTACGAATACAGTACTGCCCTTTTGTTCAAGCTCGATTTCGTTATGTCTCCGACGGGCAGGGGGTGTTGTAACGAACACCCCCTGCACCCCCGCGTTCCAAGGGGCTGCGCCCCCTGGACCCCCGTGTCATCCTGCAACGCATTCCTTTCGTCGCCAGCTTCCCTGCGGCGCTGACGCGCCTCGGGCGATCTGGCGACGGGAACGCGATGTGCGCCAATCTCTCGTCGTCACGGCGTAGCGAGGGTGCCTTTGCAACACGTATCTCGCGCGGCGTCTCTACGGCGGCAGCTTCCCTACGGCGCTGGGGCACCTCCGGGTGATCTGCCGCCAGTGCCGCCAATGCGCGCGAAGTTCCCATTGCCGTGACCACGCTATGGGACGCGCGTGTATTTTGGGGTTGGTTCAAGGGAAAGGCACGGCGCGTAGAAGCGTGTGACACCGGGCTTTGACGGCGGCACATGCGTCGCAACGGGGGCGTGGGTAGGGGAACCCGAGTATGATGGAGGCAACGGGAGTTCCGCGCACATGCGCATTCCGCCGGGCAGATCACCCGAAGGCGCCCCGGCGCCGGAGGGAAGCTGCCCGGTGAAGAATGCGGTGCACGATGCGTTGGGGGTCCAGGGGAGGCGCAGCCCCCCTGGAGCGCGGGGGTACAGGGGGCCGCCGCTCAGCGGCCCCCTGTCCGTCGGAGACATAACGAAATCGGGCGTGCTCAGTAATGCTGGCGTGTATTCGTAGAAGCGGTGCCTAGAAGGCACAACCTTTCCCCATCCCGCCGGACACGGCCCATCCCCCAGCCCCTACACCACCTTCACCCCGCCAAGCCACAGCGCCTTCACCCTGCCCACCAGATCCTTCCCCAAAAACGGCGTGTTCAGGCTCTTCGAGTGCATGGTCTCGCGCGAGGCCACCCACTTCTCTTCCGGGTCCAGCAGGAAGAAATCCGCCGGGTCGCCGACGCCAAATCCGTTCACGGGCAGCCCGAATATCCTTCCCGGTTCCGTCGCCCACAGGCGCATCAGGTCGGCTTCGGTCAGCACGCCTTCGCGCACCAGCCCCCAGGTCAGGGCCACGGCGGTATCCAGGCCGGTGATGCCGTTGGGCGCTTCGTCCAGCGGGGTTTCCTTCTCGTGCGCCGCATGCGGGGCATGGTCGGTGGCCAGGATGTCGATGACGCCGGACTTCACGGCCGCGCGCAGGGCGGCCACGTCGTCGTCGGTGCGCAGGGGCGGGTTGACCTTGGCCTTGGTGTCGTACCCCAAGAGTTCCCTGTCGGTCAGCAGCAGGTAGTGGGGGCAGGTTTCCGCCGTTACCGGCACGCCGCGCTGCTTGGCCCAGGCGATCAACTCCACCGAGCGGCGGCACGAGATGTGCGCCAGGTGGATGGGCAACTTCAGATAGTCGGCCAGCAGGATGTCGCGCGCAACGTGCAGCGCCTCGCCGATGTCCGGCTGACCCTTCACCCCGATGCGTCCGCTGGTCTCGCCCTCGTTCATGTGCGCGCCCTTGGCCAGGTAGGGGTCCTCGCAGTGGTCGATGACCACCTTGCCCTGGTCGGCGGCGTATTCCACGCAGCGGCGGAACATTTCGGTATCCGGCACGGGCGCGCCGTCGTTGGAAAAGGCCACGCAGCCCGCCTCGGCCAGTTCGGCCAGCGGGGCAAGCTCCGTGCCCTTCAGCCCCACCGTGGCCGCGCCAATGGGGTGCAGGCGCGGGCCGTGCGGCCAGTGGCGGCGGGCGGTGTCGATCATGTCGCGGGTGATGGAGGCGTCGTCGTTGACCGGCTTGGTGTTGGCCATGCACAGCACGGCCCCGAACCCGCCGTGGGCGGCCGCCGCAAGGCCGCTGGCGATGTCTTCCTTGTACTCCTGCCCCGGCTCGCGCATGTGGGTGTGCGCATCGATGAAGGCCGGGAACAGCACCATGCCCCTGGCGTCGATGCTCTCCGCCCCGGCGGGGGCGCTGCCCGCGCCACTGTCCGACACGGACGCGATGCGCCCGTCGGCCACGGCAACATCCACCATGCGCCCCAGCAGGCGGGCATTGCGAAGGAACAGGGAAGGGGAAGTGGTGGCGGTCATGCGCGGCCTCCGTTGTCGGCGGTCTGCTCTATGCCGGTGCGGGTGGCGAGCAGGAAAAGGATTGCCATGCGCGTGGCCACGCCCGCGGCCACCTGATCCAGGATCAGGCTTTCGGGCGCGTCGGCCAGCACGGACGAGATTTCCAGCCCCCGGTTCATGGGGCCGGGGTGCAGCACCCGCGCGCCCGGGGCGGCCATGGCCAGATGCCGGGGCGACAGGCAGAACCGCTGCGCGTATTCACGCAGGTCGGGCAGCAGGCCCGCCTGCTGACGTTCCAGTTGCAGGCGCAGGCACATCACCGCGTCCGCGCCCTGCACGGCGTCGTCCAGCCGGTTGAAGATGGTCACCGGCCAGTTGTGCACCCCGGCGGGCAGCAGGGTGCGCGGCGCGCACAGCCGCACCTTTACCCCCAGCGACGAGAGCAGGTGCACGTTGGAGCGGGCCACCCGGCTGTGGGCAATGTCACCGAGGATGAGCAGGGTGCGCCCCTCGAAGGTGTCGCCCCAGACCTGGCGCAGCGAATAGCAGTCCAGCAGGGCCTGGGTGGGGTGGGCGTGCCAGCCGTCGCCCGCGTTGACCACCGAGCAGTCCAGCCGCTCGGCCAGAAACTGCGCGGCACCGCTGGATGAATGGCGGATGACGATGATGTCCGGCGTCATGGCCTGCAAGGTGAGCGCGGTGTCCTTCAGGCTTTCGCCCTTGGACAGGCTGGACCCGCTCTTGGCCAGCGAGAAGGTGTCGGCGGAAAGCCGCTTGCCCGCCACGTCGAACGAGGTCTTGGTGCGGGTGCTCGGCTCCGCGAAGAACAGCACCACGCTCTTGCCCTTCAGGGTGGGCACCTTCTTCACGGGGCGACGGTTGATGTCGTGGAACTGGGCCGCCGTGTCCAGCAGGTGGAACAGCTCTGCCCGCGTCAGCTGGGTGACGTCCAGCAGATCCTTGTGGGGCCACGTGGGGCGTTGTGCGTGCTGCATGTGGGTGTGGGGGGTTACGGGGTTATCCCCAGTGCTTGGGAAAAATCTTGGGGCAGCAGGGCCAGCCGCGCGCGGCGGCCCGGAACGATGGCGCCGATGTCGCCCCGGCCCAGGGCGGCTGCGCCGTCCACGGTCAGCAGGCGCAGCAGGGCGGCGGGCGGCAGGTCGTGCCCGGCGGGCAGGTCGCGCAGGGCGCGGGCCTCGTTCCACAGGTCCAGGTCGTGGTTCGAGGCCAGGCTGTCGGTGCCCAGGCACAGCGGCGCGCCTGCCTCGGCCAGGGCGCGGGCCGGGGCCGTGCCTACGTTGATGGCCGCGTTGGAGCGCGGGCACAGGCAGACGTGCGCGCCCGATTCGGCCAGCAGGCGGATGTCCGCCGCGTCCAGTTGCACGCAGTGCACGGCCAGGGTGCCCTCGTCCAGCAGGCCGAGTTCTGCGGCATAGGGCACGGGGCGCATGCCCGGCGCGGCAAAACCCGGCGGCAGCACGCGCACGGCCAGCAGGTCGGCCAGCGCGCCGCGCCCGGTGGTCAGGAATTCCACCTCGTCCGGGTGCTCGGCCAAGTGCATGGAAAAGACGCGGTGGTTGCGTTCGCACCAGCGGCGGGCGGCGGCCAGGGCCACCGGGTGGGTGGAATACAGGGCGTGCCCGGCCAGAGCGGCATCGGGGTGGATGGGGAAGGGCGCGCCGGGGGCGGGGGCAGGGCCGGGAGAAATAGTGGGGCCGGAGGGCGGGAAATCGTCCACGGCAAGATCGGACGCCAGTTCCGCCATGGCGCGCGGCCACAGGGCGGCGGTGTCTGCGGGTGCTGCCGGTTCGCCGTCGCGCGTGGTGAAGCGGTAGCCGAACACTTCCGCGAAGTGCGAACAGCCGATGGACGCGGCCTGCATGGCACGGCGCACGGCGGCGGGGGCCACGGCGGTGATGTCGCCCACGTGGGCGGTGTGGCAGGCCACGAGCTGGCGCGCGGCTTCGGCCAGTGCGGCGGCGCGGACGTCCGGAGGCGTTTCCGCACCCGCCAGCGGCAACAGGCTCTTAACCCACGGCACGAAGCCGCCCCCCAGCACGGTGCGCCCGGCCAGGTGCGAAAGTTCGAGGTGCGCGTGGCAGTTGACCACGCCGGGCATCAGGGTGACCTCGCCAAGGTCGGCCAGGGGCACCCCCGTGCGGCGGCGGAAGGCGTCCATGGGCTCCACGGCTTCGATGATGCCGCCGCGCAGCCCGGAAAGCACGCGGGCCGCGCCAACGGGGTCATAAGGGGCATCCGCGCTGTCCGGCGCGGCGCATGTGCCACCCGCCACTACCGCCTGCCCGGTGCCGTCCAAGAAAATGCCCCGGATCACAACGACATGGTCGTCGAGAACGCGGGGCGGCGAAAACAGGTCGCGCGGGTCTCGTGACGGACCCTCACCTGCGAGGGGTATGACGCGTCGCGCGCGGACGGCGATGAGCATTGTCTGTACGGGGGGTTGGGTGTACAAGCCGGGCACGGTGGCCCCGGCACTTGGGGCAGATCGTTGGGCGCATGCCCACAAGATAGTGTTCCACAATCGGGTGGGGATGTAAAGAAAACGGGCGCGCCCGCCGAACAGATGACGACGGATGGCCCGCAGGCAGTCGCGCTGCCGGGCGGCCTCCCGCCTGCCAGCTCCCTGGGCTCACTGTCCCACTGTTCCCGCAGTCCCGCCCCTTTCGGGACGCTCCTTCACCGCAACTTCAGCCGCGTGTCCCCGCGCAGATTCCCATGACCACATCGCACCGCAGCCTCTGTCTCATCCACGCCAACTGCCAGGGCGATCCGCTGGCGCAACTGCTGGCCGCCTCGCCGCAGTTTGCCGCGCGCTACGAAATCCGCCGGTACACCAACTACCTGCGCGAGCGCGTGGCCCCCGCCGAACTTTCCGGCTGCGGGCTGTTCCTGTACCAGCACCTGGGCGAAAAGTGGGACGACCACGCCTCGGACAGGCTGCTGGCCATGGTCAACCCGGCGGCGCGGGTGCTGCGCCTGCCCAACATGCTGTTCACGGGCTACTGGCCGTTCTGGACCAACAGGAGCCCCATGGATTTCGGCGATTCGTTCCTGGACCGGCTGGTATCCATGGGTCTGGGCATGGCGGAAATCCTGCACGTGTACCTGCACGGCGACATTGCGGCCAAGTATGACCTGGACGCCATGCTGGGCGCATCGCTGGATGTGGAGCGGGACAAGGAACGCGGGGCGGATGTGGCGGCGGGCGCGGACCGGGGCAAGGCCGGGGGCGTTGGCGTTGATCGGGGCCATGACGCAGGCTGGGATAATGACGCTGCGGGGCGCGCGCTGCCGGGCGGCATCCCCGCCGTGGTGGCCCCCACGGTGGAACTGGTGGAAACGCTGTGGCAGCAGGAACGGTTGTACGCCACCATCAACCACCCCAACCGGCGGCTGGTGCTGCACGTGGCGGAAGGGGTGCTGGCGGCGCTGGGCATGGATCCGTTGCCCCCGGCGGTGCGCGACGGCTTCACCGACCCGTACCCGGAATTCGAGCTGCCCATCCACCCGCAGGTGGCCGCCCACCACGGGCTGGCCTTCGGCGGGCCGGACGCCACCTACAATATTTACGGGCGGCGCATGACCTTCGAGGACTACGTGCGCCGCTACGCGGACTGCCGCCTGCGCGGCATCGACAATTTCATCGGATATTTGCAGCTGGTGTAGGCTGGCAGGGGCAAGCCACCGCACACGCGCTCAAGTGGCGCCATCCCGTGGCGCCATGCCGGTGCGCCCGGCGTGGGGGCAACCCGCGCGCCGCATGGAGCGTCGAGCGCCGAACGTCGTGTCCCCTGCTATGCCGGGGGCGCGGCAGAGTTCGTCTGCCCGTCGAGTCCCAGCAGGGTGGCCGCGCTGGACAGCAGCACCTCTATCTCGCCGTCGGAAAGGTCCAGCCGCCGTTGCAGGCGGTGGCATTCGTCGGCGGGGTCGAACAGGGGGTAGTCGCTGCCGAACAGGATGTGTTCGCGGTCGTGCTGGTCGAAGATGGCGTGCAGGGTGGCGTCGTCGATGAACGAGAGGCTGCTGGAGGTGTCCATCCACACCTCGCGACCCACCAGCGCCTCCAGGGCGTACTGCCAGTGCAGGTAGCCGCCCAGGTGCGCGGCGATGAACCGGGCGCGCGGAAAGGCATCCAGCAGGGCGGCCAGCTTGTACGGGCAGGAGGGGTTTTCCGCCGGGGGCAGCTTGTCGCCGATGTGGCACATGAACACGAAGTCGTCCTGCGCCGCCTCGATGATGGGCAAAAGGCGCGGGTCGTCCAGGCGAAAGCCCTGGAATTCCGGGTGCAGCTTCAGCCCCCGGATGCCCGCCGCGCGCAGCCTGTCCAACTGGTGCTCCCAATCCTCATACTCCGGGTGCACGGTGCCGAAGGCCACCACCTCCGGGTGGTGGCGCTGCAATTCCACGGCAAAGGAGTTGGCGGGCACCACCTGCGCGGCGGCGGTGGCGGCGCAGTGCACCACCACGCCGTCCAGCCCGGCGCGTTTGGCGCGGGGCAGCAGGTCTTCCACCACGCCTTCGCCCACGGGCGGGATGCCGTAGTGCGATTCCAGCTGTTGCAGGACCTTGGACGCGATCTTGGGATGGAAGGCGTGGGTGTGGACGTCGAGGAACATGGGCCTTGCCCTACGCCCGGTCCATTGGGCAGTCAAGCGAGCAGGCACATTCGTCGCATGAAGTGTGTTCGCATGTGCAGCATGGATGCCCGTGAGGGTCCGTGATCGCCCGCGTTCGCCCCAATGAATCGCTATTGCAGCAGATCCTTCAGCCAGCCGGGCACCGGCACCGGCTTGCCCTCCGGATTGATGCAGGCGTGCTGGGTCATGCCGTCGGCAAGCAACCTGTTGCGTCCCTCGTCCCGAATCTCGTACACGAAGGTCAGCGAGGCGCGGCCCCATTCACTGATGCCCGCGCGCACCTGGATCAGGTCGTCGAATTTGGCCGGGCTGCGGTAGCGGCAGCGTGCCTCGCGCACCGGCAGGATGATGCCGCGTTCTTCCACGGTGGCATAGCCCATGCCCCGCGAGCGGATGAATTCGCTACGGGCACGCTCGAAGAAGTGCAGGTATTCCGCATAGTACACAACACCCATCATGTCCGTCTCACCGTAGGACACACGATGGGCCAACCAGATTTCCGGCACGGGAAAGCCGTCCATATGTTTCGCAACCTCCTGCCGCGTGGCGCGGCGTGTCGATTCGTACGTCATTTTGGCGTGAAAGCCAAAGCCGCGCGCGGCCTGTCCTGCTCCATGGCCTCGTCCTCTTCTTTTGCGTCATCCCTTGCCGCATCGGGCGCATCGGGCGCATGCGGACGCGCCGCCGGGGCGCTGTTGCTGGCGCTGGTCATCTCCGGCTGTGCCTCGCATGCTCCCCGGATTGCGGTCCCCGAGCCGGAAGTTTCCCCGATGGTGCAGGCTCCTGCCCCGGCGCGCCCGGCCCTGTCGCTGCCGCCGCTGCCCGCCTACACCGAAGCCTCGCCCGACGAGATCCGCGCCGCCATCGCTGCCATGGACCCGCGCAGCCAGGGGCTTGCCTCGTGGAACGACCTGGCTCCGGCCCTGGCTCAAAGCCTTTCCTACATGGCCACCCGTCCGGCGGGCGGAGTGGCCCTGGACCGGCCGGGCGTGCGCGTGACCAACGCGGATTTCATGGCCGCCCTGCGCCAGTTGTCCGGCCTGTTGCCCGCGCTGGACGCCAACCCCGGCCTGCTGGCCCAGCGGTTCCGCTGGCTGCGCGTGGACACCGCCTGGACCGGCTACTACGAGCCGGTGCTGCGCGCCAGCCGCAGCCCCGCGCCCGGCTACACCCACCCCATCTACCGCACCCCGCCGGACATGCGCGTGACGGAAGTGGCCGCGTCCGGTTCCGGCAAGCAGCGCATGACCTACCGGGTGGTGGACGGCCCCAAGGGGCGCGTGCTGCGGCCCTATTACGACCGCGCGGAAATCGACGCCGGGGCGTTGCGCGGCAAGGGGCTGGAACTGGCCTGGGCGGCGGATCCGGTGGACGTGTTCATCCTGCAGGTGCAGGGTTCCGGCAGGGTCCGTTTCACCGACGGCAGCGAGGCCCGCGTGCTGTACGCCGCGCAGAACGGCCGGCCCTACGTGTCCATCGGGCGCATCCTGAAGGAACGGGGCGAACTGCCGCCCGACGGGGTGAACATGCCCGCCATCCGCCAGTGGCTGGAAAGTCATCCCGTGCAGGCGCGGGAACTCATGAACACCAACCCCAGCTACGTCTTTTTCCGGATGGAGGAAGGCGGCGCCAGCGGGCCGCTGGGGTGCACGGGCAGGCCGCTGACCCCATGGGTAAGCCTGGCCACCGACCGCTCCGTCCTGCCTTCCGGCGCGCTGGTGGCCTTTTCCACCCCGGTGCCGCAGCCCGCTGGCGGCGGCGCGGTGACCGGCCTTGGCCTTGCGCAGGATACCGGCGGCGCCATCAAGGGCTACCGCATCGACCTGTTCTGCGGCGCGGGCGACCGTGCGGCCGCCGTGGCGGGGCATCTGGATGCACCGGGGCCGGCGTGGTTGCTGTTGCCCCGCTAGGGGCTGTTTCCAGACAGTCCTTTAGCCCGGCCTCGTTCGGAAACAGCCTCGGGAGACCTCCATGGACCCTCGCCAACCCGCGGAACGCATTCCCACCATCCTCGTGGTGGACGACGACCCGGTGGCCCGCACCGCCGTATGCGGCTATCTGCGCGAGGCGGGCTATGCCGTGCGCGAGGCGGGCGGCGGCGGAGACGCGCTGACCCTGTTCGACGAGCGGGGCGCCGACGCGGTGCTGCTGGATTGGCGCATGCCCGACAAGGGCGGGGCCGAGGTACTGCCCCGCATCGCCGCGCAGGACCCCACGGTGCCGGTCATCGTGGTGTCCGGCACCAGCGAGGTGCGGGAACTGGCGCGGGCCCTGCGTCTGGGCGCCTGGGACTTCGTGATCAAGCCCATCGAGGACATGGCCGTGCTCGATCGGGCGCTGGTGCGCTGCCTGCTGCGGGCCGAACTGCTGCGCGAGCAGGGCCGCCGCCGTGAAACGCTGGAAGACCTGGTGCGCCGTCGCACCGAAGACCTGGAGGACGCCAACCGCCGCCTGCGCCGGGAAATCGCCGAGCGCCGGGAATTCGAACGGGCCCTGGCGGAGAGCGAGGAGCGCTTCCGCCAGTTGATGGAGAACACCAGCGAGGTGTTCTGGGTGCGCGACCTGGCCAGCGACCGGCTGCTGTATCTTTCCCCGGCCTACGAGACGGTGTGGGGACGTCCGGTGCGGGAGGCCATGCGGGCCGGGGCCACCCGTCTTCACACCGTGCACCCGGAGGACAGGGGGGGCGTTGCCGCCGCCATGGCGGGCATCGCCACCTCGGCAACCCCGGTGGACGTGGAGTTCCGCATCGTACGGCCCGACGGCGGGGTGCGCTGGGTGCATGTCCGGGCCTTTCCCGTGCGCGACGGCGAGGGCAACGTCTATCGCGTGGCCGGGGTGGCCGAGGACGTCACCGCCCGGCGCACGGCGGAGGAAGGCATACGGGCCTCGCTGCGCGAAAAGGAGATTCTGCTGCGCGAGGTGCACCACCGGGTCAAGAACAACCTGCAACTCATCGTCAGCCTGCTGAACTTGCAGGCGGCCTATGCCGACGGGGCCGCCGACCGCGAGCGGTTCATCGAAAGCCGCAACCGCGTGGCCTCCATGGCTCTGGCGCACGAGGAACTGTACCGCGCCAACGACCTGGCCAGCGTCAACGTTGCCGACTACGTGGAGCGGCTGGCGCGCAAGCTGGTGCTGGCGTCCGTGGATGCCGAGGTGGAACTGGCGCTGGACCTGCCGCCGCTGTTCCTGCCGGTGTCGGCGGCCATCCCTTGCGGGCTGATCCTCAACGAGTTGGTCACCAATGCCATCAAGCACGCCTTTCCCGGCCGCGACGCGGGGCGTATCGCCATAGCCGCCCGGCGCGACGGGCGGCAGGTGGAGGTACGCGTCACCGACGACGGCGTGGGGTTGCCGGAAGGCTTCGACCCCGCCGGGAGCACGACGCTGGGCATGCAACTGGTGGGCAGCCTGGTGGCGCAACTGGGTGGGAGGCTGGAGGTGGCTACCGGCCTTGGGGGTGCCAATTTTGTGGTGCGCTTCGAGGAAAACGAGGCCGAACCCTACGGGGCGGACACGCCTGATGCAACGGAAGCGCCCGGTGTCGCCGGTATTCACGATCCGCCCGATCCGCCCGATCCGCCCGATCCGCCTGATCCGCTCGATCCGTTGTCGGTCGGGGCGAGGCTGGTGAACGCGTTCAACTCCCCGGACGACGAGTAGCGCATCGCCGGAGCCGGGCTGGCGGACAGCACGGCAGGGGGATAACGGCGCAGGCCAATGACGCCGGGTGCCCCGCCGCACGGTTTGGTGCCGGGCAGCAGAGCGGTGGGTGCTGGCGGCGTCAGGGGCAAGTGCTGTATGCGTTGCATGCGAAGTTTGTTTTAACGTCAGCGCATGTACTTTTTTTCTCGTTCGCCCGGTTTTGCCTTGACTTGGCGGGCTGGCGGGCGGAACATGTCCTTGCACCGACCGGACGCTCAATGAGCGCCATGCGGCCGATGCATGCCGAAATCTCCGCTCTGCGCCGTGTCGGCGCGGGAGGCCAGGCCATGCTTCATGCCGTGTCACGCCCGCCCTTCTTCTTTTCTCCCTCTACGCCCCCCGGACGCAGTCGTCCTGTTCTTCGGTCCGCTGCCGGATGTGTGCCCGTGGCATCGGCCATGGTGCCTGGCCCCATTGGCGCGACCGGAACGCTTCATTTCTCGCCCCGCCATTTCCGAACCGCTTCGTTACGGCGCCCCTTGCACGGCACACCGCCGGGCAGCCGCGTTCGTTTTCCGCCCCGTTCCGCATCCGCATGCGGCGGGGCCGTTTCGTGTGCAGCCACACCCTGTCCAGAAAACCGCCGCCCTGGCGGCACCCCGCAACGCGCCGCCATTGCCATTCCGGGCAGGAGGGCGCAAACCCGGTGGACGACGGAAGCCGCCTGCCGATCCTGTCGGGCCAGGCCCGAGGAGGCACCATGAGTTTCGCGGATCTCGGTTCCATTGTCGTTGGCGTCATCGTGCTCGGCCTCATTGGGTACTTCATGTATACCAAGGTATTGAAGCACTAGCCG
Source organism: Desulfovibrio sp. (assembly GCA_031287575.1). Taxonomy (GTDB): domain Bacteria; phylum Desulfobacterota; class Desulfovibrionia; order Desulfovibrionales; family Desulfovibrionaceae; genus Cupidesulfovibrio. The sequence goes on from JAITSV010000056.1 coordinate 135,834, forward strand.
ACATCGTCCGCATCGACCCGGCCCACCGGCCAGCCCCGCCAGACCGACCGGCGTGACATGCCCCGCCGATGCCCATACCGGCGCCCTTCACATGGATGAAGGGCGCCGTTTTTAGTTATGTAAAGAGAACGGCATGTTGAAGTTGATCGTGATAATCAGGCACAAAATTGAAAAAATATTGTCACGATCCGGTGACGGGTGCTAGCGTTGCCGAACCTCCACATTTTCCGCCTGCGCCGGTCGACTTTGGCCGGATGGGCCGGGGATGGGCTGTTGACAGTGATTTTCGATATCAAATAAGGTGGCACTCCGCGCGGCACTGGGCTGGCGAGGATGGCTGCCGGGCATTGGCCGAATATTGGCCGGACGCATGACGACGCACTCATCACAAGGAGTCGGGAATGAACGAGAACTACAAGTACGGGCTGTATTTCGTGGGTGGCGTGGCGCTGGGCGCCCTGGGCGCGGTGATGTTGGGCCGAGGCAAGTTCGACATTCGCCCGGCCATGGCCGATCTGCTGAGCCACGGCTTCGACCTGAAGGACAAGGCGTCGGCCTACGCGGAAACCGTGCGCGAGCACATGGAAGACATCGTGGCCGAGGCGGAACACGTGCACAAGCAGCGCAAGGATGCCGCCGAAGCCTCCGCCCCCGAAGCCGCCAAGGCCTAGCCGGACCTGAACGACCAAGTTCCGGATCACTCTCCGACCAAATCCGCAACGGACGAGGCGCATGGACTATCGCATAGCACACGAACTGCCGGGGCGCCTGCGCCTGCGCTGCGCCCCCGGTTCGTTTTCCCAGGACCGGGCGCATGACCTTGTGGCCCGCATCGTGGCCGTTGACGGCGTGGCGGAGGCGCACGCCACCGCCAACACCGGCAGCGTGCTGGTACGCTACGCCCGCACCGCCGCACGGGGCGAGGTGCTGGCCGTGGTGGACGGCTTCGTGGCCGGGGGCGCGCCGCGCCGAACGCCGGGCGACAAGGCCGGGGCCAAGCCCGCCGCCAAATCCGGCGCCAAGCCTGGGGCTGGCGGGGGCAAGGGCACGGGCAGGGGGGCTGGCAAGTCCGCCGGTCCGTTCGCCATCAATGCCACCCCCTCCGCCGGACCTGCCCGCCAGGCGCGCGGCCCCATGGGGGCGCACCTGCCGCCGGGGGCTCCCGGCGTGGCCGGGTTGCGCGGCATGGGTGCCGTTGCCCCTCACGCCATGGTTCTGGACGGCGCCGCCCTGTCGGCGGGCGCGTCGGGCGTGGCCGGGTTGGGCGGACTGAACGGACTGGCCATGGCCGGTGCCGCGCCCGGCGCGGGCGGGCTGATCCGCTACCTGATCCTGCGTCCCTTCCTGCCGCGCATCGTGCGCATGGTTTCCGCCTTCTTCCGCGCGCTGCCCTTCCTGCTCAAGGGGGGGCGTTCGCTGGCATCGGGCCGTCTCAACGTGGACGTGCTGGACGCGGCGGCGTTGGGCATCTCGCTGGTGCGGGGCGACTTCCGCTCCGTGGGGCTGATCACCGCGCTGTTCGCCGTGGGCGAGTTCCTGGAGGAATGGACCCGCAAGAAGTCGCGCGAAAGCCTGGCCGAAAGCCTGGCCATTGACGTGGACACCGTATGGGTGAAGCGCGGCGAGGCAGAGGTGCAGGTGCCCCTTTCCGCCCTGGCCGATGACGACCTCGTCGTGGTCCGCGCCGGTTCGTCCATCCCCGTGGACGGCGTGGTGGCCGAGGGCGAGGCCATGGTCAACCAGACCTCCATGACCGGCGAACCGCTGGCCGTGGCCCGGCGCGTCGGAGCCTCGGTCTACGCGGGCACGGTAGTGGAGGAAGGGCGGCTGGACATCCGGCCCACCGGCGTGGGGTCCGAGACGCGCATCAACCAGATCGTGGGCTTCATCGAGCGGTCCGAGGCCCTGAAGGCCAACGTGCAGGGCAAGGCCGAGCGCTTGGCGGACGCCATCGTGCCGTACAGCTTCCTGCTGGCGGGCGGGGTGTGGGCCGTCACCCGCGACGTGGCCCGCGCCGCGTCGGTGCTGCTGGTGGACTACTCGTGCGCCATCCGCCTGGCCACGCCGTTGGCCATCCTGACCGGCATGCGCGAAGGCGCGCGCCACGGCGTGCTCATCAAGGGCGGCCGGTTCATCGAGGGGTTGGCCGGTGCCGACACAGTGGTCTTCGACAAGACGGGTACCCTCACCGAGGCGCGGCCCCGCGTGGCCGAGGTCATTTCACTGAACGGACATGGCCGCGACGACGTGCTGCGCCTGGCCGCCTGCCTGGAAGAGCATTTTCCCCATCCCGTGGCCCGCGCCGTGGTGCGCAAGGCCGAGCAGGAATCGCTGGACCATCAGGAAGAACACGCCGAGGTCGAATACGTGGTGGCCCACGGCATCGCCTCGCGCCTGCGCGGCAAGCGGGTGCTGGTGGGCAGCCGCCACTTCATCCACGAGGACGAGGGCGTGCCTCTGGACGAATTCCTGCCCGTGGTCAACGAATGGGCGGCCAAGGGCTATTCCATCCTGCACCTGGCCATCGGCGGCAAGCTGGCGGGCATCCTGTGCATAGAGGACCCGCTGCGGCCCGAGGCCGCCGACGTGGTGCGCGGCCTGCGCGAGCAGGGCGTGAAGCGCATCATCATGCTGACCGGCGACGGGCCGGTGACGGCGGCTGCGGTGGCCAACGCCGTGGGCGTGGACGAATGGCGCGCCCAGGTGCTGCCCGCCGACAAGGCCGACATCGTGCGGCAGTTGCAGGCCGAGGGCGGCAAGGTTGTCATGGTGGGCGACGGCATCAACGATTCGCCCGCCCTGTCCGCCGCCGACGTGGGCGTTTCCCTGCGCGACGGGGCCGACCTTGCCCGCGAGGTAGCCGACGTGGTGCTTTCCGGCAACGATCTTGCGGAACTGCTGGTGGCGCGCCACCTGGCAAAGGCAACCCTGCGCCGCATCCACATGAACTTCGGGTCCATCATGGGGCTGAACTCGGCCTTCATGGCCCTTGGCCTGGTGGGCCGGGCGCAGCCCGGCATGCTGGCCCTGCTGCACAACCTGACCACCGTGGGCGTGGCCCTGAACGCCATGCGGCCCATGCTGGGCAATGGCGCGGCGGAAGGGCGGCGCGGCGCGGAGCGCAAGCCGGGTGTCATGGCACTGCCGGTTGGCGTGGCTGATGTGAATGGGGCGGCTGGCCCTGTTGCCGGGGCAGGCGCCACCGTGGTTTCGCCCGCCGCACGGGTTACGGCGGGTGTTGCCGGGGCGGGTGCCGCCGTCAAGGCCGCGCTGAAGGCCACCGTGCAGGGCGCTGCCAAGGCGGTGGGTTCCATGGCTCGCAAGGGCAAGTCGGCTGGAGAATCGGACACCGCCGCGCAGGGCAAAAGCCCGGCAAAGGCTCCGGTCAAGGCAGACAAGCTGGGACGGACTGACAAACCGGGGAAGACCGCTGGAGCGGCGAAAGCCGCGCGGGCCAAAGCAGCTGACGCCGCCGCCACCGTGGCAACGGCGGAGGTGAAGACCACGCCGGAAGGCACTGGCAAGCCCGGCGCCAGGCCGGACATGAAAGGCGGCAAGAGTCCGGCGGCTGCCAAGTCCGGCCCGTCGGGCAAGGGTGCCGCGTCTGCCAAAGATGGCGCCAAGCCCGCCAAGGCCACGAAATCAGCCAAACCCGCCACGTCGGCCAAGCCCGCCAAACCAGCCAAGGACACCGAGTCCAAGTCCGCCAAAGGCGGGGCCAAGGGCACCGGCAAGGCTGCCCGCAAGACCGGCGGCTCCGGCACGGCATAACGGACGCATCCGCAGCAGGGCCGCGCCCGGCGCGGCAAGGAGGGGTGAACCATGATCAGCAGCTTCATCGACGGCAGGGTACGCATCCGATGCGATGCACTGCGCAATCCAGAGGCGGCAGCCGCCATCGAAGGCACCCTGCGCGAAACGCCGGGCGTGCTTTCCGCCACGGCCAATCCGCGCACCGGCGGCCTGCTGGTGGAATACGACCCGGCAGCCGTGACCCAGGAGCAGTTGCTGGAAGCGGCGAAGATGCTGGAAGCCTTCGCCGCGCAGGAGCAGGCGGCCCCGAAGAAGTCGTGCTGTTGCCGCCGCCTGACCAAGGCCGAGGCCATGCGCATCTCCAAGCGGGGCATGGCCGGGTCGCTGGCGGCGCTGGTGCTGTTCGGGCTGGCCGGGCGCGAGCGGGCGCACATGGTGGCGGGCGGGCTGTTTCTGCTTTTCAACGCCTACCATCTGTATGCCTACCGCAAGCGCGTGATGGCCTAGGCCAGCCTGATTTGTCCGCAGTCCCTACGGCTTGCACACCTTGCAGGGGCGAAAACCCGCGTCCAGGGCCGCTTTCCGCGTGGCGAACACCGCCGTGCAGGCCTTGCAGGCGTAGTAGGTGCAGCCTTGGCGGTGGAAGATGTGTGACTGCACGTTGCCATGGTAGGCGGCATTCTGCGCGGCCTGTGCGGAAAGGGCAGCCACCGTCAGCGGCAGCGCCAGCAGCAAGGCCAACAGGACCGCCGCTGCGGCACGCACGACAAGCGGGCACGGGCCGGAACGGAAAAGTGACGGCGTAGGGCGCATGCGGGTCTCCTTTGGTGTGGCCCTACCGCGAACCAGGCATGCGCGCAACGCGTTGAGAGAGAATGCATGGAAAAAGGGCGTCCCCATGGGGCGCCCTTTTTGCGTGATGGGGGGAAAGGACGGTGTGGAAGGCGCGTGGCGGGTGTTGTCGTGGTGGAAGGGTGACGGTCTGTTTTGTCCCGTTTGGCCCGTCTGGCCGTCAGGCCTGGTCCACCCTGTTCAGTCGTGCGGCGCGGTCGGGTCGATAGCGCTGTCGGGCTGGTTGGCGACGGTCCGCAGCACCATGTCCAACAGGGCCGGGCCGGAGGGGATGCGCAGGCCCGTGGCCGCGCAGGCGGCCTCGTCGAAGCGGGCGGCGGGGTGCGGCAGGGCGCCCGGTCCGTGCAGCAGGAAGGGCACGGCGTCCGGGTGGTGGCGGCCATCGCCGCAGTGGGTGACATGGTCGCAGGTGACGCAGAGCAGGGCGTCCGGTCGGGCCGCGCGTAGCGGGGCGATAAGTTCCGCGTCGATGCGGGTCAGCAGATCGGATTTGGCGCGGGCGTCACGGGCGTGGGCGCACATGTCCGGGCCTTCCACGTGGATGAAGACCACGGCGTGGTCCGTCAGCAGGGCAAGGGCGGCGGCGGTCTTGGCGGCAAGGTCTGTGTCCGCGCCGCCGGTGGCGCCGGGGATTTCTGGCGCGATCAGACCGGCTGCCATAGCCAGGCCGCGCGCCAGCGGCACCGCAGCCACCATGGCGGCGGTGAGGGGGGCGTCGGGGTGCGTCGAAGATGCGGCAGCGGGGTGGCAGGCGAAAAATGGCGGCAACGCAGGCCGGTGACCGCAGCCCCACGGCCACAGGGCCAGTCCGTGCGGGGCATCCGGCCCGGCAAGTCGGGCAAGCTGCGCGTTGGCCGTCGTGATGCGCGCGTGCAGGGCCGGGTGGTGGCGGGCCAGGGCGCGCAGGGCGTCGGCGGGGGATTGACCGATGACGTCCTGCGGCCCCGCAGGCGTGAAGGGCGTGAGAGCGGCGGGCGCGGCGGGATAAGACGGGGAGGCGGCGTTATCGCCATCCCGCTCCACCACCGTGAAGCGAAATCCGCCGCCGTGCGCCGTGCCGTAGGCTGGAGTCGGGAAGGCATCACGCACGATGCGGGCAATGGTTTGTTCCGTGGCGGGGAGCAGGGTGGCGGCGGGGTCGGCGATATTGCCATGGGCGTCCAGCGCCACCACGTTGCAGCGCCATGCCGTGTCGCGGGGGGCAAGGGGCAGTCCGGCGGCCAGGGCTTCAAGGGGGCCGCGCGCGGCGGGGTGGCGTAGCGGGTCGTAGCCGAGCAGGGCGGGGATGCCCGCGTCGGACCCGGCTTCCGCGCCGGTGGGGATGACCTGGCAGAGACCGACGGTGCCGGTGGCGGCGAGGTGGTCGAGGGTAGGCGTGTGGGCGGCGGCCAGCGGGGTGGGCTGTCCGTCGTCCCGTGGCAGGTCGGCCATGCCGTCGAGGATGCAGATGATGCGGGGCGTGTGCATGGCTGTGGCAGTGGTGGCGCTTGAGTTAGCGCAGACACGTTGCGGGCGGAATCCGCCTTTTGCCGCCAGACTGTGTTGCTTCGACGTTTTTGATGCTCACGTACCAAAGTACAGCGTTGCTTTCGACATCCGTAAGACTCGCGCGTTGCGCTCGCCTAACGGCTGCCGATCTCCGCTCAAAAATGGCAACCCGCCTTGCCCGGCGAAAAAACTCGTAATTTCTGGCACCGTGTCCGCACCAGCCATCCGCGCCGGAAGACCGGCGCGGAGTATAAGGAAAAAAGGCAGTTCATCAGCAGGAAAAGAAACCAAGAGAAAGGCCGGGAAGGTGCGTCGAGGGCGGTATGGGCAAGCCGGGCTGCCGCCTCACTGCACCTGCATTCCCCCCCATTCAAAAAGTTCTGGAGGGGATGGGGTGCGGGGAAGGGGAACCTCTTCCAAGAGGTTCCCCTTCCCCGCGAATTTATCCTTTTCCAGCCTCTTCAACCCTTACTGCAGAACCCGGTAGCACACAGGCGGCGCCAGCAACAGCCCGGCCGCCTGCACCTGGGCAATGGCGCCCTGGATGGCGCTGGCCTTGGCGGCGTGGGTCATGAACACCAGGGGCACGCCCTGGGGGTGCTGCCCCTTCTGGATGGCCTGGGCGATGCTGATGGAGTGGTCGGCCATGGCCCCGGCCAGGTCGCGCAGCACGCCGGGGTTGTCCGGCACCATGGCGCGCACGTAGTAGCTGCTTTCGGCGTCTGCCGGGGGCAGGATATCCGCGCGGGGCGGCACCTGACGCTGAAAGCCGGTGTTGTGCGGGGCTGCGCCGCGCGCCACGGTCATCAGGTCGGCCAGCACGGCGCTGGCCGTGGGCAGGCTGCCCGCGCCAAGCCCGTGCAGGAACACGGGGCCCACGGCGTTGCCTTCCAGACGGATGGCGTTGTACGCGCCGCCCACCCGGGCGATGAGGAAGGTGTGCTTGACCAGGGTGGGGAACACCCCGGCCTCCAGCTTGCCGTCCACCTCGCGCACCTGGGCCAGCAGCTTGATGCGAAAGCCCAACTCGCGCGCGAACTCGATGTCCATGTGGTCGATGCCCGCAATGCCCTGCACGGGCAGCTCGGCATAGGGATAGTCCATGCCGTAGGCCAGGCGGATCAGCAGCACCAGCTTGTGGGCGGTGTCGTGCCCTTCGATGTCCAGCGTGGGGTCCGCCTCGGCGTAGCCCAGTTCCTGCGCCTGCCCGAGGGCGGTGGCGAAGTCCAGGCCGTTGCTGGTCATCTCGGAAAGGATGTAGTTGGCCGTGCCGTTCAGGATGCCGACCAGCGAGCCGATGCGGTTGCCCGCCAGGCTTTCCTTCAGCGTCTGGACGATGGGGATGCCCCCGGCCACGCTGGCCTCGTGGTGCAGGCCCACGTTCTTCTGCTCCGCCAGGCGGTACAGGTCGTAGCCGTCCTCGGCCAGCAGGGCCTTGTTGGCGGTGACCACGTGCTTGCCCGTTTCCAGCGCGCGCTGGATGATGGCGTGGGGGGCGGCAATGCCGCCCATCAGTTCCACCAGCACGTCGATTTCCGGGTCGTCGGTGAGCACTGCCGGGTCGGCGGTCAGGGTGGCGCCGTCGGGCACGGGCCAGGCGCGCGGCTTGGCCAGGTCGCGCACCAGAATGGTCTTGATGACCATTTCGCGGCCGGTGCGCTCGGTGATCCACTGGCGGTTCTCGTCCAGCACGCGGGCAAGTCCGCTGCCCACGGTGCCGAACCCGGCCATGCCAATGACTAACGGACGCGGGGGCATGGGGCGCTTGCCGCCCGGCTTGTCGCTTTCGCTACCCACACGACCTCCCGGAGAGCACCTTCTTGATGCCCTTCATGGCCTGCTTGGTACGGTGTTCGTTCTCGATGAGGGCGAAGCGGACGTGGTCGTCGCCGTGCGCGCCAAAGCCCAGCCCCGGAGAAACGGCCACGTGGGCTTCCTTCAGCAGCAGCTTGGAGAACTCCACGGAACCCATGGCCCGGAATTCTTCGGGAATCTGGGCCCACACGAACATGGTGCCCTTGGGCGGCGGCACGTCCCAGCCCGCGCGGCCAAGGCCTTCGATGAGCGTGTCGCGCCGCTTGCGGTAGGTGTCCACGATTTCGGTCACGCATTCCTGCGGGCCGTTCAGGGCCACGGTGGCCGCGATCTGGATGGGCTGGAAGTGGCCGTAGTCGAGATAGCTCTTGATGCGGGTCAGCGCGTAGACCAGGTCGCGGTTGCCCACGCAGAAGCCCATGCGCCACCCGGCCATGGAGTAGCTTTTGGACATGGAGAAGAATTCCACGCCCACGTCCTTTGCGCCTTCGGCCTGCATGAAGCTGGGCGGCATGTGGCCGTCGAAGGCCAGGTCCGCGTAGGCGAAGTCGTGGATGACGTAGATCTTGTGTTCCTTGGCGAAGTCCACGACCTTCTGGAAGAATTCCGGCGCGGCTATCTCGCAGGTGGGGTTGTGCGGGTAGCTGATGAACAGCAGCTTGGGCTGCGGCCAGGTCTGGCGGGTGGCCACCAGCAGGTCTTCGAAAAAGTCGCGCCCGCGCCCGATGGGAATGCGCCGCACGTCGGCCCCGGCGATGATGGGGGCATAGGTGTGGATGGGGTAGGTGGGGTCCGGCGCGAACACCACGTCGCCGGGCGACAGCATGGCCAGCGACAGGTGCGAAAGCCCTTCCTTGGCGCCCATGGTGGCCACGGCTTCCGTGTCCGGGTCCAGGTACACGCCGAAGCGGCGCATGTACCAGTCGCAGATGGCCTTGCGCAGGTTGGGGATGCCGCGCGACACCGAGTAGCGGTGGTTCACGCCCTTGCCCGATGCTTCCACCAGCTTGTCCACGATGTGCTGGGGCGTGGGGATGTCGGGGTTGCCCATGCCAAGGTCGACGATGTCCACGTTCTGGCGACGCAGCTGCATCTTCAGTTCGTTCACCGTCGCAAAGACATAGGGAGGCAGACGGTGCATGCGCGGAAACTGATTCATGGCGAAGTTCTCCGTGGTTGAAACAAAAAGAGGCGGCAGCGCCGCCTCGAACCAACGGCGCAAGCCTGCGTCACCGAGCGGCGGCTGCCGCGGTGGCGGCCGCGGCGGTAGCGGCGGCGGTGGTGGCGATGGTAGCGGTCCGGTCGAGGTGGGACATGCCGATGACTCTTGTGGTGGAGAATGGCCGTGTATACATTGCGCGTGCGCCGCGTGCCGGTGCGCGTGCGTCTGGTGGACGCCGTGCACGGGACGGAAAGCCCGGACAAATGATCCGGACGAATGATCCGGACAGACGGTCCGGACAAGGTATTCTGACAGGCGGCGAGGCTACCGTGGGTTGCGGTGTCGGTGGTTTGTACTGCAAAAAAGAAATGCCGGTCAATACGCCTAGCTGCGATGAACGTGGCTTGGTTGTAATGAATGTAGACTGTTTGGCCGAACGGTGCCGGGGGATGCATGAACGACAATACACGGCCTGTACGGCGGGTGTACCTGGTGGGGCCGCGCGCCAGCGGCAAGACCACGGTGGGCAAGGCCCTGGCCGCCCGCGCCGGGTGGAATTTCGAGGATACCGACGCCACGCTTACCGCCACGGCGGGCATGACCGTGGAGCAGATCGTGGAACGTGAAGGCTGGGAAGGATTCCGGCGGCGCGAAACCGAGGCCCTGCGCGCCACCCTTGGCCGTGACGGGCTGGTGGTGGCCACCGGCGGCGGCATGGTGCTGGCGGAAGAAAACCGGCGCATGCTGCGCCAGGGAGGCCTTGTGGCCTACCTGTGCGGCAGCGTGGGCCTGCTGGCCGGACGCCTTGCGCGCGACCCGCTGGCCGCGCAGCGCCCTTCGCTGACCGGGCGGCCCATCGCCGAAGAGGTGGCCGAGGTGCTGACCGCGCGCGACCCCCTGTACCGGGAATGCGCCCGTGTGGCGCTGGACGCCGGGGATGACGTGCGTGCGCTGGTGGAGCGGCTGGTCAGCCTGATGGAAGGGTAGGGGCTGTTTCTCAATGGTCTTCTCGCCCGTTGGCATCGTCAAACTTCGCCTACCATATCGGTCGAATACGAGGAGAGTATGCTCCCTCACGCCAGGCTCGTTTTCCTTGCCAACGAACGAGAATCCTAATTTATAAACAGCCCCTGACGCTTGCTCACCAGCCCGCCGGGCCGGGTACGCACGTGCCCGGTTTTCCTGGCCTTGGGCGGTTCCGGCCCGCCGCGCCCCCTTGCCATGCCCGCCCCCACGGGGGCATACTGGCTGCCCGCGTGCCGTGGCAGCGCGCGACGACCATGCCCCTGGTCCCCCTGTGCGTTCGTCGCCATGTTCGTCCCCGTGTCCAGCCGTCGCCGTGTTCATCCGTGAGGTCGCCATGCAGATCCGCAAGATACTCGTTCCCGTGGATGGTTCCGACTACTCGCAGCGCGCGGCGGAATATGCCGCCGACTTCGCGAAGCTGGTGGGGGCAGAGGTGGTGCTGCTCATCTGCCGCATGTCCATCCCGCCCATCCTCGGGCAGGTGGCCTACGACCAGGCCCGCAATTCGCTGGTGGCCCAGGCCGAGGAAGTGCTGGAACCCTGTCGCCGCCTGCTGCGCGAACGCAACGTGCCCTTTGCCGACCGGGTGCTGGAAGGCAAGGTGGAGGTGGCCATCGTGGATGCCGCCGACTACGAGCGCTGCGACCTGATCATCATGGGCTCGCGCGGGCACTCGGAACTGGAGGGTCTGCTGCTGGGCAGCGTCACCCACCGGGTGTTGCAGATGGCGTCGTGTCCGGTGATGGTCATCCGCTGACAAACATTTTCGGGTCCTTCGGGAGGGCGTGGGATAAAACCGCGCGTCCCGGCAGACAGGAGTACCCATGAGCGGCAACACCTTCGGTCGCATCTTCCGGCTGACCACCTACGGCGAATCGCACGGCCCCGGCCTTGGCGGCGTGGTGGACGGCTGCCCCGCCGGGGTGCCGCTGGACGAATCGATCATCCAGCGCGAACTGGATCTGCGCCGCCCCGGCAGCGCGTCCGCCGGCCTCGCGGGTACGTCCCGCAAGGAACCGGACACCGTGCGCCTGCTTTCCGGCGTGTTCGAAGGGGTCACCACCGGCACCCCCATCGGGTTCCACATCGCCAACGAAGACCAGCGCTCGCGCGACTATGGCGACCTGGCCAAGCTGTACCGCCCAGGCCACGCGGACATCACCTACGACGCCAAGTACGGCCTGCGCGACTTTCGCGGCGGTGGCCGGGCATCGGGACGGGAGACCGTCTCGCGGGTGGCGGGCGGCGCCGTGGCCCTGGCCCTGCTGGCCATGCACGACATTTCGGTGCGCGCCTACACCGTGGAGATCGGCGGGGTGCCCGCCGACGTGGTGGACCCGGCGGGCGCGCAGGGGCGGATGTTCTTTTCGCCCGACCCGGACGTGGTGCCCGCGTGGGAAGAACTGATCCACGACGTGCGGGCCGAGGGCGACACCCTGGGCGGCATCGTGCAGGTGGAAGCCACCGGCGTGCCCGCCGGGCTTGGCGAGCCGGTGTTCGACAAACTGGACGCCCTGCTGGCCCATGCCCTGATGTCCGTGGGCGCGGTGAAGGCCGTGGAGGTGGGCGCGGGGCTGGAAGCGGCGCGCCTGCGCGGCAGCGAGAACAACGACCCCATCGTTCCCGGCGGCTTCCACACCAACCATGCCGGGGGCATTCTGGGTGGCATCTCCAACGGGCAGCCCATCGTGGTGCGCGCGGCGGTGAAGCCCATCCCCTCCATCGCGCAGGAGCAGATCACCATCGACACCAACGGCAGGCCCGCGCCGTTGCGCGTGGGCGGCCGCCACGACATCTGCGCCATCCCGCGCGTGGTGCCCGTGCTGAAGGCCATGGCGGCGCTGGTGTTGGCGGACAGTCTTCTTCTCCAGCGCCGCATGGGCTAGGTGTCGTTCCCCCAAATTGTCCTTTCGCCCGTTGACTCCGGCGGCCCCGCGCCTTCGCCTTCCCCGCGTCCGGTGCGCCCGTGCAGCCTTGACGCGTGCGGGCGCAGCGGCTAGGGGCAAGGCTGTACCCCGCCGTTTGCCCCGCCCCCGCACGGGGGGTGCGCCCGTCCGGCCTTTCCGGCCCCGGCGCACTTCGCGTACGATTTTTCGCCTTCAACCGGACACCCCATGCAGCACGACCCGCGCAACCCGCGATCCTCCCGAATTTCCCGTTCCGCCGCCCGGCAGGCCCCTGCGGATGCGCAGGCCAGCGCGGCATCCGGCCCCCAGTCAGCCCCCCCGGCATCTGCCCAGACCGCGCCCATGCTGGCCGCCATGCAAGAGGCGCAGGACGCCCCGGAACAGCTTTCCGGCGTGCTCGACCGCGTCATCTTCCATAACGAGGAAAACGGCTACACCGTGCTGCGCCTGCGCCCGCTGCCCAAGGGCGACATGATCAGCGTGGTGGGGCACATGGTTTCGCCGCAACCGGGGGCCTCTTTGAAACTGGTGGGCCGCTGGGTGAACAACCCGCGCTTCGGGCGGCAGTTTTCCATGGAAAATTACGAGAACCTGCTGCCCGCCTCCGTGGAGGGTATCCGCCATTATCTCGGGTCCGGCCTCATCAAGGGCGTGGGCGAATCCATGGCCGCGCGCATCGTGGATGCCTTCGGCGAGGATACCTTCCGTGTGTTGGACGAGGAACCGGACAGGCTGCTGCGCGTCAGCGGCGTGGGCGGCAAGACGCTGGAGCGCATCAAGGCGGGCTGGTCCGACCATCAGGGCATCCGCGACCTGATCATGTTCCTGCAACCGCACGGGGTCAGCACCGCCTACGCCGTGCGCATCTACCGCCACTATGGGCAGCAGGCCCTGGCGGTGGTGCGCGAGAACCCTTACCGCCTGGCCATGGACATTCACGGCATCGGCTTTCATACCGCCGACACCGTGGCGGAAAAGCTGGGCTTCTCGCGCGACAGCGAACTGCGGGCAGAGGCGGGCACCCTGTACACCCTGCAACGCCTGAACGACGACGGGCACGTCTACGTGCCGCACGACGCGCTGATCACCCACACCTCGGACCAGCTGGACATCCGCGCCGACCTCGTGGAAGACGCCCTGCGCACCCTCGAGATCGAGGAGCGCATCGTCATCGAGGAAATGGACGGCGAGCTCGGGGTGTTCCTTTCCCGCTACCATCATTACGAAACCAAGATCGCCTACTACCTGCAACGGGTGCTGCGCTCGCCGAAAGCCGTGCATTTCGAGGATCCGGAGGCCGTCATCACCGAGGTGCTGGCCAAGCTGTCCATCACCCTTGCGCCGGAACAGCTGGAGGCCGTGCGCACCGCCACCCGTTCCAAGGTCATGGTGCTTACCGGCGGTCCCGGCACCGGCAAGACCACCATCATCAACGCCATCATCAAGGTCTTTGCCGAAACGCGCGCCAAGATCCTGCTGGCCGCGCCCACGGGTCGCGCCGCCAAGCGCATGTCCGAGACCAGCGGGCGCGAATCCAAGACCATCCACCGCCTGCTGGAATACAGCCCCAAGGAAGACGGCTTCGCCCGCAACGAGGACAACCCCCTTGCCTGCGGCCTGCTGGTGGTGGACGAGGCGTCCATGATGGACACCATGCTCATGTACCACCTGCTGAAGGCCGTGCCGCTGGGCGCCACGCTGCTCTTCGTGGGCGACGTGCACCAGCTGCCCTCGGTGGGGCCGGGCAACGTGCTGCGCGACGTCATCGCCTCGGGCGTGGTGCCGGTGGTGGAGCTGGTGGAGGTGTTCCGTCAGGCCGCCGAAAGCGAGATCATCTGCAACGCCCACCGCATCAACCACGGCGAGGTACCGCCGCTGGAGTCCTCGCGCGACCGGCTGTCCGACTTCTACTTCATCCGGCAGGACGACCCCGAGAAGGCCGTGGAGATGATCGTGGAACTGGTGCGCGACCACATTCCGCGCCGCTTCGGCCTGCATCCGGTCAACGACATCCAGGTGCTGACCCCCATGCACAAGGGCGCGGTGGGCGCGGGCAACCTGAACATGCGCCTGCAACAGGCCCTCAACGGCCAGACCCTGTGCGTGCAGCGCGGCGAGCGCCAGTACCGCCTGGACGACAAGGTGATGCAGATCCGCAACAACTACGACAAGGACGTCTTCAACGGCGACATCGGGCGCATCTGTCTGGTGGACCCCAAGGAGCGCCAGCTCACCGTGCGCTTTGACGAGCGCAACGTGCCCTACGCCTGGGAAGAACTGGACGAGATCGTCCCCGCCTACGCCATCTCCGTGCACAAGTCGCAGGGCTCCGAATACCCCGCCGTGGTCATCCCCGTGCTGACCCAGCACTACATGCTGCTGCAACGCAACCTCATCTACACCGGCGTCACCCGGGGCAAACGCCTGGTGGTGCTGGTGGGTGAGCCGCGCGCCCTGGCCATGGCCGTCAAGAACAACCGCATGCACAAGCGTCACACCCGCCTTGCCCGGCGGTTGGCGCTGGGTGTGGGTGTGGTATGACGCGTTGGGGGAATGACGAAGATTTTTGAATGGGA
>JAITSV010000070.1 GCA_031287575.1 Desulfovibrio sp.
TTCCCTTCCCCGCCCCCGAACCCCCACCCCTTCCCACCAAAAACTTTCAATTGGGGGAGACGCGCTGGGTATGACCTGACAACGCCGCGCCGGACAACCGGCGCGGCGTTTTGCGTGCCTCGCACGGGCGGTGGCGTGGCTTGCCTCCCCGGCATGAATCCGCCATACCGGGCATGCGCGTTCCGTGATGGTGCGGTAATGCCTGTCCCCAATGTTTTGCCCGGTTTTCGTGCGCATCACCTCCATCCCCCTGCGAAGAACTTTCGAGGCCCCCATGACCGACACCGCTCCCCTGCATCTCGTTGCCCCCTGCGGGCTGGACTGTTCGCGTTGCGTGAACTGTAGCAAAGGCCAGGTGGCCGCACATGCCAAGGCCATCCGCGACATTCTCGGCCCCGGTTTCGCCCCGTTCGCCGAGCGGCTTGCGGCCATGAACCCGGCCCTGGCCGAGTACCCGGCCTTTGCTCGCGTGCTGGACGCGCTGGCGGAAGGTACCTGTCCCGGCTGCAAGACCGAGCGCCGCACCTGCCTGCCCACCTGCAAGGTGGCCGGGTGCGCCGCCGCGCGCGGGCTGGACTTCTGTGCCGACTGCGCGGACTACCCCTGCGCCGACACCGGCCTGCCGCCCCGGCTGGAGCAGAAGTGGCGCGCCAGCAACGACCACATCCGCGCGGCGGGGCGCGACGCCTTCCTGCGCGCCCTTGCCGAAACGCCCCGCTACCTGTAGGCTGCGGCGGTCGAAAAAGCGGGTATGCGCGCGTTCTCATGCGCGGTCGGGCAGGCGTGATGTTTCGCACTTGTCCTGTCCGCCCCCGTCTTGGCCATGGCCGTGACCGGGGTAGTGCTTCGCCCAGGATGTTGTGGTTTTTAGCTGGGATACCGCAAGGATATTTTGCGCGCTCATGAACGGCGCGACACATACCGGAGGAAGGATGAAGGTCTATCTCATCGGCGCGGGGCCCGGCGACCCCGGCCTGCTCACGCTCAAGGGCAAGCGCATCCTCGAATCGGCGGACGTCATCGTCTACGACTACCTCGCCAACGACGCGTTCCTCGCCTACGCCAAGCCCGGCGCGGAAATCATCTACGTGGGCAAGAAGGGCGGCGACCACACCCTGACGCAGGACGGCATCAACCGCCTGATCGTGGACAAGGCCAAGGAAGGCAAGACCGTGGCCCGGCTGAAAGGCGGCGACCCGTACATGTTCGGGCGCGGCGGCGAAGAGGCCGAAGAACTTCTGGACGCGGGCGTTCCCTTCGAGGAGGTGCCCGGCGTCACCAGCGCCGTGGCCGGTCCCGCCTACGCGGGCATCCCGCTGACGCACCGCTCCTACTCCTCGTCCGTGTCGTTCATCACCGGGCACGAAGACCCCACCAAGCCCGGCTCGGTCCACAACTGGAAGGCCCTGGCCGAAAGCGCCAGCACCCTGGTCTTCTTCATGGGCATGAAGAACCTGCCCGAAATTTCGCGCAAGCTCATTGAGGCGGGCATGCCCGCGGAAACCCCGGCGGCGCTGGTGCACTGGGGCACCACCGCCCGGCACCGCAGCCTTGTGGCCACCATCGCCACCCTGCCGACAGAAGGGCCGAAGCACGGCTTCACCAATCCCTCGCTCATCGTGGTGGGCGGCGTGGTCAACCTGCACGACCGGCTGAACTGGTTCGAGCAGAAGCCCCTGCTGGGCAAGGGCGTGGTGGTCACCCGCGCCCGCGAGCAGGCCAGCGGCCTGGCCGAGGCCCTGCGCGAACTGGGCGCCGACGTGGTGCAGTTTCCCACCATCGAGATCATTCCCCTTGCCGACTACGCCCCGGTGGACGCGGCCATCCGCGACCTGCCCGGCTATGACTGGGTGGTGTTCACCTCTGTCAACGGCGTGAAGCACTTCTGGAACCGCCTTGCCGCGTGCGGGCAGGATTCGCGCGCGCTGGCCGGGCGCAAGGTGGCCGCCATCGGCCCCGCCACCGCCGACGTGCTGCGGACAAAGGGCATAGAACCGGACTTCATCCCCGAAAAGTACGTGGCCGAAGGCGTGGTGGAAGGCATGCTGGCGCGCGGCATGGGCGGCAAGCGCGTGCTGCTGCCCCGCGCCCGCGAGGCGCGCGAGGTGCTGCCCGACGAACTGCGCAAGGCCGGGGCCGTGGTGGACGTGCTGCCGGTGTACGAAACCGTGCCCAGCACCGCCCGCAAGGACGACGTGCTGGCCCGCATGCAGGAAGGGCGCATCCATTGCGTCACCTTCGGTTCGTCGTCCACGGTGGACAACTTCTTCTCGCTGGTGCCCGTGGATATGGTGAAGGCCCACCCCGAGGTGAAGCTGGCCTGCATCGGCCCCGTCACCCGCAAGACGCTGGAAGGCTACGGCCTGACCTGCCACATCCAGCCGGAGGATTTCACCATCCCCGCGCTGGTTGACGAGTTGGTCAGGCGTCTGCCCGAGATGTAGACGACGTCCGGCGCGGCCGGCGCCCCCTGCGGATGCCGCCCGGTGCCGGATTTGATCGCATTTCGTTCGGTGCCGGGTTCGGTCACGTATTTGTCCGGTGCAGGACCGTGCGCCAGTGCGACGGTATTTGACAGGTGGAACGTCCCGTGTTGTGAGGAATGCGTGACCGGAGTGATCCGGTCCGCAATCCCGCCCGGCCCCGAGCCGGGCGCGGCATCCTTACGGACATTCAAGGGAGGGACACCTCATGGGCATCGTACGAGCCGTCTGTATTAGCGAGCGGAAAGGCGAGCGCAAGCGGGTGGTGGACGCCATCACCCTGCGCGAAGACTACGGCGTGGAAGAAGACGTCCACGCGGGCAGCGGCAGGCAGGTCAGCCTGCTGGCCGTGGAAAGCGTGGACATCATGCGCCCGCGCATGCCGGAACTGGCGGCGGGCGACTTTGCGGAAAACATCCTGGTGGAAGGGCTGCCCCTTACCCGTTGCAAGGTGGGCGACCGGCTTACCGCCGGGCCAGACATCCTTCTGGAAATCACCCAGATCGGCAAGACCTGCCACTCCAAGTGCAACATCCACAAGACCGTGGGCTTCTGCATCATGCCCACTGAAGGGGTGTTCGCAAAGGTGCTGCGCGGCGGCGTGCTGCGCGCCGGGGATGCCGTTGCCATGACGGAAGGGTAGCCTGCGTGCGGGTGTGAACCCACCGCCCCCGATAACCCTCGACCCTCCGTGTTCAGGGAGTCTCATGACGCTGCAACTGGCCGTGCTGGCCTCCGGCAACGGGTCGAACCTGCAAGCCATTCTGGACCGCATTGCCAGCGGCGCGCTGGATGCCAGGGTGTGCCTTGTGCTGTGCAACAAGCCAGAGGCCCGTGCCCTGGAACGTGCCCGCGCGGCGGGTGTTGCGCATCTGGCCCTTTCTCCGGCGGATTATCCGGACCGGGAAGCCTTTGATGCGGCCATGGTGGCGGCCATCCGCGCTCATGGGGCGGATGCCGTGGCGCTGGCCGGGTACATGCGGCTGCTCACGCCGGGGTTTCTGGCGGCGTTCGCGGGGCGGGTGGTGAATATCCACCCCGCGTTGCTGCCCAGCTTTCCGGGGTTGCGCGGCGCGGCGGATGCGCAGGCGTATGGGGTGACGCTGGCCGGGTGTACCGTGCATTTCGTGGATGAGCAGATGGACCATGGCTCGGTCATCGTGCAGGCGGCGGTGCCGGTGAATGCGGGTGAGCCGCTGGATGACCTGAAGGCGCGGATTCACGCCATGGAGCATCGCGTCTACCCGCAGGCCTTGCAGTGGCTGGCCGAGGGGCGGTTGCGCGTGGAGGGCAGGGTGGTGCGGGTGCTGCCGCGGCCTGACGGCAAGGTGGCGGCGGGCATTCCCGATGGGCCGTGGTTGGTTTGGCCGGCGCTCGAGCCTGGATTTTAGGCTTCCACACTCCGTCTTTTCGCCCTCCGGCTGACCGACCCGAAGGGCGCGGAGCGTGGCCGTTGGGCGAGCTTGCGAGCCTTACGGCCATCGAGAGCAACGCGTCAGATTTCGCCTTTTACTCCGGTCACGTACGAACAGAGCGCGTTGCGGTCGCCATTCGTAATGCTCGCAGACTCGCATAACGACTGCCGCACGCTCCCTTCGTAAAAGGCTCATCTTCCTTGCCGGAGAACGAAAATCCAGTCGTGTGAAAGGCGCGTAACCGCGCGGGTTTCGTTTCTCACCATCTATTCAAGATAGATGGCAAATCACCAGCCCCTTCCTCGTCATGCTCTACAATCTTTTCGCCCTGTTCGGCCTGTGCATGGTGGGCCGCATGAGTCCCGGCCCGGACATGATGCTGCTGGTGCGCCATGGCGCGGGCGGCCCCACGCGCGCGGCCTATGCCTGCGTGCTGGGCATCTGTCTGGGGCTGACCTTTCACGTGACCTGGGCGGTGCTGGGCACCGGCCTGTTGCAGGGCAGCCCCCGCGCGTTCCAGGCGGTGCAGTTGGCCGGGGCCGCGTATCTGGCGTGGGTGGGGTGGAAGGCCCTGCGGGCGCGGGCCGATGGCGGCGGCGAAGGGGCCGCGCCGCCCACCCTGCGCGAGGGCTTTCGCGACGGGCTGTTCTGCAACCTGCTGAACCCCAAGGTGACGTTGTTCATCCTTTCGGTGTTCACGCAGTTCGTGGCCCCCGGCACTCCCACGGGCGAGCGGGTGGCCTACGGCGCGGTCATCGTGCTGGAGGCGCTGGTGGGCTGGACCATCTTCGTGCGCTTTCTGGATACCGCGCCCATGCGCCGCTTCTACGAGCGGCAC
The DNA here is from genome assembly GCA_031287575.1 of Desulfovibrio sp. Taxonomy (GTDB): domain Bacteria; phylum Desulfobacterota; class Desulfovibrionia; order Desulfovibrionales; family Desulfovibrionaceae; genus Cupidesulfovibrio. Next base: position 4,737 of record JAITSV010000070.1, read on the forward strand.
GGCCTGCATCTGGTGCGGCTGACCGGCGCGCTGCTCTTGTTGCTGGCGGGGTGGAGCGTGGTGTCCTTTCTGCGCGGGTAAGGCTAGGCTGGCAGAATCCCGGCGGATGAAGGTCGGATTTGCGGTCGCCGAACGCGTGTAACCGGGTGCGTGTGTTCGGGCGCGTTTCGCCGTCCTGCGGGACGGGCACGCCCTGTGCCGCAACAGCCCTGATTCGGGGCGCTACACAGGGCAGCCGGGATGGTCGCGCCCCACTTCGGGCGTTTGGTCGCTGCCGGGCAGCGGCAGGCGCAGGGTGAAGGTGGTGCCCCGGCCCGGCTCCGAGGCCACGCCAAAGGTGCCCGCGTGGTTGCGGGTGACGATGAAGTAGGACACCGACAGGCCAAGCCCGGTGCCCACGCCCACCTCCTTGGTGGTGAAGAACGGCTCGAACACCCGCCGCCGTACGTCTTCAGGCATGCCGGTGCCGTTGTCCTGCACGTCGATGCGCATCCACGTTCCTTCGTGCCGCGTGCGCAGCACGATGCGCGGCTCGTCCCTTCCGGTTCCAGGGAGCGGGGCGGGCGGACCGCCCTCCCTTGCGGCATGCATCGCCGCCCCCTCCGCGCGCGCATCTTCCCGCCGTACGTTCTCCGGACACATGTTCTCCGGTCGTGCCGCGATGGCCTGGGCCGCGTTGCGCAGCAGGTTCAGCAGCACCTGGGTGATTTCCTGCTCCGAGCAGACCACCGGCGGCAGGTCCGCCGCGTACTCGCGCACGATGGTGATGTTGCGGAAATCGTAGCGTTTCTTCAGGTCGTAGTCGCTGGCGGCAATGTCCAGCGTGCGGTCCAGCAGGGCGTGCAGGTCCACCGTGGTGCGGCGCGTACCGCTGTTGCGGCTGAATTCCAGCATGTTGGTGATGATGTTGGCGGCCCGGCAGCCCGCCTCGCGGATGCTGTCCAGAAATTCCAGCACCCGCCGTTCCGCGAGGTAGGCGCGGATCACCGGCAGCGAACAGCCCAGGCGCTCCGCCACCTGTTCGTTGGCGGGCAGGCCGTCGGTCAGCCGCCGCTGGATGTTCTGCGCCCCTTGCAGGATGGCCCCCAGGGGGTTGTTGATCTCGTGGGCCATGCCCGCCGCCAGCCCGCCCACGGACAGCATCTTTTCCGACTGCACCAGCACTTCTTCCATGCGCACCCGGTCGGTCACGTCGTCGATGCGCAGCACGCCCCCGTCCCCTTCCGGGGCACCGGCCATGCCGCCGCCCATGGGGTACAGCGAAACGTCTTCGTAGCGGTAATGGCTTCCGACCAGGGTGACCACCCGTTCACGGTCCACAGGGATGCGGCGGGCCATGGCGGCCGTCAGCCGTGCGGCAATGTCGGCATGGTCGGGCAGCAGTTCCGCCAGCGCGGTGCCCGCCGGGGTCACGGCATGTCCGGTGCGGCGCAGGGCTGCCGGGTTCATGCGCACCACCCGGCAATGGCCGTCCAGGGCGATGATGGCCGAGGGCATGGCGTCCATCATCTGCTGCACGTAGGCGCGGGTGCGGCGCAGCGCGGCCTCGCGCTGGCGCACCGTGCCCGCCATGTCGCGGAATTCGCGGTCGACGTCGGCCAGTTCGGCCAACTGTTCCCCACCGGAAGGCGGCAGGTCGTAGCTGCCGCCCGAAACCAGCCGGATGGACTGGCAGAACCCGGCCAGGGGCCGGGCAATGGTCCACTCCAGTTCGGCCAGCAGCGACACGGCGAATACGGTCAGCAGCACCGTGAGCAGCAGCAGGAAGATGATCATCTCGCCAGCCACCTCGGACAGCACGGCCCCCTGGCGCTTCAGGGTGACGATGGTCCAGTCGGGCCCGGCCATCATGGCGGTGCAGGCAAACCAGATTTCGTCGTCGTAGCGCACGCGTTGCACGGAGGGCTCGGCATTGCGCGCCCCTCCGTCGGCGGGCCGGAAGAAGGGCAGGTGGCCGATGTTCTCCTGGCGCTGCACGCGTGTAAGGTCGGGATGGGCGATGAGATTGCCGTAGGCGTCGGCCAGCAGCACCGCGTTGTCGTCGCCCGGCAGCAGTTCCAGCACGTGTTCCTGCAACGTGTTCAGCCGCAGCGCGCCCACCAGTTGTCCGCCCCCCGTGATGGCTTCGCTGATGTAGATCACCACTTCGCCGGTGTCCGGCAGGGGGGCGGGGCTGCCCAGCAGATAGCCGCGTCTGTTCGGTCCGTCGACTTGCGGATCGCGCAGCACGGGAAAGTCCACCATGATCGGGCCGTCAGGCAGCGAGAACACCACCCGTTGCGCATCGTCCAGCAGCATGATCCGCGCGAAATGCTGGCGCAGAGAGCGCCGACGCCCCAGTTCCTCGGCCACCCGGGCGGGCGAGGGCGAGCCTGGCAGTGCCGAGGCCAGCCGGGCCAGCGACAGGGCGGCGTTATCCACATGCTCTTCGATGTAGCGGGCCAGGGTGACCGTCAGCAGCGCGCTTTGCCGTTCGAAATCGGCCTTGCGCCCAAGGTAGGTGAAGGTGCCGGCGAAGGCCAGGATGCACAGGCCCAGCAACACCAGCCACACCACCAACCGGGTGTGCAGCAGGCGGCGCAGCGTGCGTGGCGCGCGGCTGGGGACGGGTGCCCGCTCCGCGTGGCCCGTGTGACCCGGCGGATTCGGGGCGGCGGCGCGGGGCTGGGCGCCGGAGGTCGTTGGGGGTGCGTTCATTGCAGTGTCGCGAATTCGCCGTCGCGGATGGTCAGGATGAACGAGCGGCGGTGCACGTCGCCGTATCGGTCGAGGCTGATGGGGCCGAGCACGCCGGTAAGGTTGCGGACTTCGGGAAGGGCTGCGCGCAGCCTGGCGGGGTCGCCTTCGGCCCGGGCCAGGGCATCGCCCAGAACCATCACGGCTTCGTAGGCGAAGGCCGCCGCGAAGTTGGGCATCCAGCCGAAGCGCGCCGCGTAGGCAGCCTGGAAATTGCGGAAGGCGTCGTCGTCGAGGTCGGCGGCGTAGGCATGGGCGAAGACGATGCCCTCCACGTCGCGCCCGCCCGCCAGCATCAATTCGCGGGTGTAGCCCCAGCCCGAACTGTACAGCGAGGGAAAGAACCCGCCGCGGTGGAAGTCCTGCGCGGCCATGGCCACGTCGCGCGCCGGGCACACCAGCAGCACGCCCGGGGCTGCCGACTGCCGGGCGCGGCGCACGGCCTCGGCAAATTCCCGGCGGTTCCCCGTGGCGTAAGGCAGGTCGGCGGCAACCGTTCCCCCCAGTTCCCTGAACCGGGCCGCGAACGCCTCGGCAAAGGATGCGGAGTAGGACGCGTTGTTCGTTTCCCGTATCAGGGCCATCTGGCGCAGGCCCCGCGCGTGGGCGTATGCGGCCAGCGCCTCGGCCAGCGTGGAGTTTATCGGGACGACCCGGAAAAAACCGTCTTCCCTGTCCGTGAGATCCGGGGTGCTTGCGGTGGGCGAAACCAGCGCCACCCCGGCGGCTTCCCACAGGGGCAGGGTCGCCACGGTCTGGCCGCTGGTCATGTGCCCCACGCCCATCTGCACGTTGCGGGCAAGCAGCCGGGTAACCGCCGCGCGGGCTTCTTCCGGGGTGGAGCCATCGTGCTCGGCCACCAGTTCGAGGCGGCGTCCGGCCACGCCTCCGGCGGCGTTCAGGTGTTCGACGGCCAGTTGCGCGCCGTTGCGCCCCTGTACGCCGAGGTCGGAGTTGAGGCCCTCGAGTTGCCCGACAAACCCGATGCGGACGGTGGCCGGCTCGCGCGTCAGGACCAGTGCGGCCGTCAGGGCCATGCCGACGACGGCCACGGCCGCCATGGTGGCCATGGTGGCCATGGTGGCATGACACGAACGCCATGGGCGGCGGTCCGGTCGGGAGCCCCGGTTCGGGGCACTCTCGTTGACCAGGACATTCCCTTGGTCAGGAGCATTCCCTTGGGCAGGGGCGTCGTGGTCTGGTTGCGCCATGTGACCTCTCGCTATGGGCGATGCGCCGAAACCCTATAGCGGGCGGGGGTGAAAGTCCATCGGGCCGCCAGCGGGCCGCCAGAGGGGCGGCCAGGGGAGCTGGCGATGGCGCGTGCCGGCGCCATCCGCCGTTCCTGTGGACGCGTGGGACGGGCTCTGGCACCATGAAGCAGCGCGGCCACCGCCGGGCGGCATGGTGCCGCCACCGGGCCGCGCAAGGGAGCCCCCCATGTCCACATCCCATGAGCCCGCCGATGCGACGCACGTGCCAGACTCGCCAGACTCGCCAGGCACGACTGACACGGCTGACACGGCTGACACGACTGGCGTCGATTCCGGTGCGTTCCGGCTGGAGCTGTCCGCCGACGAGTGGGCGTGGCTGCTCGACCTGGCCCGCTGGGCCGTGCTGGACCGGCTGGCGAACGCCGGGGCCGCAGCCGGGGCCATGTCAGACGGGACCTTGGCGGGCACGGACGGGGGTTCGGACGGACCGGAAGGCTCCGGGGTGCCCGTGCCGCCCCCCGGCGTGCTGCACCGTTCCCTGGGTGCTTTCGTCACCTTCAAGAAGGACGGCCAGCTGCGCGGCTGCATCGGCTCCATGGTCGGCGACGGACCGCTGTACCTCACCGTGGCCCGCATGGCCCGCGCGGCGGCCTTCGAAGACCCGCGCTTTCCGCCGGTGACCGCCGCCGAGGCACCCGCGCTGGAACTGGATATTTCCGTGCTTGGCCCGCTCACCCGCTGCCCGGACCCGTCCCTGGTGCGGGTGGGGCGGCACGGTCTGCTGGTCCGCCAAGGCTATCATTCCGGGGTGCTGCTGCCGCAGGTGCCGGTGGAATGGGGCTGGGACCGCGAAACCTTCCTGGCCCAGACCTGCCGCAAGGCGGGGCTGCCGCCCGATGCATGGCGCACCGCGTGGCAGGACGGGCGTACCGAGTTGTACTGGTTCGAGGCCGAGGTGTTCGGAGACCTGTAGGCACGGCCTGCCGCCCCGCGTATCCTGGCCCTCGTGCCGCTTCCCACCTTCCCGGTACCTGCCGGGGCGCTTCGACGCCCCAGTCCGTTCTGGCGGACGGTGCTGGCGGTCCGTTCCGCCAGTCCGTTCCGCCGGTCCGTTCCGCCAGTCCGGCACACAGATCCCGGCGGACAACCCCGACCGCGCCCTGTCCCCTCGCAATCGGTGGTAACCGCGCGCAACTGTTCGAAACTGCTCAGGTCTGGCAACTGCGGGCCACAACTGTCCGCAAACGCGCGCAGGCGCATGCTCGCCTCGTTGACAGTGCCTACGCGCGGGCGTACGGCACTTCTTCCGGCTCCCGCCCCGTGCACGGGCATCCAGCCCGCGTGCAGCCCCTTTTCCGACCCTCATCCGGCGCGGCGTCTCCTGCTTGCGTCCGCAGGAGTCTTGCGTGCAGCGCATTCCCGATCTGCCCACCATTCCCAACAGGCCCATGTACATCTTCCTGCTGGTGCTCACCGTGGCCAACGCCGTCGGGTACCAGGGGTGGAGCACGCTCTACACCAACTTCGCCGTGCACGAGGCGGGACTTACCGGCGCGCAGAACGGCCTTGTGCAGTCGCTGCGCGAGGTGCCGGGCCTGTTGTCCATCGGGGTCATCCTGCTGTTGCTGGTGCTGCGCGAACACCGCCTGGCAGCGCTTTCGGTGGTCATGCTGGGCGTGGGCGTGCTGGCCGCCGGGTTCTTTCCGACGTTCGGGGGCATCGTGTTCACCACCATGCTCATGTCCTTCGGGTTCCACTACTTCGAGACCACCAACCAGTCGCTGATCCTGCAATACTTCGACGTGCGCACCGCGCCGCTGATCATCGGGCGGTTGCGCGGGCTCAACGCCGGGGGCAATCTGGCCATCGGCGCGGTGATCCTTGCCGCAGCCGGGGTGCTGCCCTTCTCCGGCCTGTTCGCCATTTCTGGCGGGCTGGCGGTGCTGGCCGGGCTGTGGGCCCTGACGCAGGACCCGCGCGCCCAGGGGCTGCCGGTGCAGCGGCGCGGCATGGTCATGCGCAAACGCTACTGGCTGTTCTACCTGCTTACCCTGCTGGGCGGGGCGCGGCGGCAGATATTCATCGTGTTTTCGGCCTTTCTGCTGGTGGAGCGGTTCGAATTCGGCGTGCGCGAGATGACGCTGTTCTTCATGCTGAACAACGCGGTGAACTGGTTCCTGAACCCGCTCATCGGCAAGGCCATCAACGCCGTGGGCGAACGCAGGCTGCTGGTGATGGAATGCCTGTCACTGGCGGGCATCTGCCTGGCCTATACCATTGTGGAAGACCGCTGGCTGGTGGGCCTGCTGTACGTGATGGACCAGATATTCTTCAACTTCATCGTGGCCGTGCGCACCTACTTCCAGAAGATAGCCGACCCGGCGGACATCGCCCCCAGCATGGCCGTGAGCGTGGCGGTGAACCACGTGGCGGCGGTGGTGGTGCCCGTCGTGGGCGGCATGTTGTGGATGATGGACTTTCGCATTCCGTTTTATCTGGGGGCCGCGCTGGCGGGGTGTTCGCTGGTGGCGACACTGTTCATGCGGGTTCCCGCGCGGGGCGCGTCTTGCTAAATGGTCCGGCAGCGACTACCCTTGTGGAACGATCCGTGAACCGCAAGGAGGTTGTGTCATGTCGCGCCCGTTCCCGCTCCGCACGCCCGCATCGAAGCCGCGCCCATGGGCGCTCCTGCTGCTGTCCGTTTCGCTGTTCCTGATCGCCGCCGCACTGTTGCCCCAATTCCCGCAGTCTTCACCGCTTTCCGGAATCACGGGGAGCGGTTTCGCGCTGGCCGCCGAGGCCGCGCCCAAGGCCGTGGCCGACAAGCCCTCCCCCAACGTGGACCGGGCCGTGCAGGTGGCCGTGGAACTGGAGGGCACCGACAGCCTGGGCGCGCGCCTGGCCTTCCGCCTGAAGGATACCTTCAACTCCAGTTCACTGTTCGTGCTGTCCGAAAAGGATGCCCCCAAGATCCGGGTGCTGCTTTCCACCACGCCGGAATTCCCGTCGCGGCCCTCGGTGGGCTCGGCCTATTCCGTGGTCTGGGTGTTCTCGCAGAGCGAAGGCACCCTGCGCCACTACCTTGCCCGCGAGGTGGGCGTGGTGACGGCGGAGAGCGTGGAAGATCTGGTGGCGCACATCGCGGAGCGCACCGACGGCATTTCCGTCCGCTACGGCTACCTGTTCCAGTAGGCCCGTCATGGAGCGCCACCTGCTGCTGACCATGGGGGGAGACGGCGGCGAATCGTGGAACCTGCGCTTCGTGGCCGGTTTCTTTCGCCGCAAGTCGGCCCTGCGGCTGACGTTGTTCTACGTGGTACCCGACGCCTACGCCTCGGGACCCGGCGAGGTGATCCTGTCCGACGCGCAGATGCGCCAGGGGCTGGAGCAACTGGCCAGGGCGCGCCGCTGGGCGGTGGAGCACGGGTTTACGCCGGAGCACGTGGAGACGCGCGCGGTGCCCCGCCAGTTCGGCGTGGTGCGCGACATCGTCGAGGAAGCCCACAAGGGCCTGTACGATGCGGTGGTGTCGGGCCGCCGTTATCTGGGCTGGCTGGAACAGACCTACACCACCAGCGTCTCGCGCGGGCTGCTGGGCGAAGAGATCGCCTTTCCCCTGTGGGTGTGCCACCAGCCGGAACCGGACCTGTCCGGTGTGCTGCTGTGCGTCGACGGATCCGGCGAGAACCTGCGCATGGCCGACCACGTGGGGTTCATGCTGGCCACTCCCGGCGCCGAGGACCACACCGTGACCCTGCTGCATTGCAGGGAGCCGGGCGGCGGCGCGGGCCATCACGGAACGGGGAATGGCGGTGTCGATGCCCTGCCCTCGGGCGAAGAAGCCATCGCCGCCGCGCGGGAGGCCGTGCTGGCCAACGGCGTGGACGAGTCGCGGGTGCGCGTGCTGATGCTGGACGCCTGTGACTGCACCGGCCGGGCCGACAAGGCGGAAACCATCCTGCGCGTGGCCGAGCAGGACAGGTTTGCCGTGGTGGCGGTGGGCCGCCGCACGGCCCTGCCCGATACCCTGATGCGCCGCATGTTCGGGCGCAGCGTCAGCGAACGGCTGCACGACAGGGTGAACCGTTTTTCCTTGTGGGTGAGCAAGTAGACCATGCCCAAGCGCGCCGTTTCCCGTACCGGCACGGCTCCCGGCACCGGGGGTGCGTCGACGGAATTGCCCGGCGCGGGGGGAGCGCCCGCGTCCGCCAATTTCTCCTGTCCCGCGCGCGCCGCCCATGCAACCCTGCCGGAGGGCCCCGGCCCGCTCGCGGGCATGCCCGAGCCCCAGCCGGAACTGTTTCCCCAGCCCGCCGCGCAAACCTCCGCCCAGACTCCCGACGAGGAACTGCACCGCCTGCGCGCGGAGGTGGCCGTGCTGCGCCACCGGTTGCGCAAGGCGGAAGCGCGCCTGCTGCCCCTGGATGCCGACCCCGAAACCCCGGACATGCTGCTGGACGCGGTGCCCCTGCTGGCGCTGTGCATCGACGCCGACGGGCGGGTGCGCATGGTCAACCGGGGGTTCGAGTCGCTGTTCGGCGTCTGGCGCATGGAGGCTCGCGGCCACCGGCTGGGTGAACTGGTGCCTCCGGAGGTATCCGCTCAACTGGCCCCCCTGCTGGCCCGCGCCTTTGCCGGTGAACAGCGCGTGACTGGCGAACTGGCCTTCAGCGGACGCGCGGGCGAGCGCTGGTTCAACATCACCCTGGCCGGGCGCGGCCTGCCGGGCAGCGGCATCATGTGCCGGGTGCTGCTGGTGGGGGTGGAAATCACCGAGGCCGTCACCGCCCGCCGTGCCCTGCGCGAGATAGGCGAAACCCGTCGTGCCCTGCTGGATGCGGCACCGGGGGCGGCCTTTCTGATGGAGCCGGACGGCACCATCGTGGCCCACAACAGCGCCGCTTCGCGCCACGCATGGCGCGACGGGCAGGACATGGCCGGCGAGAGCATGTTCGCCCAGATGCCCCCGGACATGGCCGCCAGGCGCCGGGCAGAACTTGCGCGTTGCGTGGCCACGGGGCGCGGCGGCTACTTCGAGGACCACGACGGCAGCCGTGTGCTGCGCCACAACCTGGTGCCCGTGTTCGACGCTCAAGGCCGGGTGGCCCAGATCGCCGCGTACGTGCACGACGTGACCACCCAGCGCCGGGCCGAAGAGGAATTGCAAGCCACCCTGGAGCGCAAGGACCGCATGGTCCATGCCCACGAGGTGGCTTTGGGCCGGCACGAACGGTTGCTGCGGCGCATTTACGACGACGTGCCCGTGGGGCTTCTGCATACCAGCGCGGCTGGCAACGTCATCGAGGCCAACCGGGCGTTGTGCGCCATCACCGGGCTGACCCTGGGCGAGATGCGCGGCACCCACGTGCTCGATCTGGTGCTGCCCGAATACCGCGAATCGCTGGCCTACGAGATGCAGCGCAACCGGGCGGAGCGCGACCGGGTGGCCCGGTTCGAGGTGCGGGTGCGCAGGCCCGACGGCGAAATACGGTTGTGCCGCGTCACCTCCACGGTGATCTGGGGCACCGATGACCTACCCCTGTTCGGGCTGGGCGTGGTAGAGGACCAGACCGAACTGCACCGCCTGCGCGCCGAGGCCGTGCGGGCCGGACAACTGGCCGCCCTGGGCGAACTGGCCGCCGGGGTGGCGCACGAGATCAACAACCCCATCAACGGCATCATCAACTGCGCCCAACTGATGCTGGACGATGCCGATGCGGTGGCGCAGGGTGGCATGCGGCACGAACCCCAGCCGGAACTGGCCGGGCGCATTTTGCGCGAGGGGCAGCGCATCGCGGGCATCGTGCGCAACCTGCTGTTCTTCGGGCGCGACCGGCGCGACACCGACGTGCGGGTGGACCTGCGCGAGGTGCTGCACGACGCCCTGGCCCTGACCCGCACCCACATGGAGGGCGACGGGGTGGTCATCGAACTGGACCTGCCCGACCAGCCGCTGATGGTGGTGGGGCGCCCAGGCGAATTGCAGCAGGTGTTCATGAATCTTCTGGCCAATGCCCACCACGCCCTGAACGCGGCGGCGCCCGGAGGACATGGGGAACAGGGCGGACACGGGGAACAGGGCGGACATGGGGAACAGGGCGGAGCCGCCACGCATGGCGAACCCGGCGCCGCCCCGCGTCCCAAGCGCCTGACCCTGACGGCGGCGCGGTCCTCGCTGGGACCGCAGCGCGAGGCAGCCCGCAAGGGCGTGACCCTTGACGGAAGGGGCGATGGCTGCCGGGGGGTATGCATTCCCGAACGCCGCGCCACGCGGCGCAGGGGCGGGCGGCTGACGGTGAGCGGCCCGTGCGTGTGCGTCACCGTGGCCGATACCGGCACGGGCATTGCCCCGGCGGTGCTGGACCGGGTGTTCGAGCCGTTCTTCACCACCAAGCCGGAGGGCAAGGGCACCGGGCTTGGCCTGTCCATCAGCTACGGCATCATCAAGAGCCACGGCGGCACGCTGATGCTGGACAGCGACGGTGTTTCCGGCAGCCGCGCCGTGGTGGTGCTGCCGGAGGCCGCGCCCGAGGCCCCGTCCGGAATCCGGCCCGGAATCCGGCAGGACGCCGACGGGGGGGCGCCCGGTACGCCAGACACGCATGCTCCAGGCAGGCAAGGGGAGGTCGCCCATGGCGAAGATACTGCTCGTTGACGACGAGGAGAGCATCCGCTTCACCCTTTCGGCCTTTCTGCGCCGCGACGGGCACGTGGTGGTCACCGCTGCCAGTACGGACGAGGCGCTGCGCGCGCTGGAACCGGCCAACGGCGGTCCGCCGGACCTCGTCATCACCGATATCATCCTGCGCGGCGAGAACGGGCTGGATTTCGCCCGCACCGTGCGCGAGCGCTGCCCCTTCGTGCCGGTCATCCTGCTGACCGGGCGGCCCAGCGTGGAATCCGCCGTGCGGGCGGTGTCGGAAGGGGCGGAACAGTACCTGACCAAGCCGGTGGACAAGGAGCAGATGCTTCAGGCGGCCCGCACGGCACTGCGCCACAAGGCCCTGGACGACGAGCGCCGCGCCCTGGTGGCCGAGCGCGAGAATCTGCGGGTGCATCTGGAGGCCGTGTTCCAGGCCGTGCCCGACGTGCTGGTAACCGTGACGCCCGACCTGCGGATACAGCGCATGAACCTGGCCGCACGCGAGCTGCCAGGCGGCTCGCGTGATGCGCGCCAGGCGGCGGGGCGGCGCTTCGACGATGCGCTGGGCCTGTTCGCCCCGCTGTTCCGCCCGGTGCTGGACGAAACCCTGGGGGCGCGCCGGGCCTCGCGGAGGCGCCGGGTTTCCGCCCAACTGGCCGACGGGCGCGAGCGGGTGTTCGAGATAGAGGCCGCGCCGCTGGCCGGCGGCGGGGGAGAATTTCTGGGCGCGTTGCTGGTGGCGCGCGACGTCACCCGCCTGGCCGGGCTGGAAGAGGCCCTGGGGCACCGGGCGGGGATGAACCAGATCATCGGGCGCAGCGCGCCCATGTCCGAGCTGTTCCATCTGCTGGACGAACTGGCCCAGACCGACACCACCGTGCTCATTACCGGGGAATCGGGCACCGGCAAGGAACTGGTGGCCGAGGCGCTGCACCGGGGCGGGCCGCGCGCGCTGGGGCCGCTGGTCAAGGTGAATTGCTCGGCACTGTCGGAACATCTGCTGGAAAGCGAACTGTTCGGCCACGTACGCGGGGCCTTTACCGGCGCCGTGCGCGACAGGGTGGGGCGGTTCCAGCTGGCGCACGGTGGCACCATCTTCCTGGACGAGATCGGCGACGTGTCGTCGGCCGTGCAGCTCAAGCTGCTGCGGGTGTTGCAGGAACGGGAGTTCGAGCGGGTGGGCGACACCCGTACCGTCAAGGTGGACGTGCGGGTCATCGCCGCCACCAACCGCCCCCTGGCCGACCTGGTGCGCTCCGGCAGGCTGCGCGAAGACCTGTACTACCGGCTGCGGGTGGTGGAGTTGCACCTGCCCGCCCTGCGTGACCGGCGCTCGGACATCCCCCTGCTGGTGGACCACTTCGTGGAGCAGTTCAACATCCATTTCCACCGCCGCGTGGCCGGGGTGACCCCGGTGGCCCTGCAAGCGCTGATGGCGCATTCCTGGCCGGGCAACGTGCGCGAGCTGCGCCACGCACTGGAGCACGGCTTCATCCTGTCGCGCGCCGACGTCATCGACGTGGACGCCCTGCCGCCCGAAGTGCGTGCCGCCGTCGGCATGGCGACCACCACCGCGCCCGTGCGGCGCGGCATCGCCTGCGATACGGACGTGCCGCCGCGGGGGGCGGGCGCCGGATGGGCTGGGGGGCGGGCTGCGGATCGGGCCGGGGACAGGCGCATGGACCATGGCATGGCGCGGCCCTCTCATGAGGCATGGTCCTCCGGTGCCCCGCCTCACGGCCTGCCCGCCGACGCACCAGCCATTCACGTCGGGGCGGACCATTCCGGCATCTACCCCGATGGTACGCCCGTGAGCCTGTCCGACGCCGGGCGGAGAGGGGAAACGGCCTCCTCCGAACCGCCGGTATCGGGCGACCCGGCGTCGGCGGGCATGCCGGCGGGCCAGGGGGGCGGTGCCTACGGCGGCCGGGTTGACGAAGAACCCGCCCCCTACGGCGCGGAAGCTGGCCGCCGCCCGCGGCTGACCCCCGAATTGCTGGCCGATGCCCTGCGCAGGGCCGGGAACAACAAGGCCCGCGCGGCACGGCTGCTGGGTGTTTCTCGCCAGACGGTGTACCGCAAGCTCGTGGAATTCGGCATGCCCGATGGCCCGGACGGTGAGCCGGGCGGAGGCACGAACGAAGGAGACGCGGCAGGCCCGTAGCCGCCGCCTTGCCGGATCGTACGGTACGCACCGGCGAATTCGCCGCATCATGCCGTCGCCCCGCTCCGGTATTTCCGGCGTGGGGCGATGCCGTTGCGGCTCTTCGGATGCGCGCGTTCCGGCGAGTGCCTGAAGCGGCTGCCGGGGATGGCCGCGGGCATGTCGCCGCACGGGGACAGGGCTGGCAGGGGCGCTTCGTGCCCCGGTATCCGCGCGCGGGCATTTTGTTCTGTTTTTTTCAACATGTTCTTTTTGGTTTATATTGGTTTGAATGGGAGTGATCTGGTTTTAATAAGTGTGTCCTGGTCACTGTCAGGGTGTGGCTGTGTCAATCCTTGTGCACGTTTTCTACTTGTTTCGTGACTGTTTGGACTGCTAACACTGAAGCCCATTGGAGAAGGACCGGACACCCAACGCCAACGACAAACCCGGAGGATGCCATGCGTCGTCTGCTTCTTGTTCTTTGTCTGTTCACCGTGCTGTTGCCCGCGCAGTCCATGGCGGCGGACAAGGTGCTGATGATGGCCACCACCACCAGCACCGCCGATACCGGCCTGCTCGACGACCTTGCCCCCGCCTTCCAGAAGGAAACGGGCATCGAGCTCAAGTTCACGGCCACCGGCACCGGCAAGGCGCTGGAAATGGGCCGCAGTTGCAACGTGGACGTGCTGCTGGTGCACGACCCCGAGGCCGAGGCCAAGTTCGTGGGCGAAGGCTTCGGCATCAACCGCGTCCAACTGATGTACAACGATTTCGTCATGGTGGGCCCCAAGGCCGACCCGGCGGGCGTGAAGGGCAAGACCGTGGCCGAGGCCATGAAGGCGCTCTCCGGCGGCAAGGCCCCGTTCATCAGCCGTGGCGACAAGTCCGGCACCCACGCGCTGGAACTGCGCCTGTGGAAGGACACCGGCGCGGGCGTGCCCGAAGGCAAGGAATGGTACGTGGAAGCCGGGCAGGGCATGATGCGCACCATCGCCATGTGCGCGGAAAAGGGTGGCTACACCCTTACCGACCGCGGCACCTGGATCAAGTACGAGGCGGGCCTGAAGGAAGCCGGACCGCTGGCCATCGTGGTGGAAAAGGACCAGAAGCTGTTCAACCAGTACAGCTCCATCACCGTGAACCCGGCCAAGTGCCCCTCGGCCAAGGCCGACCTGGCCGACGCCTTCACCAAGTGGATGGCCAGCCCCTCCACCCAGAAGCGCATCGCCGACTTCAAGCTGATGGAAAAGCCGCTGTTTACGCCCAACGCGGGCAAGTAAACCGCTTCGCACGGAATACCCGGCGGCGGGGCGGCAGTGCCGTTCCGCCGCCTTTGCATGGGTACCCGCAGTGCCCGCAAGGCCCGCAGTGCCCTCGGTGCCCGGCGAGGCGGCATCATGCATCCGTCTGCCCAACTGCCTGCCAACAGGCTGCCAACTGGTTGTCAACAGCCTGCCCCCGTGCCCGCCCTTCCGCCTGCCCGTTGCCGATCCATTGCGCATGGGGCGGGATGGCGTTTAGAGTCCCCCGCAAGGAGACCCCAGCCGCATGGACTACCTGCTCGACGGCCTTGCCACCGCCCTGCGCCTGCTGGCCGCTGGCGACGCCGAAACCTTCTCCGCCGTGTGGATCACCCTTGCGGCGTCGGGAATGTCCATTGCCGCGTGTCTGGCCATCGGCGCGCCGCTGGGGTTCCTGATCGGCTACCACGACTTTCCCGGCCGCCGGGCCGTGCGCATCGCCGTGGACACGGCGCTGTGCTTTCCCACCGTGGTCATCGGCCTGCTGGTGTACCTGTTGCTGTCGCGGCAGGGGCCGCTGGGCGACCTGGGGCTGCTGTTCACCATTCCCGGCATGTCCGTGGGCCTGACGCTGCTGGGGATACCCATCGTCATGGCCATGACCGCCCTGGCCGTGGAACAGGCCGACGCCCGACTGCGCCTGACCCTGCTCACCCTGGGGGCCGACGGGCGCCAGGTGCTCTTCGCCACCCTGTGGGAAACCCGCTATCACCTGATGCTGGCGGGGGTGGCGGCCTTCGGGCGCATCGTGTCCGAGGTGGGCATTTCCATGATGGTGGGGGGCAACATCAAATGGCACACCCGCACCATCACCACGGCCATCGCGCTGGAAACGGGCAAGGGCGACTATGCCCTGGGCATTGCCCTGGGGCTGGTGCTGCTGGCCATTGCCCTGCTGCTGAACCTGATGCTGGCGGGGTTGCGCAGGAGGGCCGGACGATGAGCGGACGCGAGACCCGAAGTGTGCTCCCGGTGTGCTCCGGAAGCCTCATTGATGCTGCTGCCGGTGATGCCCCCGGAGCGGAGACGGAGCCCATGGCGGACCGTGCCCCTGAAGCATCGAGCCCTGAAACGTCATGCGCCGACAAGCCGTACGCCGACAAGCCGCACGCCGACGGGCAGGGCACGGGCGTGCTGTGCGCCCGCTGCCAGGTACCGCTCTATCAACTGGAGGGCGTGGTGCGCCGCCACGGTGACCGCACCGTGCTCGACGTGCCCCGGCTGGACATAGCCGCCGGGGGCATCACCGGGGTGGTGGGGCCCAATGGTGGCGGCAAGTCCACCCTGCTGCGCCTGCTGGCCCTGCTGGACGCCCCCTGCCGGGGAGAACTGCGTTTCGCGGGCGAGGCGGTGGGGGCGCTGTCTTCCGCGCGTACGGCGGACCTGCGCCGTTCGGTCACGTTGCTGCTGCAGGAACCCTACCTGCTGCGCCGCAGCGTGTACGAGAACGTGGCTTTCGGTCTGTCCGTGCGGTCCGTGAGGTCCGGGCGCGGCGTGCGCGAAACGGCCGACGCCGTGCGCGGGGCGCTGGAACTGGTGGCCCTGGACCCGGAGGTGTTCCTGCGCCGCCGCTGGTTCGAGCTTTCCGGCGGCGAGGCCCAGCGCGTGGCCCTGGCCGCCCGGCTGGCCTTTTCGCCGCGCGTGCTGCTGATGGACGAACCCACGGCCAGCCTGGACGAGGACAGCGCCGCACGCATCGCCGACGCCGCCCGTGCCGTGGCCGCGCGGGGCACCACGGTCATCGTGGTCTCGCACGACCGCGACTGGCTGGAGCCGCTGGCGGGCCGCATCCTGAAGGTGCGGCGGGGACAGGTGGAGGGATAATCCCGACGCAGGCAGGCCCTGCCTGCCGCGCAGCCTGTTTTGTCGCGGCCCCGGCAGGTCGCCGGTGCCCTGCCCGGCATCCCTGTAATGACGCGAACGCCGCCCCCGGGCATGCCCGGGGGCGGCGTTCGCATTTGGGGCCTTTCGGGCCTCGGATGATGGAAATCCATAAACTGTAGACTGATTTTTCTGGCAGGGAAAACCTGTTCGAAAAAATTTAGACTTTGGCGTGATTTTTCTAGAGATGGCTTTTGGTGCGGCTTTGACCTGTTGCGCGATTTTTTCGGCCTGCGGCGGCGGCAAACGCAGGGTATAGGCGGGGGTATTGCGTCGGAAGGGCGGTGGGGGGGGCTCCGGGAACAGGCAAGAGGTGACGTTTGCGTGCGCAGGGGGCCCCCGCGCCGTTACAGGCTAGACATACCCATCCTCGAGCGTGGACAAATCTCCCGTATCCCGGCCCAGTTCCTCGCTGCGCAGCACCCGGCGCATGATCTTGCCGCTGCGGTTGCGGGGCAGCCCCTCGCGGAAGGATACCTCGCGGATCACCGCCACCGGCCCCAGTTCGCGCCGCACGTGTTCCACCAGTTCGGCGGCCAGGTCGTCGGCACTGACCATGGTGCCCAGCGGCGGGTGGTCGTCCACCAGCACCACGAAGGCCTTGGCCACCTCGCCGCGCAGGGCGTCGGGCACGCCGATAACCGCGCATTCCGCCACCGAGCGGTGCGAGGCCAGCGCCGCTTCCATCTCCGCCGTGCCTATGCGGTGCCCGGCGATGAGCAGCACGTCGTCGGCCCGGCCCTGGATCCAGAAGTAGCCGTCCTCGTCGCGGCGGGCCACGTCGCCGGTGCAGTACCAGCCCGGAAAGCGCTCCCAGTACAGGCGGCGGTAGCTTTCGTCGTCGTTGTACACCCCGCAGGACATGGCGGGCCACGGGCGTTGCAGCACCAGCAGGCCGCCGCGCCCCGGCCCCACGGGCTTGCCGTGCTCGTCCACAACATCCGCCTCGATGCCGGGCAGCGGGCGGGTGACCGAGCCGGGCTTCAGCAGCGACACGGGCAGGGGGCTGAGCATGATCATGCCCGTCTCCGTCTGCCACCAGGTGTCCAGCACCGGGCAGCGCCCGCGCCCCACGTGGCGGTGGAACCACAGCCACGCTTCCGGGCTGATGGGTTCGCCCACCGTGGCCAGCAGGCGCAGGGTGGTCAGGTCGTGTCGGGCCACATGCTGGGCGCCGTGGCGCATCAGCATGCGCACCAGGGTGGGCGCGGTGTACAGGATGGTCACGCCCAGCCGTTCCACCATGGACCACACCCGCCCCGGTTCCGGGTACAGGGGGTGCCCTTCGTACAGCACCGTGGTGGTGCCCGCCATGAGCGGCCCGTACACCACGTAGCTGTGCCCGGTAATCCAGCCCGGTTCCGCCGTGCACCAGAAAATGTCCGTGGGCTTCACGTCGAACACCCAGCGCATGGTGCGGTGTACCCCCACCATGTAGCCGCCGTGGGCGTGCACATGCCCCTTGGGCTTGCCCGTGGTGCCTGAGGTGTACAGCAGGAACAGCGGGTCGATGCTGTCCATGATCTCGGTGAGCGCCTCGTGATGCTGGCCGCGCACGGCGTCGTGGTACCAGATGTCGCGCCCTTCGGTCATGGGCGTTTCCACGTGGGCGCGGTGCACCACCACCATGTGGCGTACCCCGGCGGCAAGGTCGGGCGGCAGGGTGCGCACCGCCTCGTCGGCAATGGGTTTGAGCGGAATGACCCGGCCGTTGCGGTAGAAGCCGTCCACCGTGACGATGACGGCGGGGCGGGCGTCCTCCATGCGGTCGCGCAGCGAGCGGGCGGAAAAGCCGCCGAACACCGTGGAATGCACCGCGCCGATCTTGGCGGCGGCCAGCATGGCGAACACCGTTTCCGGCAGGGGCGGCATGTAGATGATCACCCGGTCGCCCTTGCCCACGCCCAGGCCGCGCAAGGCGTTGGCCAGGCGGTTCACCTCGCGGTACAGCTGGTAGTAGGTGAAGCTGCGGGTGTCGCCCGATTCGCCCTCCCAGATCAGGGCCAGGCGGTTCTTGGTGCCGGTTTCGATGTGCCGGTCCAGCGCGTTGTGCACGATGTTGCAGCGCGCGCCGGTGAACCAGCGGTGGAAGGGGGCGTTGCTGCCGTCGTGCACCGCGTCCCAGCGGCGGAACCATTCCAGCTCTTCCGCCGCCTCTTCCCAGTAGCCATCGGGGTCGGCGGCGGCGCGGGCACGGGCGCGGGCCACGTCCTGCGGGTTGACCACGGCCCCGGCCACCACCTGCGGCAGGGGGCGGAACACGCGCTCCTCGCGCAGCAGGGCATCTATGGTGCCGCCGGTAAAGGGCAGGTCCCTAATTGGCCGGTCAGGCCGGTCAGGTAGGTCGGGCAGGGGCGGCACGGCGGCCGAGGGCGGGGTGCCGTCGTCATGTGTAATGGGCGTAATGGGCGTAATGGGCGTAATGGGCGTGATGGGCGTAATGGGCGTGCCGGGGGCGGTGGACGCGGCGGGCCCGGTCTGCCCGGTGTGCCCGGTCTGCCCGGTCTGCCCGACATGCTCACTGGACGCGTCGGGTGCAACGCCGGGTGGCACGTCGGGGCCGATGCCCGGCGCGGCGTGGGCCGGGGTGCCCGGCGCTGCGGGAGGCTGTGCGGGATGTTTGCGGCGCGGCATGGCTAAAGCCCCAGTATCTCTTTCAGTTCGCCCAGTCGCCTGCGGCTGATGGGCAGTTCGATGCGGGTGCGGCCCATGGTGCGCAGCATGCAGTTGCCGCCCGGCACCGAGGCGATTTCCGTCACCATGTCCAGGTTCACCAGGTACTTGCGATGCACACGGAAGAACCGGTGCGGCCGCAGCCTGCCTTCCAGCACCTTCAGCCGGTACGAGGTCAGGTACTTGTCGGTGGAGGTGTGCACGTAGCTGTAGTCCTCGTAGGCCTCCACGAAGACGATTTCGTTGTACGGCACGAGGATGGTGGTGCCGTCCTGGGTGATGGCCAGCTTGCCGATCTCCACCGGGCGGAAGCGGCTGGTGTAATCCCAGGCGGAACCCAGGGCCGAAAGAAAGCTGTCCTGTTCTTCGTCGCCCAGCGCCAGTTGCAGGGTCTGCACCGGGGGGCCGTCTTCCGGACTTCCGGGGGCATGCCCGTCATCACGCCATTCCTCGTGCCAGCCGTCCTGCCAACTGCCCAGGGGTTCGATGTCGCCGGAAGCGATGGCCGCGCGCACGGCGGACGGGGCAGCGGGGGCACTGGCCGGAGTGGCCGGGCGGGCGGCGGTGGCGGGTGCGGACGTAGCGGGGCCGGATACAGTTGGGCCTGTCGCCTGCGACCGCGAGGGATCGCCCGCCCCCTGCGGTGCAGCCTGCGCGGGCTGGTCAGTCTGCGGGTGCTGCGGCTGCTGGGTCTGATGCGGTTCGCGCCAGCGGGCCGCCGGTTCCGGGGCCAGCCGGAAGTTGGCGCGGAACTGGTCCAGCCGTCCCACGGTGCGCTGAAAGCGCTCGTCCGGGCAAGGAAAGATGAGGTAGTCGGTGGCGTCCAGGTCGAAGGCCTCGAAGGCCAGCTTCTCGTCCTCGGCGATGAACACCAGCGCGGGGCGGTCGCGGCGGCCCAGCAGGCGGCGGGCCAGTTCCAGGCCGGATGTCCCGCCGCCCAGTTCCACGCCGGTGAAAAACACCCCGTAAGGCAGGGCGTCGAGCAGGGCCCAGGCCTCGTCGCCGTCCACGGCCTCGCCCAGCACGCGCAGGAAGGGCACGGGCGCCAGCAGGCGGCGCAGGCGTTGGCGCACTTCAGGGTCGGGGTGGGCGAGCAGGGTGTTCAGGCGCGTCATGCGTGACCTTGCGTGGGCCGTGGGCGCGTGGGGCGCTGCTGTTGTGTTGGACCGGGAGGGACAGGACGGACCGGCACGGACTGGCACGAACTGGCACGGACTGGCACGGACTGGCACGGACCGGCACGGACTGGGGGCGGACCCTACGGGGAAGGGGTCGGTGCGTTCGTCCGCGCCAACCGCGCCCATGCGCCCGGAGCATTGCCATTCACCGCGCACTGTACATGCGCCACGGGAATCTGAAAAGGGGCGGCAGGTTGAGCAGGGCAAGGTTGTGCGAACAACCATGCACCATGGGCCATGTCGGGGGCCGCCCTTCGCGTGCGGCAAGGAACGGAAAGCATGATGGGTACGGTCAGGCCGGGGGCGGGAAGTGGCTGGCAAGGTGCGCCGTACCGCAAGGGCGGGGCAGCGTGAGGGTGAATGAGGTGGGGCGTGTCGCCTTCACCCGCGAGAAGGCCCCCGCGTCGCTTCCGGGGAAGGACGGCGGGGGCCGTGTGGACGTCATGGAGGGGGCTGCAATGCTGCGGTGCGGGGGCGGCGCGCCGGGCGCGTCACATGCGCAGGCTGACCTTTTCCGGCGACAGCCTGCGTTCCAGCCGCGCGGCGAACACCGACATGGAGTAGCAGCAGATGAAGTAGAGGAAGGCCACCGTGCCGTAGATTTCCATGGGGTGGACCATCAGGCGGTTGTTGATGCCCTGGGCCACGAAGGTCAGTTCCAGCACGCCCAGCACGAAGGCCAGCGAGGTGTCCTTGAAGATGGCGATGAACTGGCCCACGATGGCGGGAATCATCTGCTTCAGCGCCTGGGGCAGCACGATCCTGCGCATGGCCTGCAGGTAGGTGAGGCCGGTGGAGTAGGCCGCCTCCACCTGCCCGGCGGGAATGTTCTGGATGCCGGTGCGCACGATTTCGGCGATGTAGGCCCCGGTGAAGGCCGTCAGCGCCCACGTGGCCGACCAGAACACGTTCAGCGTGGTGCCGAACATGACCGGGATGAAGAAGTACACCCAGAAGATGACGATGATCAGCGGGTTGCCGCGAATCAGCTCGATGTACAGCAGGCAGGGGATGCGGAACACCCGGTTGGCCGACGAGCGCCCCACGCCCACGGCAAGCCCGATGAAGAAACTGACCGAAATGGCGATGACGGCCATCAGCAGCGAATAGGCAAGGCCCCCAAGGCCCAGGAACATCTCGTCCGACCGCCCGTTGGGAAAGTGCCAGACGAGCAGGGAACGCAGGTTCTCGAACACCACGTGCCACTGAAAGCCCAGCAGCCCCTTGCCCACCGAATAGAGCAGCCCGGCCAGCAGCGCCACGAACAGCCCCTTGCCCGCCAGCACGGCGGCGCGGGTGGCGTGCCCGCCCAACTGGTGCAGCATGGCCGCCAGCGGGGTGTAGGTGGTCTGCGCGGCGGAGCGGCGGCGGGCCCGCAGGGCGTGGGTGACGGGCCGGATGAACAGGCGGCGGATGAGCCCGAAGGGCGCCAGCAGCGCGCCCACCGCCAGCACCGGCACCGAGCGGCCGGGGGCGGTGTCGAGCCGCATGCGGCCGTTCACCCCGTTGAGGATGAACGAGATGATCAGCGACAGCGAAAGGTACAGCACCGTGGCGGCGCTGGTGGCCTCGAAGCCCTTGAAGGTCAGCGATTCCACCTGCTGGGCATGCCAGGTGAGTTCCGCCACGCCCACCACCATGGCCAGCGACGAGTTCTTCATGTTGTTCAGGAACTCGCTGCCCAGCGGCGGAATGATGGCCCGGAACGCCAGTGGCAGGATGATGGTGCGCAGCACCTGGAAATAGGACAGGCCCGAGGAGTAGGCCGCTTCCAGCAGCCCCTTGGGGATGGACTGGAGCCCGGCGCGGATGACTTCGGCCATGAACGAGGCGGTGTAGACGGACAGGCCGATGGTGGCGCACCAGAACTCGAACTGGATGGAGAACAGCGCCTCGCGCGCGTTGTCGGGCAGAATGGCCGGAAAGGCGAAATACCAGAAGAACAGCTGGATGAGCAGCGGCGTGTTGCGGAAGAACTCGATGACGCAGGTGGCCGTGGCCCGCAACGGGCGGAACAGCGAAAGCCGGGCGAGGCCCAGCATGGTGCCCAGCAGCAGCGCGAGGGCCGAGCTGATCAGCGAGATGCGCACCGTGTTGGCCAGGCCCTTCAGGATTTCCGCGCCCATGACCACGCCGTAGGTCTCGTTGCGCGTGAAGAGCATGCTCCACTTGAATTCGTAGCCGAAGTCGAAGACCCAGCCGCAGTAGTAGATGGCGAACGCCGCCAGCGAGATGAGGACCGCGTTCTGGACCCAGGTCTTTTCCAGCCAGTATCG
Organism: Desulfovibrio sp.; assembly: GCA_031287575.1. Lineage (GTDB taxonomy): Bacteria > Desulfobacterota > Desulfovibrionia > Desulfovibrionales > Desulfovibrionaceae > Cupidesulfovibrio. The sequence goes on from JAITSV010000070.1 coordinate 26,785, forward strand.
GATCATGTGCCGTTCCGGAGAGGGGCGCGCCATGCCCCGGCGGGGTGCGAAGGCGGCGGCGCGTGCGTGGTCGTGGTGCTTGTGCGGGCGTGCGGCCGCAGGGTTGCCGCCCGCCCGCGCGCTGGTGCGCGGGTCTTCAACAATACGCAAGCCCGGACGGGCCGGGCTTGCGCGCAATGTTCAGCAGGTGTGGACCGTTAGGGCCACATTTCGATCTGGCCGGCCAGCGGCATTTCGAACGGGGTGCCCGGGCCGTACCACTTGTTGTAGATGGACTTGTAGGTGCCGTCCTTCCACATGTCCTGGATGGCGGCGTTCACGGCGTCACGCAGGGCGGAATCGTCCTGGGGCATGGCCATGCCGTAGGGTTCGTCGGACAGGAAGTCGCCCACCAGTTCGAACTGGCCGGGGGTCTTGGCGGCGTAGCCGACCAGGATCGAGGCGTCGGTGGACCAGCCGGCCACGCGGCCGTTCTGCAGCGCCTGGAAGCACTCGGATTCCTTCTGATAGGAAATGACGTTGGCTTCGTAATTGGGGTCACCCGCTTCCTTCAGGGCGCGGCGCACGTTCACTTCGGAGGTGGTGCCCTGCATGGTGGCGATCTTCTTGCCCACCATGTCCTTCACGGACTTGAACTGGCCCTTCTTGGACAGGACCTTCTGGCCGTCGAAGAAGTAGGTCAGCGAAAAGTCGACCGACTTGTCGCGCTCGCGGGTGTGGGTCATGTTCGACACGGAAAGGTCGATCTGGCCCGACTGCACCAGGGCGATGCGGGTCTTGTTGTTCACCTGGACGCGTTCGATCTCGACGCCCATGCGCTTGGCCACTTCGGTGGCCATGTCGTAGTCGAAGCCGCCCCATTCGCCCTTCTCATTGTAGAAGGCGCCGGGGATGGAGTCGGTCATGATGCCGACGCGGATCTTCTTTTCCTTCTGGATGCGGTCGAAAACCGGACCGGCCATGGCCACGGAGGCCATCAGCACGGTAAGGGCCGAAGCCATTGCAAGCAGTTTGACCAAGCGCATATCCTTCTCCCTGTTTTGGGTTGCCCACGGCTCCCGCACATGCGGGCAGGCCCCCTGCGGGGCTGCGGTCCCTTCGGCAAAAGGGACGCCGAGCCGACAACGGCAAGAAAGGCTCAACAGTCAAAACGTAACGTTGCTACGCAGATATCCGGGGGGCACTTTTTGATGAAAGCAGCCCTAGTGCGTGAGAATCTTGCTGAGAAATTCCTTGGTGCGGTCGTGGACGGGATTGCTGAAGAACGCTTCCGGGGTGTTTTCTTCCACCATGACGCCCTGATCCATGAAGATGACCCGGTCGGCCACTTCACGGGCAAAGCCCATTTCGTGCGTCACGCAGACCATGGTCATGCCCTCGCGGGCAAGCTGGCGCATGACGTCGAGCACCTCGTTGATCATTTCCGGGTCCAGCGCGCTGGTGGGTTCGTCGAACAGCATGATGCGCGGCTTCATGGCCAGGCCGCGCGCAATGGCCACGCGCTGCTGCTGCCCGCCGGAAAGCTGGCCGGGGTAGGCGCCCGCCTTGTCGGGAATGTTCACCTTTTCCAGCAGTTCCATGGCCGTCTTTTCGGCTTCGGCGCGGGGGGTGTTGCGCACCAGCAGGGGGGCCAGGGTGATGTTTTCCAGCACGGTCATGTGCGGATACAGGTTGAACTGCTGAAAGACGAAGCCCACCTCGGCGCGCAGCATGGTGAGGTTGGTGCGCGGGTCGTTGATGTCTACGCCATCCACCACGATGTGGCCCTTCTGGATGGGCTCCAGCTTGTTGATGCAGCGGATCAGCGTACTCTTGCCGGACCCGCTGGGTCCGCAGATGACGACAACCTCGCCTTGCTTGATTTCAAGGGTGATATCCTGCAGCACATGCAGTCCGCTGGCGTACCACTTGTGCACATGGTCGAATTTGATCACGCGGTGCTCCACGGTTCGGTCTGGGCGGGCTGGGGCGGTCTTGCGAACGGCTTCGGGCACTGTTTCGCACGTTGCCGTGCGCGGTGGGTGGCCGGGCCACTGCGGCCATGGCGGCAGCCGACGCGCCCCGCGCCTGCGAAGTAGCAGAATACGGTGATACGGGCAACCCGTGGGGTTACGCTTTTGACATTAATGTTTCAATTCACGGCGTTGCGTCGCAAGGTCGCGACATGCCCGCGTCGGATATCGCCCTTGATGGCGGGTGGTTGGCACGTGTGAAGGGGCATGCGGCCCGCGCGCGGGGGCGCTGTTTTGCGAAATTGTCAGCATTTGGCGGGGGCGGTCCTGTCATTTTCGTGCGTGCTGCCCCATGTTCGCGCACGCCGACGCAAGGCCGGGAGGGATGCGGCCACTGGGGCCACCCCCGGTCAGTCGGGCCGCCCCCAGTCAGGCGCGGGCCAGCCAGGACCAGTCGGGACCAGTCAGGACCAGTCAGGACCAGTCAGGACCGGTCAGGACCGGTCAGGACCGGTCAGGACCAGCCGGGGCCGGTCGCCGCCACTGCGATCAGTCGCGGGCCGGGGTGTCGCAGGGCAACAGGAAGTAGAAGGCATTGCCGCCTTCCTGCGCCTCGTAGCCCACGCGCCCCCCATGCAGGTCCACGATTTCGCGCACGAAATGCAGGCCGTGCCCGGTGCCGTATTCGCCATGGGTGTTGGACCCCCGAAAGTCCGGTTCGAACAGGTGGGGGCTGTCGGCGTCGGACACGGCGGGCCCGGTGGTGAATACCTCCACCCGTGCACCGGGGTGGCCGGGTCCGAAGGCATCGGCCACCCGGCGGATGCGGCAGTGCACGGCCTGGCGCCGGGCACCCGGCGTGGGGCGGGTGTACTTGACCGCGTTGGACAAGAGGTTGGCCAGCACCTGGCTGATCAGGCCCACATCGGCGGAAACACGCACGTGCTCGCAGTCCGGGCGCATGTCCATGCGCACCTTGATGCCCTTTTCCTCCAGCCGTGACCGAAAGCGTTCCAGTTGCGGCAGCACCACGCGCTGGGCGATGTCGATTTCCGTCTTCTGGAGCACGTAGTGCCCCTGGTCGAAGTGGCTCTGGCGCAGCAGCGTTTCCAGAAACAGGCTGGATTGCAGGAAGTGGCGGTAGATTTCGCGGTACTGCTCGTCCAGCCGCTCGTGCAGGTAGCCCAACTGGCGGATGGCCTCGGCCTCCGGCCCGCTGGGCATGCGCCCGCCCGCGCTGAGGGTTTCGCGCAGTTCCCCCATGGCCTGTATCTTGCCCTCCAGTTGCCGAAACAGCAGCTTGAAGTACATGTTGGGCACGATGACGTTGTGGCCGATGTCATGCACCAGGCTGCGGATGAACCGGATGTGTTCGCGGTTCTTCATGTGCAGCAACCTGTTGTGCAGTTGGAAACCCACGCGGTTGGCGTATTTTTCGTAGTAGAAGCGGTCGTGCTCTGTCAGCGGCGTTGCGGGGTGCAGCACCATCATGCCCAGCACGTCGCCCACGGGAGTGAAGGGCAGGCTTTCGCGGTCGGCATGGCGGCCCCGCACGGGGATGCGGTACTGGCCGTCCTGCATGTGCGGCCCTTCTGCCAGGTGGTCGCGCTGGGGCGGGTTGTTCGCGAAGGGGGGCATGTCCGGGTTGCGTCGCACCAGGGTGCCCGAGGCGTCGAGCACGTACAGCTCGGCCTGCATGTCGAACAGGATGCGCGGCACCAGCACGGCCAGCGCGTACAGGTCGGGCAGGGCGTCGAATTCCTGGGCCAGGTCGAAGAACACGTTGAAGGCGCAAATCTGCCGTGCGCTGAAGTTGTAGCGCGTGTAGTCGGCCAGCTTGGCCCGGATGCGCCCGGAAACGTGGTCTGCGCCCAGCACGGGCGGCGGTGCGGGAGGGGTGGTGTTGGACGGGGGGGCGGGGGGCTGCTCGGACGTCATGACAACCTGCTGGGCTACCCGCGGCCTGCGGGGCTTTCGGGGGCCGTGCGGGCGCCCGGAACTGGGCTTTCCGGAATCGGGACGCCCCGGTTTGGCGGTCCGCTCGTGACAGATGACGGGGAGCGTCGCATGCCAAGCGTTGACCGGTGAAGTGCGGGGCATCCGATGGCTGCTGGTCCACCGCCATCATGCATCATTTCATGCGCCGCGCCAAGGGTTCGGGCCGGGGTTGCGCATGTATGCGGAGCATGTGGCGCATCCGGGGCGTGCGGATGCTTGCGGGGCTTGCGAGGCGGGGCACGGGTGCCGCGTCGGCCCGGAAAGCGGTCTGGAAGCCGGTTCGGAGGGGGCGTGGCGGGGGGACCTAACCCGGAGGTGCCGGCCACGCCGGAGGGGCATCCCCAAGTCTCATTGACGCGGCGGGGCGCGTCATGCCATCACCCCGTGAAGAATCAGGAACGCGCGGTGGCATGGATTGCCCCGGAGAACGGCATGCCGCCGCCGGGGACCATGGAAGGCGCCGGTCGCCTGGTCCGACGGGGCCAGTCCGGACAGGCGGTCAGACCCGCGCGCGAAGGGGGGCACATGGTGCCGCAGGTATTGGGGGTGTATGTTTCCATGCGCACCGAGCGCACGGGCATGGGCTCCACGAGCAGGGAAGTTTCGCAAAAGATTTACTGGCTGGCGGCCTGTCAGGCTGACGGACTGGGCCAGACCGGCGGACTGGGCCAGACGGGGCGGTCAGACGGCGGGCGGTACATCCTGCAGCCGCTGACCGAGGCACACCTGCCCTCGGGTCTGGTGAAGGACTTGCCGGAGGCCGATTTCATCGAGCACTTCCTGCCCGACGCGGACTGCTACGAAAAGTTCATCCTTCCGGCAGCCGAAGCGCTGGCCGCGTACATTGGCGCATTGCCGGCGGACGCGCCCTTTTCGGTGGAGCAGTTCAGTCCGCTGGCCCTGCCCTTCGACCAACTGCGCGTGCTGGACGGCCTGCTGGCCGTGCTGCGGGGCAGGCCGGGGCTGGTGCCCCGCGCGCACGACATGCCCGACCTGCGGACCATGCTGGCGGGCATGTGCCGGTTGCGCATGGTGCCCGACTTCCAGAACCGGGTGGCCGGGGTGGCCATCGGCCTGCGCAGGCGCGGCGACTACGCGGCGGCGGAATACTACTACGAGCGCGCCCTGGCCGTGAGCGGCCAGGAAGACCGCATCCTGTTCAACCTGGCGCGGGTGTACTACGAGACGGAGCGGCCCCAGCAGGCCGCCGACTGTCTGCGCCGCGCGCTGGCGGCCAATCCGGGACTGGCCGTGGCCGAGCAGTTCCTGCGTTTCGTCCTGACCGGGATGCGCTCCGGCGCACCGGATGGGGGCGGGATGCCGGACGAGCCTCGCCCGGGCGGTTCAGGCAAGGACGATGCCAGCCCGGACGGTGCCAGCCCGGACGGTGCCGGTAACGACGGTGCGGCACTTGCGGCGTCGAAGCCGGATACCCCGGAGCCGGGCACCCCCGGCGCGTGACGGCCCGGTCCCGTGCGGAGCGGGGTGGCCCGCCGACCGTAGGTCCTGTACATTTCCCGGGTATGTCTTGTTCGCGTCGCGACGACATCACGCTGACGTCACGATGGCATCATGGGCAGTGTCATGGACAACATCATGGGCACGACCATGATGGACCACGGCGGCATACTGACGGACCACGGCGGCATACTGACGAACCACGGCGGCATACTGACGAACCATGGGCGGCACCGCCGCAGCACCCGGCCCCGGTGGCATGACCCCGGCGGCTCATCCGGCAAGGAGAAATCATGAGCGACGACCGCCGCGTCTTTCCCCGGCTGCAACTGGACTGCCCCTGCTTCGTCACCCTGCGTCGCGACGCCGGAGACCTGCCGTGCATGCTCGGCAACATCAGCGCGGGCGGGGTGATGCTGCAACTGCCCCCCTTCTGTGCAACGGAAGGGTTGCCCTTTGGCGAAGTGGTGAGCCTGGTGGAGGTGCCCAAGGCCCTGGCCAATGCCCTGGAAGGGGCGCAGGGCCGGGTGGCCTGGTGCAGCGGCGTGCAGGCGGGCATCTGCTTCGACGACGTGCTGCCCTTCAACGTGGACGACATCCTGGACATGCTGGACGAGGTCTGCTGAACCGGCCGGGTCGCCACGGGGCAGGGCACCAAGTGTCCGGCCAACACCAGCGGCCCCGGCAGGATGACCGCCTTGCCCCGCGCGGCCCCTCTGCCCGGCCTCTTCGGCCCGTCCGCCATCCCTTTTTCCCTTCTCCGCAACAACGCACGCGGCCGGGCGGTTTTCCGCCCGGCCGTTGATGTTTCGCCGTTGCAAGCCGTGGCCCCGTTTCGTCATCGGCCCCCGGCGGGTGCGTACACCAGCCGGAAATCCAGCGAGATGGCGTCATCCACCCGGTGATAGCCCAGGTGTCGGAAAAACCGGGCAGAGCCGTACAGTACGCCCCAGCGGGTGCGGTCCAGGTCGCAGTGCCCGGCCAGTGCCAGGCCGCCCGCATCGCCGATGGGGCGCACCGCCGCGTTCAGGGCCAGCCTTTTGTGCACGCCCCGCAGGCGGAACTGCCCCGTCAGCCTGTAGTTGGGCGTTGTGGCAGTGGCGGAGGGCAGCGGCGTGAGGACCATGTCCTCCAGCGTGGCCTGCGGGAACAGGGCGGTGAAGAAGAAGTCGTCCGAGGCCAGATGCGCTTCCAGCACCGGGCGCAGCGCGTCGTCGGCAATGTCCAGGTCCCGGATGGAGCGCATGTCGATGCACAGGCCGCCCGCGCCGTGCCCGCGCGAGAAGGCCAGCGATCCCCCGGCGCAGCCCACGGTGCCGTGGTGCGCGCCGTTGTCGTTGCGGCCTGTCCAGCGGATGACGGATGCCGCCGTGTCCAGCGTGTACTTGCCATCGGGCATGACCACCGGCGGGTGCGCATCCGGCCGGGCATGGGGCGCGCTGCCCTCCAGCGGCAAGCCCGCGGCGCACCATGCCTCCAGCCCGCCCGCGAACCAGCGCACGTCGGTGTGCCCCTGGCGCAGCAGCTTTTCCGCCGCCATGCGCCCGTCCTGCGAGCCCGCACCCGCGCCGTAGATCAGCACCGGCACCGCGCGGTCCGGGGCCAGCGCGGCCACGGCATCGCAGAACACCACCTCGTGCACGCAGGCCTGTGCCGCGCCGGGAATGTGCCGCTGTTCGAAGTGCTCCGGGACCATCACGTCCAGCACGATACCCGTGCGCCCTTCCACGAAGGCCCGCGCCGCCGCGAGCCCGATCTTGCGAACCTTGTGCTCCGTGGCCATGTCGCCTCCTTTTGCCTGCCGCTGGCGCTTGCCGTCCGTTCCCGCTTGGTCCCGTCTGGTCCAGTCTGGCCCCGTTGCCCTTGTCCCTCGTCTGGCGGGCATGGTCGACGCGGGGCGCCCGCCGGGCCGGATGCGGCGCGAAACCTGCTACCGGTCCAGCCCGGCGGGGGCGGGGTGGCGGATGAAGGTACCCGCCCGCACCTCGTGGAACGCGGTTTCCAGTTCCGCGTCGGTGTTCATGACGATGGGGCCGCGCCAGGCCACGGGCTCGCCCAGCGGACGCCCCGTGAACAGCAAGAGGCGCAGGCCGTCCTGGCCCGCGCGGACTGCCACGCTGTCGCTGCTTTCTCCTGGATTGGCGCTGCCTGCCCCCGGATTGACGCCGTCGGGCCGCCGGAACAGCACCAGGGTACGGTTGGCCACGGCGGTTTCCCCGGCCTTCTCCCCAGCCATCTCCCCGACCTTCTCCCCGGAGGTCCCGATAATCGCTCCCGTTCCGTCAATGACGTAGGCGATGGCGGTATGCCCGCGCGGCACGGGGTGCTCGTGCGTCACCCCCGCCGGAATGGTCAGGTCCAGGTAGCCGGGGTCGGTGACGATGTCCGCCGCAGGCCCCGTCACCGGGCCCGCCGCGCCGTGCGCCGTCCCGGCGATGACCTTGGCCGTCACCCCATGCGGCAGTTGCGCCACGGGGATTTCCGCCGCCGTGATGCCGCGGTAGCGCGGCTCCATCATCTTGTGGCTGGCGGGCAGGTTGGCCCACAGCTGGAACCCGTGCATGGCTCCGTGCGCGTCGCCCTTGGGCATTTCCTGATGGATGATGCCGCTGCCCGCCGTCATCCACTGCACGTCGCCGGAGGAAATGACCCCCTTGTTGCCCATGCTGTCGCCGTGTTCCACGTCGCCGCGCAGGATGTAGGTGATGGTTTCGATGCCCCGGTGCGGGTGCCACGGAAAGCCCTTGATGAAGTCTTCCGGCCTGTCGGAGCGAAAGTCGTCCAGCAGCAGGAACGGGTCGAACATGGGGGCCTCGTAGTAGCCGAACATGCGGCGCAGTCGTACCCCCGCGCCTTCGGTGACCGGTTCCCCGTGCAGGACGAGTTCGACGTCTCTCGGCATGGCGTGCCTCCCTTCTTGTCGTGGTGGCGGTGTGTCGCGGGCCGTGGCCGCCCCGTACCATCGTCGCCCGTACCGGCGTCATTCCGGACAGTCGCCAGACGGCGGCGCGCGCCACGGACCCTGCGCCACCTTGGCATACCGGGCAGGCGGCGGCAAGGCGCGGGGGGAATATTGGGGGGAGGCGGAAGCGGGACAGTCCGCGCGGCGGTGGGAGCCCGAGGGGAACCCGACAAGAAGCAGACGGGCGGCAGGCGAGAGACGAGCGGGCGGTGGAGGCAGGCCGGTGACGCGGGGTCTGGCGGGGCGTCGCGTACCCCGGCCATTCCGCTAATGCCCGGAATAGGCCAGCACGTGGTTCAGCCCGGCGCTGGACTTCTTCATCTCCGTGCCGGTGATCAGGTAGCGGGTCAGCCGCCAGGCGTCCATGTCGATGTGGTCGATGCGACCCTGGCAGTCCGGGGTCAGGTGCGGGGCGATGGCGTCGGCCAGTTCCTGCACGTCGCAGTACGGGCCTTCGTAGGCGATGCGCAAAAGGTCGCCCTCAAGCTCCACCCATTCCTCGCCGATGGCCGAGGCCGCCGCGCGCAGCATGTCCTGCCCGGCGGGCCACACCGAACCGTAGACCTTTTCCTGAATCATGTCGCGGGCCATGCGTGTTTCCTTTTGGGGCGTAGGGTTGTGTACCTTCGGCGGGGTGCGATGCTGCCGTTTTTTATATGCCTCCGGCGGGCAGGGGACTTCGCCCCCTGCACCCCCATCATGACACCGCTCACAACCTGGACAACCCAATCAAGGGGTGCAGGGGACGGAGTCCCCTGCCCGCCGGAGGCATATAAAATAGAACGCGCCTGAGAGCAGCCTACAACCGGAACTCCCCGTCCTCGTAGATAACCACGCGTTTGCCCCCCGACGTAACGGCGGTAACCTTGCGCGGGGTGGTGGCCACCAGATCCCAGTGCAGGCTGGAGCTGTTGAAGCCCAGGTCGCGCCGCGCATCGGCGGTAAGCTCGTCCGACGGCCCGGAAAAGGTGTTGGCGTACGACTGGCCCAGGGCCACGTGCATGGAACCGTGCGGGCCGCCGTGGTTCTCGTCGTACAGGGTGTTGGCCATGAACCGGGTGATGCGCGAGAAGCGTCGGTCCACCAGGGCGAATTCGCCCAGCATGGCCGCGCCGGGGTCGCTGTTCAACTGTCCGGTGGCAAAGCCTTCGCCCTGTTCGGCATTCAGCCGCACCACCCGGCCCTGCCGGAATTCCAGGCGCACCCCCTGCACGATGTTGCCGGAACGGAACGACGGCAGGTCGGCGGTGTACACCCCTTCCACGCTGCGCCAGTCGGGCGAGACGTACAGTTCGAAGCTGGGGATGTTGCGGCCGGTCACCCCGGCCCAGCGGCGCATGCGGCCCACGCGCAGGCGCAGGTCGGTGCCGTCGGCCTCCACGTGCAGGGTGGCGTCGCCCAGTTCGTCCAGTCTGGCGCGGATGGCCTCGGCCTGCCTGGCCACGCGGGCCCAGGTGGCGGCGGGGTCCGCCTCGCCCAGCAGGCAGGCCCGGCGCACCTCGTCGGCGTAGTCGGGCAGCGAAAGCCCGGCCTGCCCGGCCAGGGCCGCCGTGGGCCAGATGCACAGGGTCCAGCCGTAGGCGCCCATGTCCTCGCGCAGGTGGGCGATGTCCTGCAACGGACGGCGGGCGGCCTGGGCCATGGCGATGCGCTCCGGCTCGATGGAGGCGAGATGGGTGAGCGATTCCGGGGCGATGATGGTGATGCACCCGCCAAGGTGGCTGTACAGGTCGCGTTCGCCGGGGATCAGCGTGGTCAGACGCTTGTTGTTGGCCTTGGCGTAAAAGTCGTGCTCCATGCGCGGGGTGGGCTGCATGCGCGGCACGGGAACCATGCCCATGTCGTGCAACCTGCCGCACAGTTCCTCGGCCAGGGGCAGGCCCGGCAGATCGAAGCGCACCAGCACGAAGTCGCTCTTGCGCAGGGGGGCGCGGCGCCCGCGCGCCAGGCCCCACAGCATGACGTCGGCATATTTTCCCAGGGTTTCGGCATCGTACATGGGCAGCTCCAATGGGTGCGCGGTGCGCAAAGGTGCCGCCGTGGCGGCGAAGTTATCATTGCCGGGGCATCGCGCCGTGCTAGGGTGGAAGCGTGGTGCCCCGGAAACCCGTTTACGGTTTCCACGCCGCTTCCGCCCCGTACCCGCGTACGGGACCGGATACGTACGGCAGCATGCGTATCGCGAAGGGACGCGGCACGGGCAACCCGACCACTCATCCTCCCCCTTGCAGCGTCGGCCGCGTTCCAGCCCCTCGGAGCGCGGCCGACCTCTTTTGCCGTGCCCGCCTTGCGGAAGGAGTGGCTGGCGGATTGGCGGACAGGCGGACAGGCGGACGGGGGCGCCGCGCGGGGCGGAGCAGCCGTCCTGAGAGCCGGGCACGGCGTCATCCCGTTCGCGGCGTCATGCCCGGCGTGCCGCATCCGGCCTGTCCTTTCCGGCTCGTCCTTTCCGGCTCGTCCTGTCCGGCTCGTCCTGTCCGGCTTGTCCGGTCCGGCTCGTCCGGTCCGTCATCGTGCCGGGGCCGGCACCCCTGGCCATCATATCCGGAACCGCAGGGCCGCGCCATCCGGGTGGCACCTCGGGCCGCGCCTCAGGGCAGCGTGCGCGGGGCCGGACTGTCGTCCGGCAGTTCGTACAGGCTGGCTTCCCGTCCCGGGTCGCGCGGGGGGCTTGCTTGGGCATCGCGTACCGTGGCGTCCGTTCCGCCCGATACGGGGGGCGGCGCCATGGCGGATGGGGAGTCGACCGGGACATGCTCGTTGAACCATACGGCGTCCTGCGGAGCGTTTCGGGCGGCATCGGGCGCACCCTCCGTCGTGGCGGCGGGCGCGATACCAGACACGGCTGCGGGCGCGGCGGTGGAACCGGTTCCGCTTGGCCCGTTGCGCCCGTCCTGCCCGTTCTGTCCGCGTTGACCGTTGTTTCCGCTGGAGCCGCCGTCGGCGCGCGGTGCAGCCGGTCCGTCCGTGGGCGGGCGGCATAGCCCGCGCCCGCGCGCCAGGCTCAGCCCCTCGCAGTCGCCCAGGGCGCAGGCCCGGTAAAAATCGTCGCACATGGGGCCGGGTTCGCCACGCACCTGCCACGCCGCTCCGCGCACCCGCCAGTGGGCGGCCACGTCGGGCCGCAGGCGGATGGCGGCGGAGGCGTCGGCCACGGCCAGGGCGGGCATCTGCAAGCGCAGGTGGCACACGGCACGCGCGTGCAGGGCGCGGGCGAAGCCGGGTGACAGCTTCAGGGCGCGGTCCTGCGCCTCCATGGCGTCCTGCGGGCGGTCGAGCAGCAGCAGGGCTTCGCCCAGCGCATTCCACAGCAGCGGGTTGCGCGCATCCAGCGCGACGGCGCGGCGCATGTGGCGCAGCATGGCTTCCGGCGCAAGGCCCCAGCCGCCCACGGTGGCGCCCATGGTGCTGACGGAGGGAAAGGGCAGGCCATCGGCTGACTGTCCGGCTGTCGGCCCGGATGCAGGATCCCTGCCGATTGTCCGCCCGTCCGCCACGTCCGTGTCGGCGGGGATGCCGGACAGGCAGGCGCGGTACAGGTCCAGTGCCTCCAGCGAGCGGGCCAGCGCGCCCAGCCGCTGGGCGAAGGGACTCTCGTCCTCGCCGCCGTGGCGGGCCACGTGGCGGGCGGTGGCCTGGGCCGCGTCCAGCGCCTCTTCGGTCAGGGCGGCCTCGCGGCGCAGCACTTCTTCGTGCAGTTCCAGCAGCGGGTCGTTGCGCAGCACGATGCGGACGGCATCGGAGGTGCCCGGCACGGGGGGGGATGCCGTCGTCGTGGCGTCCGGTGAAGCCTCGGGCGACAGGGACGCATCGGACGGCAGGTCATCTCGTGGGGCCGGCCCGGCAGCGGCGCCCGCGCCGTCTCCGGCCGCGGGCCGGGGGGCGTTTGCGGCGGGTTCCGCGTACGCGGGCGGGTCGGCCTGCACGGTCACGGCCATGCGGACCTCGGGGGGGTACCCTTCCACGGTGACGGCGATGACGCGGGTGGACAGCACGGCGGACGCCACGGCCAGGCGGCGTTGCGGATCGTGCGCGGCCAGGGCGGCGAAGGATGCCGCGGAGCCCTCCAGCAGCGCGGGCATGCCGTCACGCAACGCGGCCAGGCGCGCGGCGGAGCGGGCGATGACGGTGGCGGATTCCTTGCGCAGGCCTCCGCCGAAGGGCACCGTGACGGTGCTGGCGGCATGCGCGGTGGCGGCTGTCGCCAGCAGGATGGCGATGCCGCGGAGCAGCGGGGCAAGCCCGGTGCGAAGGCGGGCGGAAGGGGGCGGAACCGGGCCCGTTGCATGGCCCGGCGCCGCCCGTCCGGAATGACGCATCTACTTCTTCACGGTGGCCTGTATCTTGCGGGCCGCGGGTTGCAGCACGTCGCGCAGGGTTTCGGCCAGCAGCTTTTCGACCACGTCGGAAGCCGGGATGACCTGCTTGGACTGGCCGCCGGAAAGGTGCTCGGTATACAGCACCTTGGTGTAGTCGGACACGGAAACGGCCAGCTTCATGGAGGTGCTGAACTCGGTGGTCTTCAGCTCCTTCAGCCACACCTCGTTGACCACGCCGGTGACGATGTAGTCGGGGCCGCCGGCGCGGGCCTGTTCCTGGGTCAGGGCGAAGGACACCTGCAAGCCCTGGCGGGCCAGTTCGTCGGCCAGCGAGCGGCTGACCCAGTCGGACACGGTGGACGAGGCCACGAACGAGGTGCCGTCCTTGCGTTCACCCACCTGCACCACGGGGCGCTTGTCCTCGAACATGACCACGGTCACGCGGGGGGCGGAAGGATCGGGCAGCACCGCGGCATCGGGCGGCGAGTAGAGCAGGCGGACCGAATTGCCGGGGGCGCAGGCCGAAAGGGCCAGCGCGGCAAGGACCAGCAGCAGCGCAGCGAGCGTGCGCGAGACGTTGTGGCGAAGCATTGTTCCTCCTGTGCGCGAAGCGCGGTGCGCGGCGCATGCATGTTCGCCGCCGGGGCGGCGGGGGTTACAGCGGGGCCAGTGGCAGGTAGAGGCGGGTCAGCAGGTCGTCTTCCGGCGTGGCGCCGGGGTCGTTGAGATAGGCCTCCATGCGGGGGGCGCCCAGGGGGGTGCGCCCGCTGGCGGGCAGCCATTCCCAGTACAGCGCCGACCACGACCACGGCAGGGTGGCGTAGGGGCCCTTGTGCACGGCCACGGCGTATTCCCGCGAGCGGATGACCCGCACGATGACGTAGTCGTCCGGCTCGAAGTCTTCGGGCACGGTGACCATGGCGTCGTAGCGGATGCGCTCCGGCGGGGTGATTTCCGGGTCGTCGTGGCACAGGCCCAGGAACATGGTGGAGGCGCCGGTCACCTGCCGCCGGGCGATCCACGGCGTGAGCAGCTTCCACGCCTTCGGCCCCGATTCGGCATAGGGGCCGAGCACGCGGATGCCGGCCACGCGAAGTTCCGGCAGGCGTTCGATGCGCACTTCCATGTGACCTGCGTCTCCCTGTTTCTCTCTTGCCCGTTGGGCCTCTATAGCGCAAGCGGGGCCGAAATCAAAGGGTTGCGTGGCGCGTTTTGCCGTTGTTCCGGCGTGTTCCGGCCCCGCGGCGGCAAGGGGGCGGCTGCGCGGACCATGCCCGGAGGGGCGCTTTTTGGTGACGAATCAAGCAATGACGCGCCTTCGTGGGCACAAACTGTTGACAAGGGGGCCAACCTCTGTAAAAGCTGCGCCCTTGCACCATGTGCATGCAATACCGCGCCGCCGGAGCGCGCGCGGACCGAAACCCCCATATGGAGATACCGATGACCAAAGCTGAACTGGTTGAAAAGATCCGCGCCAAGGCCGGTCTTGCCTCCAAGGTCCAGGCCGAAGGCGCCCTTGACGCCACCATCGCCGTGCTCGCCGACGCCCTGGCCGCTGGCGAATCCGTGACCTTCACCGGCTTCGGCAGCTTCAAGGTGACCGAACGCGCCGCGCGCAAGGGTCGCAACCCCCGCACCGGCGAAGAAATCACCATTCCTTCCGGCAAGGTGGTGAAGTTCACCCCCGGCAAGCTGCTGAAGGATTCCGTGAAGTAGGCAGCCCACGGGCCGCAGATTTCCGTGCCCCGCGTCTCCGGCAAGGAGACGCGGGGCGCTTCGCGTTTTCAGGGGGGAGTGGCTGAATAGCCCTATAGTTCTATAAGTACACCTGTAACTGCCTCATGTTGCTGTTGCAGCGGATGACAATGCTAAGTGTTAAGTAGATGTCTCTGTTTCGATTTGTATGATTAACGTTTCTAATAACTTTTCAGTTCGCGGCCCGACATTCCTTGCGGGAAGTAACCCGGGTATCCACGGTCGTCCCATTAACGAGAAAACGTGAGATATGTTTTGCATTCTGTATTCATATGCTTTTTGAGTCCTTCCAAACTTTGCGGCTAATTCTTCATAATACATTTTTTTTGTAAACGAAATTCCAGTCTTATGTTTTTCCCACATGTCTAAGTACGCTTCAACAGCAGCTTTAAGTTCCTCTTCGTTCCAGTTTTTGTGCATATCGTCCTCATAATATTAACGATAAGGAATGGAGATGTGGCTGTCTATGCCTTCTTGGGCGCGTCCACCAGCAGCACGGCCAGGTCCATGACGTTGGTCAGGGTGGGTCCGGTGCGCAGCAGGTGTCCGGTGCGGTCCAGGAAGTTGTAGGCGTCGTTGTCGGCAAGGTGCCCATGGGCGTCCACGCCGCATTCGCGGGCCACGCACAGGGTGCTGCCGGATGCGTAGCCCCCGGCGGCGTCCGTGGGACCATCGGTGCCGTCGGTGCCCGCGCAAAGCATGGCGATGTGCTGGCAACCGGCCAGTTCGTCCATGCGGATGGCGGCGGCCAGGGCCATTTCCTGGTTGCGGCCGCCAAGCCCGCCGCCGGTGATGGTGACGGTGGTCTCGCCACCCGCCAGCAGGCAGAACGCCCCGTCGGGGTGGGGCAGGCCTTCGGCGGCACGGGTGGCCTCCTCCACCAGTTCGCGGGCGCGCACGCGGGCCTCGCCGGTCATGGTGTCGGTAAGGATGCGCGGGCGGTAGCCGTGCGCGGCGGCCGCTTCCGCCGCCGCTTCCAGGGCCAGCCTGTTGCTGGCCACGATGCAGTTCTGCACCGCGCCGAATACCGGGTCGCCGGGCTTGGGCGTTTCCGCCGCCATGCCGCGCAGGCCCGCCGTCAGCCGTTCGATGACCGGCGCGGGCAGCCTGTCGAGGATGCCGAACCTGTTGGCGATGGATTGGCAGTCGGCATAGGTGGATACGTCGGGCGAGGTGGGGCCGGAGGCGATGACGTCCAGGTCGTCGCCCACCACGTCGGAGATGATCAGCGAAACCACCTGCGCCGGGGCCGCCGCGCGGGCCAGGTTGCCCCCGCCGAAGGCGGACAGGTGTTTGCGCAGGGCGTTGATCTCGTGGATGGTGGCCCCGCATTCCAGCAGCAGGGTGGTGGCGGCGCGCATGTCGTCCAGGGTGATGCCCGGTTGCAGCGCGGGGGTGAGCGCGCTGGCCCCGCCGGTAAGGGCGCACAGCACGAGGTCGCGCGGGCCCGCCGTGCGCACCAGGTCCAGGATTTCGTTGGCGGCGCGTTCCCCGGCGGCGTCGGGCACGGGGTGGGCGGCCTCGCGCAGGGCGATGCGCCTGAGCGGGGCGGTGTGCCCGTACTTCACCACCACCACGCCGTCGTGCACCCGGTCGCCCAGGATGTCCTCCAGCGCGGCGGCCATGGGGGCCGCGCCCTTGCCCGCGCCCACCACGTAGATGCGTTCGTGGGCGGAAAGGTCGTAGTCGAGCCCCGCGATGTGCAGGGTGTTGCCGTCGCGGCGGACGTGGCGGTGCACGGCGCGGTCGGGGGCCACGGCGTCGAGGGCGCGGGACAGGATATGGTCGAGGACGGCGCGCTGTTCGGGGGTCATGCGGCGATCTCCTGGCGTCGTTTCGGGGACGTGTTGCGGGTGTGTGGGGGGGGGGCGGCGGCTCGGACCCTTGGTCTTGGCGTTTCCGGTCCCGCGCGTTCGCGGCGGGCACGGTCGGGGTGGAGGGGCCGCGTGGCGCATGGTAGGTGGGGGCAATGCCCGTGGTCAAGAGGAACGCTCCGCGCTTCCCGCTGCCAGGGGGGAGTCCGCCCGCAGGGTGTCCGAACGACAACGGGCCCGGTGACAGCGCGCCCGACGCGTGCTATATCTAACCATGAATCCCCGTGCCCGGGCCTTCCTTTCGGCAGTGGGACGCGGGGGCAACCAACCGCAGAACAACATGCAGGAGACAGCCATGAAACGCCGCATCCTTTCCGCCGTCATGCCGGTGCTGCTGCTGGCGGCCTCGGTGCTCGCGCTTTCCGGCCTTGGCGGCTGTGCCGTCTATTCCGTGCCGCAGGACGAGCGCACCGTGGGCACCATGGTGGATGACAGCACCATCCGCACCACCATCAAAAGCGAACTCATGCAGCGCGACGCCTCGGACGGGTACGCCGTGAAGGTGTACAGCTACGACGGCCGCGTCTTCCTGGTGGGCGAGGTGCAGTCGTCATTCCGCGACCCGGCGGTGAACATCGCACGCAAGGTCAAGGGCGTGCGCTCGGTGACCACCCACTGGTTCGACCCCGGCACCGGCAATACCGCCGATGACCTGGCCATTTCGACCAAGGTGCGCACCAACCTCATCGCCGAGAAGGCCCTCAGTTCCACCCAGATCGACCATGAAGTGTACGGTGGCCACGTGGTGCTGCTGGGCATGGTGCGCGCGCAGGCCGACGTGGACCGCGCCGTCATGGTGGCGCGCAGCGTGGGTGGCGTGCGCTCGGTGAAGTCGTACCTGATTCCGTAGCCGTCAGCGTATTCCCCCAATCGCGCACGGGCCGTGCACAGGCCGTGCACGGAAGGCCAAAACGGCGCCGCCATGGCGCAAGGAGACACCGATGCAGAAGTACAAGTGCCCCTGCGGCTATGTGTACGACCCCGCCGAAGGCGACCCCGAACACGGCGTGGGCCCCGATACGCCCTTCGCCGACCTGCCCGAGGACTGGGTGTGCCCGTGGTGCGACGCGGAGAAGGAATACTTCGAACCCGTGCAATAGCCGCGCGGACAGTTTCCGCAACGCAGAATGACGATGCCCCCGGCACATGATGCTGCGCCGGGGGCGTTTGCCGTTTGAGGGATATCGTGCCGTGGCTGGCGGTGCGGAATCGGCAAGCCGCCGGTGGGTTACGGTATGCAACCCTACGACGCAGGTGCGCCGATGCGCCGGTCCGGCACGTTGCCGGTGGTTTTGCGCCTGGGCGCTTGGGGCCGGTCAGCCAACGGGCGAAAGGACTATTGAGAAACAGCGCCTAGTCCTGCATCACGCTTTCGATGACGTCCAGCGCCGCGTCCACCAGTGCTTCGGTGGCTTGCGTGCCCATATGCCCAAGCCGGAACACCTTGCCCGCCATGGGGCCGAAGCTGCCGGACACGATCAGCCCGCGTTCGCGCAGGCCCTGCCGCCATTCCGGCCAGGCGAAGCCTTCCGGGACAAGGGCCGCCGTCACCGTGGGCGAGTTCACCGCGCCTTCCGCCGTCCACAGTTCAATGCCCAGCTTGGCGAGGCCCGCGCGGCAGCGTTCGGCAACTTCCCGATGCCGGTCGAAGCAGCCCTGCATGCCGCCCTTTTCGTTCAGGATGGCCAGCGCGCCCGCGTTGAGCGCGGCGGTGCCGTGCCAGTACGGGGTGTACGGGCAGCGGCCGTCCTGCTGCACGGTGCGGAAAGGGGCGATGGCGTCGTAGCCCTGATAGCCCACGGCCTCGATGACCTCCCACGCCGCCGGGCTGACGGACAGAAAGCTCATGGACGGCGGGGCGGAAAGGCATTTCTGCGAGCCGCCCAGCACCAGGTCCGCGTGCCAGGTGTCGGCCTGCACGGGCGCGCCGCCCACGCTGGCCACCGCGTCCACGTAGAACAGCGGCACGCCGCAGGCCTGCTTCAGCGCGCCAAGGTCCGCCAGTGGGTTCAGCGTGCCGGACGGCGTTTCGCAATGCACGGCGGTGAGCATCCTGGGCTTGAAGCTGCGGATGGCGTCTTCGATGCCGGTCAGGTCGTCGATGGTCTCGTTGTACGGCAGCGAGACCTTCAGCACCTCGCAGCCGATGGACGCGGCCATGTCGCCGATGCCGTCGCCGAATACGCCGGTGCCCACGGACAGCACCCTGTCGCCGGGCACGAGGCAGCTTTTCAGCGCGGCCCACAGGGCCAGCATGCCCTCGCCGGTCATCAGCACCACGTCATGCTGCGTGCCCATGAGCTGCGCGAGGTTGCGGCCCGTTTCCGCGTACAGCTTCAGGTAGTCCGGCTCGATCTGGCCGGAACCGTAGTCGCGGGTCATGGCCGCCAGCACGGCGGGGTGCAGGGTGACCGGGCCGGGCACCATGGGGATGGGGGCGTATGGCTTGTGCGCCATGGGGGTGACCTCCGGAAAGTGCGTAAAGTTTGCCGTACGGCGGATGCTGAGGGCGTGCCCTACGGTACGCTGCCTTGCGTTTTCATGCCATAGCCGCGCGGCGGCTGCGTGTCGCGCGCGTCAGGGGCTGTCTCCGACGTAGGATTTTTGCCCGTTGGCAAGGAAAACGAGCCTGCCATGAGGGAGTATACTCTTGTTGTATTCGACCGATATGGCAGGCGAAGTTTGACCGCTCTGCGCTCAATGCCCGTAAAGCTCGCGGGCTCGCTTAACGGGCACGCTACGCGCCCTTCGGGTCGGTCAGCCAACGGGCAAAAAGACAAGTCGGAGATAGCCCCTACAAGTCCACCAGTTCAACCTCGTCCGGCGCAATGGCCGTGCCCAGAAACAGCCCGCCGGTGCGGGCAAAGCGGGGCACGTCGTCGGTGGTCAGAAAGCGGGCCTCGCCGCATTCGTTGCCGCCCGGCCCCGTGCGCAGGGGGCGCACCAGCCCGGCGGCCTGCAATTCCGCCTGCACGGCAAGGGCGGTGGTGGCGGCGGAGTCGACGATGACGGGTTCCGGCCCGATGACGTTGCGGATGGCCCGCGCCAGCAGTGGAAAGTGGGTGCAGCCCAGCACCAGGCAGTCGGGCGTTTCCGGCGTGTCGCTGCCGGACGCGGGGCGAAAGATGGGGTCCAGGTAGCGCGCGGCGATGTCTTCCACGATCCTGCCGTCCACCCAGCCTTCCTCGGCCAGCGGCACGAACAGCGGGCAGGGCTGCCCGATGATCTGCGCGTCGGGCCGCAGGCTGTGGATGGCCTTGTGGTAGGCGCGGCCCCGGATGGTGGATTCCGTGGCGATGACGGCAATGTTGCCCCGGCGCGAGGCCCGGCAGGCCGCCTGCGCGCCCGGCTGCACCACGCCCACCACCGGCAGGCCGGGATTGGCGACGCGCAGGGCGTCCAGCGCCACGGACGTGGCCGTGTTGCAGGCCACCACCAGCAGCTTGATGCGCCGCTGTACCAGCCTGGACGCGGCCTGCACGGCGTAGCGGGTGATGGTTTCCGCGCTCTTGGTGCCGTAGGGCAGGCGGGCGGTGTCGCCCAGGTACAGGATGTCCTCGCAGGGCATGCGGGTGCGCAGCGCCTTCAGCACCGTAAGGCCGCCCACGCCCGAATCGAACATGCCGATGGGCAGGTGCGCGGCGTCGGGTGTAGAGGCGTTCGGAGCGAATCCGCCCGCGTCGTCATGGTCATAGCCCGTGGCGGCGGTGCCGCACGCGGGGCCGTCTACTTGCATCGGTCCTCGTCCTCCAGAAGTTCGTAGCTGCTCACGGTTACCGGGGCGCGCAGGGTGTCCAGCACCCGTTCCAGCAGAATGCCTTCGCGGCTGGGCGAATTGTGCCCGAAGGTGGCGCGGATGCCCAGCGTGACGAAGTGCACGGCGCGGTCCATGGCAATGGGCAGGCTGTCGCCCTGCAACAGGCTGCCGGTAAGCACGCTGGCAAAGGTGTCGCCCGTGCCGGGGTAGTGGGCGGGGATGTACTGGCAGTCCACCTTCCAGAACCTGTCGTGGGTGCTGTGGTAGGCGGCCACCGAACTGATGCCCGCATGCCCGGCCACCGGCACGCTGGTGATCACCGCCACGCGCGGCCCCATGGCCGTCAGGCGGCGCAGCCAGTCCATGAGGTCTGTCGTGGAGATGGATTCGCGGTAGGGTTCGTCCAGCAGCAGGGCGGCTTCCGTGAAATTGGGGGTGATGATGTCCGCCTTCTGCACCAGCCAGCGCATGCGCTGCACCATCTCCATGTCCATGGTGGGTTCCAGCTGGCCGTTGTCGCCCAGTACCGGGTCCACCACGGCAAGGCCGCCCTCCACCCGGCAGGTGTCGATGCACCGGGCCACGATGTCCACCTGCGCCGGGGAACCCAGAAAGCCGCTGTACACCGCGTCGAACTTCAGGTTCAAGGCCTGCCAGTGGTCCAGAAACAGGCGCATCTGGTCGGTAAGGTCCAGAAAGCTGTAGCCGGTGAAGCCCGCCGTGTGGGTGGACAGCACGGCGGTGGGCATGGGGCACACCTGCGCGCCCATGGCGGACAGCACGGGGATGGCCACGGTGAGCGAGGTGCGGCCAAAGCCGGAAAGATCGTGGATGGCCGCCACGCGCGGCACGGCATTGCGCATTGCAGGGCTCCTTGCGCGGGGTTCCGGACTGGCCGGGGCATGTCGGGCGGCGTCAGGCGGTGAGAGGCGGTGCTGGCGGGCAATGGCCGCCCGGATGTGCATGGCGCGGCCCGGCGGGCACACCATCACCACGGAGTGGGGCAAAAGGCAAGGGGGAGAGTGTGATACTGGCTGCGGGTGGGGTGATATCTGTCTCAGCGGTAGTCAGCGGGGTCGAGGCACGTGTCGTACAGGGTCTTATCGAACGGTTTCCAATCGGTTTGATTGATACCGCGTGGGCGAAGGGGATTGGCGGGAAATGCGGAAGCGATCTTGATCCAGCGTCCTTTCTCGCGGGCGATGGAGCGTATGGTGGCTGCGGCTTCGGAAAGGTCTTGGTCCTGGCTGAACACCAGGGCCACGTCGTAGGCGTTTTGGCGAGCCAGCGTGATGATGTCGATGGCAATACGCACGTCAACGCCCTTTTCCCTGCCGACGCGAAGCGTCAACGTGTCGCCATTCGGGCAGGTGTACTCTTGGGTGCTGTACCGAAGAGGGCGTGAGAAGACATGCATGTTGGACAATCTTCCCAAGGCGGCAAGCTTGTTATTCCAGAAGGCGTTCCACATGGGGCTTTCGGCGGCATCGGGAACGCCCGTGTAGAATCTGGTCTCGGCAAGATCCCACCCTTCCCGTGCACAAAGAGCAAGGGCAAGCGCCTGTGGGGAAAAATTGGAGTACGTATACCCGAAGGAGGCCTTGACGGAATAGAAAACATTCTGACCGTCAAAAAAGGCAATCGTGCGTTTGCTGGCCGGTTCGGGATGCGGTGGCATGTTCCCCCCTTCAAAAAGAATAACCCCGCCGAAGATTGGCCACCTGAAGGTGACGCAAAGTCCGACGGGGAAGAAGTCAAGGCATGGAGAACCGTAGCGTCGGCCTCCTGAAAAATCAATAGGGATTCTTGAGCATGATGTCAACGGCAAGGCCGCGCGGTGGTCACCGGAAAAACTCCACCACGTACTTCCCCGCCGTGAACAGCAGGATGCAGCACAGCATCCACTTGATCAGGTTTGCGGGCACGTGCTTCTGGCAGCGCGCCCCCAGGTACATGCCCGCCATGCCGCCAATGCCCAGCAAGAGGCCCAGCGTCCAGTCCGGGGCCACGGACATGTGCGGGTACAGCGGCGCGATGGCCATATAGAAGGACACGCCCGCCACCGAGGTGACGAAGGTGCCCATCAGGGCCGCGCCCGCCACGGTGTACACCGGCAGCCCGAAGAACGAGACGAAGAACGGCGCGATGATGGCCCCGCCGCCAATGCCGTACACCCCGCCCACGATCCCCACGATGAAGCTCAGGGTAAAGATGCCCACGGTGCGGAAGCTGTAGGTTTCGCCGTAGAAGCTGTACGAGATGCGCGACAGGCAGCACTCGTTCATGCACACGGCGGGCAGGTCGTCGGGGTTCTTGCCTTCCGCCGCCGCCTTTTCGCGGTGGGTGCGCACCAGCGCGCGGAACTTTTCCTCCGCCGTGGCCTTGCCGTTGCCCGCCTTCTTCTTCGTAAGGTCGCGCACCATGCGCAGGGCGATGTAGGCCAGCACGCACGCGGCAAACAGCTTGAAGTCGCGCGCGTTGGGCAGGTAGGTCACCCGCACGAAGGCCCCTATCAGCACCCCCGGCAGCGTGCCGATGATCACCACCCACGTCAGCGGCCAGACCATGCGCCCTTCGCGGATGTAGCGGTATACCCCGCTGGGGATGGCCACCACGTTGTAGAACTGGTTGGTGGCGCTGACGGACGGGTTCACGTAGCCCAGAAAGGACATCTGGAAGGGCAGCAGCAGGAACGCGCCCGATACGCCCCCCATGGACATGAAGAACGACACCACGAACGCCACCAGCGGCGGTATCCACGGTTCCGCGTGTATGCCTGCGACGGGGAAGTACATGGCGGCCTCCTGTGTCCGGATGACCGGGGTGGGTGGAGCGATGCGGCGGCAGGTGAGTCAGCAGGTGAGCCAGACGGGGCAGGGATGCTGGCCGGATGGGTGGTTCTGCCCGGTTGTCTTTTGTCGACACCTTCTGGCACGTTTTTTATAATCTTCGTGTCAATTGAAAGATAGCGCCTGGCCGGTCAGTTGTCACGGATTATTTTATTTTCATGTCTGTGCGTGAAATGAATCTCGGCTTTGATTTTCGCGCGTCTGCGCCTATATGGTAGAAATTCGGGCAACGAACGGGCCGCATCCGGGTCGCATCCAGATCACATCTGGGCCACTCCGGGGCGTCCGCGCGCCGTATCCGGCCCACCCGCGCCGAAGGCATCCGCGCGGAAGACACCCGGCACCGGACACGCGCCGTGCCCGGCACCACGCGCACGCAACCAACGGAACACCCATGCGACAGGACGACAGCCTCGAACGAATCTGGGAAGCGCTGGCCGAAAACGTGGCGGAACGCCGCCACAACCCGGCGGGCATGCTCTCCATTCCCGACGACGTGAAGTATCTGGACACGGTGGAGCTGGCCCGGCTGGAAGAAGCCTTCCGCCTGTGGGCCGCCCGCCCGGCGCGGGGCGACGTGCGCCGCTCGCGCCTGCGCATGCTGCTGGTGTTCCTGCTCATCCGCCACACCGGGGCGCGCCTGGGCGAGGTGCTGGCCCTGGCCCCGGCCCGCGACATCGACACGGCGCGCGGCGTGGCCTACCTCGGCGAGCCGCAGCGCGAGGTGCAGCTGCCGCCCGACCTGGTCACCCAGCTTGCCGACCTGCTGGACGAGGCCGTGGCGGGCGAGGGCGAGCACCCCTTTGCCGTGGACCAGGCCCACGTGCGCCGCAAGTTCTACGAGCGCGCCCACGAATGCGACCTTGCCCCCGACCTGGCCAACCCCAGCGCCCTGCGCCGCTCGCGGGCCATCGAACTACTGCGCTCCGGCCTGCCGCTGCCCGTGGTGCAGCGCCTGCTGGGCCATTCCACGGCCAGCCTGACGGCGGCGTACATCGACGTTTCGACAGAGGACATGCAGCGCATGGTGGGCCACGCGCTGGACCGCGAGCAGCGCCGCCGCACCAGCGCGCGCAACGCCTTTTACGGGCGCATCGCGGCGGTGGTGCGCGGCGACGTGCAGTCGGTGGTCTCGGTGCAGACGCCGTCTGGCATCCGGGTGGCCTCGGTCATCACCAACGACAGTCTGGACAACCTGGGCCTGCGCCCCGGCGTGTTCGCGGCGGCGGAGGTGAAGGCCCCGTGGGTGGTGCTGACCGTGGGCAGCGAGGCCCCGTCGTCCACGGCGGGCAACGTGTACCCGGCCACCATCGTCAAGGTGGTGGTGGGCGCGGCCACGGCGGAAGCGGTGGCCCGGCTGGAAGACGGCACCGAGATATGCTCCGTGCTTACGGCGGACAGGGTGCGCGCGCTGGATCTGGCCGTGGGCACCCCGGTGTGGGTGCTGATCAACGTGTTTTCGGTCATCCTGAACGTGAGCTGACGGGCGGCGCGCTGGCCTTGGCGCGTATCCGACCTGCCGTGTCCTGCGCCGCCGCAGGCACATCGTGCGGTCTCGTTGCGGTGCGCCGTGTGCTCCCCCGTCAGTTTCCACTCCCCGGCATCGGGGTCGAACCGTGCGCCAGTGCGGCACCCTCGACTTTTGCCCGGCGCTCCGGTATGTGGCGCGGACACACCCACTGTCGCCTGTGCGCGCAGGCAGCTTCCGCTGGCCCGCCCGCCGCGCGACACCCCGCAGCACACCGCCGCATACAGGTCGCACTCTCAAGGAGGCCGCCATGCCTTGCCGTACGCTCTTCCTCCGGTCGGTGGACGACTGGAAGGAACTGCAGGCCCTGCTCGCGGGACGCGACAACCCCGGCGACACCGTGGAACCCGCCGTCCGCGAGATTCTGGATACCGTCCGCGCCGGGGGCGATGCCGCTCTGGCCGACTACACCAGCCGTTTCGACTCTCCCGGCTTCGACGCCGCGCGCATCCGCGTGGGTGAAGACGAAATCGCCGCCGCCCTCGCAGAGGTCGGCCCCGACGACCGGGCCATCATCGCCGAAGCCGCCGCCAACATCCGCGCCTTTCACGAGGCGCAGAAGGAACGGTCGTGGTTCACCACCCGGCCCGACGGTTCCGTGCTGGGCCAGATGGTCACCCCCGTGGACCGCGCCGGGCTGTACGTGCCCGGCGGGCAGGGCGGCAACACCCCGCTCATTTCCAGCCTGCTGATGAACGCCATTCCGGCCCAGGTGGCCGGGGTACCGGAAATCGCCGTCATTTCGCCGCCCCGCAAGGACGGCACGCTGAACCCGTTCATTCTCGCCGCCGCGCACCACCTGGGCATCACCGAGGTGCACCGCGCTGGCAGCGCCTGGGCCATCGCCGCCCTTGCCTTCGGCACCGAGACGGTGCGCCCCGTGGACGTCATCGCCGGGCCGGGCAACATCTGGGTGACCACGGCCAAGCGGTTGCTCATCGGCCGGGTGGGCATCGACATGATCGCCGGGCCCAGCGAAATACTCATTCTTGCCGACCACACCGCCCGCGCGGACTGGGTGGCCGCCGACATGCTGTCGCAGGCCGAGCACGACCCGCTGGCCTCGTCCATCTGCATCACCGATTCGCCCGCGCTGGTGGACGCGCTGAAGCTGGAACTGGCCGCCCAGTGCGACACGCTGCCCCGCGCGGACATTGCCCGCAAGGCGCTGGCCGACTGGGGCGCCATCGTGGTGGTGCCCGACATGGCCACCGGCGTCGGCATCACCAACAAGGTGGCGCCGGAGCATCTGGAAGTGCTGACCAAGGACCCGTGGGCGCTGCTGGGCACCATCCGTCATGCCGGGGCCGTGTTCCTGGGCGGCTGGTCGCCGGAACCGGTGGGCGACTACTACGCCGGTCCCAACCACGTACTGCCCACCATGGGCACGGCGCGCTTTTCGTCGGCGCTTTCGGTGCAGACCTTCTGCAAGCGCACCAGCGTCATCTCGGCCACCGCCGCGTTCACGCGCGGACATGCCGCCTCCATCGCGCGGCTGGCCCGGCTGGAAGGGCTGGAGGCGCACGCCCGCTCGGCGGAATCGCGCGGCAGGTAACGGCGGCGGGGCGCGCGGCGTGGTGGGCATCTTGTCCCCGGCGCCCGTCCCGCGTTATCGTCCCCGAAGGCCCGGCGGCCCACCCGCGCACGTGCGGCGGGGTGCCCGGGCTTGTCGGCATCAGCAGCCGTGGCGCCGCAAGGCATCGCGCGGCATTGGCCCCGCAACCGAAGACAACAGAAGACAAGGGAAGATACATGCAGGTCGTCACGCAAACCGACATCAAGGAATACCCGCTGCTTTCGCGGGGCAAGGTCCGCGACATCTACGAGATCGACGCGCAGACCCTGCTCATCGTCACCACCGACCGCATGTCGGCCTTCGACGTGATCATGGGCGAGCCCATCCCCTACAAGGGCGTGATCCTGAACAGCATCACCCTGTTCTGGATGCACCGCTTCGCCGGGCTGGTGAGGAATCACCTGATCGAGCACGACGTGAACCGCTTTCCCGCGCCGCTCGCCCCCTACCGCGACATGCTGGAAGGCCGCGCCGTCATCGTGCGGAAGGCCAAGCCCCTGCCGGTGGAATGTATCGTGCGCGGGCACATCACCGGCTCCGGCTGGAAGGACTACCAGGCCACCGGCGCGGTGTGCGGCCACAAGCTGCCCGCCGGGCTGCCGGAATCGGCCAAGCTGGAAACCCCGCTGTTCACCCCTTCGACCAAGGCGGAACTTGGCGCGCACGACGAGAACATCAGCATCGAGCAGGCCGCGAAGCTGCTGGGCGGCGACCTGGCCGCCAGGGTGCAGGAACTTGCCATCGCCATCTTCTCGCAGGGGCGCGAATACGCCGAGGGGCGCGGCATCATCATCGCCGACACCAAGTTCGAGTTCGGGCTGGTGGATGGCGAGGTGATCCTGATCGACGAGGTGCTGACTCCCGATTCGTCGCGCTTCTGGCCCGCCGCAGGGTACGCGCCCGGCAAGGGCCAGCCCAGCTTCGACAAGCAGTACCTGCGCGACTGGCTGGCCTCGCAGCCGTGGGACAAGACCCCGCCGCCCCCGGCCCTGCCGGAGCACGTCATTGCCGAGACGGGGAAGAAGTACCGCGAGGCGTACGAGATTTTGACCGGCCAGAAGCTGGCCGTCTAGCTTCCGCATGATTTCTGTCGGCGCGCGGTGTCCTTGAGGGCCCTTCGGGGAAGGACGCCGCGCCGCCGTCCGCCGGGATGCCGCGCCGCGCGCCGCATGCCCGTTTTTTGCCATCTACCCAGAACCACAGGGAGAACCGCATGCTGCTCGCAGGAAAGAAGGCTCTGATCTTCGGCGTGGCCAACAACAAGAGCATTGCCTATGGCATTTCCAAGGAATTCAAGGACCAGGGCGCCCAGTTGGCCTTCAGCTACGTGGGCGAGGCCATCCAGAAGCGCGTGGAGCCCATCTGCCAGGAACTGGGCGGCGATTTCACCTTTCCCTGTGACGTCACCGACGACGCCCAGGTGGCCGCCGCCGCCGAGATGGTGCGCGAGAAGTGGGGCACCGTGGACGTCATCGTCCATTCCGTGGCCTTTGCCCACCGCGACGACCTGCATGGCCGCTACATCGACACCACCCGCGACGGCTTCAAGCTGGCGCTGGATGTTTCCGCCTATTCGCTGGTCGCGCTGTGCAAGGCTTTCGAACCGCTGCTGAATCCCGGCGCCTCGGTGCTGACCATGACCTACTACGGCGCGCAGAAGGTCATCACCAACTACAACGTCATGGGCGTGGCCAAGGCCGCGCTGGAAGCCTCCGTCCGCTACCTGGCCGTGGACCTGGGCGCCAAGGGCGTGCGCATCAACGGCCTGAGCGCCGGTCCCATCAAGACCCTGGCCGCCTCGGGCATTTCGGGCTTCAAGCAGATCCTGGACCACATCGAGGAACATTCCCCCATGCGCCGCAACGTGACCACCGAGGACGTGGGCCGCGCCGCCGTGTTCCTGGCCTCGGACCTGTCGTCCGCCGTGACGGGAGAGGTGATGTTTGTGGATTCTGGGTACAACGTCATGGGCATCTAGGCGGGACTATTCACACTGCGTTCTTTTGCCCTCCGGCGGCGTCAGACGTCGCCTTTTGCTCCGGTCACGTACGGAAGAGTACGCTCCCTTCGCCAAAGGGCTCGTCTTCCTTGCCGGAGAACGAAATCTCCGCAGTGTGAACAGTCCCTTGCGAACCGCCACGGTTTCGTTTTCTCAAAGGCTCACTCGCAAGGGTGGGCCTTTTGTTTGGGGTGTACAGGGGATTGCGTGTTGTCGCGCGGGCGTGAGTGGAGAAGGGGGCGTCCGCTTGCCGGGCGCCATGCAGGGGGGCGTTCTCACGCTGTTGCCGTCTGGAAGGGGCGGGCGTAGGGATGCGGATGCGCCGGAAATGGCGGGCATGATGCGCCCGCTCCGGCAGCCGTACGCAAGGAGCAATTCCCCATGTGGGAGATTTTGATACTGGTAGCCGTTCTGGTTGTATGGGTTGTGGTGGCCGGGCGCTTTCTGCCCTCTGGCGGCGGGTGCTGAGGCCCGCCACGGGTACGCCGGGAGCGTGCCGGGACGGAAGAGGGTGCAGCGTGCCGCGCGCGGCATGACGAAGAGCGGAAGTAGGTGGGTTGGGCGGCCTGCGGGCGTTGTGGTGGGCCGGGAGATTTGGGAGACAGGCAGGTTGCCAGACCTGCCAGACCTGCCAAGCCTGCTAGTTGTGCCAGTCATGCCAGTCGTGCCAGTCGTGTCAGTCATGCCGGTCATGCCGAGTATGTCGTATCTGTCCACCATGCCGGGTAGGGCAGCATTACGGGTACGTCTGGCCTTGCGTTGCGGGGCAGCGGTGAGGCAGCGCGACCCCGGCCCTGTTCCGTCGGGGCGGTCCGTGCGGAGCAGCGTGCAAAGGTTTGGTGACCAACCCGCACTTTTCGCTTGCCATGCTGCCCCGGCGTCTGCTAGACACTGCCTCTCGCACGGAGAGGTGTCCGAGCTGGTCTAAGGAGCACGATTGGAAATCGTGTGTACGTTAACAGCGTACCGAGAGTTCGAATCTCTCCCTCTCCGCCAGTATTTTTCCGCTTGATGACAGATCGGGAGCCGGACGGCGGCAACGCCGCCAACCCCGTCAGATCCGAAAGGAAGCAGCGGTAACGGTTGTGGCCGGGTGTCCGGCTCCCTGAAGGCACAAGGAAACTTGTGCCTTCATCTGTTGTGTGCCGTGTTCATACCGCACGAGCACATCGGCGGCACCGTAAGCGCCCGCATTGCGGACGCTTACGGACGGGGCAGCCCCTCTTGAGGGGAAGCTTCGGCATACCACCGCCACCTCCAAACAAGACGGCCAGCGCAATCGGGAGCGCTGGCCGTCTCGTTTTTGTGATCTCGAATAGATGGATTGCCTAGCCGAGTTTTTTTATGATGTAGTCGTAGACCTCTTTGCGAGTGTTAACGTCGCTGGATCTGTTCATGAAGCAATCTTCGATGCTGTGGGTTGTGGAGATAGCTTTGGTGGCTGCCGGTTTTAGTTCGGCAAGGCATTTTTTCAGGATCGGTTTGACTTCGTACCACTCCTGCTCATTGAACAATGTGGAATCGATTTTGATTTCCTTGGGGTCGTCTCCATCAACGACGGTGTTGCTGTACTCGTACTTCGTGGTAATCTCTGCCTCGTTCCACGTGAATTTGCGTTTAAGCTTTGCCATGCGAGTCTCCATTTGGGTAGAGGTTTTAAACTCACAGCAGGATATAGATTATATAATATTTTAACAAGTGTTCCTCATGCCCCAAACCTCCCCGCGCCGTGGCCCATGCGGTTCACGTTGGCGGCCTCGCGGCTGGGCAAGGTGTACAGGCGCACCTTGTGACTGCGCGGAAATTCCCGTTGCAGCAGGGTCTTCAGCAGGCGGCGCACCGCGTCGGCGGTCAGGGCCGTCCATGTCTCTTCGTGGAAACCCGCCTCGAACACATCGTAGCTGTCCGGCCCGGTGCGCACGATGGCCACGGAGCGGTTGCGTTTGTAGGTGCGCAGGTCCAGGCAGTGGCCCATTTCCAGCCGGGGCAGTCGTTCGCACACCGTGGCGATGAGGGTGGTCTTGTCCAGCATGGGCCGGGTCAGTCCTTCATGGTGTCGTCGATGGCCCCTTCCAGCAGCAGCAGCCAGCGTTTCATGGGCAGGCCGGACGCGCCGAAGCCGTGCAGCCGGATGTTGCGGCCAGAGCCGCCCAGCACCCGGTGGCAGGGGATGACCAGCGGCCACGGGTTGCGGGCCATGATCTGCCCCACGCCGCGCGCCGCGCCGGGGCGGTCCGCCAGCGCGGCCAGCCCGGCGTAGGTGGTCAACTGCCCGTGCGGTACCTTGTCGCGCAGGGCCAGCAGCACGTCGCGGGTGAACGGGGTCAGCCCGTCCAGCAGCAGGGGCAGGTCGGGCCAGCGCACCGGCTTTCCGGCCACGTAGTCGGCCAGTGCGGCCTGCACCGCGCGGCCATGCGCGGTGACCGGCCCTGCGGGCAGGCCGGGCCAGGCGTCCGGGCGCGGGTTGGTCCAGCCGTCGCGCGCGGCGGGGGCGCTGCCCAGCGCGGCCCCGTCCCAACTCATGGTGATTTCGCGCAGCCAGTCTTTTCCGTGTTGTGCGCGCCAGTGCAGGATCAGCGAGAGCGGCCCGGCCACCAGGCGCTCGCGCACCTCGTCGAACAGGGCGGTGTCCGGGATGTCGAGCGCGGCGCGGCGGCGGGGAGTGGCGGAACGACGTTGCGACATGGGGTCTCCGAAGGTGAAAGGCGAGTGTGTTCCGGGCGCGGACTGTCATCAGGTGGAAGGATGGGCAGCCGCGCGGCAGGGTACGGCAGACAGCCGTGGGAGTCAGGCAAGGCCGACCGCCTGCCGTTTTCATAGCCGGAAAGCCCGGCGGCGGAAAAGGGGGGTCCGTCGCGCGGGCCGGGCTCAGGCTGGGCTCAGGTCAGGCGTGCGGCGGACGTGCAACGGGGATGCGACAGGCGCGCTGAGTGGTCCTCTTTATTCGCCGTCCTCCACGGGGCGCAGGTGCGGAAAGGTTGCGCAGGCCGCCGCGTATTCCGCTTCCCACGCGCGGGCCTGTGGAGTGTCGCCCGTGTCCCGCAGACGCGGTGCGGCCCCCGGCAGGCGGTGGGGCGGCACGGCGAACCATGCAGGAGGCGCAGCCAGGGCAGAAGGCGCAGCCTGGGCAGGTGACACGCCGAGGCCGTTCATGGCGCTCCTCGCCACGTCCTTGCCCTGCCACGTGCCCCGCTGGGCCAGCAGTTCGTTGATGCGCGCGGTGGTGGCCCGTTTGTCGCCAGCCCAATCCGGGGCCAGCAGTTCATTCCCCGCCGGGTCGCCGGTCAGGCGCTGGATGACGATTTCCGGACGCAGCCGGGGCAGGGCGCGGGCAATGAGGTCCGCGTACGCCTCGCGTTCCAGCGGGGTATATTCCCCGGCCCGCCACTGCCGGGCCAGCGCGGTGCCTTCGCACACATACAGGCCGTGAAACTTCACCCCGTGCACCGGCAGCCGGTTCACCCAAGCCACGGTGGCCAGAAAGTCGTCGCTGCTCTCTCCGGGCAGCCCGGCGATAAGGTGCGCGCACACGCGCAGCCCTCGCGCGGCGGCGTCCCGCACGGCCCGTTCGGACGTGGCGGCGTCGTGCCCCCGGTTGATGCGGACCAGCGTGGCGTCGTGGGCGGACTGCAACCCCAGCTCCAGCCAGACCTCCGGAAGGGGGAGTGCCGCCACCATGTCCAGTCGTTCATTGTCTACACAATCAGGACGGGTTCCCACCGCCACCCCAACGATGCCCGGCAACTCAGGCAACACGCCGAGAACACGGCGTAATTTATCAATGGGGCCATATGTGTTGGAAAACGATTGCAAATAGGCTATGAACAGACCGGCGTTGCGCGTGCGGGCGTAACGTCCCGTCCAGACCGTCCACTGTTCTTCCAGCGTCAGTCCATCTTCGCCAAGCCCGGAACCGGATCCGCGCGGGTTGCAGAACACGCAGCCCCCGCGCGACAGCGTTCCGTCGCGGTTGGGGCAGGAGAAGCCGGCGTCGAGCGGCACCTTCTGGACGCGCGCGCCGAAGCGCAACCGCAAATACGTCGCC
Source organism: Desulfovibrio sp. (assembly GCA_031287575.1). GTDB lineage: Bacteria > Desulfobacterota > Desulfovibrionia > Desulfovibrionales > Desulfovibrionaceae > Cupidesulfovibrio. Next base: position 58,857 of record JAITSV010000070.1, read on the forward strand.
AGCAGGTGCAGCCGGGTCGTGGTGTTTTCCATTGACAATGGCTGTCCTTTTGGAAGAATGCCCTGTTTTCAACGTTGATACGCATTCCCCCTCAGAGAGGCAAGTAAGATAAAATGGCAAAGATACTGGATTTCGTCCTTGGAATGTTTTCCAACGACCTGGCCATTGACCTGGGTACGGCCAATACCTGCGTCTACGTCAAGGGCCAGGGCATCGTGCTGCGCGAACCTTCGGTGGTGGCGGTGAAAAAGGATACGCGCGGCAACAACGTGGTGCTGGCCGTGGGCCACGACGCCAAGCGCATGCTGGGCCGCACCCCCGGGAACATCCAGGCCATCCGGCCCATGTAGGTCGGCGTCATCGCCGACTTCGAGATCACCGAGGCCATGTTGCGCCACTTCATCTCCAAGGTGCACAATTCCCGCCGTCTGGTGCGCCCGCGCATCATGATCTGCGTGCCCACCGGCATCACCCAGGTGGAAAAGCGCGCGGTGAAGGAATCGGCCCAGAGCGCGGGCGCGCGCGAGGTGTACCTGATCGAGGAGCCCATGGCCGCGGCCATCGGCGCCAACCTGCCCATTCAGGAACCCACCTCGAACATGGTCGTGGACATCGGCGGCGGCACCACCGAAGTGGCGGTCATCTCGCTGTCGGGCATCGTCTATTCGCGCTCGGTGCGCGTGGGCGGCGACAAGATGGACGAGGCGATCATGACCCACGTCAAGCGCAAGTACAACATGCTCATCGGCGAATCGTCGGCGGAAGAGATCAAGATCAAGATCGCCTCCGCCTACCCCATGGACCCCGAGCAGCAGCTCGAGGTGAAGGGCCGCGACCTCGTCACCGGCATTCCGCAGAATATCATCATCACCTCCGAAGAGGTGCGCAAGGCCATTTCCGAGCAGGTCGAAAGCATTGTTCAGGCGGTGCGCATCGCGCTTGAGCAGACCCCGCCGGAACTGGCGGCCGACATCGTGGACCGGGGCATCGTGCTCACGGGCGGCGGCGGCCTGCTGAAGGGGCTCGACCAGCTGCTGCGCGAAGAAACCTCGCTGCCCATCACCGTGGTGGACGATCCGCTCTCCACCGTGGTCATCGGCACCGGCAAGGCGCTGGACAATCTGCACATCCTGAAGGAGGTGTGCATAGATTAACGCCTCGCTCAAGCGCATCATCCTGCTTCTGGTACTGGCGCTGTTCCTGTACCTTGGCCTGTATACCTGGAACCAGAGAACCGGCGTGCTCGACAGGCTGGCGGAACACGCCGGTCTGGAATTCGTGGGCGCCATCCTGAAACCGGGCGTGTGGGCAAGGGACCAGGTCGTTTCGTCGTGGAACAATTACCTCGACCTGGTCGGGGTGCGCGAGGAAAACGAGGCGCTGCGCGAGCAGGTGCGCACTCTTTCGCAACAGGTGCAGGTTGCCTCCGAAGAGCGGGCCGAGCTGGCCCGCCTGCGCGCGTTGCTGGAACTGGAACCCCCCGAAGGCTGGCGGCCCCTTGGCGCGCGCGTGGTGGCCAACAGGCTTGGCCCCCAGGCCGCGCTGGAATCGGCCATCATCAGCCGGGGGTACTATTCCGGCGCGGGGCCGGGCACGCCCGTGGTCACCCACGAAGGCGTGGTGGGCCGCGTGTACCGCGCGGGGCCATATACCGCCACCGTGCTGCTGCTGACCGACCCAGGCAGCCGCATGGCCGTGCTCAGCGCGGTCAACCGCACGGCGGGCATTCTGGTGGGCACCGGCCCGCGCGGCCTGCTGGAAATGAAATACGTGCCCCAGAACGCCCGCATCGAGGTGGGCGAACTGGTACTGACCTCGGGCCTTGAGGGTGCCTTTCCCAAGGGGGTGCCGGTGGCCCGCGTGGAAAGCGTGTCCCAGTCCGATCTTTCGCTGTTCCAGACCGTGTACGCCAGCCCCCTGGCCGACCTGGAGGCCCTGGAAGAGGTGCTGCTGCTGGAACGGCCCCCCGTGCAGCCCGGCGCGCACACCCCGCCCTTGCCCACGGTCAACGCCACGCAGGGCGTGGGGCCGGGCACCGGCCGTGGCAATGCCACCTCGGGGCACGGTGGCGCGCACGTGCAGCCCGTGTCACCTGTCCAGTCCGGCCAGCAGGGCACGCGCGCACCGCGTCCGCAATCCACGCCGTCGGCATCGCAGGCTCCCGCTCCCCAGCCGTCCGCACAGCAACCATCCGCACAGCAGCCGGGACAGGCTCCCCGGCAATAGGCAATAACCGTCCGGCCCGCGTCGCGCAGCGCGGGCCGACCACACGCGAACGTCCCCCGTCGCGCGGGCATTTCGGCCCGGCCCTGGCCAGCCAGTCCCGATCAGCCGGTCCCGATCAGCCGGTTTCGATCAGCCGGTTTCGTTCAGCAGGTCCCGTTCAACCCAAACCACCTGGCCCGGGCCAGGTGGGGCACAACCACCCAGTCATGTCGGAACATTCATGAATTTCAGCAATCTTGCCTGGTGGGCCTGCTTCATCTTCGCGGGCGTGTGGCTCCAGCAGGGGCTGCCGGGCATCGACGTGCTGGTGGCCGGGCTGCTGGTGTCCTTGCAGGAGCGGCGCCACTACCAGACCTTCTGGCTGCTGCTGGTGCTGTTGCTGGTGCAGGAAGGGGCGGGCACGCTGGCCTTCGGCTCCACCGCCCTGTGGTACGGCACGCTGGTGGTCTTCTTCAACGTGGGGCGCTGGCTGTTCGAGGCGGAAAACCTGGCCTTCGTGGTGCTGCTCAGCCTGGGCCTCGGCGCGTGCCATTTCCTGTTCACGCTGATGATGGCCTCGTTGCAGCAGTTGGACATTCCGCAGGACAGGCTGTTTCTGGAAAGCGTGTGGCAGGCCTGCGTCATTCCCCCGGCCTGGTGGCTGACCCATTTCGTGCGCCGGAGATGCATGGGCGATGCGTATCCAGTTTGAGCCGGAAGGCTTCCAGCCGCCCCGCGCGGGCCTGATACTGCTCCAGTGCATCGTGGCGGGGCTGTTCTTTTTGTTCGTGGTGCGTTTCTGGTACCTGCAGATTCACCGGGGCGAGGAATTCGCGCGCCTGGCCCGCGAGAACCGGCTGCGCCAGGAGCGCATCTACGCCTCGCGCGGGCTGCTGCGCGATCGCGACGGCCGCTTGCTGGCCGAAAACCGGCCCGCCTTCGGCCTGGCCCTGGTGCGCGAAGACTGCCGCGACATTCCCTCCACCCTGGCCCAGGTCAGCGAATGGACGGGCATCCCCCTCGACCAGCTCACCGCCAAGTTCAACCAGGACCGCCAGCGGGTGAAGCCCTTCGAGCATCTGCTGCTCATCTCCGACATGCCCTTCGACCTGCTGGCGCGCATCGAGAACCGCGTGCTGCAATGGCCGGGCCTGGAGATCGTCACCCGCTCCAAGCGCAACTACCCGCAGGGCGAGCTGATGGCCCACATCCTGGGGTACGTGGCCGAAGCCAACGAAAAGGAGCTGGAGGACGACAAGGACCTGAACCTTGGCGACTTCGTGGGCAAGCAGGGGCTGGAACTGGTGCTGGAACGCCGCCTGCGCGGCCAGAAGGGCCTGCACCAGCTGGAAGTGGACGTGCTGGGACGCCAGTTGAACAAGAAGCTGGTGCAGGAGCCGCAGAGCGGCGAAAACATCGATCTCGCCATCGACCTCGGTTTGCAGCAGGTGGCCTGGGACGCGCTGGAGGACGAAACCGGCTGCGTGGTGGCCATGGACCCCGACACCGGCAAGCTGCTGGCCCTGGTCACCAAGCCGTCGTTCGACAACAACGCCTTTGCCGCCGGGCTTTCGCTGAAGGAATGGACGGCCCTGCGCGACAACCCCCGCCACCCCCTGCAGAACCGCGTCATCCAGAGCGTGTACCCGCCCGGCTCGGTATGGAAGCTGATGATGGCGGGCATGCTGCTGAACGAGGGCGTGAATCCCACGGATTCCGTGTGGTGCACGGGCGAGGTGGCGCTGGGCAAGCAGGTGTTCCGCTGCTGGAAGAAGGGCGGCCATGGCCGCGTGGACATGCTGCGCTCGCTCATCGAATCGTGCGACGTGTACTACTACCAGATGAGCGACCGCTTCGGCATCGACAAGATCGAGGCCTTCGCCAAGGCCTGCGGCTTCGGCGCGCCCACGGGCATCGATCTGCCGCACGAAAAGTCGGGCCTGGTGCCCTCCAAGCAGTGGAAGCGCCGCCGCTTCGGCGAGCCGTGGCACCGGGGCGAGACGCTGAACGTCTCCATCGGCCAGGGCTTCACCCTGGTCACGCCGGTGCAGGTGGCCTCGTTCGTCTCCGCCCTGATGAACGGCGGCAAGCTGCTGAAGCCCAGCCTGCTGGCCGACGAGGACCCCGTGGTGCGGTCCTCGCTGCCGTTCACCGCCGCCGGGCGCAAGATGATTCTCGACGGCATGCGCCAGACCGTCAACGACGACCGGGGCACCGCCAAGGTGCTGCGCCGTTCCGATGCCGTCATGGGCGGCAAGACCGGCACCGCGCAGGTCACCAAGCTGAAGATGGTGGGCGAAGAGCGCGTGCGCACCGAAAACCTGGCCTACGAGCACCGCGACCACGCCTGGATCGCCACGTGGGGCGAAAAGGCGGGCAAGCGGCTGGTGGTGGTGGTCATGCTGGAGCACGGCGGCCACGGCGGTTCCGACGCCGGTCCCGTGGCGCGCCGGGTGTACGACAAGTTTTTCGGCACGCCGCCGGGTGCGGCGCCGGTGGTGCCCGCCGGGCAGACAGCCCCGGCCGGCCCGGCCGTGCCGGGCGTGGCGGTTCCCGTTCTGCCCGGCCAGCCCGGCCAGCCTGGCCAACTGGTTCCGCAGGTGCAGCCTGCCCCGGCCTCGCGCCCAGCCGTCCCCGTACCGCAGCCCAGTCAGCCCAGTCAGCCCGGTCAGCCCAGTCAGCCCAGTCAGCCCGGTCCGCAGGACGCGCAAGATCAACTGGACCGGCAGGACGAAGGGCTGCGCATCGTGCCCACGGGCCGTTCGGCGCGGCCCGCCGGGCGTGACCGCCGTCTGACTGGACCGGGCGGGGCGGTCGAGGCCCCCGAAGTCGAGGACGCGCGCGAGGGGCAGCACCGCTACGACCCCGACACCTTCGATCCCGACGCCGACACGCCGGACGGGCGGGGCGGCGACGACGGCGTGGTGCCGCCGCTGCGGCGCTTCCAGAACGTGGCCCCGGAGGACGGACAATGAGCCCCATCGACCGACGCTTGATCACCCACATGAACTGGGGCCTGGTGGGCTTCACCGGGCTGCTGTTCCTTTTCGGGGTGGTCAACCTGTACTCGGCCAGCGGCGTGCGCATGGAAGACGGCATCGTGGTCTCCACGTTCTACCAGAAGCAGCTGCTGTGGGGGCTGATGGGGCTTGGCGGCATGGTCTTCTTCATGCTGTTCGACTACCGGCACATGAAAAGCCTGGCCCTGCCGCTGTTCATCATCACCATGGTCCTGCTGGCCGCCATACCGGTGTTCGGCAAGGTGGTGTACGGCGCGCGGCGCTGGCTGCCGCTGGGGTTCATGAACCTGCAGCCCAGCGAGGTGGCCAAGATCGCCATCCTGATCATGGGGGCGCGCTTTCTGTCGCGCAGCCGCGAGCCGCTGGGGTGGAAGGGGGTGTTCGAGGTACTGGCGCTGGGCGGACTGCCCGCCGGGTTCATCGTGATGCAGCCGGACCTTGGCACCACGCTGCTGCTGCTCATGCTGCTGGGCGGCATCACCCTGTTCCACGGGGTGCAGCCGGGCGTGCTGAAGACCTGTCTGGTGGTGGTGCCCTCCATGCTGCCGCTGGCGTGGTTTCGCCTGCACGACTACCAGAAGCAGCGCATCATGACCTTTCTCGACCCCGGCAACGACCCGCTGGGGGCGGGGTACCACATCATCCAGTCGCAGATCGCCATCGGTTCGGGCCAGCTGTGGGGCAAGGGCTTTCTGGGGGGCACGCAAAGCCAGCTGCGCTTTCTGCCGGAAAAGCACACCGACTTCGCCCTGGCCGTGTTGGGCGAGGAATGGGGTTTCATCGGGTGCGTGCTGCTGGTGGTGCTGTTCTGCCTGTTCCTGCTCAGCATCTTCAACACCGCGCGCGATGCCAAGGACCGCTTCGGCAGTTACCTGACGGTGGGGGTGTTCTTCTATTTCTTCTGGCAGATACTGATCAACATGGGCATGGTCATGGGGCTGATGCCGGTGGTGGGGGTGCCCCTGCCGTTCATCAGTTACGGCGGCAGCGCGACCCTGGTCAATTTCTGCCTGATTGGGCTGGTGCTCAATGTCTCCATGCGGCGGTTCATGTTCAAGACCTCGTGATTGCTGAAACTACGAAGCGCGACAGCGTTGCACTTTCGCTCACAAAGGAGGCGACACACATGGCAAGGGACGAGATAAACGCCTTCCTCGGCGCGGGCACCGTATACCAGGGCCAGCTGAGTTTTCAGGGCGCGGTGCGCATTGACGGCAACTTCGTGGGCGAGGTGCATTCCGAGGGCACGCTCATCGTGGGCAAGGACGCCAACGTGGAAGGGCAGATGCGCGTGGGGCAGCTGATCCTGTCGGGCCGGGTCACCGGAGAAGTGGTGGCCCAGCGCAAGGTGATCCTGCACCGCACCGGCAACCTGAACGGCAATCTTTCCACCCCCGTGCTGGTCATGGAAGAGGGCGCCGTCATCGAGGGGCGCATCACCATGCAGCCCGTGGAAAAGACGGAGTAAACCCCCGGCCTTCACATGCCTTTTTCGGCCGCCTTCGGGCGGCTTTTTCATTTGTACCGGAATGACGGCGGGTTGGCTTCCAGGAGACTGTTTGGAAAGGAAAAAAGACTTTGACACCCCCGTGGTAATCAGCTAAATCCTACCCGACTTTGAGCTTAAATTCACAACCTCACCAAGGGAGCAGGCATGATCGATCTGAACATCACCTTCTTCTTCCAGTTGGTGAACTTCCTTGTGACGCTGGTTGTCCTGAATGCCATCCTCATCCGGCCGGTGCGGGATATCATCAGACAACGGCGTGACAAGATGTCCGGTCTTCTCGGCGAATCGGAGCAGTTCGCCGGTCAGGCCGACACCAAGCTGAAGAATTACGAGGCCACCCTTGTCAAGGCCCGCGCCGAAGCCACGGCCGAGCGCGACAAGGCCCGCGCCGAGGGCGTGGCCCGGGAGCAGGTGATCCTGGCCGATGCCGGCAGGCAGGCCCAGGACTACCTCGAAAAGTCCCGCCAGGAGGTGGCCGCGCAGGTGAAGACCGCCATGGACACCCTGAAGGGGCAGGTCGACGCGCTGGCCGCCAAGGCTACCGCCAAGGTGCTGGGCTAAGACTCCACGTCAGTGCGCAACAGCAAGGAGGGATCGGCGTTGAAAGGGCTGAAACACAGTGCAGCGGCGCTCGGACTGGTGCTTGTCACCGCCAGCGTGGCGTTAGCCTCCGGTACGGAGGGGCAACATGGCCCCGACTGGAGCAACTTCGCCTTCCGTGTCGCCAACTTCGTCATCTTCATCGGCATCATCTACTGGGCCGCGGGCAAGAAGATTGTGGGCTTCTTCTCCGGTCGCAGGAAGGGCATCGAGCAGGAACTGAACGACCTTGAAAGCCGCAAGGCCGAGGCCGCCAGGAACCTGGCCGATGTCGAGCGCCGCATCGCGAGCCTTGAGCAGGAACGGCAGTCCATTCTCGCCGAATACCGCGCCCAGGGCGAAGCCATGCAGGCCGCCATCATCGAGAAGGCGGAAAAGACCGCCACCCAGATCACCGAGCAGGCCGCGCGCACGGCCGAGAACGAGATCAAGCAGGCCATGGAGACCATGCGCGCCGAGATGGCCGACCAGATCATTGCCGCCGCCGAAAAGATGCTTCAGGAAAAGCTCACTGGTGAGGAGCACGAGAAGCTCATCGACAAATACTTAACGAAGGTGGTGCTCAATTGACCGGCAACATCGTAGCTCGCAGATACGCCCGTGCGCTTTTCGCGCTGGGCGCGAAATCGGGCGTCGGTGAGCTCGAGAAGCTCGGCAGCGACCTTGCCGCGCTTGCCGGGGCTCTCGACATGGCACCCGAACTTGGCCGCATCTTCCGCAATCCCATCATCACCGGCGATGAGAAGCGGAGCGTCATCCTCAAACTGGTCGAGAAGTACGGCGTCAGCGCCACCGTCCGCAATTTCTGTCTGCTGCTGACGGACAAGGGGCGCCTTGACTGCCTTTCCGACATCCAGGCCTTCTACGGCGTTCTCCTCGACGCCGAAAAGGGCGTCATCCGCGGCGAGCTGATGACGGCCGTTGAACTTGCGGAAGCAAAGCGCGTACAGGTCAAGGCAGCTCTTGAACAGCAGGCCGGACGCAAGCTGGAACTCACCTTCAGCGTGAACAAGGACATCCTTGGCGGCGTCGTGCTGAAGGTCGGCGACCGGGTGCTGGATGCCAGTCTGCGCGCGCAGTTAGGTATCCTCAAAGACAACATCAAGAGGGGTGAGTAGGGCTATGCAGATCAAAGCCGAAGAAATCAGCAAGATCATCGAAGAGCAGATCCAAAGCTATGAGCAGCGGGTCGAGATGAGCGAAACCGGCACCGTCCTTTCGGTCGGTGACGGCATTGCGCGCGTCTACGGCGTCCGCAACGCCATGGCCATGGAACTGCTCGAGTTCCCCGGCGGGCTCATGGGCATGGTGCTGAACCTTGAAGAGGACAACGTGGGTGTTGCTCTTCTGGGCGAAGACACCGGCATCAAGGAAGGCGACCCGGTCAAGCGTACCGGCAAGATCTTCTCGGTCCCCGTGGGTGACGAGGTCATGGGCCGCGTGCTCAACCCCCTCGGCCAGCCCATCGACGGCCTGGGCCCGCTGGAAGCCAAGGAGTTCCGCCCCGTGGAACTCAAGGCGCCCGGCATCATCGCCCGTAAGTCGGTGCATCAACCCATGCCCACCGGCATCAAGGCCATCGACGCCATGACGCCCATCGGCCGTGGCCAGCGCGAACTGATCATCGGTGACCGTCAGACCGGCAAGACCGCCGTGTGCATCGACGCCATCCTGGCCCAGCGCGACACCGGCATCCGCTGCTTCTACGTGGCCATCGGCCAGAAGAAGGCGACGGTTGCCCTGGTGGCCGACACCCTGCGCAAGCACGGTGCCATGGAATACACCACCATCATCTCCGCCACCGCTTCCGAGCCCGCGCCGCTGCAGTTCATCTCGGCGTACTCCGGCTGCACCATGGCCGAGTTCTACCGCGACAAGGGCGACCACGCCCTGATCATCTACGACGACCTTTCCAAGCAGGCCGTGGCCTACCGCCAGATGTCGCTGCTGCTCCGCCGTCCTCCGGGGCGCGAAGCCTACCCCGGCGACGTGTTCTACCTGCACTCGCGCCTGCTGGAACGCGCGGCCAAGGTCAACGATTCGCTGGGCGCCGGTTCGCTGACCGCCCTGCCGATCATCGAAACCCAGGCCGGTGACGTGTCCGCGTACATCCCGACCAACGTTATCTCCATCACCGACGGTCAGGTGTACCTGGAACCCAACCTGTTCAACGCGGGCATCCGCCCCGCCATCAACGTCGGTCTGTCGGTCTCCCGAGTGGGTGGCGCCGCGCAGATCAAGGCGATGAAGCAGGTTGCCGGTACCATGCGTCTCGACCTTGCCCAGTATCGCGAACTGGCTGCCTTCGCGCAGTTCGGTTCCGACCTCGACAAGGCCACCAAGCAGAAGCTCGACCGTGGCGCGCGCCTGGTGGAACTGCTGAAGCAGCCCCAGTACCAGCCCATGCCGGTGGAACAGCAGGTCGCCTCCATGTACGCCGCCACCCGCGGCCTGATGGATGAAGTGGCCGTTGCCGACATTCGCAAGTTCGAAGCCGAGATGATCGACTTCCTCAAGAACTCGAAGGCCGACATCCTGAACGACATCAAGACCAAGATGGCTCTCGACGCGGACATCGAAGACCGCCTGAAGGCAGCTGTTGCCGAGTTCAAAAAGGGCTTCCAAGCCTAGGCGGGAGGTAACCGATGCCTTCTTTGAAAGACGTCAAGGTCAAGATCGCCGGGGTCAAGAAGACCAAGCAGATCACCAAGGCCATGAACATGGTGGCCTCGGCGAAGCTGCGCGGTGCCCAGCAGCGCATAGAACGCTTCCGCCCCTACGCGGCCAAGTTCTATGACATGCTGGGAGACCTGGCGAGCAAGGCGGACAGCACCGCCCACCCGCTTCTGGAAGTGCGCGAGGAAATCAAGACGTGTGGGATCGTCCTCGCCACCTCGGACCGCGGGCTGTGCGGCAGCTTCAACTCCAACCTCATCTCCACCGCCCTGAAGCTGGCCGTCCAGAAGGCCGCGGAAGGCAAGAAGGTCAAGTTCTACTGCGTGGGCAAGAAAGGCCGCGACGCGGCCCGCAAGACCGACCACGAGGTCGCCATGGCGCTTGCCGACCAGATGGGCAGTTTCGACTTCCAGCTCGCCAACCGGATCGGGCTCGATGTCATCAATGCCTACCTGACGCGTGAACTGGACGAAGTGATCATGGTCTACGGCGAGTTCGTGAGCATGGCCAAGCAGGTGCCCGTTGCCCTGCCCATCCTGCCCATTGCTCCCAAGCTGGAGGAGGCCACCCCGGTTGCCGCCACCAACAAGGAGTACATCTACGAACCCGCCGTGGAGGGCCTGCTGGCCGAACTGCTGCCCCGCTTCATCAAGGTGCAGCTGTATCGCGGCCTGCTCGACACCTCCGCCAGCGAGCACGCGGCGCGCATGGCCGCCATGGATAACGCCACGCGCAGCTGCGACGACATGATCGGTTCCCTGACGCTGCTCTACAACAAGACGCGGCAGGCTTCGATCACGCGCGACCTCATGGACATCGTCGGTGGCGCCGAGGCGCTGAAAGGCTAATAAGGGAGCGTACACACATGAGTGCTAACATTGGCAAGATCGTTCAGGTCATCGGCGCCGTCGTGGACGTCGAGTTCCCGGGCGGCAACCTGCCGAACATCTTGAGCGCGTTGGACATCAAGAACCCCAACAACAGCGACGCGCCCCAGCTGGTCTGCGAAGTTGCCCAGCACCTCGGCGACAATGTCGTCCGCACCATCGCCATGGACGCGACCGAAGGTCTCGTGCGCGGCATGGAAGCGGTGGACACCGGCAAGCCCATCATGGTGCCTGTCGGCAAGGCGTCGCTTGGTCGCATCATGAACGTCGTGGGCCGTCCCGTTGACGAAATGGGCCCCATCGATACCGACAAATACCTGCCCATCCACCGTGCGGCCCCCGAGTTCACCGACCAGAACACCACGGTCGAACTGCTCGAAACCGGCATCAAGGTCGTCGACCTGCTCATCCCGTTCCCCAAGGGCGGCAAGATGGGCCTGTTCGGCGGCGCGGGCGTGGGCAAGACCGTTATCCTCATGGAAATGATCAACAACATCGCGAAGCAGCACGGCGGCATCTCCGTGTTCGCCGGTGTTGGCGAGCGTACCCGTGAAGGGAACGACTTGTACCACGAAATGAAGGACGCCGGCGTTCTGGAGAAGGCCGCGCTCATCTACGGCCAGATGAACGAACCGCCAGGAGCCCGTGCCCGCGTGGCCCTGACCGCCCTCGCCTGCGCGGAATACTTCCGCGACATCGAGAACCAGGACGTGCTGCTGTTCGTCGACAACATCTTCCGCTTCACCCAGGCGGGTTCGGAAGTGTCGGCGCTGCTCGGCCGCATGCCCTCGGCGGTGGGTTACCAGCCCACCCTGGGTACCGACCTTGGCGGCCTGCAGGAACGCATCACCTCCACGGTCAAGGGCTCGATCACCTCGGTCCAGGCCGTGTACGTGCCCGCGGACGACCTTACCGACCCCGCGCCTGCCACCACCTTCTCGCACCTTGACGGTACGCTGGTGCTTTCGCGTCAGATCGCGGAACTCGGCATCTACCCCGCGGTGGACCCGCTCGACTCCACGTCGCGCATCCTCGACCCCAACGTGGTCGGCGCCGAGCACTACTCGGTGGCCCGCGCGGTTCAGCAGGTGCTGCAGAAGTACAAGGATCTGCAGGACATCATCGCCATTCTCGGCATGGACGAACTGTCGGACGAAGACAAGATGACCGTCGCCCGCGCGCGCCGCATCCAGCGCTTCCTGTCGCAGCCGTTCCACGTGGCCGAAACCTTCACCGGCACGCCCGGCGTGTACGTGAAGCTGGAAGACACCATCAAGGCGTTCCGGGGCATCCTGAACGGTGATTTCGACCACATGGCGGAAGGCGACTTCTACATGGTGGGCGGCATCGAGATGGCCCTCGAAAAGTACAAGAAGCGCCAGGAGCAGCAATAAGGAGTGACCCATGGAAAAGTCGCTCCATCTCGAAATCGTCACGCCTGACAGGCTCGTGCTCAGCGAGAAGGTCGACTATGTGGGCGCCCCCGGCTACGAGGGCGAATTCGGCATCCTGCCGAACCACATTCCCTTCCTTTCCGCGCTGAACATCGGCAGCCTGTACTACAAGGCTGGCGGCAAGACGCACTGGATCTTCGTGTCCGGCGGGTTTGCCGAGGTTTCGGACAACAAGGTGACCGTGCTGGCCGAATCGGCGGAACGCGCAGAGGACATCGACCTCGAACGCGCCCGCAAGGCCAAGGAACGTGCCGAGCAGCGCCTGGCCCAGGCCAAGGAAAAGCTCGACGGCGCACGGGCCCAGGCCGCCCTGCAACGCGCCATGGCGCGCATGAGGGTACGCGGCGCCGCCTAGCGCTCCGCACGTCCGGTCAAAAAACCGGTCGAAGACGACATGCGACGGCCCGGAGGGAAACCTCCGGGCCGTTTGCGTTGGCGCAGGACATGCGCTTCGGCCGGTTCCGGCCCACCGGGCCGCCGGGCCGCATGCAGCCGGGACATGGGAGCGGGGTGTGTCCGGGTAGTGTCCGGAATGTTGCGCACGGTGCGGGCCACCGCCGTGGCGCGGCCATCCGCTTGTCCTCCTACGGGCCGGGCGAACGGGGCACCTTCAAACGAAAGCCGGGCCGGAAGTTCCGGCCCGGCATGCAGGCTGAATGCGGCGCCCTTTGGGGCGCCGTTTCCATTTCGTTGCGTGTGTGGGGGAGGCGCGTGAACAGTGGCGAGCGCGCGACTCCCGTCGCCGGGATTACCCCAGGGCCTTGGCGGCAATGGAGCGGAACAGCTTCAGGCTGTGCGGCTCGTTGCGGAATTCCGCAGAAGGCACCTTGGCCACGCCGTCACCATGGCGCTTGTACGCGGCGGCGGCCTTTCCGGCCGAGATGTTCTTGCCGCCGGGGCAGACGACGTTGCCCGAAGGGCTGAGGGTGCAGCCCATGGCGGTGGCGGCTTGCATGAACTTGTGGGCGAATTCTTCCGGTTTCATGTATCCTCCCAGGTCGCGGTGTTGCGAGAAGGGCCCGCCGCCAGGCCCGCGCACCGGCTGGCAGCAGGGCGGGCGGCAACGGGCGGAACCATGTCCGTACGCGTGGAAAAGGCCGGGCAGGCCCAGGGCTTTCCCACCGTCACCATAAAGACACACCGGGCACCAACCGTCAAGTTGGCGATAGCTGGCGCGGTCGCCGTGGGCCTGCTTTCGGGAACGGGAGGCGAGCGGGCAGCCCGTGGGCCGGGCGTTGCGTCACGCCGCGGATATTTTCGGAAAAAGAGGTTGACTCGCTAATGGTAATTGTTACTGTGTAATCGAGTGGTGCTTCCTCAGCCACACTCTCTCCTTCACATTGGCGACGGTTCACCTGCGGGCCGGGAGTGGCAGCCCGGCCCGCTCAGGTGACCGGATGCCCCCGGCAACGAGGAAGCGGACCACGCGATTTTCCGGGCAGCGGGCGGCACGCACGCCACGAGCAGGATGTTTCAAGCAACGGGCGGCATGCAGGCCGCACGGCACGCGCAACCTTACGGCAGGAGTGACCCATGCAAGACCTGAAGACGCTCGGCCACATGGATATCGACTGGAACCTCAGCCCCGAGCACGCCGTAACCATGTACCTTGAGTGGGGCAACAACAACTGGCACGCGGAATACCCCCCGGTGCGCTCCAAGGACGACTATTCCACCTACTTCGTGGTGGACACCTGGGGGCCGCGCCCGGTGGTGCGCCTGGTGCGGCGCAATTCCGAGGCGGCGGAAGACATCTACAGCGCGCCGCTGCCCGAGCGGCTGGCCAATCGCTTTCTGGCCGAGTTCGGGGACCTGCGCGGCATCTACGAACCCACCGCCGAAATAAAGGAATGGCTGCGGCACGAGATGGGGCTGGCGTAGGGACTGTCCCGCAAGGTCAGCGGGAGTACGGGCTTCCACCCGCCATGTTTCCGGAACAGTCCATGCATTGATCTGATTTCAGACATTTCTCCTACCTCCTTCCTCGGCAGTGATGGCAAGGATCCCCCTTCGGCCCCGGCATTGTGTCGGGGCCGTCGGTGTTTCCGGGCCGGGGCACTGCCGTGCGCCCGCATGGTGCCGCCCGCTTTTTCCGCCCCGCAACCCCGCGCCCGGCCACGCCGGTGCACATCCTTGCACGAAAAATTGGCCTTCCCCTCTTTACGACCGGCAACCCCGCCTTACTATTCACACCAGCCAACGCCGGAACGGCTCGCACCGCAACGGCGGCCAGCGCAAGATCACTTCGCGACATGCTCGCGTACCCTTTGAGGAGGAAGACAATGGGCAAGATCATCGGCATCGACCTCGGGACCACCAACTCCTGCGTCTACGTGATGGAGGGCAAGGATCCCAAGTGCATCACCAACCCCGAAGGCGGGCGCACCACGCCCTCCATCGTGGCCTTCACCGACAAGGAGCGCCTTGTCGGCGACATCGCCAAGCGCCAGGCCGTCACCAACCCCGAGCGCACGGTGTTCGCGGTCAAGCGCCTGATGGGCCGCAAGGGCGACGCCCCCGAAGTGAACAACTGGAAGACCCACAGCCCCTACCGCATCGTGGCGGGCGCCAACGGCGATGCCGCCGTTGAAGTGCAGGGCCGCCAGTATTCCGCCGCCGAAGTTTCGGCCATGATCCTCGGCAAGCTGAAGGCCGACGCGGAAGCCTACCTTGGCGAAACCGTGACCGACGCGGTCATCACCGTGCCCGCCTACTTCAACGACGCCCAGCGCCAGGCCACCAAGGACGCGGGCCGCATCGCGGGCCTCGAGGTCAAGCGCATCATCAACGAACCCACCGCCGCATCGCTGGCCTATGGCTTCGACAAGAAGGCCAACGAGAAGATCGCGGTGTTCGACCTTGGCGGCGGCACGTTCGACATTTCCATCCTCGAAGTGGGCGACAACGTCGTGGAAGTGCGCGCCACCAACGGCGACACCTTCCTGGGCGGCGAAGACTTCGACCAGCGGATCATCAACTACCTTGTGGAAGAGTTCCGCCGCGAGAACGGCGTCGACCTCTCCAAGGACCGCATGGCGTTGCAGCGCCTGAAGGAAGCGGCGGAAAAGGCCAAGAAGGACCTTTCCACCTCCATGGAAACGGAAATCAACCTGCCCTTCATCACCGCCGACCAGAATGGCCCCAAGCACCTGATGATGAAGCTTTCGCGCGCCAAGCTCGAAAAGCTGGTGGAAGACCTGGTGGAGCGCACCATCGAGCCGTGTCGCAAGGCCCTGGCCGACGCCGGTCTTTCCGCCGCGCAGATCGACGAGGTGGTGCTGGTGGGCGGCATGACCCGCATGCCCCTGGTGCAGAAGAAGGTGGGCGAGTTCTTCGGCAAGGAGCCCAACCGCTCGGTGAACCCCGACGAAGTGGTGGCCATGGGCGCCGCCATCCAGGGCGGTATCCTGGCGGGCGACGTGAAGGACGTGCTGCTGCTGGACGTGACCCCGCTTTCGCTGGGCATCGAAACCCTGGGCGGCGTGTTCACCCGGCTCATCGACCGCAACACCACCATCCCCACCCGCAAGAGCCAGACCTTCACCACGGCGGCGGACAACCAGCCCTCGGTGTCCATCCACGTGCTGCAGGGCGAACGCCCCATGGCCGGTGACAACATGACCCTGGGCCGCTTCGAACTGACCGGCATTCCCCCGGCCATGCGCGGCACCCCGCAGGTCGAGGTCACCTTCGACATCGACGCCAACGGCATCGTCAACGTGTCGGCCAAGGACCTGGGCACCGGCAAGGAACAGTCCATCCGCATCACCGCCTCTTCCGGCCTGTCGGAAAGCGAGATCCAGCGCCTGATCAAGGAAGCGGAGTCGCACGCCGACGAGGACAAGAAGAAGCAGGAACTGATCGAGGCCCGCAACCAGGCCGACGGCCTGATCTACGGCACCGAAAAGTCCATCGCCGACCTTGGCGACAAGCTGGACGCCGCCACCAAGTCCGACATCGAGGGCAAGATCGAGGCCCTGAAAAAGGTCATGGACGGCAGCGACCTGGAAGGCATCAAGGCCGCGTCCGAAGAACTGTCGCGCGCGTCGCACAAGCTGGCCGAGCAACTGTACCAGCAGAGCCAGCAGGGCCAGCCCGGCGCCGGTCCCGAAGCGGGTGATGCCGGTCATGCCGGATCCGCCAAGGGCGACGACGACGTGGTGGACGCCGACTACACCGAAGTGAAGAAGTAACCGGCCGCCTTGGCCCGCGCCTGCGCGGGGACAAGGATGGAATGCACCGGGGCGCGTCCGCGCCCGGCCATGTCCCACGGGATGTCGGTCGGGACGCAGGGCGCGCCCTGCTTGCATTCCGGGGCCACAATGTATAGCCTGATACGATTCGCCGCGGGGCCTGCCGGTGCAGTCCCACCCGTTTCGCGGCCCCGGGTTTCGCCCTGCGCCGGTTCCCGCCTTCGGCGCGTTTTCCGCGTGGCGAACCGCGCGCCGGGCCGCAGGCCAGCCGCGCGGGCTCATCCGCAAGCAACGGTCCACCCCCATGGTGCACGCTATGGTGCACGCCACGGTACCCACGATGCAGCACGTTCTTTCGCGCGCCACGGTCCTTGCCCTTCTCGCGCTCATGGTGCTTTCCGCCGCTGGCTGCGGCGGCAAGCGGTCCATCATCATCCCGCAGGAACCCGTCACCCCGCAGGTGCAGCAGCCGGTGCGGCGCTCGGCGCTGGACGAAGGCAGCGAGGCCCTGAAGCGCGGCGACGCGGCCACGGCGGAACGCATTTTCGGCATGATGACCGCGCGTACCGACATCACGCCCGAGGAACGCCTGGGCGCGTGGCGCGGCTACAGCATGGCCGCCGAGGCCAACGGCCACCCCAATCTGGCCCTGGACGGCCTGGAGGGGTGGCGCAGGCAGGACCCGGCGGCGGATGCCGGGCAGGACTGGCAGGACACCTGGTACCGCGCCGTGTCCCGCATTTCCAAGACCGAAAGCCGTCAGCGCGCCACGGCGGTGTTCGGCGACGCCGCGCGCCCGTGGGGACTGCGCGCGCAGGCCGGGCTTATCGTGGCCACCCGGCAGTGGGAGGGGGGCGACATTTCCGGTTCGCTCCAGACCCTGTCCAATCTGTGGGCCCAGGCGGGCACGCAGGCCGGGGCTGCGGCCGGAAGCCAGTCCTTCCGCGCCGCGCTGGAAAATCGTCTGTTCGACGAGCTGAAGCGTTCCGACAACGCCACGGTGGAGCAGCTTGCCGCCACCGTGACCCCGGAAAACGAAGGCCGCTACCCCTACAACATCATCGAACTGGAGTCGGCCCGGCGCATGGCCGCCGCCAATGCCGGTTCGCTGCGCGCGCTGGAAACCCTTACCCGCTTGCAGCGCAGCGGCAACTTCAACGACCCCAACCTGCTCGGCACCGTGCTGACGCCGCTGGAGCAGAGCGGCATGCGCGCCTCGCGCACCGTGGCTTTGGCCCTGCCCATGACCGGCGCCTTCGGCAACATCGGGTGGAAGATCTCGCGCGGGGCCGGCGCCGCCCAGTGGGAACTTTCGCGCACCGGCGTGGAAGTCGAGGTGGTGGTGCTGAACACCGAATCGCCCGACTGGCTGGACAAGCTGGCCGCCCTGCCGCCCCAGTGCGTGGTGGTGGGGGGGCCGCTGCGCACCAACAGCTTCGGTGCCGCCAAGGAACGCGGCCTGACCGGCCAGCGCGCCTTCTTCACCTTTCTGCCGCAGCTTGACGGCGGCGAAGAAGGCCGCGTGGCGTGGCGCTTCTTCACCAGCCCCGACGATCAGGTCAACGCGCTGCTGGGCTTCACCCAGGACGCCCTGGGCGTGACCAGCTACGGCGTGCTGCACCCCGACGACGCCTTCGGCGGCAAGATGGCCTCGCTCTTTGCCGAACGGGCCCGCGCGCGCGGCGCCAGCGTGGCCTCCACCATGTCCTACCCCACGGGCAAGCATCAGGAATGGAACCGCATCGCGGGCAGCTTCGTGAAGGTGCGCACCATCAACAGTTACCCGGTGCCGGGGGCCACCTTTGAAGCCACCTTCCTGCCCGACAGCTGGAAGAACACCGAGATGCTGGTGCCCAACCTGTTCTTTCACGGCGAAGACCGTCAGGTGCTGTTGGGCACCACACTGTGGGAGCAGGGGCTGGCCGGGCAGAAGAGCGTGGACGTGCGCAACTTCGGGCTGGCCGTGTTTCCCGGCGCGTGGAACGGCGCGCAGACCTCGCCCGCCGGTGATGCCCTGGCGCGCACCCTGCGCGAGGCGGGCAACCCCGATGCCCCCGACTTCTGGGTGGGCCTTGGCTACGATTTCGTGCGCTTTGCTTCCAACCTTGGCCTGCCGGAAAAGGGCTGGACTCCGGCCGAGGTCAACCGCCGCCTGGCCGATGCCCAGCGCATGCAGTGGGCCATGGGCGCCCTGCACTGGAACGCCGACGGCCACGCCTCGCAGGACCTGTTCCTGTTCACGCCCGCGTCCGATGGCTTCAAGCCCGTGGAGCCCACCGAGTTCCGCCAGAAGCTGGAACGCACCCGCGAGCGCCACGAGGCCCGCGCCAAGGCCGCGGCCACCGCAACTCCGCAATAATCCGTACGCCATACAGGACCGATCATGACCACCATCAGCACCGATCAGGTGGCCGCCATCGCGCGGCTGGCGCGGCTGGCCCCGGACGAGGCGCAGCTTGCAACCTTTGCCCGGCAGTTCGGCGACATCCTGGGCTACATGGAAATGCTGAACGGCCTCGACACCACCGGCGTCGAGCCGCTGTACAGCCCCGTGCAGCACGCCACGGCCCTGCGTCCCGACGAGGCCGCCCCGCGCTGCACGCGCGAGGATGTGCTGCGGAATGCGCCGGAGGCCGATTCCGAATTCTTCATTGTCCCCCGGATAGTGTGATTTCCGGTGCGGGGATTCCGCGTCGTGGCGGCGTCAGGCTTCCTTTCCGGGGCTTGAAATACGGAAAGAGTATTCCTGCGCCCCGGAAAGATCGCCTTCCTTGCCACGACACGGACTTCCCGCACCTGACGCGCGGAGGCGTGGCGGGGAAAAAGAAGAGTGCCTCCCCCTGAGCCGAACGCCGCGCTGGTTGTGTCGACGCGGCGGGGGAAAGGCAGGAAGACGGAGCGGCGACGCCACTGACGCGCGAAGGCGCGCAGAGAAAGAAAAAGTGCCTCCTTCCTGAACCGGCGTCGCGCTGGTAGTGCCGACGCGACGGGGGAAAGGCAGGAAGATGGAGTGCCCGCCTGACGCGCAAAAGCGCGTGGCGCGGTTACCGATGCCTGTCAGGCCCGGTGGCAGGCAATGCAGGGGGACCGGGGGAATATGTTCCCCCGGCGGGGTTCGGGGCAGAGCCCCGATTCCTTACCCATCTTTTGTACAGATATTTTCCAATGAGTTCACAGACAAGCCCCGCCCAGGCGGCGGCATGCACAGCCAAGGATAGTGAGATGTCCGATACGTCCACCGCAATCGTTTCCCTGTCGCTGGCCGAAGTGCGCGACCGGCTGGCCCGGCGCGAACTGACGGCGGAGCAGGTCACCGCCGCGTGTCTTGACCGCATCACGGCCACCGAGCCCGCCATCGCCGCGTTGCTCACCAACAGGGGCGAGGCCGCGCTGGCCGAAGCCCGCGCGCTGGACGGGGCCGGGCCGGACCCGGCGAAGCCCCTGTGGGGCGTGCCGCTGACGGTCAAGGACGCCCTGACCACGGCGGGCACCCGCACCACCTGCGGCTCGCGCATCCTGGGCGACTTCACCCCGCACTACGACGCCTTTGCCGTGGGCAAGTTGCGCGAGGCGGGTGCGGTGATCCTCGGCAAGACCAACATGGACGAATTCGCCATGGGGTCGTCCACCGAAAATTCCGCCTTCGGCCCCACCCGCAACCCGTGGAACGTGGCGCGCGTGCCGGGCGGCTCCAGCGGCGGTTCCGCCGCCAGCGTTGCCGCCGGGCAGTGCTTCGGGTCCCTGGGCACCGACACCGGCGGCTCCATCCGCCAGCCCGCCTCGCTGTGCGGCTGCGTGGGGCTGAAGCCGACCTACGGGCGCGTGTCGCGCTTCGGGCTGGTGGCGTACGGCTCGTCGCTGGACCAGATCGGCCCGCTGACCCGCACCGTGGAGGACGCGGCCCTGCTGCTGTCGGTCATCGCCGGGCACGACCCGCGCGACGCCACCAGCGCCGCCCTGCCCGTGGACGACTACATGGGCGCGCTGGCCGCCCGCAAGGACCTGTCCGGGGTGCGCATCGGCGTGCCGCGCGAATTCCGGGGCGAGGGCATCGACCCCGAGGTGTCCGCCGCCTGCGAGGCCGCGCTGAACACGGCCAGGGGCCTCGGCGCCACCATCGTGGACGTGGAGCTGCCGCACACCCCCTACAGCATCGCGGCGTACTACATCATCGCCCCGGCCGAGGCCAGTTCCAACCTGGCCCGTTTCGACGGGGTGCGCTACGGCCGCCGGGCTGAAAGCCCGCGCGACCTGGCCGACCTGTACGTGCGCTCGCGCGCGGAAGGATTCGGCGACGAGGTGCAGCGCCGCATCATGCTGGGCACCTACGTGCTGTCGTCCGGCTATTACGACGCGTACTACCGCAAGGCCGCCCAGGTGCGCCGCCTGATCCGCGAGGACTACGAGAAGGCCCTTGCCCGGTGCGACGTGCTGTGCGGCCCGGCGTCCCCGGTGACGGCGTGGGGTCTTGGCGAACTGACCAGCGACCCGCTGAAGATGTACATGATGGACGTGTTCACCCTGTCGCTGAACCTGGCGGGCCTTCCGGGCCTGTGCATTCCCGTGGGCATGGGCAACCGTTCCGGCATGCCCGTGGGCTTGCAGATGCTGGGCCGGGCCTTTGGCGAGGGCGACCTGCTGGCGGCGGCCAAGGTGCTGTCCGGCGCGCTGGGCGTGCCGGGGGTGGCACCCGCCGTTTCCGTATCCACAGCCGGGGCAGGCGCGTAAGCGCGTCCGTGACCGCACCCCGTACCACGGCAGCGCACCCGGCATGAAGATCGCCATCGCACTCAGCGGAGGCACCGACAGCCTGTTCGCGCTCCTGCTCCTGCTGGAGCAGGGGCAGGACGTGTTCGGCCTGCATGCGCGCTTTCTGCCCCCGCAGCCCGGCAAGCCGGACCCGACGGAGGCCATCGGCGCCCTGTGTGCCCGCCTTGGCGTGGACTTTCACGCCGTGGACCTGGCCGACGCCTTCGAAGAGGCGGTGGTGGCCCCGTTCATAGAAGAATACGTGGTGGGGCGAACGCCCAACCCCTGCGCCCGGTGCAATGCCGCCATGAAGTTCGGTCTGCTGCTGGATGCCGCGCAGGCCCTTGGCGCGTCGCGTCTGGCCACGGGCCATTACGTGCGCCAACTGCGCCACCCGGAATGGGGCATGACCCTGCAACGCGGGACGGACCCGGCCAAGGACCAGAGCTACTTCCTGTCGCTGGTGGAGCGCGCCCGACTGGAGCAGGGCGTGTTTCCGCTGGGCAACTGGCGCAAGGAACAGGTGAAGGCCGAACTGGTGAAGCGGAATATCGTGCCGCCGCTGCCGTCGGAAAGCCAGGAAATCTGCTTCGTGCCCGACGACGACTACCGCGCCTTCCTGCGCGACCGGCAGGTACGCCTGCCCGGTCCCGGTCCCATCGTGACCATGCGCGGGCGCAAGATCGGCAGCCACAAGGGGTTGTGGCAGTATACCGAAGGCCAGCGGCGCGGCCTGGGCATCGCCTGGGAAGAACCGCTGTACGTGGTGGCCAAGGACATGGAGAACAACGTGCTGCTGGTGGGCGGGCGCGAGCACCTGGCCGCGCGCGGCTGCCTGACCGAGGACGTGAACCTGCTGGTGGACCCCGCCGAGTGGCCCGCCGAGATCAGCGTGCGCACCCGTTACCGCCAGGCCCCCCAGCCCGCGCGGGTGACCGTGGGCGCCACCGGCATGGCCGTGCGCTTCCGCGAGCCGCAAACCCCGCCCGCGCGGGGGCAGGTGGCGGCGGTGTACGATGCCGAAGGGCACGTGCTGGCGGGGGGCGTCATTCTGGGGCCTGTGTAGTTCAGGCCGTTTGGCGCCATCGCGGCCCATGGGGGCACCGATTCGTTCACCGATTCCTCCGGACACCTGCCCGGCCGAGGAGGCCATGGCCCCGTGCCCGCCACGGTCGCGGTGCCCCGCTTCTTCCGGCTTTCCTCCTCCTCCCGCCCCGTCTTCCGCCTGTCGGCCACGGCGCGGCCGTCCGTTCCTACTGCGTCGTGCAGATGCTCTGCGACACGTTCAGGGCTTGCAGATAGCGGTGTGCCAGCAGCGACATGTCCAGTCCCAGTTCGGCGAAACCCCGTGCGGCATCGCCGAAATCTCCCCGCTCGTACGACTCCACCACGTGCAGCCAGTGGGCCAGCGCGCCACGCCGCTCGATGAGCGCCTCGTCGATGTCGCTGCTGAGCCGGATGTCCGCCAGAATGGCCTCCATGGGTATGCCCAGGATCGCGTCCAGCAGCGAAAACAACCCTGCCAGGTACAACCTGTCCGGCGGTGGCCCGCCCGTGGTGCTGTTGCGCAGCGCCTCGGCAAAGACGCCCCTGAACACCGACATGCGGATCAGTTCCGGCACGAACGGCCCCTTGGCGATGCCGGAAAGCAGGGCGGCGCACAGCCACCGGCGCAATCCTGTCTCGCCCATGAGCCGGGCCGCGAATTCCACGGACGATACCCGCGCGGTGAAGGAGAAATGCGCGGAATTCAGGTAGCGCAACAGCCGGTAGGACAGCGATACGTCGGACCGGATGGCCTCGATGAGGCGCGGGGTGGTGGTGCCGCCGGTGGCGAATATCTTGATGGTCTTCAGCCGCAGGGCCTGGGTGGTACTGACCGTGCATCCGGAGGTCAGTTGCGGACGCGACAGGAAGTACCCCTGAAACAGATGGCACCCCAGCTTGCGGCAATACTCCAGGGTAGCCTGGTCCTCGATCTTTTCGGCCACGACCCTGGCGCCCGCCGCAAGCACTCTCTCCACGTCCCGCGCCACGTCGGCGCGCGGCCTGCGCAGCACCTCCACTTTAACGTAGTCGGCCATCGGCAGCAGCGCGTCCGCCGGTCCCGACCCCGCATAGTCGTCGAGGGCGATGGTGAATCCGCGCCGCTTGAGCGCGGCCAGTTGCGCCAGCACGCCGGGCGTGGGCGGAGTGGTTTCCAGCACCTCGACGCAGGTGCGGGCCGGGTCGAGCATGTTGGCCAGACCGCTGAGCAGCAGGGATTCGTCGAAGTTGACGAACAGCATCCGGTTGTCGCCCAGGGAGTCCATGATCAGTGGCAGGCCGTCGATGATGACCGATGCCGTGGCGACGGCATCGGAGAACGGCGGGCAATTGCTGGAGGGCCAGCATGCATTCCTGTACAATAGTTCAAACTCGAAAATATGCCCGGCGGCGTCGAAGATGGGCTGGTGTGCGACCATGACGGGAGCACTGTCGGCTCTTGCCTGTGCCGTGTCGTAGAGGGGCTTGGCTGGCGCTGCGCTGTCGGGAGGGCGAGCGTCGTCGTTCTGGAATTTTTTCATGTGGCTTCCATGCATGCATTCTGTAGTGATATGGATTCCACATGAATTATCTAGAATTCGTGCCTGTCGACAGTCGGGCGCCCCCCCATGAATGGCTGTGCGTGCACGCTATCGATGGAGAAAGCAACGGGGAGCGTGGAGCGGACAGCAGCAGGAATGAGTATGGTGAAGGTAGCGTTGGCGTGGGGCGGGGTGGGGAAGGCTTTTGGAGAACGCGGGGCTCGGCATGGGGGCGCGCCCGTGGCGGACGGACGAAGGGGGGCGGACGGACGAAGGGCGCGACCAAATCGGCACGCCCGCGCGCAGGCGTGCACGGGCGTGCCCTTGGTATTCGGCGTGTCTGTCTGCGGGGCGGACGTTGAAGCTGCGTACCGGGCGGGCCAGGCGGGGAAAGGGAGGGTCAGCAGAGTTTGGGCAGGGGCATGGCCGGTGGATGGGCATCAGGGTGGCTGGCGGTGGCTGCCAGCACGCGCGGCGTGGCCACGGCGCTGAGTGCCCCGCGCAGCACGTCGGTATCCAGCGGTTTGGGCAGCACGGCGTCCGCGCCCATGAGGTGGGCGGTGCGGATGGCCGACTCCATGTCCATGACCGGGGTGCCGCCGGACATGGCGATGACCTTCACCCCCGGGAACTCGCGCCGCAGTTGCGCGATGGTGGCCAGGCCATCCTGTTCGGGCATGATGATGTCGGTGATCACCACGTCGGCCGGGGTCGTGCGCTGGCGGGTCATGCACGTGCGCCCGTTATCCGCCGTGGCCACCTCGTGTCCCCAACTGCACAGCAGGGCTTCGAGAAAGCACAGCGTCACGGCATCGTCGTCCACGACCAGTATCCGCACCTCGACCTCCGGTTGGCTGCGGGGCGGCCCGCAGGGTATGGCGCGCCGGGTGGGCGCGCGGGGCGTGCCTGTTGCCGGGTTGCTTCCGTCCGGCACCACATGTCACCATATGGACGCGCGCCCGAAAATGCCAGTGCCCGGCCAATATCCGGCCGGTGCATGCCGTTGCACTTTCGGACTGTTTCCCCGCGAGTGCCGGACTAGCGCTCGGCGGACATGCGCAGAGGCAGCAGGGGGCGATGGATTTCCGCGCCGCCTGCATCGGGTTCCAGACGGTACCCCAGTTGCCGCGCCATGTATTCCAGCGGCCTGATGTTGCCGGTGTGCTTCATGATTTCAAGCAGCGTTTCCACGCCCAGCTTGGCCCCGGTATCGTAGGGGTTGATCTCGCGCAGCAGGGTGGAGTAGGGCTTGCCGATTTCCTTGGCCAGCGCCTTGGCCGGGGTGGGGCTGTCCAGCACGATGCCGTGGACGATCTTGGTGAGTTCGGAAAGCATGAGCGGTCTCCTGGTTGGTGATCTGGAGCTACACACTCACGCCTTATCAAAAGTCATACCATGGTGTTATTTTTTGTGATTAATAAATAAAAATAGGCTGTTGCATGCCTGATTCGGCGCGGGGCGAGAGGGGTGATGTAATCTTTAAAGCTACTTTATCTTGTAAAAATTTACATTGTTTTCATTTTATGGACGCATCATCCTCCACCCATTGCCGCA
The DNA here is from genome assembly GCA_031287575.1 of Desulfovibrio sp. Taxonomy (GTDB): domain Bacteria; phylum Desulfobacterota; class Desulfovibrionia; order Desulfovibrionales; family Desulfovibrionaceae; genus Cupidesulfovibrio. The sequence continues at coordinate 84,272 of JAITSV010000070.1, forward strand.
TCACGCCGTGCTTGCGCAAGAGCGCGTACAGCCGCTGGCGCGACAGCCCGGCCATGCGGGCCGCCTTGGTGATGTTGCCCCCGCTGGCCAGCAGCAAATGGTGCAGGTAGCCCTTTTCCACGCTGCCGAGGGCGGCAGTGCGGTAGTCCTTCCAGGCTTGGGGCGGGGCATGGCTTGGGCGGGGCGTGCCGCGCGAGGGCAGGAACGCGGGAGAAATTTCGGCGGAACAGGGCAGGCCCGGTATTCCCCCTGCGCCACCGGGGCAGATGCCGGGCGGCAGACCGCAATCCGGTGCCGCCGGGTGCGCCGTGCAGGGCTTGCCCGGCGCAAATCCGTCCAGCCCCCATTGCCCGGCCTGTATGGCACCGTCTGCCGTGGCGGACAGGCCAGCGATTCCTGCCGTACTGGCGGAACTGGCGGAACTGGCCCCCGTGCCGGGCGCCAGCCTGTGGCGCACCATGCGGGCGCGCAGCGGCACGGGCAGGTGTTCCAGTTGCACCACCGGTTCCTCGCGAGCCAGCAGCAACGCCCCCTCCACCACGTTGACCAGTTCGCGCACGTTGCCGGGCCAGTCGTGCGCGGCCAGCGCCTCGAACACTTCCGGCTCGAACCCCTTGGCGCCGATGCCGTCGCGGCGGCAAATGCGCGCGGCGTGGGTGGTGACCAGTTCCCGGATGTCCTCCTTGCGTTCACGCAAGGGGGGCAGTTGCAGTTCCACGGCTTGCAGACGGAACAGCAGATCCTTGCGAAAGGAGCCGCGCTCGGCCATTTCCGGCAGGTTGCGGTTGGTGGCGGCCACCAGGCGGAAGTCGCTTTCCACTTCTTCCTTGCTGCCGATGGGGCGGAACCGGCGCTCCTGAAGCACGCGCAGAAAGGCCTTTTGCTGGGCCAACGGCAACTCCCCCACCTCGTCCAGGAACAGGGTGCCGCCGTGCGCCTGGCGGATGAGCCCGGCGCGCGATTCCATGGCGCCGGTGAACGCCCCGCGCTGGTAGCCGAACAATTCGCTGTGCAGCAGCGAGCGCGACAGGGCCGCGCAGTCCAGGGTGATGAACGGGCCGGAGGCGCGGCGGCTGTTGCGGTGCAGGGCCCGCGCGAACAGTTCCTTGCCGGTGCCCGTTTCTCCGGTGACGAGCACGGCGGCGTCCCCCATGGCCGCCTCGGCGAGGCGTTCCAGACAGGCGGCCAGGCGGGGGCTGGCGCCCACGATGTTCCCGGTGTCCAGCGGGCGGCGCTGCTGGCGGGTCTGCCGGTTGCGATGGCGCAGGGCGCGGTCCAGGGTGAAGCGCATCTGCTCCAGCGAGGCGGGCTTTTCCACGTAGTCCCACGCCCCGTCGGTGATGGCCAGTTCCGCGCCGTCCGGGTCGCCCGCGGCGGTGACGATGATGATCTCGGGCGGGCTGGCCATGTGGCGCAGCCGGGGCAGCATGTCCAGTCCATTGCCGTCGGGCAGGCGCACGTCCAGGAACACGGCGTCGAACACGTCGCGTTCCAGCAGGCGCGCGCCTTCAGCCAGCGAATGGGCGGCTGCCGAGGCGTGTCCCTCCATCTCCATGGCCGAGCGCAGCATTTCGCGGAACAGCTCGTCGTCGTCGATGATGAGCACATTGGCCATGCGTCGGGCTCCTGGGGGCAGTCTCAGTCGGCCACGGGCAGCAGGATGTCCACCATGCAGCCGAGGCCCGGCCCCGTCGTGATGTCCAGCCGGCCTCCGTGGGCGCGCACGATGCCCGCGGCGCGGGCCAGGCCGCGTCCCTTGCCCTCGTGTCGGGCCTTGGTGGAAAAATAGGGGTCGCGCATGCGGCACAGGGTGTCCGCATCCATGCCCCGCCCGGTGTCGCGCACGCGCACGCGCATCCAGCGGCCGGGAAGGCGGGGCGAGGCCGGGACCAGGGTGGTTTCCACCAGGATGCGCCCGGCGAGGGTGTCGTCATCAGGGACCGTGTGAGCGGGGTACACGGTGCGAGCGGTGTGCGCCGGTGATGCCGGAGCAGCCAGAGAGGCATTGGCCGTACCGTCCTGCGGTTGCGCGGTGCGTGTCTGGTCCTTGGCCGCGTCCTGTATCGCCCAGGCGGCGTTGCGCCATATCTCGGCAAAGGCTTCGCGCAGGCGGGGCGCATCCACGCGTACCGGTGGCAGCCGGTCGGAATGGGGAGGCTGGCCGGGTGTGCCGTGTTGGCCGGTACCGGCTGGGGGCGACGGGGGGTGCCGCTCCGGGGGCAGGCCGCAGGATACGGCCCACCGGGCGTCGGGGGGCAGTTCGCCCGCCAGTTCGGCGCACCATGCTGTGACCAGGGCGTGCAGGTCCACCGGTTCCGTGTTCAGGTCAACCCGCCCGGCAACGGACTGGGCAAAGGCGATGACCTCGCGGGCGCGCTGGCAGCCCAGCACGATGTTGTCCAGGCTGCGCAGCACCATGGGGTCGGCGGGTTGGGGGGTGGCGGGGGCTGCGTGCAGCCGCGAGATGGCGATTTCCGCGAAGCCGAGGATGGAGGCCACCACGTTGCCGAAGTCGTGCGCCAGTCCCACGGACAGCGCGTCCAGCGCCTGGCGCAGGTGGGCGTCCGGCACTGCGGGGGACGTGGGCGCGGGGCGGATGTCGTGGTTGATCGGGGCAGGGGGGCTTGCCGGGGCCTGCCTATCCTGCCCACCCGGTCCTTCCGATCCTTCCGGTCCTTTCGATCCTCTCGATCCGGCGAGTTCGTCCGGTCCGTTTCCTCCGTCAGGCCGGTCAGGCCGGTCAGGCAGGTCAGGCCGGTCAGGCAGGTCGGGCAGGTCGGGCAGATCGGGCAGATCGGGGGCATGCAGTTGCAGCAGCACTCCGGTGCGGCCATGCGACGCTGGCCGGGCGCCGGTATCGGCATCCGGATCGCGTGGGTCGTGCAGGGCGGGGCAGCCGGGGATGGCGTGGGCCCCGTCGGGGGACAGGGTGCGTACCAGCACGCCGCCCCGCACGCCGGCGGGGCGTGGCGCCGCCGCATGTGTTCGCCCGTTGCCCGATGCGCCGTGCCGATCGGGCGGGTCATGCCGAGCGGGGGGGAGGTCCAGCAGCCAGTGCCATCCCGCGCAGGGGGGGCAGGTTTCGGACAGGGGCAGCAGGTCGTGCAGCATGGTGCCGGTCGGCGGTGCCGCAAGCCCCAACGCACGCAGAAAACGCCCGCTCACGCCGAGCACGCGGCCCGAGGGGGCCACCGCGCAAAGGCCGGTTCCGGCATGGTCGTGCAGCAGGCGTGTCATGTGCTTCCCGCGTCCAGAGGATGCGGCGGGGAATCCGCCGGAGTCTCCATGGTGGCCCCATACTGCGCAAAGTTGCGCCGCAAGGCAATGGGCCGGGGCATGGAACCTGCGGGACGCACGGGGAAAACCGCAGGGCTGGCGGAAAGCGGGCGCGGAATGCCGGAGGGGGCGTCCCCCCTGCCGGTGGATGTCCGCCAGCGGATATCTCCGTGCGGTGCCCCGCAACCGGAGGAAGGGGCCGGCATCCCCGTCAGCGGCGGCGGGAGGTGTCCATCTCCTTCAGCCGCTGGTGTATCTGGCGTGCCCGGCGGGGGCCGATGCCCGGCACCTCCGCCAGTTCCTTCTCGCTGGCGGCGCGCATGGCGGCCAGCGTGCCGAAGCGGTCCCACAGCAGGCGCGCGGTCTTGGGGCCCACCCCTTCCACGCGCTGCAATTCACCGGTCAGGGCCGCCCCGGCGCGGGCGCGCCGGTGCCGCCCGATGGCGAAGTCGTGCACGGCGTCGCGCACGTGCTGGAGAAACAGCAACTCCGGCGCGCCGTCGCGCAGGGGCAGCGGGTTGGCCCGCCCCGGCAGGAAGATGCGGTCGGCCACGTTGCCCGCGCGGCGGTCGGCCCGACCGTCCTCGGTACGGGCCTTGGCGATGGAGGCCAGCGCGAACAGCCCGTCGCCGCCCGCCTCGCGGATGGCCCGCTGCACCGCGGAAAGCTGGCCCCGTCCGCCGTCAATCAATACCAGGTCCGCCCACGGCGGGCCGGAGGCGATGCGTCGCCGGGCCCATTCGGCCAGGGCGGCGTAGTCGTCGCCCGCCGTGAAGGTGGACGCCTGGCCGATGTCGTCGTGGGGACTTGCGGATATGGCGGCATCGTCGCCATCGGGAAGGGTGGGGGGCATGGCATCGTCAAAATCACTCATGGCGAGGACACCGGGTGCTGCTCCTGCCAGGGGGGCTGCCTTGCTGCCCGCCGTGCTGTTTGCGGGAGCGTCTGGGAGACGGTCAAGGGCATAGGCTCGCCACGCGTCGCGCACCGGACGCCCATCCTCGAAGACCACCATGCCCGCACGCGTGGAACGCCCTCCGGTGTGCGAAATGTCCACGGCCTCCACCCGGCGCACCGGTGCGGACAGGTGCAGGGCGCGGGCCAGCAGGTCGGGTAGCGGGGCTTCCGTCTCGCGGCGGGCATGTTCGCGGGCATTGGCGGCGGCCATGTCCACCAGGCGGTTCTCTTCGGGCGAGCGGGGCGCCACGATGCGTACCGGGCCGCCGCGCAGGTCGGCCAGGGTTTCCTCTATGGCGCGCAGGCTCATGTCCGTGGCCGCCTGGGGCGGGAGGGGCACGGACGAGGGGGCGGAAGCCTCTTGCGTTGCCGAGGAGGGCGCAGCGCCTGGCGCGTCCAGTGCTCCCGGCCCGGCCGACTCGGCGGATGCCTCCGATACGGACGATCCGGGCAACTCCACGGGCCCGCCCGGCACAGCCGTTGCGGGGGGAGTTCCGGCGTCGTCATTCTGGTCCGGCGCTTTCGGCTCTTCCTGTCCTTCCGCCATTTCCGTCCCTTCGGCCCCTTCCGTCACGGGCAGCCACGGCACCACGATACGCGCGGGAATGGCCGAATGCGGGCCGTAGAACTGGCCCAGGAAGCTCAGCAGCAGTTCCGGGGCTTCCTCGAAGCCAAGGCCCGGCCACAGGAAGGCCCGGCCATCCAGCACCGCGCCCTGCCGTACGAACAGCACGCCAAGGCCCAGCCCGCCGCCGGTATCCACGATGCCCACCACGTCCAGGTCGCCCCCGCCCGGCAGCACGGCGGCCTGACGCTCCACGGTGCGCTCCACGGCGCGGATCTGGTCGCGCAGTCCGGCGGCCCGCTCGAATTCCAGCGCCTCGGATGCGCTTTCCATCTCCGCGCGCAACTGGCCCACCAGGTCGCCCGAGCGGCCCGAGAGCAGCATTTCCACCCGCTGCACCAGCGCGGCGTACTCGTCCTGCGGCACGTCGAACACGCACGGGGCAAGGCACTGCCCTATGAAATGATACAGGCAGGGGCGCACCCGGTTTTCCAGCGCCCGGTCGGTGCAGCGGCGCAGGGGAAAGGCGCGGTGGATGGCCTTCCACGTGGCGCGGGCCGCCCCGGCGGAGGTGAACGGGCCGTAGTACTGGGCGCCGTCGCGGCGCACAGCGCGGACGATGTCCAGGCGCGGGTAGGGATGCTTCTTCTGCAGGCGAAAGAGCACGTACTGCTTGTCGTCGCGCAGCACGATGTTGTAGCGGGGCCGGTGCTTCTTGATCAGGCTGGCCTCCAGCAGCAGCGCCTCCTTTTCGGTGGTGGTGCTGAGGGTGTCCAGCCGTTCGGCCTGGCGCAGCATGGCGATGGTCTTGGGCGTTTGGGGCGGCGGGGCGCCTTCGGCGGCCTCGCGGAAATAGGACGCGATGCGTCTGCGCAGGTGCTTGGCCTTGCCCACGTACAGGATGCGCCCGGCGGCGTCCTTGTACAGGTAGACCCCGGGCGTATCGGGAATGCTCGACATGACGGGCTTTTGCATGCGGAAATGGGGCGGCCCGCCGGGGCGGTGCCATGTGTCAAAAGCGTGACTTTGATGTGGCGGGCCGTGCGCAAAAGGAGGACGGTGCACGCATCGCCGCGTTCCGGTCTCACCCATCGGACCACGCGCGTCAAGTATGGGCGGGGCGTGGCCGGGCAATGTGACGGTTTCGGTCGGCGCCGGACCAAAATCCTCTACCGTAAAAAAAATTTTACACCGGCTCTTGCCAAGGTTTTCCGGGTGGAGTAATTTGCACTCCGAACCTTGTGTTCCCGCGTCAGGAACATCGCACTTGAACCGCAAAGGAAGGAAGGGAAAACAATGAAGCGCATCGTTACTCTGATGCTCGCCGCCATGCTGGTGCTCGGCTCCGTCGCCGGCGCCTCGGCCGCCGACATCAAGGTGAAGGGCCAGTGGGATTTCGCGTTCCAGTGGCTGGACAACACCAACTTCAAGGATAACGATCAGGACAGCCGTAGCGAAGACGACTTCGATGCCCGTCAGCGCCTGCGCACCCAGATCGACATCATCGCCAGCGAAAACCTGCGCGGCGTGGTGTTCTTCGAAATCGGCGACACCATCTGGGGCCGTGGCACCCAGGGCGGCGCTCTCGGCGCCGACAGCACCGTCGTCGAAGTGAAGCGTTCGTACATCGACTGGACCGTGCCCAACACCGACCTGATGGTCCGCATGGGTGTTCAGGGCCTGGCCCTGCCCGGCGCCGTGTTCGGTTCCCCGGTCCTCGACGACGACGTGGCCGCCCTTACCCTGACCTACAAGTTCAACGACATGGTCGGCCTGACCGCCTTCTGGGCGCGTCCGTACGACAACAACTCCGGCAATACCGCCAACTCCGCCAACGACATGGACGAACTCGACCTGTTCGGCCTGGTCGTGCCCGTGGCCCTCGACGGCGTCAAGATCACCCCTTGGGCGATGTACGGCTCCCTCGGCAAGGACGTGGCTCAGGGCGGCGGCAACGGCGCTTCCTGGAACCAGGCCGCCTACGGCCTGCGTCCCTTGGGTTCGCCCAGCAGCCAGACCTTCGGTGATGAATCCACCGCTTGGTGGGCCGGTGCCGCTTTCGAAGTTTCCATGTTCTCGCCTTTCACCTTCAAGCTGGACGCCATGTACGGCTCCGTTGACAGCGACGACATCGGTTCGTTCGATATGGACCGCGCTGGCTGGATGGTGCTCGGCGCCGTCGACTACAAGATGGACATGATGACCCCCGGCATCTTCGCCTGGTACGCCTCCGGTGACGACGACGATGCCACCAACGGCTCCGAGCGCATGCCCTACGTCATGCCCGACTTCGGTCCCACCACGTTCGGCTTCGACAAGCCCGGTGCGCCCATCGCCACCGACTCCGTCGTGTCCGTCAGCGGTACCGGCATGTGGGGCGTTGGCGTGCAACTGGCCAACATCTCCTTCGTGGAAAACCTGAAGCACACCCTGCGCGTGGTGTACATGCAGGGCACCAACGACGAAGACATGGCCGCCGCCGCCGTCAACCCGGCCCAGACCGACAACGGCATCTACATGACCGACAAGGACAGCGCCTGGGAAGTGAACTTCGATCACTTCTACAAGATCTACGAGAACCTGGACCTGATCGTTGAAATGGGCTACATCAAGGCCGATTTCGACGAAGATGCCTGGGGCACCGACGACTTCAGCGACGCCTGGAAGCTCGGTTTCAACCTCAAGTACAGCTTCTAGGTTGCATCGTTCCTGACGCACCCCGGGGGAGGCCGCAAGGCCTCCCCCCTTTTTGTATGTAGAAAACCCCGCGCCACGCGCGGGGGGCTCGTAACTACGTGTCTGTCAGAGTGCTGCTGGTAGCAGAGCCTTACAGATGCGTATGCCACTGGCTATGTCGGTGGTTTTTTTTACGCCGTTCGTCTGGCGGGGGGCGCCGATGCATCTCGTGTATGGAGGAAGAGGACGGAGGGGATCATGGTTTGGCAGGCGTTGACAATTTTGTCGTACAAAAAATGGGCCCGACAACGGGGGAAATAAGCCTGTCGCACGATTGTTGCCAAAATTTTAAACTTCATGTAGGTAGTGCGGGTGGTTTCAGGCACCCCCAACAGCAAAGAAGGAAGGAGACTCCATGAAACGTTTTGCTACCCTGATGCTGGCCTTCGCGCTGGTGCTGGGCGCCTTCTCCGCTGCCCAGGCCGCCGACATCAAGGCCAAGGGCGTGTGGGCGTTCGATTTCTCGTGGCTGGACAACGGCGACTACACCTCCATGGATGATGACAGCCGCAGCGACGATGACTTCACCGCCAGCCAGCGCCTGCGTACCCAGATCGACATCGTTGCCAGCGAAGCCCTGAAGGGCGTCGTGTTCTTCGAAATGGGCAACACCGTGTGGGGCCGTGCCGACGGCGCCCTCGGCGCCGATGGCCGTTCCGTCGAAGTGCGTCGTTCGTACATCGACTGGATGGTACCCAACACCGACCTGAAGGTCCGCATGGGTATCCAGGGTCTGGCCCTGCCCGGCGCCGTGGTGCCTTCCTCCCCCGTGTTCGACGACGACGTGGCCGCCCTTACGCTGTCCTACGCCGTCAACGACATGGTGGGCGTGACCGCCTTCTGGGCGCGTCCGTTCGACAACAACAGCGGTAACACGGCCAACACCAATAACGACTACGACGAAGCCGACGTGTTCGGCCTTGCCGTGCCCGTGACCCTGGACGGCTTCAAGATCACCCCCTACGGCGTGTACGCTTCCGTGGGCAAGGACGTGGATCCCTCCACCGCTCCGGCCACCGGCGGCTGGGAATTCCAGCAGGGCATGCTGAGCATGGCCGAAGCCGCTGGTAGCGGTATCGATCAGAATTCCGATACCTACAACGCCTGGTGGGGCGGCGTGGCGTTCGAAATGAGCGCCTTCTCGCCCTTCTCCCTGAAGGTCGACGCCGTGTACGGCTCCAAGACCGCCGACGACGACGCCGAATCCGCCGAACGCGCTGGCTGGCTGGTCGCCGCCCTTGCCGAGTACAAGCTCGACATGGTGAAGCCCGGCATCCTGGCCTGGTACGGCTCCGGTGAAGACGACGACATCACCGACGGTTCCGAACGCATGCCTTCCATCTCCCCCACCGGCTGGGGCGTGACCAGCTTCGGCTTCCCCGGTTCCGTGTACCGCCAGGATACCTACTTCGGTCTTAACGGCGCCGGCACCTGGGCCGTGGGCCTGCAACTGGCCGACATCACCTTCATGGAAAACCTGTCGCACGTGTTCCGCGTGGTGTACATGAAGGGCACCAACGACGCCGACGTGGTGAAGGGCAACGCCCCCGTCATCACCGCGTTCGCCCCGACCACGGGCGAAGTGTTCCTGACCGACGAAGACAGCGCCATCGAAGTGAACTTCGACACCACCTACAAGATCTACGAGAACCTTTCCCTCGTGGTCGAAATGGGCTGGATCAAGCTCGACATGGACGAAGACACCTGGGGTTCGGACGATTACTCCGACGCCAAGAAGCTGGTCTTCAACTTCATCTACGAGTTCTAAGCCTTACATTGCCTGAGACCGCACACCCCGCCGGGGGCCGCAAGGCCCCCGGTTTTCTTTTCGGAACCTGAAAGAAGGGCGAACTCCGGGCAGCAGGCACGAAAAAACGGCCCGCACCTCTTTGGGTGCGGGCCGTGTGCGGTCCAAGGGAGGGGGGAGGGGGGAAGGGCGGAAGGGGCTGGGGGCAGCCGGGCCGCGGGACTTCCCGGTGCGCTTGCTAGGCGGGGTGCACGTTGTCGCGCGCCCAGTACATGAGCGAGAAGCGGCTCTTTACCGCTTCGATGATGCGGTTTTCCTCGGCGCGGTCCATGGGCAGGATGCGGATGTACACCCGGCGGGTGGGGCCGCTGGAATCGTCCATGGAGGTGAGGATGGAGATGATGCGCGCATTGTGCTCGCGCAGGGTGTCCACGATGGGCTTCAGCGTGCCGGGGGTGTTCTCCAGTTCGAAGGCGAACTGCACGCCGCCGTGGCGCACCCCGGTGATGGTGATGAGCACCTTGAACACGTCGCTGTCGGAAATGATGCCCACCAGCTTGCCCGCGTCGTCGACGACGGGCAGGCCGCCGATGCGCTTTTCGATCATGTTCAGGGCCACGGTTTCCACCGTATCGTCGGCGCGCACCGTGAACGGGTCGCGCGTCATGATGTCTTTGACCTTGATTTCGGAAAGCAGATAGTACAGCTCGTGCATGTCGAGCGTGGTGGCCTTGGAGGGGGAGGCTTCCTTGATGTCCCGGTCGGAGACGATGCCGACCAGGCGGCCTTCGGCGTCCACCACGGGCAGGCGGCGGATGCGGTTCTCCTTGAGAATCTTGGAGGCCTTCATCATTGACGTATCGGGCGTGACGGTGATGACATCCTGGGTCATCCATTCGCGAATGAGCATGGGGTGAATCCTCCTGCGTGGCGGATGGTACGCGTTGATGGTCTAGGGTATCCTGTTGGAACCATTCTATACCTGTTTCCGGGCGAAGCACAACCACCCGCCGGGTGTCCGACGGGGAGAACCGCGCCGAATTCTTCGGAGCATCCGGGGCGAGCGTGTACGGGCGTCACGGCGGGGCTGTCCGATCGGACAAGGCAGTGGTAAAAGGGACCGCCGCGCAGCCGCATGCCGGCAGTGACACGTTCCGTCACGGTGCTGGCGGACAACGTCGGGGGATACACATGTTCGAACGGGAATTGCGCAACCTCAGCATGACCGTGTGGTGGAATCTGGCCCTGCTGACCATCGGGGGAACGCTGTTCTCGCTGGGCATGAAGTCCATCGCCGTACCGCACGGGTTCATCTCCGGCGGCATCTTCGGCACGGGCATTTACATCTACTATGCCACGGACGTGCTATCGCCGGCGTTGTGGTATCTGCTGCTCAATCTTCCCATTTTCGTGCTGGGTTGGCTGTTCGTGAGCCGTCGTTTCTTTCTGTACAGCCTGTACGGCACGGCGGTGACCACCATTGCCGCGCAGTTCATCACCTGGCAGGCGCACATCACCAACCCGCTGCTGGCGGCGGTGGCGGCGGGCACCGTGTGCGGGGCGGGTCTTGGCATCGTGTTGCGTTCGCTGGGCAGCGAGGGCGGCATGACCATCATCGCCATCATGCTGCATCAGCGCTGGGGCATGCGCGTGGGGCAGGTAAGTTTTTTCTACAACTTCGTGTTGTTCATGGTGGGTCTGGCCACGCTGGACGTGGACATGGTGCTCTATTCCGTCATTCTGGTGTACACCTATTCGCAAGTGATGGACTACGTGCATTCGCTGTTCAACCAGCGCAAGATGGTGTTCATCATTTCAGAATGCTCGGAATGCATCGCGGCGGAGATATTGCAGCACCTGCATCGTGGCGCAACGTTCCTGCAAGGCAAGGGCGCCTTTACCGGGCGGGACAAGCAGGTGCTGATGACCGTGGTGCAGAACTACCAGTTGAAGCGATTGGAGGAAACGGTGTTCCGGCACGATCCCAACGCGTTCATGATCGTGGAGAACACCTTCAACGTGCTGGGGACGGGATTTTCCAAGCGGAAGGTCTATTAGGCACCGGGCGCGGACAATTGCTGGGCCGGACCGGCGCGGGAAAACGCGAGGGGGGGCTGTGCGGCATGTTGCGGCGGCACACCACGACGGCGGGCAGGGGGTATCCTGCCCGCCGCATCATTTTGGGGCACGTCGAAAATGGAGAACCTGCCGACCCTTGGCCCTGGGCACGATGGAGACGGCGAAGCCCGGCGCCATGCCCGGCACGGTGCGGGGGCAACGGTAAAGGAGGAACAGCGGGGCGATGGTGGGTCAGTCCGTCTCGATGACCCGCAGGCTGGCGCACAGGGCAGCCATGGTGTCGGGAGCGGGGGCGCCGGTGCTGCTCAGGCAGATCGTCACCAGCTTGTTTTCGTCCCCGACAAGCCATGCCGCGCCTTCCTCGTGCGTTGTGCCGCGCGACAGGCCGCGCAGCACCGGCAGGGCGCCGAACAGCGGGCGGCGTGCAACGCGCTGCCAGAAGGCCGATTCGCGGGCACGGGGCGGCTGGCAGTGCGGGGCGCGTGCGTGCACCTCGCGGGTATCCAGCCCTGCCCGGCGGGCGGCCCAGTGGCGCAGGGGCAGCCCCTGCAACACCACGTTGGCGGGCGAAAGCCGCTCCACGGACAGGGTGTCCGCCCCCCGGCGAAAGTGCAGGGCGCACAGGCCTGGCCTGACGGTGAAGTCGCGCAGGACAAAACCGGCAGGGGCGGAAAACTCCAGGTCGTGCAGCCGGAAGGGCACCGCCTCGTGCCGGGCATGCAGGCGCAGCGTGGTCAGCACCGAGGCGGCTTGCAACAGGGCGGCCTCATCGGGCTGCGGGGCGTGCAGTCGGGTAAGGGCGGGCGTCGCGCCGGGTTCGGCGGTTTCCCCGCCGTCATGCCCGTCATGCCCGTCATGCCCGTTATGGCCGTCATGCCCATCGTGGGCATCATGGGCATTTGGGGGCTGTGGGCCTGTCGCGGGCCTCGCGGGAAAGCGCACGTCGATGATGCAGTGGGCTTCGCCATCATGGCACAGCGCGCCGCAGCCTCCGTGCCAGGCAAAGGGCACGTAGGTCAGCCGGGGGCGCAACGCGGCCAACACCTGCGCCCAGCGGGCAGGCACCCGGCGCGGGTCGGCGGTGAAGCCGGGCAGGCGGCGGTTCTGGCGTTCCAGGGCCGCGCGGCGCCGGGCAATGGAAAATTCGGCGGGGTCGGGCCGCCAGGCGCATTCCAGGGTGGTGCGGCCGTGCCGGGTCAGCGACAGGAAATGGTGTTCCACGTCGTGGGGCTGCCAGTCGCACGGGACGGACAGGCTCAGGCCGTTCCAGGCGATGTGCCGCAAGTGCGGCTCGGATGATGGGGGGGCGGGGTCCATGCGGTCCGGTCGGGGGGCGCCGGGCGGAGCACCGGCGGGGTAGGGGGGACGGGCTGCGGCCGCGCGTGGCCACACCGGGCCGTTGCGGTTGCGGTGAGGCAGGGGGAACGTCCGTGGCGTTCCGGGCATCGGGTTCCTCACACTGAAAGAGTACCCAATCAATTGGCAGGGCGCAAGAGGCGCGCGACGGGGGCAGTATCCGGGTGCCCTCCATTGCGCTCCCGTATCTCCACGGTGTGCCAGGGGCCCCCGGTATCGTCATGTCACGCCCGGCGCGGCAGCGCCACGGCCCTGTGCGTTCCGTCCTGCCCTCAGCGTTCCCCGGCGCGCAGCAAGGCCTCGCGGGCGTCATGGTCGCGGCCGCGCACTTGCAGGGCGCGGGCCAGTTCCAGCCAGCCCTGCTTCAGGTCGGGGCGCAGGGCCACGCTTTGCCGGGCCATCACTTCCGCGATTTCCGGGTCCTCGCCGCCGTCCAAGTACAGCCGGGCCATGAGTTGCAGGGCAATGGCGTCCTGCGGGTTGTGCAGCAGCGCCTCATGCAGGTGCTCGCGGGCCTCGTCCGGGCGGCCCTGACGCATGCACAACCGGGCAAGGTGGCGGCAGGTCAGCGCCGCGCCGCCGTCCAGCTTCGCGGCCTTGGTGTAGTACTGCCGGGCCTGGGCAAAGCGCTTCTCGCCTTCGGCCAGCTGCCCCAATCGGATCAGGGCGTAGACGTGCCCCGGCGCGTTGCGCAGGCACTTGCGGAAGCAGTCGCGCGCCTCCGCCGTTTCGCCCTCGGACTGGCACACGGTACCCAGGTTGTACAGGGCCATGGGGTCGCCGGGCTTGCGCGTCAGCGCCTCGCCAAAGTGGCGCCGCGCCTCGGAATGCCGCCCCAGCCCGGCCATGCACACTCCCAGCGAGTTCCAGGCCATGGTATTGCCTTCGTCCGCCAGCAGGGCCAGCTTGTATTCCTCGATGGCTCCGAAGGTGTCGCCCAGGCTGTAGCGCTTGTCCGCGCTGATGTTCAGCGCCAGCGAATCCAGCACGCCCACGCGCGGTACGGGCAGCAGCATGGCGTATTCCAGGGCCTTCAGGCAGTTTTCCAGCGCGTCGGCCTTGCGGTAGCTGAGGTACGGGTGGCAGGCCACACCCACGGCGGCCCCGATGCGCAGGCGGCGTTCCAGTTCGTCGCACAGCGCGGCGTAGGTTTCCCGCGCGCCTTTCGCCCCATTCGTTCCATCGGGCGCCATGCCGGGGTGGAAGAAGATCAGGCTGTTCAGGCCGTAGCGCCCCCCCAGGGCCTGCGGCCCCAGCAGGTCGCGGCACAGCTGGGCGGCCTCGGCCATGAGCTGTTCCGGATGCGCGGCGCGGCCTTCCGGCTCGCGGCCTTCGTCCGACAGGCGGATGAGCGCCAGGGCAAAGGCGTCGCAGCGTTCGCGTTCCGCGCTCCAGCGGGCCAGGAAGTCGCCGTGGCGGAACAGCCCGGTCAGCGGATCGGTGCGTGGGGCTTCTCCGCCGCCGTCGCGCACGGTGACGCCCTTTTCCTCGGGCAGCAGGGTCAGCCGGTCGCCGGGCTCCACCGGCCAGGTGGGGTCGCCCACGTGCATGATTTCGGCCAGCGAGGTGTTGTCGCGCGCCTCCATCAGCACCACCTCGCCCTTGTACAGGGGCTGGCGCGGCTCCTGCGAGCCGCCGCGCACGGGGTAGGCCACCGACCACACGGAAAAGCGCTGCCCTTCGCGGGCGTTCATGTTGCCGCCAAGGCTCACCACCACCCGCGACAGGGGCAGGGTTTCCAGCACCCGGCCCCCTTCGGCCAGGATGCGCGAAAAGCCCATCACCGGCACGCCGGGCGCGGCGTCGCCCCCCTTGCCGTCACCGTCCCCTCCGGAGGGGCCAGACGGGCCAGACGGAGTGGACAGGGCGGCGGCCTCCACGGCCACGGCGGCGGCCAGGCGGGCCTTGCGCAGCAGCACCCGGGCCTGCTCCCCATGGTCGCGGGCAAAGGCCGCGCCTTCCATGTCCTGCGGGTAGACGGCGAACCCGGCGGAAACGGCCACCCCCACCGGCTCTTCGGTGAGCCCGCAGGTGATGGTCACCCCGCGCAGGCGGCGCACCATGTCCACGGCCAGCTTGCGGCAGCCGCCGGACGTGCCCGCAGGCACGAACAGGGCGAATTCGAAGTCGCCGGTGCGGGCGGCCAGGGCCTGTTCCGGCGCGGCGCGGCGCAGTTCCTCGGCCAGCGCGGCGATGAGCCGGTCGGCGAAGACGTAGCCATGGTCGCGCGCCACCTCGCGCAGGCTGCCCAGACGCACGGCGATGACGCCCATGCTGGCCCGGTGCCCGGCGGCCAGGTCGCACTTGCCTTCCGACGCGGTGGAAAAGCAGTCGCGGATGCAGTCCACCTCGCGCGCGATGGCGTCCAGCAGGTGCTGCCGGGTGGCCAGGCCCGTCACCGGGTCGGTCAGGCTGGCCTTGTAGAGTTGCAGGTTTTCCAGACACAGTCCGGCCACCCCCGGCAGCACCGGGGACAGCGCGCGCGCCGTGCGCGCGGGTACGCCACGCGCCACGAACACGCCCAACTGTTCGTCCTGGTGCACCAAAGGCACCAGCAGCTTGCGTTCCTGCGGCAGCCACAGCGGTTCCGGGCCGCTGGCGGCGCGGGGAAAATACAGGCTGTATGCCTTGAAGGGCAGCACGCGGGCCATGGCGTCGCGCAGGCGGTGTTCGAAAGCGATCAGGTCGCGCCGGGTAAGCGGTACCTGCCACATTGGCGAGGCCGGAGTTACAGGCCGTGCGGCCCGTGTGGAAGGACAGGTGGTGTCGGCCTGCGCGGCAGGCTGGAAACCGTCGGACGCGGCGGCGCCGGGTGCTGTGGGCTGCTTCATGGGTATGGCTTATACCGTTTTTCCGCACCGTTGGAAAGGCGTGCGAAGCTGCGCGCGGCGTGCCGTGCCGTGACTGGAGACAGGCATGACACCGTCCGGAGCATGGGGAAAGGTTGAACCATGCGGTGGCTTGGGCTATGGTCCTGATCGTCCGGTCAGGCCGGACTGGTATGCGTGACACCTGTGCCCGGACTCTTGTGACCGGACACCTATGCCAGGACTCTTGCAACTGGACTGATGCGCACCAGCCGACCGACTCCGCGACCAGCCCTTCCGTTTCCGGTTCCACCCGTTCCGGGCGAAATTTCCAAACGCGGTTGCCAAGAACACACCCATGACGGATCTGCATATTTCCGATGCCTCCCGCGCCGTGCTCGACGCCCTGCACGAGCGGCGCAGCATCCGCCGCTTCACCGGAGAACCGGTCGCGCGTGACGAGATCGTGGCCATGCTGGACGCGGCCCGCTGGGCACCCAGCGGCCTGAACAACCAGCCGTGGCGCTTTCTGGTCGTGCGGCCCGGCGACCCCCGGCAGGAGGCGCTGGCGGGTTGCACCAAGTATGCTCGCATCGTGCGCGATGCCGGGGTACTGGTGGCCGTGTTCCTCGACCGCGAGGCGTGCTACCACCCCATGAAGGACCATCAGGGCGCGGGGGCCTGCATCCAGAACCTGCTGCTGGCCGCCCACGCGCTGGGCCTTGGCGCGGTATGGCTGGGCGAGATCGTCAACCAGGCGGAGCAGGTGGAACTGGCCCTGGGCCTGCCTGCCGGGCGGTATGAATTCATGGCCCTCATCGCGGCCGGGCGCCCTGCCCAGCGCGGCTCGTCCGACCGCGTTCCCCTTGAAAAACTGTTGCTGGAGGCCCTGTGAAGCCGCGCATTTCCACCTTTCCCATGGGGCCGCTGGAGACCAACGGCTACCTCGTGCACCTGGACGGGGCGGTCGTGGCCGTGGACCCGGGGGGCACGCCGCGCCCCATGCTCCAGTACGCGGAAAAGAACGGGCTTGCGCTCACGCACATCCTGATCACTCATCTGCACTTCGACCACATCTACGGCGCGGCGGCCCTGGCGGAAGCCTCCGGCGCGCCGGTGCTGGCAAGTGCCGCCGACGCCTTCCTGATGGAGACGGAACTGGGGCGGGGCGGGGCCTTCGGCTTTCCGCGCGTGACGCCGTTCAGCTACCAGCCGGTGGAAGAAGGCGACCTGGACCTGGGCGCCATCTCCTGCCGCGTCCTGGCCACGCCGGGCCACACGCCGGGCAGCCTGTCGTTCCATTTCCCGCAGGCGGGCGCGGTGATCGTGGGCGACCTGCTGTTCCACCGGTCCATCGGCCGCACGGATTTTCCCGGCGGCGACCTGGATGCCCTGCGCCGCTCGGTGGTGCGGAAGATATTCACCCTGCCCGACGACACCGTGGTCTACCCCGGCCACGGGCCGGAAACCACCGTGGGTTCCGAAAAACTGAACAACCCGTACTTCACGGAGTTTTCCCTGTAGCCTTTACGTACAGGCTGTTATATGCGGAGCCTATGGACATGCCGGAACCGCTGCTCGTCGATTTGCGCGCCACCTGCTGAGGGGTGGGCATGGAGGTAGGTTGGTACCTCCGCTTCAAGCCTGATGCGGCTCTGGTGGTGCTGGTCGGCCACGGGTCCGTGGATGCGGCGCTGGGTGCGCTGCATACGGTTTCCGGCTGGCAGGCCGATGTCACCCGGCACGGGGACCATGCGGAGATCCGCTTCCGGCGAGGCAGGCCGGATGGTGGCGGCGCGCGTGAGCACGGGCCGGATGGACCGGACGGGCCGACGGAGTCAAATGATGCCGGTGGGGGGCGCCACACCGGGGGGCACGGCAAGGAGTAGCCATGAACGCAAGCACCATTCCTGCCCGGGCGTTGTCATGCAGCCCGCGCGCCAACGGCAACAGCGACAAGCTGGCCGCCCTGTTCGCGCGCGGATTCGCCGAGGCTGGCGGCAACATCGAGGTCACGCTGATGCGCCAGTACGAGGTGCGCCCCTGCGTGTCCTGTTATCGCTGCCAGCACGATCCCAACGGCTGGTGCTTCCTGGAGGGCACCGACCGCAGCGCGCCGCTGTTCTCCATGCTGCACGAGGCCCCCGCGCTGTTCTTTGCCGCGCCGGTGTTCTTCTACCACCTGCCCGCCATGTTCAAGGCGTTCATCGACCGGGGCCAGTCGTACTGGCTGCGGCGCGAGTCGGGCGACCCCCGGCTGCTGTCCCTGCCGCGCCGCACGGCCTGGGTGGCCCTGGTGGCCGGGCGCAAGAAGGGCGAGCACATCTTTGACGGCAGCCTGCTGACGCTGCGCTACTTCCTGGCGGCGTTCAACATCACCCTAGCCGAGCCGCTGCTGTTGGCGGGCTATGACGGGCCGGACGACATCGCCAACGATCCGGCGACCTGCGCGCGGGTGCTGGAGTACGGCGGCAACGCCGCGCGGGCCATGTTCGACGGCCAGGCCATGGCCGTGAACCAGTAGCCGGTGCATCCCCTTCGGGCACGCCTTGCGGCGTGGGCGCGCGCCTGCGGTCTGGCGGAAGTGCGCTGCGCCGCCTGCGGCAGGCCGTGCGATGGGCATGCCGCGGCGCCTTCTGATGCGCCGTGCGGCGGACAATCCGCCGCATCGTCCGGCCCGGCGATATCCTCACCCCATGCCCCGACCCTGTGCCCGGCCTGCGCAGCGGCCTTGGCCCCGCGCCGGGGCGGCATCTGCCCGCGTTGCGGTGCGCCGCACGCCCTGCCCGCCCTGCCGGATTCCCCCTGCGGCCATTGCCTGACCTCCCCGCCGCCATGGGCTGCCTTTCGCATGCACGGCCTGTACGAAGGCACCCTGCGCCATCTGGTGCTGCGGGTGAAATTTGCCGAGGACCATGCCGCCGCGCGCTTGCTGGGCGGGTTGCTGGCCACGGCCTGCGTCGGCCTGCCCCGGCCCGACGGGGTGGTGCCGGTGCCGCTGCATCCGGAACGGCTGCGCCGCAGGGGCTGCAACCAGTGCCAGGAGCTTGCCCGCCTGCCTGCCGCCGCCTTGGGCGCTCCGCTGCGTCCCGGCTGGCTGGCCCGCGTGGTGCCCACCCGCCCGCAGACCGGGCTTTCACGGCAGGAGCGCCGCCGCAACCTGCGCGGGGCATTCGCCGCGCACCCGGACGTGCGCGGCAGGCGCATCCTGCTGGTGGACGACATCTGCACCACCGGCACCACGCTGGCCCGCGCCGTGGACTGCCTGTTGCGGGCCGGTGCCTTGGCCGTGGACTGCGCCGTGGCGGCGCGCACCCCCGCCCATCCTGACCGGCGCGGATAGCGCCGCCGGTCGCCTTCTCCCCGCCTTTTCTCGCCGTTCCATCCACAGAGACCCATGCCCGCGCGCGGGCACCCGCCCGCACGCGGCAACGCAAGGAGCACGCAATGGAAACGACAGCCAGAAACGCCATCGTCACCGGCGGATCGCGCGGCATAGGCCGGGCCATCGCCCTGCGTCTGGCGCGGGACGGATTCTGCGTGGTGGTCAACTACGCCAGCAACACTGCCGCCGCCCTTGACGTGGTGGACGCCATTGTCCGCGTGGGGGGGCGGGCGGTGGCCGTGCCCGGCGACGTGGGTGAGGCGGGCGACGTGGAGCGCCTGTTCGCCGCCGCGCACGATGCCTTCGGCCAGGTAGGCGTGGTGGTGAACAGTGCGGGCATCATGCCCATGCTGCCCATTGCCGGGGGCGACACCGCCGCTTTCGGGAAGGTGGTGCGCACCAACCTTACCGGCACCTTCAACGTGCTCTCCCAGGCGGCCAACGCGCTGACGGCGGGCGGGCGCATCATCGCCCTGTCCACCAGTGTCATCGCCAAGTCCTTTCCCGGCTACGGGCCGTACATCGCCAGCAAGGCGGGGGTGGAGGGGCTGGTGCGGGTGCTGGCCAACGAATTGCGGGGGCGGTCCATCACCGTCAATGCCGTGGCTCCGGGGCCGGTGGCCACGGACCTGTTCCTGAACGGCAAGACCGAGGAACAGATCGCCGCCATCGGCAAGCTGGCCCCCCTGGAGCGGCTGGGCACGCCGGAAGAGATCGCCGCCGTGGTATCCTTTCTGGCCGGGCCGGAAGGCGGCTGGGTCAATGCCCAGGTGGTGCGGGTGAACGGCGGTTTCGCCTGATTTGCCGACGTATTCGGCTCCCCTGCACAAGGGCCGGGGCACAGGCCGGGCGGCCGCGCCCGGCCTTGCATGCTTTTGATGGTGACACGAGATGTTGTTTCGTGTAACGAAGCATCTTATATTTCATGTTTCGTATTCTTGTACGCATATCAACAGGAAAGGAGTGTCCCATGCAGCTTCGCAGGCTTGTCGGCGCGCTGGCGCTGGTGCTCGCCACGGCGGTACCGGCCCTTGCCCATTTCGGCATGATCATCCCCGACGTCCCGGTGGCCACCGCCGCCAAGCGCGCCACCACCGTCACCCTGTCGTTCTCCCACCCCTTCGAGGGGCACGGCATGAACCTGGAGCGCCCCCAGGCCTTCGGCGTGGTGCGGGTGGACGGCGACAAGACCGAGCGCACCGACCTGCTGGCCTCGCTGAAGGAAGCCAAGGTCATGGGCAAGGCCGCCTGGAAGACCGATTTCACCTTCCCCAAGCCCGGCGTGTACATGTTCACCATGGAACCCAAGCTGTACTGGGAACCGGAAGAAGACTGCTACATCCAGCACCTGACCAAGGTGGTGGTGCCCGCCTTCGGCAACGAGGACGGCTGGGACACCCCGGCGGGGCTGAAATTCGAGATCATTCCCCTTACCCGCCCCTTCGGCAACTACGCAGGCGGCGTGTTCACCGGCGTGGCCATGCTGGACGGCAAGCCCGTCCCCGGCGTGGACGTGGAAGTGGAATACTACAATGCGCAGGGCAAGTACGCCGCGCCCACCGAGTTCCACGTGACCCAGGTGGTCAAGACCGACGCCAACGGCGTGTTCACCGTGGCCTGCCCGCTGGCTGGCTGGTGGGGCTTTGCCGCGCTGACCACCGCGCCCGAGCAGGTCAAGGGGCCCGACGGCACCCTGAAGGACGTGGAAATCGGCGCGGTGCTCTGGACCCGCTTCGACGCCTTCAAGCCTGCCAAGTAGCGTACGGCGGGCAAACCCGCCGACTGCGCGCCGCACTGTCCGCCCGGTTCCGGTGTTTGCCGGGGCCGGGCGTTGTCGCATCCGCAGGCTGGCGCAACCGTGCGACAAAGAGACATTACGTAGTCCATGCAGTGGGTAGGGCGCGTGATTGGTTGCCGCATGACGGCTTGCATTCCACGGGCGAAGCCTTATGATTGCCCGAACGCCACTGGTGCAGCCTTCACGGCGCGTCGGCCCGGCGTCAGATCCGGTCCGGAGGCCTTCCATGCGCGTGCTCATCGTCGAGGACGACTTCACCAGCCGCAAGTACCTGCAAACCATCCTGGCGCCTTACGGGGCCTGCGACATCGCCGTCAGCGGTGTCGAGGCGGTGGAGGCATTCGCGGCGGCGCTGGACGCGCGACAGCCGTACGACCTTGTCTGTCTGGACATCATGCTGCCCGAGATGGACGGACAGGAGGCCCTGCGGCGCATCCGCGCCATGGAGCGCGAGCGCGGGGTGGCCCCGGCGGACGAGGTGCCCGTGGTCATGACCACCGCCCTCGACGACCCGCGCAACGTGGTGGAGGCCTATTACAAGGGCGGGGCCACGTCGTACGTGCCCAAGCCCATCGACCGCCAGTTGTTCGTGCAGATGTTGAAGGGGCTTGGCGTCATCCGCTAGGATTTCTCCAGGTTTTTTGCCTTTTCCCCGCATCTGCCCGGCGCTCCCGGCCCGGAGCCGTGGCGCCGTCCCGTCGCATGCCGCCGTTTCGATGGTGGACCGACGCCGCACCGACACCCTCGTCGTTGCACCGGCCCGATACCTTGCGGGCCGCAACTGATGCGGTATGCCGGTGGGCACAGCCCGCCAGTCTACCCCGACTCCGACCAACCGCACGCAACCATCGGGAGTACCCATGACCCGTACCCGGATTATTGCCTGTTGCCTGGCCGTGGCCGTGGCCTTTTGCCTGAGCATGACCGACCTCGCCGACGCCAAGCGCCTTGGCGGGGGCAAGTCGTTCGGAGGCAGCCCCAGTTACCAGCGCAGCTTTACCCCCACCCAGCCTTCGCCTTCTTCGCCCGCGGGGCCCAATCTGAACCGGCAGCAGCAGACCCAGCAGCCCGGCCCCGCCGCGCCGCAGCAGGCCCCGCGCTCCCGCTTCGGCGGGTTCGGCGGCATCCTTGGCGGCATGCTGGCGGGCAGCCTGATAGGTTCGCTGCTGTTCGGCGGCGGCTTTGGCGGCGTGGGCATGATGGACATGCTGCTGCTGGCGCTGGTGGTCTTCATGGCGCTGAAGTTCTTTGCCGCCCGGCGTGGCAACACCCCGGCCCCGGCCTCCGCTTCCGGTCAGCCCGGCGGCATGCGCCGCGAGGCCGACTACGGCGCCCAGGCTGGCTCCAGTGCCGGATGGGACGCCCTGCGCACGGCCCCGGCGCCCACCGCCGAGGCGCAGCCCGCGTCCCCCGGCATTCCCGAGGGCTTCGACACCGAGGACTTCCTGCGCGGTGCCAAGCTGGCCTACAACCGCCTGCAAGCCTCGTGGGACCGGCGCGACCTGGACGACATCGCCCAGTTCACCACCCCCGAGATACTCAAGGAAATCACCCAGCAGGCCCAGGACGATCCCGGACCCTCGCGCACCGAGATCCTGTATTGCAACGCCAGCGTGCTGTCCGTCACCGAAGAGAAGGGCCGCACCGTGGCCACCGTGTTCTTCGACGTGCTGATGCGCGAGGACGCCCAGGCCGATGCGCCCGGACAGGTGCGCGAGGTGTGGCACTTCGTGCGTACCGGCAACGAAATGTGGCGGCTGGACGGCATCCAGCAGGTGGAAATGTAGGGCGGGCCTGCCGTCTGGCGGCGGCTACGCTGCCGGGCGCCGGGTGCGTAGCGTGACGTTGATGGGGCGGTTTTCCGTGGTGAACCCACGGGAAACCGCCCCGTTCCGTTTGTTCCGTATCATCCTGTTTCATCCGTGCGTTGCCACCGCCGCATCGGACGGTTACCGGACGCCGACCGCGTTTATCCCGCCGCCAGCCGCCGCAATTCGTCCAGCACCGCCTGGGCATGCCCGTCCACCATCACCGGCGACCACACCGCCCGCACCGAGCCGTCCGGCCCGATGAGAAAGGTGGAACGCACGATGCCGGTCACCGCCTTGCCGTATAGCATCTTGGTGCCGAAGGCGCCGTAGGCCTTGGCCACCGCCCGGTCCGGGTCGCTCAGCAGGGCCACGCCCAGGTCCTGCTTCAGCGTGAAGTTGCCGATGGCTTTCGGTGAGTCGGGGCTTATCCCCACCACTGCCGCGCCCGCCGCCGCGAAGTCGGGCAGCATGCAGGTGAAGTCGCGCGCCTCGCGGGTGCAGCCGGGGGTGCTGGCCTTGGGGTAGAAGTAGAGCACCAGCCATGTACCGGCAAAGTCGGCCAGGGCGCGCGGCGCGCCGGATGCGTCCGCCAGCCGGAAGTCGGGGGCCGCCTTGCCCGACAGCGAGGCGGCGGTGATCAGTTCGCTCATGGATGTGCTCCGTGGTCTGGTGTTCGTGGGGGTGCGAGGGCCGCAGGGGGCCGCCCCCCGGTATTTCCGGAGTATCCACGCCCCGGCTCGGTCGCTTGCCGATGTTGTTCCCTGGCGCGGGACCATCACACGGCTGCCACCCCGTGTTCCCTGGGGTTGGCTCCGGTGGCGATGCCGCCCGGAATGCGCTCCCGTCGGTCGGGGCGCGTTCCGGGCGGTTGTCGGTTCCTCGCTACTGCTTCTGGCCCGGCAACAGGCCCTTGATGGCCCCGCCGATGCCCTTCACCGCCTCGCCGCCCTTTTCCACCGGGGCCTGGATGACGCCTCCGGCGCCTTCCAGGGTGTTCATCAGCATCTTGGCCGGGTCCACCCCGTAGTTGGGCGAATCCAGCGAACCGCTGATCTTGATGGGTATCTTGGGCAGGCCGGTGACGTCGAGGGTGGCGGCGTAGTCCACCACGTTGCGGCCAAGGTCGGCCGTGCCCGCGCCCGTGGCGCCGATGCCCGGCGAAACGAACTTGAGGTCCCTGTTGCCGACCACGCCCTTGTCGGCGCGGACGGACGCGGTAAGGCTGTCGAACTTCTGGCCCGAAGCTCCGGCCCGCCTGGATTCCGCGCCCTTGATGCCTTCGGGGATGATCTGGAAGCCGTGGATGGTGCCCTGGGTCATGGCCAGCGAGGCCGTGCCCGCCAGGGTGTGCTTGGCGGCGTTCCAGTCGTCGCCGGTGGCGGTGAGGTCGGTCTTCACGTCGGTGCGAGCCGACACGTGTCGCTTGCCCAGCGCGGCCTGTTGCAGTTCGCCCACCTCCACCCCCTTCACGGTGGTGACGATGCGCGATCTGGTGGCTTCGGCGCGGGTGTCGGCGGTGATGTCGCCGTCCACCGCGCCGCCGCCCAGGTTCAGTTGCAGCGGATTGATGCGCACCAGCCCCTTGTCGGCCACCAGGCGCACCAGCACGTTGGTCATGGGCACCTTGGCGGCCACCAGCCGTCCGGCCTTGAAGGTGACATCCGCGTCGATGGCGCGCAGGCTCTTCTTGGCCTCCGCGGTGCCGCCCTGCGGAACGTCCTTGCCGTCCTTGCCGTCCTTGCCGTCTTTAGAGGTCGCGGGGGGCGCCGGGGCAGCGCCCTTTTCGGGCGCCTTGCCCTTATCCCCTTCCGGCGGCAGGTAGCGGTCTACGTCGATGGCGTCCAGCGTCAGTTCCGCCCGGATCACCTGCACCGCGCCCGGCACGGCGGATGCCTTGCCCTGAATGGTGGTGTCGTCCAGCTTGCCGGTGATGGACCGCACGTCCACCTTGGCGGGCGCGGCCTGCACGTCCAGCTTCAGGTCCAGCGCGTCCAGCGCCTTGGGGTCGGCGGTGCGCACCGGGGTGCCCAGCGATTCCAGCGCCTTGCGCGGCGAACCGGCCAGGGTGACCAGCCCTTCGAACGATTGCGCCCCCAACGCGGCGGTGCCGTTGGCGCCAATCTTCAGGGTGGGCGTGGACAGCGACAGCCGGGCGATGTCCAGCCGTTGCGGCACGGTGTGCACGGTCAGGTCGCCCGCCAGTTCCACCTTGCCGAGCCCGGCGGGCACCACGCCGCCCTTGGGGGTAAGGGTCACGGTCAGGCCGTCGATGCGCAGCACCGAGCCGTCCAGGTCGGACTGCACCTTGGCGGTGAGGGAAAGGTCCGCCTCGATGTCCGGCTTCTGGCCGGACATGGCCACGGCAAGCTTGATGTCGGCGGGGTCGCCGCCGGGGGCCAGGCCGTTGACGTTGACGTTCAGGTCGCGGGCGCGGAACTGCTGCCCGGTGGACAGGTCGCGGAAGGACAGCGAGGCCCCGTTCACCGACAGGGTGTCCACGGCCACGGCGAGGGGGGTTCCAGAACTGGCCGGGGTGGCCGGGCTGGCGGGGCTGGACGCCTGTGGCTGGGCCGATTGCGTGCCGGGGGCCGGAGCCTGGCCGGGCTTGGCGAAGTCCCAGTTGGTCCGGCCATCGGCGGCGCGCACCAGGTTCAGGTGCAGCCCGTCCAGCATCAGTTCCGCCACCTCCACCCGCTTGGACAGCAAGGGCATGAAGGCCACGCGCAGCCCGCCGCCCTTGATGCGCAGGAAGATGTCGTCGTCGCCCGATATGCCCGGTGCGCCCGATGCCGAGGACGGGGGCGCGGCCTTGGGAAAGTCCGGCGGATTGCCGAGGTGCATGGGGCCGAAGGCGACGCCCAGCCACGGGAAGAAGGACAGCGAAAGGTCGCCGTCGAAGACCAGTTCCCGGCCCGTGGCCGAGCGCGCGGCGTCCTCGATGCGGCCCTTGTAGTCGTTGGGATCGATGGTGGCCACCACGATGGCGATGGCCGCGCCAGCAAGGATGACCAGGGCGCCGATGGCGGCGGCCACGAGTTTGAGCGTTCTGTTCATGGCGGTGCTCCCGGTTTGGGGTTGCCGAAGGGACAGCGGAGACGGGCCGGGGGCCGCACGGGAACGGCGGCGGAAGGAGGGAAGCCCGAGCCTTCCCGAAAGATAACCCACCGGGGATGTTGGGGCAAGGCGTGAGAACAAATTGTGGCGGCGGTGCGGGGGGGGACGCACGGATGGTCCTCCCGGCGGGCCGGGCCGGGGCACGTGGGGGGGGGAGGCACCGGCCCGGCCCTAACCGGCCCGAAGCGGCCCAACCGGCCCTAACCGGCCCGAAGCGGGGTCGGGGCCCGCTCTGGCGGAGCGGTCCGATTCGCGCTAGACCTTGGCCCATGAATTCCGTCACTCCGCCGTCCTCACCGCCCGTCCCGCCCGTCCCGCCCGTGCCGCCAGACGGGGCACCCACCCGTGCCGAGCCACGCGCCTGCGCCCCCCGCACGCCCGCCCTGATGGTGCAGGGCACCTGCTCCAACGCGGGCAAGAGCATCCTTGCCGCCGCGTTCTGCCGCATCTTCCTGCAGGACGGCCTGCGCGTGGCCCCGTTCAAGGCGCAGAACATGGCGCTCAATTCCTGCGTCACCCCCGACGGGCTGGAAATGGGCCGGGCGCAGGCGGTGCAGGCGGCGGCCTGTCGGCTCGACCCTGACGTGCGCATGAATCCGGTGCTGCTGAAGCCCTGTTCCGACGTGGGCTCGCAGGTCATCGTCATGGGGCGGCCCGTGGGCGTCATGCGGGTGCGCCAGTACGTGGACTACAAGCCGCAGGCGCGCGACGCGGCCTTTGCCGCCTACGACAGCTTGGCGGCGGAGCACGACGTGATGGTCATCGAGGGGGCGGGCAGCCCGGCGGAAATCAACCTGAAGGCCCACGACATCGTGAACATGGCCATGGCCCGCCATGCCGGGGCGCGCGTGCTGCTGGTGGGCGACATCGACCGGGGCGGGGTGTTCGCCGCGCTGGTGGGCACCATGGAACTGCTGGAGGACTGGGAACGCAATCACGTGGCGGGCTACCTGCTGAACAAGTTCCGGGGCGACGCCAGCCTGCTGGACCCGGCGCTGGACTTCATGCAGCAACGCACCGGGCGGCCCGTGCTGGGCGTGGTGCCGTACCTGCGCGACCTGGGCCTGCCGGAAGAGGATTCCGTGACCTTCAAGGAAGGGCTGCCCGGCCTGCGAGACCTGCCTGGCCCGGGAGACGGGGCGGTAGTGGAAGCGGGACACGATGTACTGGACATCGTGCTGGTGGACCTGCCGCACATCAGCAATTTTACCGACGTGGACGCCCTGCGCGGCGAACCGGACGTGCGGCTGCGCGTGGCCCGCACCCCGGCGGACCTGCCAGCCCCGGACGGCAGGATGCCCGACGCGGTGATCCTGCCTGGCAGCAAGAACACCACCGGCGATTTGCGGACGCTGCGCGCCACGGGCATGGCCGATGCGCTGGCGCGCCTTGCGCGGGATCCGGACGGGCCGGTGATGGCGGGCATTTGCGCCGGGTTGCAGATGCTGGGCCTGTGCGTGGCCGACCCGCTGGGGCTGGAAGGCGGCGGCAGCGAGCAGGGGCTGGGCCTGCTGCCGGTGCGCACCGAACTGGCGGAGGAAAAGACCCTGCGCCGTACGGTGGGGATGCATCCGCGCAGCGGCCTGCCGGTGACGGGCTACGAGATTCGTCATGGCATTACCGTGGAGGCGGAGGAGGGGGAAGGCGGCGGAACCGGGCAGGGACGGCGGGTGGCGTTGGCTGAAGGCCGCGATACCCCCGACGGCCCTGCAAGTCCTGACGCTGCATTTCCCTTCCTGCTGCGCGACGATGGCGGCCCGCTGGGCTGGGGCACCCACGGGGGGCGGGTGTGGGGCACCTCGCTGCACGGGGTGTTCGATGGAGACGGCTTTCGCAGGCATTTCCTGGACGGGCTGCGCACGCGGCGGGGGCTTGCCCCGCTGGGTCGCGTGGTGGCCCCGTATTCGCTGGACCCGGCGCTGGACCGGCTGGCCGACGCCGTGCGCGCCGCCGTGGACATGGACGCCATTTACGATATGCTGCACCTGCGGCCCGGCCGGGTGCAAACCTGCGGGCCGGGTGTACGTGGGACGGCGGAGCATGCCGCCGGAGATGCCGGAAAGGGGGCACGTAATGCAGACTGACGGGAAAAGGCGGGGTGTGCCGGTGCATCTTCTGGTGATGCTGGCGTGTCTGCTGGTGGTGTTGTCCGCCCGTTTCGCGGCGGCTGCCGGTGACGATGTTCCGCGGGTGGCTTCACCGGTTTCCGATGTCATGGCATCGTCCGTGCCCAGCGCCGCCGCGCCGACAGATTCCGCACCAGCCGATTCCGCATCCTCCGATTCCGTTACCCCCGAAGCCCCCGCCACGGAACACATGCCGAATTTCGGCGACCGGCCCGCCACCGAAGGCGCCAGGGCGCTGTACGCAGAGGCGGTGCGCGTGCTTTCGCAGGTGCGCAGCACCCGCTACACCGGCAGCTACGTGGTGGACGAGGACACGGGCCGCTTCGAACTGAACTGTTCCGGCTTCCTGTCGTTGCTGCTGTATGAGG
Organism: Desulfovibrio sp.; assembly: GCA_031287575.1. Taxonomy (GTDB): domain Bacteria; phylum Desulfobacterota; class Desulfovibrionia; order Desulfovibrionales; family Desulfovibrionaceae; genus Cupidesulfovibrio. The sequence continues at coordinate 112,397 of JAITSV010000070.1, forward strand.
TGAATCCCTCCGCGCTGGCCACCGTGGACCGTAGCGGCAAGCACTACCGCCCGCGGGCGGAGGATTTTCACCGCAGCATCCTGCGCGCCGGACCCAAGGGCGACGGCACGGGCTGGCTGCGGCTGGAGCGGGTTTCCGACCTGCGTCCCGGCGACGTGGTGGCCTGGCTGCGTCCCGCCGAACGCAGCGCCAGTTCCGCCACCGGGCATGTGATGGTGGCGCTGGCCAACCCGCGCCTGAACCCGGCCCGGCCCGGCGAGGTGCTGCTGCCCGTGGCAGACTGTACCTTGAGCCCGCACGGCGACCTTGCCGCCATGCGCGAGGCGGGCAGCCCCGAAGCGGAAACGGTGCGGGGCGCGCAATCGGCAGCCGAATCGGTTGCGGAATCCGTCGCGGGGCAGGCACCCGAACGGGAACCGGAACAGGCCCCCGTTCCCGGCACCTCTCCGGGGCTGCCCCGGCCACCTCAGGTGGAGGCGCCCCCGGCCATCGCTCCCGGTCTGGAGCGGGGCAGCGCCGCATGGCTGGCCGCACTGCCCAGGGACATGCGCGAGCCGGGCATCGGCGGCGTGGGCAGCGGGGTCATCGGCCTTGCCACCGATGCCACCGGCCATCCCGTGGCCTACTGGTGGCGGGGCGGGGTTTCACGCCACCGGCTGGTGACCTCCATCATGCTGGGGCGGCTGGAGTAGCCCGGCTGACGTTCCGCGACGCTTCCGGAAGCTCCGGCATTTCTCGCCGCTTCCCACGGTTCCTCACTCTATTCCGACGTTCCCGGCTGATCCGCGTTGGGTCTGCCCTCCGAACGGCGGACCGCCGCGCGCCTTCCCTTTTTCAAACGAACTGGCCCGGCAGGGCGGGACTTGTCCCGTACCCCAGCCGGGCCGTGTGCGTTTGCCTGGTCCCGTGCCCGGCGTTTTGCCGGGCGTCTCCACCGCTACTTGGCCAGTTCGTCGGCTTTCTTGCGCAGGTAGTCGCCAAGGTCGTTCATGGCTGCCTTGGCCTTGAACAGGTTGAGGTGCAGCGCATCGGTAAAGCCCAGCACGTTGGCCCCTTCCTTCAGCGGGGTGGACGACTGGCCGAGGGTGGCGTGCTTCAGGCGGCCGCCCTCCACCACGAACACCGTGGTATCCACCATGTTGCCCAGAAATTCCCTTTTCACGTCCACGGTGAGCACCACGTTGTTGCCTTTCAACTCGCGCCTGGTGATGCTGCCCATCACCGATTCGCCAAGGTAGATATTTTCGTCCTTGATGTCGGGCACGGCGTCGAACACCACCCGGTAGTCGTTTTCGAACAGGCCGAGCACGGCGTGGGCGCTGGTGGCCGCGCCCGGCAACAACAGCAGGGCAAGGAGAAGAACGAGGATGCGCATGGAAACCTCCCGTAATGGCGGACGATGTCTGGCGATGCCTGACGACGGGGGAGATGCGGCGTTGCAGGCGCGCGTTTGCGTGGTTGCCGCGCGCGTACGGCCACAGGTCCCGGCTTCGTCTTGGCCTTCAGCATACACTCCGGCGCGTCTTGTGGGCAACCGTGCGGCGTCGGGGATGCCCCATCCCGCGCGCGTGCGGCGCGGCAGGCCCGCCGTGACCACCCCACGGAATTTCCAGCGGGGTATTCGGGCCGCGTGCGGTCTGCCATGCGCGGGCGTGGCCGGGCGGCGCGGGTACGTCCGGGTTCGCGCGGGGGGCAGACTTTTTTTCGTGCCGAGGGTAACGTAGGGGCGCAACCCCGGCGGGCGCCGCTGCCGCCGTCATTCACTACGGGAGGATACGCACATGGGCATCATCTGGTTTCTGCTGCTGGGCGCGCTGGCCGGTTGGCTGGCCGCCAAACTGATGCAGGGGCGTGGCTTCGGCTTTCTGGGCAACATGGCCGTGGGCGTTGTGGGCGCGGTGCTGGGCGGCTTTCTGTTCCGCATGGTGGGCGTGCACGGCGGCGGCATGATGGGATCGCTGGTCACCGCCGTGGTGGGGGCCGTCGTGCTGCTGTTCCTGGTGGGGCTGATCAAGCGGAACTAGATAGGGCGGGCAGGGCGGAGCCGTGACGAACCGGCGGAACGCCGCCGACCGACAGACGGGCGGGCAGACGGGCAGGCAGACGGGCGGGCGGAGACCGTCCGGTCCGCCACCCTCATGCGCGGCATCTCCAGGGGGCTCGTCCTACTGGGCGTTATCGCGCAGGATCTGCTTTTCCAGCACGAATTCCACGCGGCGGTTCCTGGCCCGGTTTTCTTCCGTGGTGTTCGGGAACAGCGGATTCATGTCCGCAAGGCCGGTGGCGGTGATGCGGTGCGGGGCTATGCCCATGTCCAGCAGGGTGCGCAGCACGTTGATGGCCCGCGCGGAGGACAGGTCCCAGTTGTCGCGGAAGCGCCCGCCGGACGGGGTGGGCGAACTGTCGGTGAAGCCGCGCACGTTGATGTCCTGGTCCGGGTGGCGCACGAACAGGTCGTACATGTGCTGCAACAGCTTGCGCCCCTCGGGCGTGATGGTGTCGCTGCCGGGTTCGAACAGCACCCCGGCCGGCATGTTCAGGGTGATCTTGCCGTCTTCGCTGCTGCCGGTCAGGATGTCGCTCATGCCGCGCGACTGCGCGAACAGGCGCACCTCCGCGAACAGCCTGTTCTGGGCTTCCACCAGTTGGCGGCGGTACATCACCTCGTCCACCACGCTGCCCACCTTTTCGTCCTTCAGGCGCACGATGCGCGCGCCTTCCCCCACGCCCAGGGCCTGCTGTACCGAACTGATGGATTCCGAAAACGTGCCCTTTTCCACGGAAGACATGGAAAAGAGCAGCACGAAGCAGGCCAGCAGCAACAGGGAAAGGTCCGAGGTGGTGATCAGCCAGATGGCATGGTCGTCGCCGTCGGATTCCATGGCCTTCTTGCGTTCATCCTTATCGAGCATAGCGGCGCTCCTTGGGTGCCAGGAACGAGGACAGCTTTTCGTAGACCAGGCGCGGGTTGTTATTCTCCAGGATGCACTTGGCGCCTTCGAAGATGATTTCCAGCCGGTGCACCTCCAACTGGGTGCGCGCGGCCAGCTTGCCCGCGATGGGCGTGAGGATGAGGTTGGAGAGCATGGCCCCGTAAAAGGTGCAGATCATGGCCACGGACATGGACGGGCCGATGCTCTTGGGGTTGTCGAGGTTGGCGAACATCTGCACGAGGCCGATCAGGGTGCCGGTAAGGCCCAGCGAAGGGGCCAGCAGCCCCAGCCGCTTGAACACGTTCTGGGCCACCGAATGGCGCTTGCACAGCGACGAGATTTCAATCAGCAGTGAATCCTTGATCAATTCCGGCGCGGCATTGTCGGCGATGAGCATGCAGGCCTTCTTGAGCACGGCGTCGTTGGTGTGCACGTGTTCCAGCGCCATGATGCCCTCGCGGCGGCTCAGTTCGGCGATGCGCACCATGGAGTTGACCACGTCTGCATCAGAGAATTCACGCATCATCAATGTCTTGGATGCTGCACGGAAGGCCTGCAACACCTGATTGAGCGGAAAGTTGATGCAGATGGCCGCCAATGAACCGCCCACGACGATCATGAAGGCGTGCAGGTCAACGAACAGCCATATGGACCCCCCACCCATGATGGCGCCGAAGACCATGGCAAGGCCGACAATGAGTCCGAAAAGGGTTGCGATGTCCATGCATCGTGCTCCTGAAAATTTCTTGTGATGCTTCCGTGTCGCTGGCGTCACGCCATATTGGCGTGGCTGTCGCACCGACAGGCAAGGAGAGCGGCAACGACGTGATGTGGCAGCGGAAAGGCGCGTGGCGGAAACGTGCTGGTGTCGTACCGTGTACGGCGTGCGGGCCATAGCATGGTGCAGGCCATTATGAAATGCAAGTGGCAAGCGATGAACGAAAAACCACGCTTCCGCATCCCGCTGATGTCGTTCCCGATGTCGCGGGCGCCGGTCCCGCAGGATGAAGGGGGTATGCAGGGGTGTGCGAAGCCGCCCGTCGCCCCTGGAATTTCAGGCCGATGGCCGGGCGCAATCGAACCGGGCCACGCGCGCCCGCACAGGGGGTTTGGTGCCAAGCAGGCTGCGCCGTCGTGTCAAACGTCGCGCGCGTACAGTGGGCGTTGGGCATGTCGCCTGTGCAAGGGGCTTTCTGGCGGCAGGGACCGGCGTGCACTGTCAAGGAGGGTGTAGTTTGCTGAAATTAATACGAAAAGGGTCACGGTTTGCACCGTGACCCTTTGTCGTCTGGCGGAGAGGGAGAGATTTGAACTCTCGATACAGGTTTTGCCCGTATACTCCCTTAGCAGGGGAGCGCCTTCGGCCGCTCGGCCACCTCTCCGTTGTCGCGCGGCACGCCGCGCGAGAAAGCGTGTGTACCCGGTTGGCGGGCGCGCTGTCAAGCGCGTGGCCCACTTTCGTGGGGCGGAAAGCGTGACGGGGTGGCTTCGCCGCCATCCCGCCCCATCCGTGAATGGTCGGTCGCCACGCAGCCAAGCCGTCAGCCTTCACCCGCCCTGTCCAACCGTCGAGCCTTCAGCCCGCCGAACCTTCAGCGGTCATCATCGTCAATCAATACGAAAAGGGTCACGGTTTGCACCGTGCCCCTCGCCGCCAACATGCAGCAGGCAGCGGCGAGCCACTCGCCGTCAGCTGCGGTAGTCGGCGTTGCAGCTGACGTAGTCGTGCGTCAGGTCCGAGGCCAGCAGGCGGTAGCTGCCCGGACCGTTGCCCAGCATGATGTTGACCACGATGTCGCGCCCGGCCAGCGGTTCCTTGAGCAGCGCGTCGAAGTCCAGGTTGGTGGGCTGTCCGCCCCGGAACAGTTCCACCCCGCACAGGGACACGATGACCGCCGCCGGGTTGAAGGTGGCCCCGCTGCGGCCCAGCGCCGCCACGATGCGGCCCCAGTTGGCGTCGCGCCCGTACATGGCCGTCTTGACCAGTTGCGAATGGCCCACGGTGCGCGCGGCCAGTTCCGCGTCGGCGTCGTCACGCGCGCCCGCCACGTTGATGTGGATGACCTTGGTGGCGCCCTCGCCGTCCTTCACCAGCATGTAGGCCACCTCGCCCAGCACGCCGGTAAGCGCCGCGCCCAGCACGGCCAGGTCCGCGCCGCGCGCGGCCACCCCGGATGCGCCGTTGGCCAGCCCGAACACGGTATCGTTGGTGGAGGTGTCGCCGTCCACGGTCACGCGGTTGAAGGTGGCGTCCACCGCATCGCGGAACAGGGCCTGCCAGGCGGCGGGCTCCACGTCGGCGTCGCACAGCACGGTGGCCAGCATGGTGGCCATGTTGGGGCAGATCATGCCCGCGCCCTTGGCCATGCCCACCAGGGTCACCGTGCCGCCGGAAAGCTCCACCGTGCGCGAGGCGAACTTGGGAAAGGCGTCGGTGGTCATGATGGCTTTGGCGAAATCTTCCGGGCTCTTGTTGCCAAGGTCCGCCGCAAGGGCGGGTACGGCGGCGGCCCACTTGTCCATGGCCAGTTGCGCACCGATGACCCCCGTGGACGCGGGCAGGATGTCCTGTGGCGCAAGGCCGGTGGCGGTTGCCACCAGTTCCAGCGTGGCGCGGCAATTGGCCAGGCCCTCGTCGCCGGTGCAGGCGTTGGCCTGGCCGGAGTTGATCAGCACCGCGCGGGCCATGGGCGCGCGGGCCAGAATGTCGCGCGCCACCAGCACCGGGGCGGCCTGGAACAGGTTTTTGGTGAACACGGCGGCGGCCACGGCGGGGGTGTCGCTGACCACCAGGGCCAGATCGTCCCGATCCGACTTTCGAAATCCGGCGCCCGTGGTGGCAAAGCGGAAGCCCTTGGGGGCCGCGCAGGGGACGGGGATTTCGCCGTTGGTGGTCGGGGACGCTGCCGGGGTGTCGTTGGTGGCCATACTGGCTCCGTGTTCGGCCCGGTGGGCCGGTTGTCGGGTGCGTGGGGTGCCCGCTGGCGCCATGCACTGCATGTTTGGCGTGCCGTGGCGCAGTGTTGGCGCGCCATCCGGCGTGCGGCGGCACACGTGGTGCGTATTACGGGCAAGTCCCGGAAAAGTGAAGGGCGGAACGGGTATAACCCGCTCCGCCCCTGTGGATACGCGTATGGTGCGCGGCTAGGCGCCGCAGCACTTCTTGTATTTCTGGCCGCTGCCGCAGGGGCACGGGTCGTTGCGGCCAACCTTGGGCTCGCCTCGTCGTTCGGGCGCGGCGGACGGGGTTTCCTTCTGCGCGCCGGAATAGTTCAGGCTCTTGGGCTCTTCCTTGTGCTTGAATTCCTGCTTCAGTTCTTCCGGCGGGGCCTGTTCCTCGCGCTGGATGCGCAGGCGGGTCAGGGCGCGGAACAGGTTTTCGCGCACGCGGAACAGCATTTCCTGGAACAGCGAGAAGCCCTCGCGTTTGTATTCCTGCTTGGGGTCGCGCTGGCCGTACCCGCGCAGGCCGATGCCGTCGCGCAGGTGGTCCATGTTCAGCAGGTGTTCCTTCCAGCAGCGGTCCACTTCTTCCAGCAGGAAGAAGCGCAGGATGTCGCGGTACACCTCGCCGGTGTCGCGCTTCAGTTCGTCCAGGATGGACAGCACGGCGCCACGCGCGGTTTCGCGGTCGGGCAGGTTGCCATCCGTCAGGGGCAATACGCGGGTGATGTTGAACACGTCGCGCAGGCGGGCCAGGGCGTAAGCCTTGGCGTCGTCGCCCTCGTTGCCCTTGCCCTGTTCCGCGTCGCCGTAGATTTCGTCGAACAGGTCGTCCATGAACTCGACGGCGGTCTCTTCAAGGTCCGCCTCCATCATGGTTTCGCGGCGCAGGGTGTAGATGACCTCGCGCTGCTGGTTCATGACGTTGTCGTAGTCCAGCAGGGTCTTGCGGATTTCGAAGTTGTGGCCTTCCACACGCTTCTGGGCGTTTTCGATGGCCCGGCTGACCATGCGGTTCTCGATGGGTTCGCCTTCCTCCATGCCCAGCTTCTGCATCAGGCCGGAGATGCGGTCGGACCCGAACAGGCGCATCAGGTCGTCTTCGAGCGAAAGGTAGAACCGCGACGAGCCGGGGTCGCCCTGGCGGCCCGAACGGCCGCGCAACTGGTTGTCGATGCGGCGGCTTTCGTGGCGTTCGGTGCCCAGGATGTGCAGGCCGCCGATTTCGCGCACGCCTTCACCCAGGACGATGTCGGTGCCACGGCCCGCCATGTTGGTGGCGATGGTGACCTTGCCGTGCTGGCCCGCCTGGGCCACGATTTCGGCTTCCTGCTCGTGGTGCTTGGCGTTCAGCACGTTGTGCGGCACGCCCGTTTTCTTGAGCATGGCCGAGAGCAGTTCCGATGTCTCGATGGAGATGGTGCCCACCAGCACCGGCTGGCCGCTCTTGTGCAGCTCGCCGATGGCGGCCACGATGGCTTCGAATTTTTCGCGCCGGGTGCGGTAGATGGAATCCGGATAATCGCGCCGGACCATGGGCTTGTTGGTGGGGATGGTGATGACCTGAAGCCCGTAGATCTGCTGGAATTCCACGGCTTCGGTGTCCGCCGTGCCGGTCATGCCCGCCAGCTTCTTGTACATGCGGAAGTAGTTCTGGAAGGTGATGGAGGCCAGCGTCTGGTTTTCCGCTTCCACCTTCACCTTTTCCTTGGCTTCCAGCGCCTGGTGCAGCCCGTCGCTGAAGCGGCGGCCCGGCATGAGGCGGCCCGTGAACTCGTCCACGATGACCACCTGGTCTTCGGGGGTGACGATGTAGTCCACGTCGCGCCGGAACACGTGGTGGGCCTTCAGGGCCTGCAACACGTGGTGCTGGAAGGTGATGTTGCCGGGGTCGAACAGGTTGTCGATGCCCAGCAGTTCTTCGCATTTGGCCACGCCCTCGTCGGTGAGGGTGGCGGTGCGGGCCTTTTCGTCCACGGAAAAGTGGGCTTCGGCGGAAAGTCTGGGGATGATGTCGTCCACGCGGCGGTAGAGGCCGGTGGAATCCTCCGACGGGCCGGAGATGATCAGCGGCGTGCGTGCTTCGTCGATGAGGATGGAGTCCACTTCGTCCACGATGGCGAAATTGTGTTCGCGCTGCACCAGCTGGTGCGGGTAGAACTTCATGTTGTCGCGCAGGTAGTCGAAGCCGAATTCGTTGTTGGTGCCGTACGTGATGTCGGAGCCGTAGGCTTCCTTGCGTTCCTCGTCGGACAGGCCGTGCACGATGACGCCCACGGAAAGGCCCAGGAAGTTGTACAGGCGGCCCATCCACGCGGCGTCGCGCTTGGCCAGGTAGTCGTTGACGGTGACCACGTGCACGCCAAGGCCGGAGATGGCGTTCAGCACCACGGGCAGGGTGGCCACGAGGGTCTTGCCTTCACCGGTCTTCATTTCGGCGATGCGGCCTTCGTGCAGCACCATGCCGCCCACCAACTGCACGTCGAAGTGGCGCATGTTCAGGGCGCGCTTGCCCGCCTCGCGCGTCAGCGCGAAGACTTCGGGCAGCAGGTCGTCCAGGCTGCGGCCGTTCTGGGCCTGTTCGCGGTATTCGGCAATGCGCGCCGGAAAGTCTGCGTCGGCAAGGGCCTGCATCTGCGGTTCCAGGGCGTTGATGGCCTCGACGCGGGTGCGGCAGCGCTTGATGTAGCGGTCGTTGGAAGAGCCGAAGATGCTTTTGAACAGGGTATCGAACATTCCTTCTCCCGAAAGGTGGGGGCGGTGGGAACGCGGGGCGGCAAAGGCCGGTTGCCGCGCATAAGGCCCCGCGCGGGGCGGGGCTGGCGATGGCCGCAGGGCCGACGGGCCGGTCTGCCGCGTGGCGTGGCGCGCGGTGCCTGCGCCGTGCCGACGAAGGCCGGGGGGCGGAACCTGCGCGCGGCTCGCGGTGCCGGGCGGTTCGGCTGCACCTGCGGAGGGCGCATGCAGCGCCAGCGGCGCGGCGGGTACGGTGCGAAAAACATGTGCCGCGCGGCGGGTGGCCGAACCCCTCTCAAATAAGTCAAATACCTTCGGTTGGCAATGCGCGCATCCTGAATTTGCCTGCACTGCGCCGGAATGACAGGATATCGTAACCTAAATCCTTATTCGGGCAGGGCTGGGCAGGGTTGGGCTGGGGTGCGCGCGGGTTTCGGAACGGCGGCATGCAATGCGGACGGACGGCGGCCCGGACATGTCGCGCCGGAGCCGCCGTCCGCAAGGATGCACGGATGGCGCGAAGCTGAACGTGGGGGAATTAGCCGTGCGGCACGCCCACCACATCCAGCCAGTGCAGCACGCGCACGTTGGGAGGCGCGGTTGCGGCCAGTTGCAGGGTGCAGCCGCTGCATCCCGTCAGCACGGTGATGTTCGGTTGCGGTGCTGTGTTGGCCGTGGCTGCTGGTGCGTCCGGCGTGGACGCGGTGGCAGGTGCGGCGGAGGAAGCCGTGGAGGGCGAGGTGGACGCGGGAATGGACGCGGCGGCGCGTTCCGGCAGCAGCGCGTTCCAGCAGGCATCGGCCACGGTGCGTGAAAGGTCGGGCGCGGCCAGTTGCAGCACGCCGCCCATGCCGCAGCAGTTCACCCCGCCGGGGGCGCGCATGCGGCTGCCCAGCAGGGAGCGCAGCCACACGGCATCCGGGTCCGTGCCCTTGCGGTGGCAGGGCTGATGGTAGCGCACGGGCGCGGGGGCGTCTGCTTCGGGCTGGGCCGGGGCGTCGGCGGTGACGCGGAATGCGGCGTCCCCCCACAGGGTGGACAGGGGGCGCAGGGCGGCGGCCCAGGCCTTGCGCTCGCCGGCCTGCCAGTCGAGGTCGGCGTGGCCGGGGTATTCGGACAGGCCGTGATGGCAGGTGGCGCAAAAGGTGACCAGCAGCGGGCGCCCGGCGGCGCGCCAGGCATCAAGGTTGCGGGCGCGGGCCGCAGCGGCGGCATCGGGGATGCCGGCGTGCTCCAGGGTGGAGCCGCAGCAGGTGAAGGAGTCTTCATCGCCCTGCGCGGGCGCGGGGTGGCCCAGCCAGCGCAGCAGGGCGCGGGCCGTGTCCCTCCAGCGGGGGCGGATGCGCCGGGCGGTGCACCCGGCAAAGAGCATGGCCGGAGGGCGGGCGGCCTCGCCGCGGGTTGCGCTGCCCGCCGTATGGTTGCGCATTCCATCGGGGCCGTCGCCGTCGCGCAGGCTGTCGGAAGTCGCCCGGTCGGCAACAATCCACGGGGCGGGCGGCGGCGGGGGCAGCATGGCGGCGGCGGACCGCAGCATGTGCTGCACGCCTTCCGGCACCACCGCGCCCGGCACCACGCGGGTCATTTGGGCCAGCGCGGGCCACAGCAGGCGGCCGTGCTCTATCCACTGCTTCCACAGCCACTGCTGCCAGTTGGGGTGTTTGGCGCGCAGGGCGGCCAGCGCCTGCGGCACCGACAGCCCTTGCGGACAGATGGCCGCGCAGCGCCCGCAGGACAGGCAGCGGTCGGCCAGTTCGCGCGCGGGCTTCAGGCCGAGGCGCCCCGGCTCGTCGCGCAGGGCGGCGAATACCAGATGCTTGGCGCGGGGCGAAAGCTCTTCCTGCCCGGTGGTCAGAAAGGCGGGGCACACGGCGGTGCACTGGCCGCACAGCAGGCAGGCGCGGGGCTGCCCGGCGGTGTCGCCCGCCGTGCCGCCGTTCGTCGTGGATTTGGAGGTGGTGTCCGTGTTCATGGTGTGTTGCCCCTAGTAGGCCTTGTCCGGATTCATGATACCCAGCGGATCGAAGGCGTGCTTCACCTGGCGCATCAGTTCCGTTTCCAGGGGCGAAAGTTGCAGGTGCAGGAATTCCTTCTTGGCCATGCCCACGCCATGCTCGCCGGAAAGGGTGCCGTCCATGGAGCGGACAAGGCGCATCACTTCCACGGTGGCGGCGTCGGCGCGGGTGGTTTCCGAAGGGTCTGCCCCGTCGTACATGATGTTCACGTGGATGTTGCCGTCGCCCACGTGGCCGTAGGTGAGGATGGGCAGGTCGTGCGCCTCGGCGATGGTCCGGATGCCGGTCAGCGCGTCCAGCAGGCGACCGCGCGGCACGGCGATGTCCTCGCCGATCTTGTTGGGCCGGACCAGGTACGACGAAGGGCTGATGCCGCGCCGCATGGCCCACAGGGGTTCTTCCTCGTCGCGGCCCACGCCATGCGCGGACCATACCGGTGGTTCGTTGCCCGATGCGTTGCCCGATGCGTCACCGGATGCGCCATCGTTGTTATGCAGGGCGTCGTGCATGCGGCGCACTTCCAGCGGCAGCGATTCGCGGCTGCCGTCCAGGCGGATCAGCAGCGCGCCGCGCACGCTGTCGGGCCACGGGGGCGTCTGGCGGCGGGCCACGCAGTCCAGCACTTCCGGGCTCAGGAATTCCAGCGCCACCGGCAGGATGCCCGCGCGGAAGATGCGCCGCACCCCGTGCATGGCCGCTTCCATGGAGCCGAACCCGGCCAGCAGGGTGGCCGTGGCCTGCGGCAGGGGCAGCAGCTTCAGCGCGATGCGGGTGACGATGCCGAGGGTGCCTTCCGACCCCACGAACAGGCGCGTCAGGTCCAGCCCCACCACGTTCTTGTGGCAGCGGCCCCCGGTACGCAGCACCCTGCCGCCGGGCAGCACCGCCGTCAGCCCCAGCACGTATTCGCGGGTGACGCCGTATTTCAGGGCGCGCATGCCGCCCGCGCAGGTGGCCACGTTGCCGCCGATGGTGGAAATGTCGATGCTGGCCGGGTCCGGCGGGTAGAACAGGCCGCGCGCCTCCACGGCGCGTTGCAGGTCGGAGGTGACCACGCCCGGCTCCACCTCGGCCACGAAGTCGTCGTCCGCGATGTCGAGGATGCGGTTCATGTGCAGCAGGGACACCACGATGCCGGGCCGGGCCGGCACGCACGCGCCCACCTGGTTGGAGGCGCGGCCCCGCGCGTACACGGGCAGGTGCTCCGCCTGGGCCAGGCGCAGCAGTTCCACCACCTGCGCTTCGGTGGTGGGGCGCACCACGGCCAGCGGGGTGCCCATGCGGCGGCCCGCGTCGGTGGCGAAGATCAGGGTCTGTTCCGGCGTGAGCAGCAGCGCATCGCCGGGAAAGATGTCGCGCAGGGAACGTTCCTGCGTGGCGCTGAGATGGGGGGCTTGGGTGGACACGGGGCTATCCGGGCTGATGCGGTTGGGGATTGGCTGGGAGATGGCCGAGGGGAGGGATTGATTCAGAGCGTCAGTGCGCGTGCAAACCAGATTTTTTTGGCGCAGGCAGGACACTTCAGGGGGTGTTTCTGAATGAGGATTTTCGTTCGTTGGCAAGGAAAGCAAGCCTGCCATGAGGGAATATACTTTGTTCGTATTTGACCGAAATGGCAGGCGAAGCTTGACGCAGCCAACGGGCGAAAAGACAATTTGGAAACATCTCCTAGAACCGGGCCAGCTCGCGCTCGGTATCCCGGTCGGCGGCGCGCTTCTTCAGGTCCTCGCGCTGGTCGTGCAGCTTCTTGCCGCGACCCACGGCGATTTCCACCTTCACCCGGCCCTTGCTGAAGTGCAGGTTCACCGGCACCACGGTCAGGCCCTTCTGGGCCACGCGCAAGGCCATGGTGTTGATCTGTTTGGCATGCAGCAGCAGCTTGCGGTCGCGGTCGGGGTCGTGCTGGGCGTAGCCCGCGTTGTCGTACGGGGCGATGTGCAGGCCCACCAGAAAGGCTTCGCCGTTGCGGAAATCCACGTAGCTGTCGCGGAAGTTCACGTGCCCCGCGCGCAGGCTTTTGACCTCCGAGCCGGTCAGGACGAGGCCTGCCTCCATGAAATCGTCGAGTTCATAGAGATGCCGGGCCTTCTTGTTTTGGGCGATGAGGGCGGGAGAGGGTTTCTTGCTCATATAGTTGGGGAATGTTCGTACGGTTGATGGCGCGCGTGTGGGGATAGGCCCCGGCGGGGCGGCGGCGGAGGGCCGGATGGCGGCGGCTGCGTGGTGAACCGAGTGCCGGGTGCCGGTGCCGCGCGGTTATGTGGCGCGCAAGGGGTTTCAAGACCAGAAATCGGCGGGAATGGCAAGGGTTGGGGGTGGGGGGGGGAGGGGGGCTATGCTGAAGGGGGAGACAAGGCGAGGTCGTGCGCGGTTGGGCGCGGCTTCTACGAAGACAGTCCAGCCCTGTTGAACACGCCCGATTTCGTTATGTCTCCGGCGGGCAGGATGACGCGTAACCCCGCTGGGCGCGGCCTCTACGAAGACTGTCCTGCCCTGCTGAACACGCCCGATTTCGTTATGTCTCCGACGGGCAAGGGGCCGCTGAGCGGCGGCCCCTTGCAACCCCGCGCTCCAGGGGGGCTTCGCCACCCCTGGACCCCCAGCGTTTCCTGCGCGGCGTCCCTTCGGTGGCAGCTTCCCTTCGGCGCCGGGGCGCCTTCGGGCGATCTGCCGCCGGTGACGCCAATGCGCGCAAGGCTCCCGCAGCCACTACCACGCGAGGGTGCCTTTACCCATGCCCCCGTTGCGACGCATGTGCCGCCGCCAAAGCCCGGCGTCACACGCTTCTACGCACATCACGTTGCCGTCTTCACTGGCGTTCACTCCAAGCGGCAGACCAAGCCCCATGGCGTGTTCATATCAACCAAGCACCGGCACGCATTTTTTCTTGGTCACATACTGATGACTTCAAACCATTCAGTCCCCGCCTGGAGTTGCCCCTGCTAAACCGGGCACCCTGCGGTTGCTGATGCGCGGATAAATTCCCTGGGGGATTTCATCCGCAGGCCCTTGTGGGGGTGCCTCTCGTTGTAGTCCTCGAACCAGC